>JBLHNU010000004.1:0-165573 GCA_047622095.1 Desulforhopalus sp.
AAGAGGCTAAAACGGGGCAGCGTCGACCAGCTGTATTTGAAGATGAATGTGTAACTTAAACTCAGTACATTTTTGTCTTGACCAAGGGGTCCACTTTATTTCGCCCAAACTCTTCGGAATTCCAAAAAAATAATGCTCGCAGGTAAGCGAAGATTCCGATATCCATTATATGGCTGTGCTTATTTTGTGAGAATTTCTCGATTTTGACCCAAATTCCTATTCTCGGACAAGCTCCTATAGCTTATCTCTGAGTGTCGTTCTGGAAATCTTCAGAATGCGGGCGGCCTTGGATTTATTATTATTTACCCGAGCGAGTACCTGTTTGATGTAGTTCCGTTCCATTTCTTTGAGACTGACCAGTGGGGCTAATTTATCAGATGCTTTTTCTGACTGACATGTTGTAAGGTTTGCCATATTTGCCCAGCGTGAATTGTTGAAAATGACCTCTCGTTCAATCGTGTTACGTAATTCACGAATATTTCCGTCCCAATCATGTTGTTGTAGTTTTTGGGTGCCGTCATGTGTGAAGCCTTGAACGGGACGTTTTAGTTCTGCTGCGAACTGTTGTAAAAAATGTTCGGCAAGCAAGATGATATCATCACCACGATCCCTTAAAGGCGGGAGTGGAATTGGTATGACATTAAGGCGGTAGTAGAGGTCTTCCCTGAAGGTTGAGTTGTCAATGTTTTCGAGTAAATCTGCGTTGGTTGCAGCAATGATGCGGATGTTGACACTAATGTCTTTTACCCCTCCAACACGTCTGAAGATTGACTCCTCGATAAGGCGTAATAGCTTAGGCTGTAGATCTATTGGCAGGTTGCCTATTTCATCTAAGAATAATGTGCCTCCTGCAGCTATCTCGATCAGTCCCTGTTTATCTCGACTTGCATCGGTGAATGCACCTTTCTCGTGGCCAAAAAGCTCAGATTCCATAAGAGCACTAGATAGGGTACCGCAGTCAATTTTTACAAAAACACTATTCTGGCCAGGCCTACTCTCGTGGATTGCTCTGGCGACAAGTTCTTTGCCGGTACCTGTCTCGCCAGAAATAAGGACTGCAGAATCGACTGCGGCGGCGGTTAGTATCGCTTGTTTAACCTTCTGCATTGGCGGGCTTTGACCGATGATTGTGTCAAGACCGATGGTTGGTAGTTCCAGGTCTTCCTTTTTTCTACTCGTTCTGGCCTGGATAATTCTATTGAGAATAGATTTGAACTCAAGAAGGTCAAAAGGTTTAACAATGTAATCCAGGGCTCCTGCACGCAATGCATCCACAGCGGTTTTAGCGTCATTGAGGCCGGTGAGAATGACAATCTCGACTTCGTTGTTAATCTCCTGGATGGTTGGAATGAGTTGAATTCCGTTCACATCGGGGAGTCCAATGTCGAGAAAGACGAGGTCTATTACTGTGGACTGGAGGACTTCAATGGCGTGTTTACCAGATGCTGCTGTGGTAACCCTGTAACCCTGCTTTTGTACGACCTTCGCAAGGGAATAACGCAGATCTTCATGATCATCGACAATGAGTACACTGCTCATTTACACCGCCGCCCGGAAAAAAATTGTGAACGTTGTTCCTTCGCCCTCTTTACTTTCAATGAAAATCTCAGCATCGTTTTCCTTAAGGGTGCGATATACGATAGATAGACCAAGTCCTGCCCCTGATGTTTTTGTTGTAAAAAAAGGTTCAAATACTTGTTCAGTAACACCCGGGAGCATGCCAGAGCCGTTGTCGATGAATTGGACTACCACGTAGGGAACATCAGCGAGGAGGCCAGGGTGAAGTTTTTTGTAGCCCTGCAACTCTTCCATTCCAATGACTTTTGCGGTGATCGTGATATCTCCCTGCTGATAGATTGCATCAATGGCATTAAGAAACAGGTTAAGGAAAACCTGCTGTACTTGATGAGAGTCAGCGATTATTGGAGGGAGTCGATCCGCCATATCCTCATTCAAAGTGATGTTACTTTTAAGAAGTCGGCTGTTAATCAATGGTTTTGTTTCATCCAGGATGGTGGTAAGGGCTGTTGGACGCTTGTTTGGCTCCGCAGGTCTTGCGTAGGAAAAGAAATCACTCAAAAGGATGTTGAGGCGGTCAACCTGACGAACAATTCTTCTGGAGCACTCCAGTTGATCGCTGTTCCCTCCAGCCTCCTCTTCAATGGACTGGGCCATGATTTTTATTCCCGCAAGTGGGTTACGGACTTCATGTGCAACGGCGGAGGCCATTTCAGCAACCGTTGACAACCTGTTCATTTTTTCCATCTCTTTACGAACATATTTGAGCTCCGATACATCTGCCATGGAGATGATGACACCAACCCGGTTATCTCTTGCGTCTTCCTGGCTGACATTGGAATAACCTATGATTTTTTTGTCTCCTTCCTGATTGAACACAGAAATTTCCCGGTCAAGCTGTTCAGCACCTACTGGTAGTACCTTCAAAAGTTCTGCAGCAGATTCTGGAGTAAAAACCTCAGCCAAATATTTGTCGTCGAGATGGTCGCAAAAGGATTTTAAAATAGTTTCTGCAGCAGAATTACTCTTTCTAATTTTACCATCAAGGTCCGCTACAATCAGTCCGTATTTAAGCCCCTGAATAATAGATTCTGAGAACTTTTTTTCTTGACGTAGATTGATGACTGAAGAGCGCAAATCATTGACCAGTTTAATCAGTTGCTGGTCCATTTGCTGGCTCTCGATGATGACCGCAAAAATGTTGGCAATTGCTCCGAGAAGAGTTTTCACCTCATCGGTGGGTGGTTGCCGATTAGAGACATAAATAGACAGTATAGCAATGGGGGTACCAGTCTTTTTAATGGGAATACAGTATGTTCCTGGAAAAGGT
This sequence comes from Desulforhopalus sp., assembly GCA_047622095.1. GTDB lineage: Bacteria > Desulfobacterota > Desulfobulbia > Desulfobulbales > Desulfocapsaceae > Desulforhopalus_A. The sequence continues at coordinate 2,849 of JBLHNU010000004.1, forward strand.
TTTGGGTTACTTGAAAAATCGTGCAGGGGTGGAGGAGCTGAAAAATATTGTGCTTTACCACTTTGTGCTACCTGTCCGCAGTGACATATTCCAACTGGGTGATCGCCGCAGGGCATGTCTTTATGAGATGTCAGCCGATTGGTAATTTTCAGCGTCATTGTCTCTGTCATTTGATCTATGAGGAAAAAGACCGCTTTATCACCGAGGTTAAGGTTTTTTTGTTCAATGATATAGTCGAGAATGTTTTCTATCTTTACCTGGAAACGATGAGGTTTTAGAGCGACCTGGAGAACATTTATCAGGATAGACTGGTGGCTGAGGGTCGTGGGGTTCGATTGCCCTTCAGGGAGGTTCTCATGGAAGTCAGTGGGGGTCATAGCTCTCGGAATTAATCTTTGTCCTGATATTTAGTGTCTTACTCCCGAAAGCCTGTCAAAAAAGCTAGAAATGGGGGAGTTTGTAACAACTAGAAACGTAAAATTATCACCAGATATTGAACAAGGAGAAACCTTCGAAGTACGTATCAGCATTTTTAGAGTAGAAAAAAGTTTTGTGAAGGCCTTTATCCTAACGTTTAAAAAGTTCCTATTGTTCCGTTTATACAAGGATCGTATTTCACCTTGAATTATAAATAATACCTTGGTTTTTATTGTAAAAACAAGAAGTATAGCATCTTTTTTTAAAGATGCTTAAAAATATGCGCCATGCTAAAGCCGTAATATCTCTTTCGAAGAGAAAACCACCTCTATGAGGTGTTATTTAAAGTTAGTATTGGTTGTTCTTTGGGTCAAAGATCTCTTTGCATGGAAAAAAATATCACTATAGATTACCTCATTTTTCTGACAAGTTTACGGTTGAAAGGAGAACGCGATAAAAAATGAACGGATTACAGAGCAATAAATTTTTAACGACTAAAGAAGTCGCCAAGCTACTCCATGTCAATGACAAGATGGTCTATTCTCTCGTCAATGACAAAGGATTACCGGCAACAAAGGTAACAGGCAAGTGGCTTTTTCCCAGGCGCCTTGTTGAGGACTGGCTTGAAACTCATATAATTAATTATAAGAAACCGGGGTTTGGGGGGCTTGCTGATGAGGGGGTTTTACTCCTTGCCGGAAGTGACGATCTACTGTTTCAACAAACCTTGTCCCTGCTGCATCAGAGAGATCCTGGAATGCTAGGCTTTTTTGCCAATCTGGGCAGTATGGGAGGGCTTAAGAGCCTGAGGAGAGGGGTGTGTCATATCGGGGTTTGTCATCTTCTTCAGGATGACAATCAAGAGTACAATTTTGACTTTGCCGATCAAGAGTTGGATAAAGCTCCTGTTTTTGTCAATTTCAGTCGTAGACAACAGGGACTTCTTGTACAAAAGGGAAATCCCAAAGGTATTACCTGCGTGGCTGCTCTTGGGGGCAAAGGTGTTAAAATGGTCAATCGGCCACTTGGCACTGGAACACGGCTTTTGCTCGATTATGAAATCGCCAAGTCTGAGATTTCTGCGAGTCAGATTTCCGGTTACCAGAGGGACGTTTCCAGGCATCTTGATGCCGGGTTGGAGGTTCTTTCTGGTCGGGCCGATGTTGCACCAGGAATACAATCCGTTGCGGGGGTATTAGGGCTCGGTTTTGTACCTCTCAGATGGGAAAGATTTGATTTATTGATCTTGAAAGAACGGTTTTTTGAACGTGGCATTCAAAATTTTATTGGACTGCTTCACGAAAAGGCGTTTTTGGATCTTGCGGCTAGTTTTGAGGGATATGATGTGTCTCTTTGTGGAAAAATGCTTTTTCCAGACAATTTTAATCAAGAGGAATAGTACATGTTGAAAAAAGTGAGTGTGTGGGTTGCTGCCCTTTGCGTTGTAGTGGGGATGCAATCTGGTGCAATGGCTGGAGAAAAAGTTTTAAAAATGTCTACCACAACCAGTACCCAGTCTTCAGGACTGTTGGATCTGCTTTTGCCAGAATTCAAAAAAGACACTGGTATTGATATAAAGGTAATCGCTAAAGGTACCGGTGCTGCCATTCGTGATGGTCAGGATGGTAATGTTGATGTTATCTTTGTTCACGCCAAGGGCCGTGAAGAAAAGTTTGTCGAAGAAGGTTTTGGTACCAAAAGATATGCTGTTATGCATAATGACTTTGTCATTCTCGGACCTACTGCTGATCCGGCAAAAATAAAAGGTATGTCTGATGCAGGTAAAGCACTCGGCATGATCGCTGCTGCAAAAGCAACTTTTGTTTCCCGTGGTGATGACAGTGGAACGCACACTAAAGAGCAGTTCCTTTGGGGCCAATCCGGTGTTGATCTCGTTGAGAAGACCCAGACCATCGTGAAAAAAGGTAAGAAAAAGGACGTATCTTCAAAGGTTCCTGCAGACTCTGATGCTTGGTACCGTTCAATTGGTCAGGGTATGGGGAAAGCCATTACCTATGCCGAAGAAAAGCAGGCGTATACCATGAGTGATCGTGGGACCTACATCAAATTTAAATTTGGGAAAAAACCTGCAGTTGATCTGGACATATTAACCGAAGGTGGCGCTGATCTGGCTAACCCATATGGTATTATTCCGGTTAATCCTGCCAAACACCCACATGTACAAAATGATCTTGCAATGCAGTTTGTTGATTGGATTATTTCCGAAAAAGGTCAAAAGATGATCGGAGCTTATCGTCTTGAAGACCAACAACTCTTTTACCCAGATGCAAAATAGTTTCTGGTAAAGAGCTGCATGAGGAATTAAACTACGGGAGGTGATTATTCACCTTCCGTTTTTTTTGGCGTTTTCATGACTACTTTTTCCTACTTACCTTATTATGGATCTTCTTTTTGATAGTGTTGCTTCAGCCTTTGTCCTGTTTATGTCGTTTGACAGAGAGCTGATTGAGATAGTACTCGTTTCTTTGAATGTGAGTTGTTTTGCAACGCTCATTGCTTCAATTGTTGGTATCCCCGGTGGCTTTGTGGTTGCTTATTCCAACTTTGCCGGAAAAAGACTGGTACTTACCTGTCTTAATACACTGCTTGCGTTACCCACCGTAGTAATAGGTTTACTCGTCTATTCTTTTATTTCAAGAAAGGGATTGTTTGGTTCTCTTGATCTTTTGTATACACAAAAAGCAATCATTATTGGCCAGGTGATCCTGATTGTGCCTGTGATTATGACGCTTACCATTGCGGCGGTGAGCAGGATTGATGACCGTTATCGTATGACGGCATTGACCCTTGGTGCAAATAGACTGCAGATGGCAAAGGTTATCTTCAAGGAAGCCAGATACGGTATTTTGGCAGCAGTTATTGCCGCTTTTGGAAGGGTTATAGCTGAGGTCGGAATCAGTATGATGCTTGGTGGCAATGCCAAAGGATTTACCAGAACCATGACCACCGCTATGGCGCTTGAATATGATAAAGGGGAGTTTGTTTTGGCTGTTGCTCTTGGCATTACTCTTATGAGTCTCGCCTTTTTGATCAACATGCTGTTCCACTTTTTTCAAGGAAGGACGGAAAGTGAAACTGTATAAGCTTGAAAATATAAAAAGATTACACGGTAGTCGTACGGTGTTGGATATTGAGAATCTCGAAGTCTCAGCCGGAAAAATTTACACTCTTATCGGCCCTAACGGCGCGGGAAAGACAACTCTGTTGAAAATACTGTCTTTTCTTGATCTGCCAAGTGAAGGCAATATGCATTTCATGGGACAGAAGGTAGGCCATGGCGAAAAATATCTGTACGTTTTTCGTAAAAGGGTGGTGCTGCTCGACCAGAGCCCAATCATGTTTACTGGTTCGGTCTGGAAAAATATAGAGTTCGGCTTAAACGTGCGAGGGATTTCTGAGAGCGAAAAGAAAAGACGCATCGATGATGTCCTTGATCTCGTTGGAATGGAACGTTTCAAAGATTATAACGCCCGTGGGCTTTCCGGGGGCGAGACGAAAAGAATTGCCCTTGCAAGAGCATTGGTGCTCCAGCCAGAAGTGCTCCTTTGTGATGAGCCTACTGCAAATGTTGATGGAGAGAATCAGGAAATCATTCTTTCTATCATTGAACAAATTAATAAAGAACAAAAGACCTCAGTTATTTTTTCGACCCACTATCTCTCCCAAGGGCAGCGGTTGGCTGATCATAGTCTTCTGCTGCAGCATGGCTCACTGTCTGACAAAGCAAATGAGAATATTTTTCGTATAACAGTGGCCGGCTCCGAAGGTGATGAAGCTTTTTGCCAGTTAACAGGACAGCTCTTTTTCCGTATTCCGTTGTCAGCTCTTCCGGAAGATACAACCTTTGCAAAAATTCACATAAAAGCGGGCCTTGTAGAACTTGGTGCAAGTAGTGATGAAAGAACGAACGGAAATACAGTGAGTGGACATGTCACTGATCTGACCCAGGAGAGTGGGAGTGTTAGGATCGGGGTCGATATAGGAGTGAAACTGATTTTGATCCTTCCAATGGAAGAGTATCTACGAGTAAAACCTGGAATTGGGGAGAAGCTAGAACTGTTTATTCCGGATGTTGCTGTGGGTTTTAGCAGTTTCGAATCATCGTTGTCTTCTTCTTGATAAATGTGATCGTAAGAGAGGGGAATCCATTTTAAATCGTTATTTTAGCATCTTTGCAGCTCGCTATCCTGTCTTGTATAATGTGTGAGATTTCTCTTGCAAACGCATTTTCACACTGAGCGTCACAACGCTCTAGATTGCTCTGATCGAGGCAGTAACGTGGACAATCTTTAGATAGAGCTTTGCTGCCTGAATACTTTTCGCCGCTAAAAAGTGAAACAAATGTCCTTACTTTAATTCCCATTGTTGACCCACAGTTCTCAGTATCGTGGGTAAAAAAGAAGATTCCGTCATCCAACAGTCCAAAATTTGCCTGGTAGCCGTTAAAAGAGAGAGTGGGATCGGCGAAAAAAACATCCATTGACTGCCATTTGGTATCACACATTGGGCAGACTTTAAATGATGGATTGTTGTCGCAAGCAGTGCTCATAGTACGATCCTTTGGTTTGTGTCAAAATTTAACAAAGAGCTATCATACCTGCTAATCGTGAATAATTCCCATTAAAAACGACATTGAAGTGATGTATTGTTAATTCTTAACCTTGGCAGAGGTGAAGGATGTTTTCTTTCGGTTTTGATATAAAAAAATCCTCCCCGGCAATGAGATCTACCGAGGAGGGTTATACTTCAGCTCAATACTGTTATTCCCAGTATCTTTTATTCTTTGAGTTCAGCGGGTTTTACATCCTGCTCTGCCATGAACTTAATCATTTTGTTCATAGCTTCCAGATGTGCCTTGGGGTCGATAGTTCCCTCTGTGGAAACTTTCTTCCAAAGCTCCGTTTTACTCATGTTCTGATGACAACCCATGCAGGTTCCTGCACGCATAAAGTTATCAATTTCCTGCTTGTTGAATGCTCTGGACATTGGCCAGTGTGTTCCAACAGTTGCCAATTGTTTACCTTCTCGGTCAACAATCTGTGACCAGTCAAACGTCAGTTTTGGAATAGCAGGGATCTGTACACTATACTTTGCTGGGATAATTTCCCTCGTTGTTGCGTCCATTAAATCCACTACAACATCTTCGGCTTGTCTCTGGCCAAAGGTGCCGTTGCCAATACCAAGACCTGCAACTTTAGGATTGGTATGACAGGACTCACAGGTTCTTGCTTTTCGCTGGGCGGTGTGTGGCTGTACCGGTGCCATGTCGATGGCAAGGGGGGCGTGGTCCATACCCAGTTCTTTACCTTCTGTTGCATTCAACGCGATTTCATTATTGAGAAGGGTCTCGCCCTTGTCGTTAATGATGGTATAGGTGACCTGACAGCCAGGCATCAGTGGGCTTACGCGACCTTCACCGCTGATTCCAAGGATCGGATCTTCCCAGCGCAGGTAAGAGCGGGTCTCAGAAATTTTTCCTGGTGATTTTGTGCCCCCTGAACCAAGAACAGATTCTGAAGTCTGGCCGTTTTTTTTCTGATCATTTCCAGAGGCAACCCAATCGGTGCCTGAAACAGGCTTGCCGTCTTTTGGCTTGTAGTTAACCTGTACGTGGCAACCGTAACACTGTGGAGCCCAGGATGCATGGCAGGAGTAACACTCAAGCTTATCCAGATGTTTAGAGACGGAGTTCATTGCAACTTCAGCTGAAGGATCTTTCCATTTATTGCCTTCCTGAAGTGCCTTTAGAACAGGTACTTCAAAATCATTTCCTGTGGCAGAGTGAACGATGACCTTATTACCTCTTTTAACCACATTGCCAAAAGGATTGCCTCTTGCGGTGAGGACAAAGCCATCTTCAGCTTCGTATGGAAAACCAAATTGTCTTCCGGGGATGAGGCGTTCTTTGGCAACGCCACGACCTTCTTTTTTAAGCCCTTTACCAAATTCATCGCCGTAACCGATAGGGAGTTCCCACGGGTATTTATCGGTAAGACCATGGCAGTCGGAGCATTCAATTTCAACCTGAGCAAGGGTTGTGCCGTGGATATTTCCATCGCCATGCATATCGATGGAGGTATGACAGTCCTGGCATAACATACCACCTTTCGGGTTACCTTCACGACTCTGCTGTTGATGATGCAGATCATCTGATACAAACAGGTAACGTTTGGTGTGGAGTTTAGGTTGCTTGTTACCCTCGCCATTATATGGAGAGCCGTAAGGGAATTCCATGAGTCCCTGAAAAGAAACACCAATTCGTTTTCCTCTGTTGTGGCATGAACTACACGCTTCAACAGGGATACCACCGGTCTTTCTGGTGGCGACGATCTCGTGCTTTAACATATGACCGGGCTTATCTTTGGATATAGTTTTATCATCACCCATATAGTAGCCGTCTGTTCCGTAAAGTACGTGACAGGCGGAACAACCCATTCCACGAAAATCACCTCTTTTTTCACGACCACGAACACCGATGTGGCAACGTTGACAGTCGTGCCGTTGGTAGGTGATACCCGCTTTTTTGGGATCCGCGTTCACATCGTCCATGGTTACCTGAGGAATCATTTTCAGGCTTTTAGGATACTGCTTAGGATACATGGAAATCTGATAATTCATGTATTCCTGGTACGTCGGAGTACCTGAAAGCGGTACACTGGAATCTAAATCTTCAGCATCGTAATTTCCCCAGGGTACGTTGTAGTCCTGAACTTCTTCAAAACCCCAGGTAACGAGATTACCCTGAATTTTACCGGCTTCAGTGTTCATCAGGCCAAGTGTTGAGCGGTAGACATAACCGGGGTGACAGGCACCACAACTATTATCCGCAATCCAAATGGAGCCAGGATCTGGGTAATAATCTTTAGGGCCGGGAGCGAAGCCAAGTGTAGGGGGAGTACCCTTATGGGCTTCTTCTTTCGTAGCGGCCTTTGGATTTCCACCATGACACATGACACAGCCGTCAGGATCCCCATGTTGAGAGCCATTCATTTTGATTGTAATCATCATTTGATGGTCGGCCGGCTTGATGTCTGCGATTCCCTGATGACATTCCTGGGTAGAACAACCTCCCGCTGCATTGGCAAGTGAAGCGCCGATGAACAAGATTCCAAGAATTGCAGGGATGCAACGAGCAACAGGTTTAAACATAGTCCCCTCCTTATAAAAAAATGAGCAGAACAGATAGTGGGTTGAGTTACTGTCAACCATTCAAATTCTCTGAAAGGTTGACGGACTCAATACCTTTTTCTCTGTTCCTCCGCGTTGACAATGGGAATAGCAGCTTTTAGAAAAAAAGAATATAAAAGTAGCCCAAAGGCCCAGATACCGGCACAGATGAGCAGTTCGTTAGCTGAAGGGACATATTGGACAAAGTCCCCAAGGGGGGTTGGGATAAACCCGGGGATAACAAAGCCGAGGCCTTTTTCAGCCCAGATACCGAGCACTATCATAATGCAGGCAATAATAAGACAAATTGAGTTTTTCCTGAGAGGCGAAAGAAGTATCAGTGCTGCAAGACCGTTTAGTGTTAAAGCCCCCCAAATCCATGGTGCAAGTACCGAAGCCCCATGCAGACCAAATAGGTGACTGATGTGTATGGTGTGTGCTGAGTCGGAGTAGAGTTCTGCAAAGAGTTCAGAGCCTGCCAGGAACATATTAATAAGAAGGGTGATAGTGATGATCGTACGAATGCTGTCAATGACTTTTTCGTCGAAATCAATAACATTGATGGTTTTGAGATACTTAAAAACTAAAACCATAAATGCGGGACCCGCTGCAAAAGCGGATACGAGAAACCTCGGGGCAATCAGACCACTGTTCCAAAAAGGTCTGCCACCAAGTCCCTGGAAAAGAAAGGCGGTTATGGTGTGGATGGATGGTGCCCAGGCGATGGCAAGGAAGACGACGGGAATATAGAGATACTTCTTAGGTTCTTCTCCCTTAAAACCTTTGTAGAGTACGTAGAAACAGACCCAAAGATTTAAAATCAGATAACCGTTTAAAACAATAACGTCCCAGGTGAGGAGTGACCCAGGAAAGTTAAAATATCCTTTTCCTGGTATCATATGCCAGAGACGGTCAGGCCGACCAATATCCACCACAATAAAGAGGAGACACATCACCATGGCAGCGATGGCAAAGAGCTCACTGAAGATAACAACCTTGTGCATTTCTTTGTCTTTAAAAATGTAGGCAGGGATTACCATCATAACGGCTGCTGCAGCCATACCGACCAGAAAGGCAAAGTTGGCAATATAAAGGCCCCAGGAGACCTCATCACCCATTCCTGTGGTGCCAAGACCATAGGCAAGTTGGTTCGCGTAGGCATTGAGACCTATAAAAGAAACAGCAGCAAGAAAAGTAACCCAGATCCAGTAGTAGACGCTTCCCTGGGTTGATGCCTTGTATCCGTGTATGAAGAATCTGAACATTGTAAACCTATAATATAGTTTCAGTTAATGCTGAGTGATTTTTGTATCTTTTACCACACGGTTTATTTAGTTTCTGAACGAAAATCTGGCAATACTGTCGAGTTCAAGGCGGGCGATAATTTTAACCGGATGAATACGTTGAGTATTTTGAGGATTAAAATTTGAGCCAACGAAGAAATCGGCATAATTCGTGGTTTTCGGTCGACCACTATTTAGCAAACACATAGTAGAACCTTGGGAGTGTGCCGACCTCCTGCTTTAGGACATAAACCCTCTCATTCTCCAGTATTTTTCGCACTTCTGACTCAGGATCTCTCAGGTTACCAAATTTTCTTGCTCCGGTAGGGCAGGCATCGTGGCAGGCTGGATATTTTCCAACGCGGGTGCGATGCAGGCAAAATGTACATTTTTCCATTGTGCCAAGGGGGCGAATACGGTTTGAGAGATACCCCATGTCTGGATTGATGTCTTCGGGTGCTATGGTAGGTTTTGAAAAGTTGAATCTTCTTGCATGATACGGGCAGGCGGCCTCACAATATCTGCAACCAATACACCAGTTGTGGTCTATCACAATAATCCCGTCTTTATCCATCCAGGTGGCCTTTACAGGGCATACTTTTATGCACGGAGGCTTGCGACATTGATGGCACTGAACAGGCATGTAATAATAACCTTCTTGAGCAGCTTCTTCGACCGGGTAGTCATGGGATGAAGTCTCAAGGTCAATGGAGCCCTGATTGATTTTAAGTACTCTTATGTATTGAATCTCTGGGTCACGGGAGGTGTTGTTTTCTTTCATGCAGGCATAGACACATTTCCTGCAGCCAATACATCTTCCAACATTGAGGACATAGGCGTACTCGACGCCGTCCATGGGCTGTGGGTCGGAGATGTTGGTCGTAATATTGTGACTGGATTGGATTTCAACTTCGAGGCGTGCAAAAATCTCTTTTTTGTCTTCTACGGTCAGTTGTTTGTAATGCTTCTGAAGTATCTCGTCACCGCTCGGGACTTCTTTTGCATTGAGAAGAGGTGAGAGTGCTGCTCCTGTTGCAACAAGGCTCGTTATAGCCAGTGAAGTGCCGGTAATAAAATCCCTTCGTGAGAGTGAGGTCTGTTCTTCTGACTCAAAGGGGGGAAGAGAGTCGAAATAGTCGTTGTCCGCCATTTAAAAAATCTCCTTGGGTTCTTCATCAACCAAGAAATTGGATGTGGGGCCGGAATGCTCGGTGTCCAGTTTTGTTCGAATGTATTTTTTTGGCCAGGTAGGAGGTGGAGCAATGATGTTATACTTAAATTGTGGATTATGAGGATCGTGGCATTCTGTACAGGTGTAAGTTTGCCTGTCGTGACTGTTTGTAACCAGCCATTTGCCTGTACGTTTTCCATGGGTTCCGGCGAGCCAATCGTTGTAAATCAGTCCATGACAGCGGGAACACAGGCGTTCTGGTAATTGGGGCATGATGCCGCTGCCGTCATCCGCGACATATTTGTTACGGTCACTTATCATGTGACAATTGTAACACTGGTCATTTTTGCCATGATTTAGTGTAATATTGGCGTGGGCAAAACGAGGGTTACTTGTTGTATTGCTTGTGGGAATGGGGACCCAATAAGCATGGCAGAGAAAACAGTTACCTACCATTGGTTTGAGCTTTAGTTCCGCGCCACGCGCTGTTTCAACTGTGTAATATTCAGGTTTGAGTTTTTCGGCGATGCGGGTTGTCGGTTGTCCTGCGAAGGTCTTATAGATAAAAAGACAGGCAACCCCAAGAACTACGGGGAGAAAGAAAAACAACCACCAGGGAGTGGGTTTCTCGTTTGTTGGCATTCTGAGTACTCCTTTTGGTATTCAGAGTGAAAGTGATTAAAAGGTATTCAATTTATACCATGGATGTATGCAAGTATCTAATTGTTTTATGTTAGGCTGTCCTTGGTTTGGCTAGTCTGGGGAGTTGGTTAAATGCGAAAACATAGTGACTTGGAGTCTTTACCTTGATGAGTCTATGGTCTTTTTTGAGGGTGGAAAGGAGTAGGGGGTCGGTCAGAGTAAAGGAGAAAAGTAATCCTTTAGTTTTATAGACTAAAAGTAGTGTTATAATAAGTAAAGAGGTATCATTTACTTTGGTCGTTGATGATTACTTCTCGTGTGTCGGTTGAAATGAACGTGGAGAGTGTGTAGCTGATGTTTCTTCTATCTGGGAGGATATGAAATGAAAAAAGCCAGTGATATTATGACAAAAGATGTGGTTACTGTAAGTAAAGAAACGACTGTTGCAGAGCTAGCAAATCTGCTCGGTACACATAATATTGGAGGAACTCCAGTAGTGGATGCACAGGGCCATCTTTTAGGAGTAGTAACGGAGAGTGATCTCATTGATCAGACCAAAAAAGTGCATATTCCAACAGTTATCACCATTCTGGACTCGGTCATTTACCTTGAAAATCCAGAAAAAATGGAAAAAGAGATGCTTAAGATGGCAGGTGCTACGGTGGGAGATATCTTCACTGAAGATGCACAGACAGTAGGAGAAGATACTTCGCTTGAAGAGATTGCGACCATAATGTCTGAAAAAAATATTCATACCCTTCCCGTCATTCGTGATTCTGAACTTGTTGGTATTATAGGTAAAGGTGATATCATTAAAACCCTAATTTCTTGATTTTCTTTGTGGGTCGCTTTAGTTGATTTGTTTTAATGGAGGTGCAATGGGTACGTTTGTTTCAGGGATGCGGTATGGGCTTGGAGTTGTTTGTACATTGATCATATCGTTGTTTCCTCAGGTGATACATGCTGAGAATGGGTCGCTTATGAGTGTTGAACTGACGACCATAGCATTTCTACGTCCTATAATTGATTTTTTTGCAGGAAATAGTTGGTTACAAGGGGGGGCTGCAATGGTCGCGACCTTTGTCATTGCCTCCTCTGTAACATGGATATTGTTTAGGGTGGTTGGAGCAATTACCGCGAGGACCAGCGTCGAGATCGACGATCAGATAACAGTTATTGCCCGTCCTCCAGTATACTACACCTTTATTGTGAGTGGTATCACCTATGGGTTGTCTCTTCTGCCGCTTTCAGATGCAATCCAACAGGTGACTGCAAGATCAATCCAGAGCTTGGGGGTTGTAATCTGGATCATCTTCTTTAGTAAATTAGCGTCTCTATTATTGAATCGTCTGGCGACTATTTCCAACAAGCATGCATTTATTGAGCGTCGAACGGTTACTTTGTTTGATAATTTAGCCAAGGTCGCGATTTTCGGAGTTGGACTGTATCTTATTTTTGTTATTTGGAAAGTAGATATGACCGCCTGGCTGGCATCGGCAGGAATTGTAGGTATTGCTATTGGATTTGCAGCAAAAGATACATTATCCAATTTATTTTCCGGCGTTTTTATTTTAGCAGATGCTCCGTATAAGGTTGGCGATTTTATTGTTATGGACAGTGGTACCAGAGGCAAGGTGACGCATATTGGTCTTAGATCTACAAGAATTCTTAGTCGGGATGACATTGAGGTAACCATACCAAACTCGATTATTGGTAATTCAACCATTGTTAATCAATCTGGAGGGCCATCTGAGAAGATGCGTGTTCGACTGACCATTGGTGTGGCCTATGGTTCTGATATCGATGTGGTAAAAGAGACGATGTTATCAATTGCCCAACAAGAGCCGAAAGTGTGCACTACTCCTGAACCGAGTTTGAGATTTAGGGTGTTTGGTGCATCCAGTCTTGATTTCGAATTACGCTGCTGGATCTATCATCCCAGGTTTTGCAGCCGGGTTATAGATGCTCTTAATAGCAATATTTATAAGGAGTTTGAACGTCTAGGTATCGAAATCCCTTATGCAAAGCAGGATCTTTACATCAAAGGGTTTCCTGAAAATTTCGCCAGTTCCAGGGTTACAGAAGGCGCAGAGTTGGTAGAAAAACACGTTTGATTGTGATCCCTACGCTTCTCTATTATCCATGGTCATGCATGGTGGATTATTTCGTGGCTTAATTACGATTCAGTGGTCATCTCGCTTATCGGTAGGCTGATGAAAAAAGTGGTACCTGTTTTGTTTGTATCAAACCATATTTTCCCACCATGTTTGTCAACAATAACTGACCAGGATATGGCCAACCCTTGTCCGGTTCCTTTGCCCACCACTTTGGTGGTGAAAAAAGGATCGAATATTTTATCTTGAACCTCTTTGGGGATCCCAGGTCCTGAATCAGAGATGGAAATTTCCACGTCGTTTTCAACTTTACGCGTTTGGATGCGGATCAAACCTTTTGTATTCTCCTCGAGTTTCACACTATCACCGATAGCTTGGGCTGCATTAATGACCATGTTCAGGAGAACTTGATTCAGTTCTCCTGGAAAACATGGTACTTGAGGGAGGTCTGGATCCAAGTTTATGTCGATTTCAGCCACGTATTTCCACTCATTACTGGAGACCGTTAACGTATTTTCAATTGCCTCATTGATATTTTCGTAGGTTTTATCTTTTTCTCCAGGATGTGAAAAGTTTTTCATGGATTTCACAATTACTGCGACGCGGTCTACACCTTTTAGGGTTTGTTCTAGAGCCAAGGGCACTTCTTCTCTAAGATAATCTAAATCCATTTTCTCTTTGCTTTCATTCATCTTTTCGATAAACGTCGTTAATTGGAGGCCCTCAGAGTTGTGTAGCAACTGGTCAGAGTATTTTGCATGAGTGTTAAAATCCTGGAAGGACTCCTGGAAAAACCTGATATTATCACCAATATATTGAATTGGTGTGTTGATTTCATGAGCTATTCCTGCAGCAAGTTGGCCGATACCAGCAAGTTTTTCCGAATGCAGGAGTTGAACTTGTGTTTTCTTTAAATCTTCCAGAGCCTGTTTACGCTCGGATACTTCCTGCTCCAATTCACGTGTTCGCACAGTGACCATCTCTTCCAATGTATCACTGTGCGCTGCCAATTCTAATTCAGCTTGTTTTCTTGTGGCAACTTCCTTTACTAGCTGTTGGTTGGTTATTTCCGTTTCTTTGTGGGCACTCCTTATTCTAGCCATCGATTGCTGTATCTTGTCAGCCATGGAATTGAAGGTTACACCAAGTTCAGCCAGCTCGTCTCCTGAGGTGATCTTAATGCGTTGATTGAGATCACCATTTTGGAAGAGTCGAATGCTTTTAATTATGCTTGTTATTCTCTTTGTGAGGATGGATGCCATCCAAATAGCGATAATGATAATGAAAACAATCATAATAATCGTGTAAATAGTTAGTTTCTCAGTTGTTTATTTGGAAGATTTTTTTAGAAAAATTTCACTGTCCTGAAATTGCTGGTCCAAATTTTTGAGATGGTTTGCCCCGATTTCTTCAATTTTTTCGGAGGTGGACACAGCTGCTTTGTGAAATTCATTCACATTAGCACCGATAGTAACAAAACCAAAACCTCTTTCACTACTCCCATATTGTCCTGTGTAATATGGGATAGTCGCAGCGGTAGTAAGTTTCCAAAGACCACTCCAGGAAATGAGAAAAGAGCCGGATCCTCCATCTTGCGTGAGATTCATCCAGCCATCGCACTGTGGGGCGAAATTTAAGTACCTGCAATCGAGACCGACGTAGCCCGAACGGTTCTGTTCTGCTGCAGGTTTTTTATCAAGAGATTGATTCTCGAAGAGTGGGAGAGTTTTAAGGAAATCTGTCGTATTTAAATAACCTTCCTGCCACTTTTTATAGTGGTCAGCTTCGAGCCAGGGGAGGGCGGGATGTCCGGTTTCTGGGTAATAACCTGTTATGAAATAATCCCTTGGGTGAGAAATATTACGGCCCAGGTAATCCCACATAAATGTGTAGTTTCCTGTGCCGGCGTTTGAAATTTCAGAATAACGGGCTTCGGTCGGAATAGTATGATCCGTGAATTCCATCAGGTGGTTATGATTGAGTGCAAGTGTTACAAAACCAATGATTTTCTGGTTGCTTACAACAGGGGTTGCCCAGCGGACTATAGCTTGGAACCGTTTTCCTACAGGGTTTTCTTCTCCTGCATATGCTGAGTTTTGTGGAGTAAATTCGATACCTGCCTTCTCCGCTCTGGCTTTGGAGTATGGTCCTATAAACTGGGTTTTTTGGTAGGCGCCAATAACATCAGAAACATAGGTCTCTCCGGGTTTAAGATATTTAAAATATGTTTCTGCTTTGCAAAAGGTATTGTCTTGTATTGAAACATCATATAATTCGGGTTTGAGAATATCAGAGGTTGAGATTTTGATTTTTTCTTTCCCGGCAAGATCGACGAATGTCATTTCCAGGTAGAGTGGAAGCTCGACAGATTTTCCACCTTTTTTAGGAGGCTGATAGTGGAAGTCTTTGACATTATTCTTGTTACGTGATTGGATAAACTTAGATGGTTTGTGAGGGGCTTGTTGACTTTGCCAATATTTCCCCGTTTCATCCATTGTAAAAGAACCGTGTTCTACAATTGAACCAATCCTTGAGGCGAGAAAGACACGGTATTCAACCTCTGATGGTTTAGTTGAAGATGCTTGTTCAATATCATGGTCTCGTTCATATAGAAATCGTGCCACATCCTGAGCCGTGTCAGATGCGAGTCTTTCAATAGCTTCCTGAGCTTTTTCATCAAGGGCTCGAATAGAGTCTTTTGAGGCCAATTGGATAATTTGTTTCCCATTTCCTGGCTTTCTAGAGTAGCGCTCTCGTAGGAAATGTATATTTTTCCACTAACCCGGACACTTGATGCCATGCAAACCATGCCAGAGCAAGGAGAGGAAGAACCTTAATGAGGATGAAAATGATGATAAGTTTCGCTCTTATCCCAAGTGAATTATTGTTTTTTACTCATAGTTGACCGTTTTTACCAAAAAGGCGAATTGATTTCATATGTCCAAAACACGTCTGGAATAAGTATATAGGAAAAAAGGACTGTGTTTAAAAAATGATTAATAAAATCTAAATTGTAAAGAATATGAAAAGTCATCAGATAGAGTGGTAACTAATATCATTGTTTTAGATATAAAAACCTAGCTGACTGTTTCATCGTGTATATGATATAATGAGGAACAATAGAAAATTCTTGGATGTGTGCGGGATCTCTATACAAAGGTATCTCGCAGTGGAGAGCAGTAACTGTTAGCCAACCTTAGCTGAGGAGTATATCTATGTCTGAAAGTGTATACAAAATTATTACGATGGTGGGTTCAAGTGAAACCTCTTGGGAAGAAGCCACTCAGAATGCGATAAAATCTGCAGGGTTAAGTCTTAGAGATCTGCGTGTTGCGGAGGTCGAAATGCTTGATCTGAAGATTGAAGATGGCAAGGGCACCGCCTATCGTGCCCGGGTTAAACTCTCTTTTAAAGTTTTATCGGAATAAGTTAGCGACTTGATTCTTGTAACCTTATAAAGTGGTACACCTGTCAGTTATGTCGTTGTGACTGTTTAATGCTAACAGGTGTACTCTTGTTTGTTGTCGCAGGGAGTGAAAGCTCTTCAATTTTCCTTTATGAGACGTGCTTGTTTCACTTTGCAGGATTGCCTGGTAAAATTACGCACCAACTGCTTCCGCGAAAGGTTCTAAGCCAACTCGTTCAATCATTTTCCCCAGGCGCTCACCTTTCTTTGCGTTGTCTTTGTAGTAGGCTATAACTGTATCAACCGCCGCTAGAGCGGCTTCATCATCCAGACCTTTAACTAATTCTTTTCCAATACGGGGTTGAGATCCTACGTTGCCACCAATGGTTACAATCCAACCATCTTTATCACCAATTAAACCAACATCTCTCACCCATGATTCAGAACAGCTCAGCTTGCATCCGGATACCGCCATCTTGAATTTCCCTGGCAGTTTAAAGGCGTGATAATTTTTATCAAGTATCATCCCAATGCCCTTGGCATCCTGTTGCCCTAATTTACAGAAATCTGTGCCTGGACATGCACGAATGCTTCTGACGCATAAGCCTACAGCAGCACCTTCTTCCAATCCAAGTTCACTCCAGGCCGAATCGATATCTTCTTCCTTAAGGCCAACAATCGCGATACGCGTGGCACCAGTGATTTTTAAAGCTTTTGCATCATATTTTTCTGAAACATCGGCAATCTTTCTGAGTAATTCGGGTGTGACAAAACCACAAGGGATATGGGGCGCAATGGTATAGCTGTTTTCTTGTTTTTGTGGGATTGCGCCTTTTTCTCCAAGCTTCAACATAGTATTTTCTCCAAATCCTATTCGTAGATAAGTATTTTATTGTAATGGTTTAATGTTAATGAGGGACTAAGCCCAGTTAAGCATATTACCTTAAACTTGCCAGTTGCAATCTTGAGGTATTATAGGTTCGTTTACATTAGCTGGCATCACGAGTTTTGCAATATTCGCTGTGATTTTTACGTTCTTCTGTCTCATAGGATCTGAGTCTTAGGATCAGCTCGTCAAAGTTTACTTGATGGGCGTCAAATTCAGGGCCGTCTACACAGGCAAATTGAGTTTTACCACCAACTGTCACCCGACAACAGCCGCACATACCTGTGCCATCGACCATGACTGGGTTAAGACTTACCATTGTGGGCACGTTGAACTCTTTGGTAAGGTTGCTTACCGCTTTCATCATAGGAACTGGGCCAATGGCAACGACGAGTTTTATGTCACCGGCTTGGAGTAGATCTTTAAGTACTTCTGTTACGAATCCATGGTGGCCGTAGGAGCCGTCATCGGTGCAAATCTTCAGGTCGTGTGACGCTGCTTTCATTTGCTCTTCCAGGATGAGGATATCTTTGTTACGAGCGCCAATAATGCAGGTGACATCATTACCAATTTCTTTGAGAGCTCGGGTAATAGGATGTAAAACGGCGATACCGGTGCCTCCACCGACACAGACGACTTTTCCAAGTTTTTCTATGTGTGTAGGTTTTCCGAGGGGGCCGATCACGTCCTGAAAAAAGTCCCCCACTTTAAGTTCTTTGAATATTTCTGTCGACGTTCCCACGACCATATAAATTATGGTAATGGTACCTTTTTCAGGATTTACATCCGCCATGGTAAGAGGGATTCGCTCTCCATCTTCATGGGCCTTAAGAATGACAAACTGGCCTGGACGGGTTTTTTTGGCAATCAGTGGTGCTTCAATTTCATTGAGAATCACTGTTCCACCGGATATTTCTTCACGTCTCACTATCTTAAACATTTTTCCTCCGACCTGTTTGAGGGTCAAACAGTTTTATGATTTAAAAGAAATCCAGAATAAACAGCACATCTCACTACTCTGAAAAGGGACTCTATAACACCATTTACAATATATAGCATTAAAATGGGAATTATTATCAACTAAGAGGTTGTCTCTATCTTTGTCAATTAAAAAGGATTTGAGGAGACAATATTAGACGAAAAAAATTGGTTTTGTATGAAATCTGTTGGGGTAAGGAGGTGTACTACGGTTATATTGAAGTGACCCACCTGATTGTAACGGCAGTAAATCTTCAATTTACTGCCGTTGGGAAAGTGCGATTAACCCAGTTTTTCTCCAAGGGCTTTTCCATAATCCTGACATGCCTTAATACCATCTTCCTGGCCGACCATAATCTCGGTCAGATTAAGTGAACCAAGATCTGTCATATCCATTTTGAAAACGTGTTGCATGGTGTCAAAGATCATTGGAGCACTTTCACCACTATGAGTGTGGGAACCGAATGCACCACCGATCTTACCTACCAGGTTTGCAAGTTCAGCTTTAAATAGAAATTGCTTCATGCCGCCAGTCATATCTTTGTGATATGTTGGGCAGCCGAAGAGATATCCATCATAACCGATGATATCGAGTTCGTTTTCTATATCAGCAATTTTTTTTACTTCAACGTCACAAGCTACAAAACGTAAACCTTCCGCAAGATAATTAGCCATGGTCTCCGTTTTACCTGTCCTGCTTGAGTAGACGATCAATACTTTTTTCATGGAACCTCCTGTTAGATATTAACTTCGGCTTGTTGTGTCTTCTTTCCAGCTGTAAAGGTGTTAATAGTATTATGCTGCCAATTTTTTTCTCACTGCAAGTTTTGCGTCAATGAGCTCTTTGTGTGTGAGGCGGAGCAGGTTTGCAAGTTTATGAGCGAAATGATCTTCATGGGCTTCAAGGTGTTCATCTATGAGTAAGATGGACCACACGGACTCCATAACTTCAATCTTCTCCTGCTTGTTAAAATTGTTGTTCATGTAACGGGTAAAATTAAAGATATCTACCGATTCTTTTCTCTTCTCACCACTGCTTGCTAGGAGCTCATCAATATCCTGGGGGCTGATGTTGTATTTAGAGGTGAGGGTGTCTTTTAGATGGGATAACTCTTCGGCGGAGCATTCACCATCAACAAAGGCGGCCTCTAGTAACAGGACGCAGAGGGCAATGTGTCCATCAAAGTTTGAAGATGTGCTGTTTTTTTCTTTCTTGTTGTTGTCAATTATATTTTTTACAAAATCAAACATGTATTTCCTTTTAATTAAGATAGTGGGCTTAACAATAACTATTGTGGCGTACTAAAGCAGGATTTCTTCACCATAACTCATCACCTGTGCTCTACCTATATGCATGTTATGAGCACGGAAACCTTTCTCAGCACAGTAATGAGCTAGTTCATTTACACAGATAAATAGCGGATCACAACGTTTTGCAATTTTAAAAGAGTCACCGATGTGGTCGCCGTGGCCGTGAGTAAGAATAATGTAGTCGGCACTGACATCATGAGAAGAAACTGGTGAGGTCGGGTTGTCATCTAGAAAAGGATCTATAAGAAGAACTTGTCCACTATCTGTTGTGATTTGGAACGAAGAATGGGAAAAGTATTTCAGCTTCATGCCTGCCTCCATAAAATCCAGTGAAGGACACCGGCTGGACTGGTGTCAGTACCCTAATGTCGGTTGATAGTAATAGCCGAAGAAAGAATATCAGGAATCTTCTTTGTTTTCAATCGGTTTGTGTTACGAATGAGAATTATTATTCATTCTGTCACTCCGTTTCATTCAAGCCGGATTCACTATTAATTCTTACGGATGCTCTGATGACCGGGTTTTACTCTTTTTGTTTTTCAAAAGTATATTTTGACTCTGGTCAAAGCGTATCAACCTTAAAGCATGTAGTCTTTCGGCGATCTTGTAATAATTAACGTAAATTTTTTTCGGAGATATAATGGATTTGACCTGCGTGTGTTTTGGTAAGAACAAAGTGAATAAAAAACAGATATTTTGGTCCTGGCTTGGTGCATTTATAGGTATTGGCCTCGTTGCATTTCTTTCAAGATTTGTTCTTGAAGGTGTGGGGTTGACGCTTATTATTGGCTCTTTCGGAGCTTCAGCGGTCTTGCTGTATGGGGCATACCAAAGCCCACTTGCTCAGCCTCGAAACCTCGTCGGGGGACATTTTCTCTCGGCATTGGTCGGGGTAACGGTTATGCAGGTGATGCCTGATTTGATCTGGCTTGCAGCTCCTCTTGCCGTAGCCACAGCTATTGCAGTTATGCAACTGACTGACACCCTGCACCCTCCTGGTGGAGCGACGGCACTGATTGCGGTAATCGGTGGCGAATCTATTCAGCATTTAGGTTATCTGTATGCATTGGTGCCAGTGACTTCCGGTGCTTTGATTATGCTTTGCGTTGCACTTGTTGTAAATAGACTTGCACCAGATAGGTGTTACCCAAACTAAGGGTATTAGGTTGCGAGGATGAGCAATTTTTTTTAAATTTGCCTAAATGTCAGATTTATTTGACTCGTAGTTGGTTTCTCACATAAGATTAGAGGTGTTTATTATTTTTATCTAACTTGCGTTCAATAATTGGAAAACAGGATCACATATGCACCAGATTCTTCTCGTTGAAGATAGTATGATGTTTGGCCGTATGGCCAAAAAGCGACTCGAAAAGGTCTTTGATGTTCCTGTCTTCTGGGCCAAGAGTCTCGCTGAGACCCAAAAGATTCTAACAGAAGAGGATGGTAATTTTTCAGTAGCTTTACTTGATTTCAATCTGCCGGATGCCCCTCAAGGTGAGGTGATTGATCTGGTGGTTGACCATGGTATTTCATCTATTGTTTTCACGACGAATATGAGTGATGAAGTTCGTGGTCTCATCTGGGAAAAAAAGGTCGCTGATTATATCATCAAAGAGGATCCGAATAGTCTGGATTATATTGTTTCCGCAATTCGTCAGTTTGAAATGAATCAGAATACTCTGGTGCTTGTTGTTGATAACTCTGACATTCGACGTGCTTTTCTCTCGGAATTGCTTTATGTGAGACAATTTCGAGTGCTTAACGCCTCAGACAGCGAGTCCGCCTTAGGGATTTTGGAGCAGTATCCTGACGTCAAACTTGTACTTACAGATTTTGAAACATTTGATATTGATGGTCGTCAATTCTGTCAGAAGATACGTGAAAATCATACCCTGGAGGATTTGGCAATTGTTGGCTTTGTGCCGTGTGCTGATAGGTTGTCAGGGATTAAATTCCTTAAAAGTGGTGCGAGTGATTGCGTAATCAAAGATCCATTTCTTGTAGAGGAGTTTTATTCAAAAATTAACCGAGCCCTGGAAATGGTAAATCTTTACAGCCTACTTCGTAGTAAAACGTCTTAGGACCCGTTACGAAATAACCTGGCCATTTCCATCCGTTTCGTTACGGAGCCTTATACCGTTCCGAGAGAGACCTCGGCCATGTTATTTTATGACAACGGCTTAGTTGAGAAAAGCGACTGTTTTTTTTATCAAAATTCTATGAGATACAGGTTCTTATTTCATCTTGATTTCATGTGTTGACTCCTGTAAAAACGCAGGCTCTTTCTTTGTAGAGTACTCTGTTTCTGTTATTTCAATTCCCCTCTCACTTCCTCAATTGATCATAGATTAATCCCAACCTGATGTTTTCATGTTGTTTTACTCGTGATTGCTCACTGTGATGTTGAAACCTTTATCTTCTGTGCTATATTGTGGCCCACGAAGCTCGAATGAAGGCATTTGAGTCATGTCTGATCATGCAGGTAAGGTCGGTTGGTTTCAACTCTTATGGAATCCCCCTGCTGCTTGAATCAGCTGTAAAGATATCATTATTAAATAGTGTGTACTCAGGAGGAGAAGTTACATGGTAACCCCCATCACTAAGGTTTCTGGAATTGGTGCTCAAACAGCAGAAATCCTCGTTGAAAATGGTTTTGAAAATGCCGAAGTTCTGGCTGCTGCTAAAGAAGAAGATCTGCTGGAAATAAGTGGGTTTGGTCCTTCAAAGGCTAAAAAATTTATTGAAGCAGCTCAGGCGTTGGTGGGCACAGGCGTAGAAGAACCGACTGTTAAGGCCGAGGTGGAAACTGAAACAGTCGCTGAAGCTAAAGATGAGACAGAAGCGCCAGTGAGCAAAGCTGAAAAGTCTTCTGGCCCTAAGCTATGCCCTCAGAAGTTTGCCAAGGCGAAGAAAAAGAAAAACAAGGGCAGTAAGACAAAGAAAAACAAGAAAAAATCGTCCAGAAAGAAAAAAAATAAATAGAATCCAGTTTTGAAACTCTATTTTACCTGTCCAGTAACCGGGGAAGTCTTTGCTTTTGAAAATTATTCTCTTGAACAAGGGCACAGAATTGTTGCAGCAGAAGCTCACAGGAGAGAGTTGAAAGGCCAGGTTGTATTGACTCAGCCGTGTCCTCTCTGCGGAACTAAACATCGGTACGAGGTCAAAGATGTTATTTGTCCTCTTGCTGGAGATATAAATGAAGAATAAATCAGGGCGACTAACCGCCTGTGTAAAAGGTGGAGGTTGAGCGTCGAAGCTCTCTCCAGGGGACCTGGAACAAACACTTAAGGGACTTGACTTTCCAACAAATGACAACGTTTTAATAGGCTTGGCGACCGCAGATGATGCTGGCGTTTATAAGGTGTCAGATGATCTTGCATTGATCCAGACCCTTGATTTTTTCACCCCGATTGTTGACGATCCGTATGATTTTGGGCGTATTGCTGCTGCAAATGCACTTTCTGACGTCTACGCCATGGGTGGGGTGCCAAAAACTGCTATGAACATAGTGGCTTACCCAATGCAAACCATGGGGCGAGAGCCATTGAGGGAGATACTGGCGGGTGGGGCTAGGGCGTTAAAAGAGGCTGGTGCAGTTCTTCTTGGTGGTCACAGTGTAGAGGATGAGGAACTTAAGTATGGGCTTTCCGTTACTGGATTCATTCATCCTGATAAGATTCTTGCAAATCAAGGTCTTACTGTAGGCGATTGCCTGGTTCTGACCAAACCTCTTGGGACTGGCATTGTGAATACAGCCATTAAAGCTGGACTTGCTTCGGCTGAGACGATTGCAAGGGTGACCGAACTCATGGCAACACTCAACCGACAGGCGGCTGAAGTGATCTCCGAGTTTAGGGTTTCTGCTTGTACAGATATTACCGGTTTTGGTCTTATTGGTCATGTGGTGGAGATGATAACAGGTAATGCTATAGGAGTAACCCTTGAGTCGGCTAGAATTCCGGTTCTAGCGGAGGCGATAGAGTTCGCATCCATGGGGTTTGTTCCTGTTGGGGCCCATAAAAACAGAGAATTCAGGCATGATATGGTTGTCGCTGACGATGGGTTTGATCCTGTCCTGCGTGATATTTTTTATGATCCTCAGACCTCAGGTGGTTTACTGGTCGGCTGTGGAGAAGACTCTGTCGAGGAGCTTTTAAGGCGTCTCCATGATTGTGGTGTTGAAGAGTCTGCTGTCGTGGGCTATGTGACTGGAGATGCAGACAATAAAATACATATCCGGTAGAGTAGGAATACTCTGCTTACGTTGTGAATATACATATATTTGCACTGTAAATGTATGCTAAAGGATAGGAGTATGGCAAAGATAATTGATGCCTGTAGATTGGCATGTCCGGCACCGGTTTTACTGGTGAAAGATGCTGTGGAGCAGACACGAGAAGCTGAGTTGATGGTTCTCGTGGATAATGCAGGGTCTGCGGAAAACGTATCTCGTTTTTTGAGTTCCAGAGGATACGTAGTAAATGAAACCCAGGAGAATGGCGTATTTCGTCTTAATGCTTTCTGTGAAGGAGGAGGTCTGGTGGATGCTACTCCTCAAAGAGGTGTGCAGTCACAAGAAGATGACGTGCAAAAGGTGTTGGTATTGATTACAAGCGATACCCTTGGTTCAGGTGATGATGGTCTCGGCCAAAAGTTGATGGTCAGTTACCTGAAAACCATAAAGGAAATGGGACCTGAGTTGTGGCAACTCATTTTCGTAAACGGTGGAGTAAAACTTACCACCACCTCATCCCCTGTTCTTAATGAAATACGTGATTACGAAGAGTCTGGGACTATTGTATATGCCTGTGGAACCTGTCTCGAACATTTTGGGCTCACTGCAGAAAAGCAGGTGGGCGGTACCACCAATATGCTCGATATTGTCACAGCAACTCAACTCGCCGACAAAGTAGTTTCTGTTGGTTAGGGATAATAGCAAGAGATTCCTTTTTCGTGCTTCCATTTGGTGAATTCGTAATTATTCTATGTCGGTGCTATTTATAAGCTCTGAATAATTTTACATGGATACGAGAAAGACAGTAAACATTCAGTAAACCGTCGTTTAATAAATGACATCAATAACCGTTAAGGGAGTAGCTATGTCAAAGATCAGTAAGATAATTGGTCGAGAAGTAATGGATTCACGGGGAAACCCAACAGTTGAAGCTGATGTGTATCTTGAATCTGGTGTCTGTGGTAGAGCCTGTGCTCCATCTGGGGCTTCTACCGGTTCAAGAGAAGCTCTTGAACTCCGCGATGGTGACAAAAGGCGTTACTTAGGTAAAGGTGTGTTAAAGGCGGTTGCTGCGGTAAACGACAGCATTGCTCCCGCACTTTTAGGAAAAGATGGTTATGACCAGAAGGGACTCGATCAGATTATGATCGATCTGGATGGTACTGAAACCAAAGAAACCCTTGGTGCTAATGCTATTATTGCTGTATCGCTGGCGATAGCAAAAGCAGCAGCTGCCGATAAGAAAATTCCTCTCTATCAGTATATTTCCGAGTTGAACGGCACCGCAGGTGAGTATTTGATGCCTGTTCCAATGATGAATATCATTAACGGTGGAGAGCACGCAGACAACAACGTTGATATTCAGGAGTTTATGATTCAGCCTGTTGGGGCAAAGAACTTTCGAGAAGCCTTACGGATGGGCGCTGAAGTTTTCCACAGTCTGAAAAAAGTGCTGGGCGACAAGGGTTTGAGTACTGCGGTGGGGGATGAAGGTGGTTTTGCCCCTAATCTTTCTTCCAACGAAGAAGCGTTGACTGTAATTATTCAGGCGGTGGAAGCTGCTGGGTATGAGATGGGTAAAGATATTACACTTGCCCTTGATTGTGCTGCATCAGAGTTCTACGTTGATGGAAAGTATGACCTGAAAGGTGAAGGCAAAGTCTATGATTCTGAAGGTTTCGGAGACTATCTTGCTGCACTCAGTAAAAAGTATCCGATTATCTCAATTGAAGATGGTCTGGACGAAAGCGATTGGGATGGTTGGGAAAGTCTCACTAAGAAAATCGGTTCTACCACTCAGTTGGTGGGAGATGATCTTTTTGTAACGAATACCAAGATCTTAAAGCGTGGTATTGATAACTCTATTGCGAATTCAATCCTCATTAAGTTTAATCAGATCGGTTCTCTGACTGAGACTTTAGAAGCAATCCGTATGGCAAAAGATGCCGGTTATACTGTCGTTATCTCCCATAGAAGTGGTGAGACCGAAGATGTAACCATCTCTGATCTTGCAGTGGGAACTGCAGCGGGTCAGATAAAGACCGGGTCTCTCTGTCGTTCTGATCGTGTTGCAAAATACAACCAACTCCTTCGTATTGAAGAAGAGCTTGCAGGCAAGGTTGGTTATCTCGGAAAGAAAAGTATTAAAGGTCAGTAAATTGTAGGTTGCAACCCAGCTTTCAATAAAAAAGTCCCTGACGTCTTAATGGCGTTAGGGGCTTTTCTTATTGGTTCACTAAAATGACATTTTAGCTGTTTATTTTAGGGAAATCACTATCCTCTTTTATTTGAGAGATAAGAGGTGATGTCTCACTTGTTTTACTGTTTTTCCACTGGTCAAAATAGATCAGGTCTTCAAGCGGCATTCTATCGAGCCAACCCGCACTTTCCAGTTCCGGCTTATTATGAAAATGAGAAACGTAGCCAAGGCATAGGTAGGCAATGGGTACAATTTCTTTTGGAATAGCAAGAGCTTCTTGCAATGCTTCTTCGTTAATTATGCTCACCCAGCCAACCCCTAATCCTTCAGCTCTGGCTGCGAGCCAAAAGTTCTGTACCGCACAGACACTGCTATAAAGATCCATGGTGTCAATCGCGGTACGGCCGATAACAACTGGGCCTGTACGCGTACGATCGCAGGTTATACAGATATTAATTGGGGATTCAATGATACCTTCGAGTTTGAGTGTTCGGTAGATCTTAGATTTCTCACTGTCAAACATGTTGGCCGCTTCTTCGTGGGCTTTACGAAACCCACTGTGGACTTTTTGTTTAACCTCATTTGATTTAACAACGACATAGTTCCAAGGCTGCATAAATCCAACTGATGGCGCATGGTGCGAAGCATATAAAACCCTACTAAGGACATCGTCAGGAATGGGGTCCGGTTTAAATTGTCCCCGTACATCGCGGCGGCTGAAAATTGTTTTATATAGTGCCTGGCGTTCTTCATCGGAAAAGAAGATATCATTCTGGTGCTCTTGGTTTTCCATACTATTCCCCTTTGTTGGAAAAAATTTAGATCGTCTGTCCAAACGAGTCTTGTCTACTCTCGGGCCGGTCTTCTGACTTGGTTCTTCCTCCTCAGACACCTTCCCGGGAATTGTGTTTTTTACCAGTGGTATATCGTCTGATTCGTCACCATCACAGCGTTGGGCACGTTGTCGGCAATGTACCGACTTCCCGATTCTCCCTTTGATTCCTCATTGCCAGCAATGAGAATGGGCACCTGAAAGCGTTGTGAATTTCTTTTACTGGCGCGCGAGTGGAGTGTCAATGTAAAAGCAAATTTGAAAGGTAGTGGGAGGAACAGGGATAAGAAAAAAAGTTACTCTGTTTAGCTCGGATTTTTCACGAATATGATCCGGAGCAAAACCCGAACCCAGAGCCACTAAAATTGTTTGTTTTTGGTGTGGGCCTTATTACACCGCAATTTTAACGATAACTTTGTGGATGATACCCTTGGCAATTAATGGCAAGTGAGCATCCTCAGGGAAAAAAATAGCAAAGTGTCCGGGTGCTGTTACTGCCCATGAAGTGGGGGCATCTGCAATAAACTGTATGTCATTTTCAGCGTCGTATTCATCAACCATTTCAGCACAGGCTGATCGTGCTTTCCAGCCCATCTCATCAACACCTTCAAGAATCATTTGGATATCTATATATTTATTGTGGATTTCCAGTTGAGCCTCATCTTTCTCTCGCCCTTGATCTTTGGCCACAATTGCAAAAATGGTATCACCATCAATATCGTATCTACCTTCTGCAAGAGTCGCGAGGTCAGCTCTTTTAAGGAATTGAAATGCTTTTGGGAAATTATTGTGTAGAGCTTCGTAACGATTGGCATTACCCAGTATGTCTAAAATCATAGGTGTCCTTATTGCTTTTTCGGTTTTATAGCAGATAGTATTGAAGAGTCATTTGGCGTTCTAAATGAATGATGTGTAATTGCAGTGAGGCCAGCCCGCTGAAGCATACTTGTTATCTCTTCATCTGAATAAGATCTGCCCTTATCTGTTCCTACCAGCATATTCAGGGCAAATAGTGCAGGGAACTCAGGACCATCTTTTGGAGTATTTAAAATAAAGTCATGTACGAGAAGGAGGCCACCCGGGATGAGAGCATCTGCGGTCTTTTGTAGGAGTTGCACACACTCATCATAGGAGTTGCTGTGGAGAATGTGGGAGAGCCATGCCACATCAAAGCTTTCTGTTGCATGTGAGGTTGTGTTAAAGTCGCCACCTTCAAATGATATTCGATCAGAAAGAGCATAAGAGTTAACTACTTTTTGGGCGATTGGTTCTGTTGTGAGGCGATCAAAAATAACAGCCTTTAGCTCAGGATTGGCCTGGCAAAAATGTATAGCGTAAGTACCAGGTCCACCACCAAGATCAAGCAATCGTTTGCGGCCACTTAAATCAATATTTGCTGCAATATGTGGCGCCAGTCCCTTTGCCAGGTTAAACATACCAAGGAGAAAACTCTCGCGTTCAATGTCCACGCCGTAGGAACGTTTTTCAATCTTTTTTCCTGTGCAAACGGCCTTGTCGAGCTGGGCCCAACCATCAAGAATGTGATGGTGATGGAGGATGATGTGGCCCATATATTCAAGAGAATCTTCTCGTAAATAGGTAGTGGAAAAATCACTGTTGGTGTAGTGAAATTCCAGTTTTTTCAGTAAACCCATGGCGCTAAGAGCGTCAAGCAACAAGCCGGTGGCTCTCACGTCTGTTGAAGCCTTCTTTGCAATTTCCTCAACTGTTTGGGTTGTTGGATCAAGTACAGAGAATATCTTTAGCCGTACAGCAGCCTGTAGGGCGCAGCCACGCCAATATCCGCTTGAAACACCAAGTAACTCTCCAACATTCCATTCTTGTTGCATAGACTCCTCCTTGATCTGGTATTCTGTTTTCAGGGTTGTGAAAGCTTTGTTAGTCCGGATTTCTCATCAATAAAGTTTTTCGCAGGTCGAGACACAAGCTACGCAGCTGTAGTAAATTACCGCAAGTGGCTTGTAACGCTGTACCTGCGGAAGAATCTATTGACCCGAAAGGGTGGACTTTTTGATTTGAGTCGAAAAACAGACTGATTTTCGCGAAACTTATCTTTTCCCTATTAAATCAATCTGTTGAGTCGTCAATCAAAAAGTTCATGAGAAATGCGGGTTAGTTGTCCGGTATGATGCTACTAATTTTACAACCAACTTTCCATAGTTCGTCTATTATTTCTTGGGTATGTCCACTCTCAAAACGTAGTATTACCATTTTTGTCTTTACACTGTGGTTGTTGCAAATGGCAATGTTATTAAGCTGGGCGTCGTACTCTGCAAGTACATCAAACACTTTGTATATTGAAGTGGTGTCGTGGGGGATGGTAAATGCGATTCGTGTGTCTTTGTTTGATCCACCGAGCACCTCCACAAAGGCGTCAAAAACGTCTGATTCTGTGATAATTCCAACAAGAAGATCTTTTTCGACTACAGGGATGCCGCCAACTTTGTGTTGGCGCATTATTGTCGCGACTTTTTCAAGTGTATCAACAGGCGATACAGTGATGGGGGTCTGGGTCATAAATGTGTCAATCTTGATCTGATTGGCAAGGGCTCGTGATGTCTCATCCTGGCTTGCGTCAACTGTAGATGGCAGTGCTTTTTTAAGATCGTCTTTGGTGATAATGCCAAGAAGTTGATTGTCCTGGTTGATTACCGGAATTCGTCTTATACGAGACTCATCCATAAGGGCGCGAGCTTCTGCGATTGTAGCATCGGGCGCAAGAGTTATAACTTTGCTTCGCATCCATAGTTTAACAAACATTATTATTTCCCATGGGTATATGGAATGGCAACGATGTGGCCAGTTTTTCTATCAATATAAAAACGAATGGATGAGGCCTCTTCTGTGATGGTTGTTCTGATGTTGCCGATACGAAGCTTAGTACCAGAGAATATTTTACCTTGTACAGAAATAGTAGCAGAACAATAGTTACTGGTTGGCTCAAGTCTTGAATAGAGTGGGCTACCCGATATCAAATTGAGCTTTTTAAAAGTACTTTTGCGCTTCTGTAGAGCCGTCTCTTTCTTTTTATATAGTGCATTCTCTGTATACTCTGGTCCATTCATTTGTATAAGGTCTTCCAATTCTTGTTCTTGGTCTTTCATACTGCTGCGAAGTTTGTATCGTTGTTGAAACCGTTCCGGGTCTACACCTGCAACGACTCTTATCGGTGTCGCGTTATCGGAGCCAACAATACCACCAATAAAGTCCTGTCCACAGCAGAATATTCCTCCAACAATCTTTGAGTCAGGGTGGCATAGTATCCCTTGTTGGGAGCTGACCTGGGCATAATACGCACCTTTACTGATAATGACGTTCCCACCGCTTTTTATCTGGCCGCGTTCAACAAAGGATATCTTCAGGTCTCCATCGGTGAGGAGGCTAGAGTGCTCTCCCATCAGACCACTTGCAATCTTACTGTTGCCTCTTGCATGTATTATTGCGTTTTGGATATTGCCTCCGATGGACAGATCACCTTTACAACTCACAGTAAATCCGGGCTTGACATCACCTTTTATTTCAAGACCATCATTTGATTCAATATTGCCCACAGAAAAATCAACATCACCGTCAATTGTTTGCTTAGCACTTACCTTAACATCTGTTCCATTAACAATGGAAAGAACGCCGGAGCATATGGCAAGTATCTGCCTACTCTCTTCATTGTATTGAACATCACCAGCTACTTTTACCTTTATATCCTTGCCTGGCTTTTGCAATATTGGCAGGCTGTGGATGTCAGTTCCTGGGGTGCCTTGGGTGAGTGGGACCTTGGTTGCAATGAGTTCATCTTTGTCTATTCCGACAAACATCTTTCTTTCACGCCAGTCTATAGAGCCATCTTGCAGAATTTTTCCCGGAAGAGGACCGATTTCAACTTCAAACCGAAGGTATGCGTCGTTTCCATTCACAGGAAGTAGACCTCTTGCAATGGGAATATTTACCTTAGATTGTTTGAATTGGTAAACTTGCCTGATAGTTTCTCTTATTATCACTTCATCGATACCGCAACACATCTCATGCTCGTTACAGATTGCAAGAATGTCATTGAATGAAATTTCTGGAATTCCTTCAATGGGGGGATAGAGGGTGAGTGTTGCCAGCATTTTGTCATCTGCAATGTTAACGATACGAGTTATTTCAATACTGACGACAATCTCATTTCCCTTTCTGACCTTGTTTATTGTCGAAAAGCCGGAGGCTTCAGCAGTAATTGAAAGACTGTCTTCAGACAAAAGACAATTGCTGCCAGCAACAAGTTTTATGGAGGTGTTGGTGTCGGCCGTAGCAACAGAGAGAAGAATCTGGCCTTGCCTCATCAGTCCAGAAACAGCAACCTCACTTGAGGCATTAATCCCCGTAGTGGAGATTGTTTGAGATTGAAAGTGAGTGGTTAAGGTTTGATTCATAAATGTTGTAACCAGGTAGAGTGTCGTATCATATTGATATTATATATTTCTATTTGTATAACAGAATACAACCATTCGTCAATGAGCTTTACAATAAGAGCCACAATCACAATTTAGAGGTTAGGGTAGCAGTACCTCTGAATACTTGCCGAATCTCTTCTACAGTTTGCTATCAGCTGAACACCATATCTAAAGATGAATAAATCAAAGAATATTATAAAACCCGGTATCTACAAGCATTATAAAAACAAGAAGTATAAAGTTATTTGTGAAGCAACTCACTCGGAAACCCAAGAACAGGTAATCGTCTACCAATGTTTATACGGTGACTACAGTATGTGGGTGCGACCTAAAGAGATGTTTACGGAACTTGTTGAGGTTGATGGAAAAAGAATGCCACGGTTTGAGTTTGTCTCTGAACAAGAGAGCAGCTAACAAACGCATTTTGTATAGCTTATATATGAGTACGTGCAAGCGACGGCATGTGCTCGTTAACCGGATGATCCACAGGAGTATGTAATGTATAAATATCTATTTGGGCCTGTCCCATCACGACGATTAGGGATGTCTTTGGGTGTTGATTTGGTTCCAAAGAAAGTGTGTTCACTTGATTGTGTTTATTGTGAAGTAGGAAAAACAACCAAGCTGACTCTTGAGAGAAAAGAGTATATCAAAGTTGATAGGGTCAAAGAAGATTTAACCAATTATTTTAATAACAATCCCGATCCAGATTATATAACGTTTTCAGGCTCAGGTGAGCCAACTCTAAATGTATTTATTGACGAAATACTCCAGTTTATAAAAGAAAATAAGCCCAATGTGCCTGTGGCTGTTTTGACAAACGGGACGCTGTTGCACGATAGTAATGTGAGGGCAACTCTTTTAAAAGCTGATCTTGTTCTCCCATCTCTTGATGCTGCAACAGAAGAGGTTTTCAACAAGATTAACCGCCCTGCAGAAGGTTTGAACATTGATACGTGTATCCAAACCCTCATTGATTTCAGAAAGGAATTTAAGGGTACGATGTGGCTTGAGATCTTTATCTTGCCTGGATACAACGATAGCAAGAATGAACTGGCAGAACTCAAAAAAGCTATTTTGAAAATACAACCTGATTCTGTTCAGCTCAACACCCTGGATCGACCTGGAACTGTTTCAAATTTACGTGGCGCCACCAGGGAAGAATTACAAATGGTGGTTGATGATTGGGCTCTGGATAATGTTGAAATAATTGCTGCTGCGCCTGAGAGAAAACAGATGAAAACATACAGGAGCGATATCGAAACAGCTATTGTCGAAACCATAGTGCGAAGACCTTGTACACTTGATGATTTGGCAAAAATTCTAGGTAAGCATGTCAATGAAGTGAACAAATATCTGGATGTTTTAGAGGCGGATGGAAAGATTGAAACTGTTAAACAGGAAAGAGGCGTCTTTTATCAAGTAAAGGAGAGTTAAAGGATAACTTTATTCAGTATATTTGACAATTACAGACAATATTGTACAGATGTCCAAAATGTACGATTCTTACTGTATAGCTCTTATTTAAAATGAATTGTTTCCCACACTTGGTGCTTGAATCATATAGCACCGTGTGTGGGAAAGACCTTTAACGATATTCTGCCCAAATTACCTGTCCTGTAAAACATGAACAAACAAAACGGAATTGTAGCAAATTGGAATGAGGAAAAAGGCTTTGGTTTTATTGATCCTGAGGTAGGTGATCGAAGGGTTTTTGCTCATGTTACCGATTACAGCAAGGGGCATGAAAAACCTTTTAAAGGTCTGGAAGTGCAATATTTTCTATCTACCGATCAGAGAGGGCGAAAACGCGCTGTGGAAGTGAGTCCTTCTGCTTATCGTTTTTTCAGGAATCCTGTTCTTTCTCTTTAGTTCACAGCGTCTTCCTGTCGAAGTGGTTTGTGTCTATGCAGTCATGAGTGTTTTTACCTTTTTAATATATGCAAAAGATAAAACTGCTGCAGAGCGGAGGGCATGGAGAACCCCTGAGAGTAAACTGCATATGCTGTCACTTTTGGGTGGGTGGCCAGGTGCTGCCATTGGACAAAGTTTTTTGAGACATAAATCTAAAAAACTATCCTTTAGAATTATCTACTGGTTGACCGTTATTATGAATTGTGCCGCAAGTTACTTGTTACTCACAGGAGAAGGGGACACTCTGTTTAAAGATGTGATGAGAATTATTAATCTGGTTTGAGAGTCCTCATCAGCAGGCCTGAGTAACAATAGAGTACAGACAGGTGTATGGCCAAACACTCAGTAGGTAATAAGAGCTGGTTGTTGCCATTCGGTGCTGAATCCTAGTTCTGTAAGGAGTGAAATGCCTTGTTCCATATAACCACCAACAGATGCAACTCCATGGGAATCGTCCCCTGGCACCACCGCAATATTCATTTCACGAGCAAGGTCCAGGATTGAACGACTGATATAGGGTTCGTCTGCTCCTTTAACAAGTGAGCGGAGATTAAGGTCCAGAATAAGGTCGAATTCTTTAACAAGCTCCAGATTCCTTTTGATTCGCTGCCATATCTCAGGTTGTTGCAGGCGCTCTTTGTAATCCTTATCAAAGATTCGAATCAGATCAAAATGCCCTACAACTGCAGGACGAAAGAGCTTAATCATTTCATACTGCTGATCAAAATATCTACAGTAGAGCTTTTCAATATTTCCAAGTTGCTGAACCGCTTGAGCGTATGTTTTTTTGGAGTAATCAATACTGATATCATCAACAAAATGAACGGAGCCTACAATGTAATCAGGCTTAAAACGTTCAAGAAGAAAAGGAACAAACTCTTCATAACCGCTGTAGGTTTCTATTTCCATAGCAGCGAAAATCTGTATTTCACTTTTATATTTTACTTGGAGATGCCGGCACTCATCCATATAGGATGCAAAGGTTTTCAGTAGGGTTGGTGGCGTGAGGCCGAGTTTTATCTGGCCTGGGTCCAGGAGCTGAGCAGTAATAGCTGGAGTGTGTTCTGTTACTCCGAACCAGGAAAATTCAAGCTCAATGTAACGTTTGATTATATCTTCAAGGGTGTCTGTTGCGTGGTCACAGAACTGGCCACTATGACCGCCATGTACAGAAACGAATTGTGGTTGAGTAGGCATAGCTCTTAAATTATAGGTGTTTGTTGACTATGAAATGAACGTCTTGTGGGTGCCAATATTTTTTACATTATTAACACGAGTGAGAATGTTGAGCAACTCAGCGATGTGGGATATTGCAAGCCCCTGGTCGGATCCTCTTTTAACCTCCTTCTAGTCACTCCGGTTATGTCGTTGAATTGGTTTCTCGTAGGGTATACAGTAGAGTTGGCTGAAAAGATACACCAAGTCAAGCCCCCAAAGATGGTATGAATCTCCGAGAGCTTGATGTCGTGTATATGCTACATGTATTTTTTTAAAATCGTATCATAAGAACCGTCTGCCTTCATGTCATCAAGTGCTTTTTGCCATTTGACGATATCTTCATCAGAGGTGTTTTTACTAAAGGCAATGTACAGTTGGGTATCCTTTACATCCATTACCTTTTCAAGATCTTCGTTAGCTCCTTGTACTTTTGCTTTGTGAATTCCTTGGAGTTCTCCAACGATCCAGAGGTTGATACGTCCCGCCATCAGTTTTGGCACATTTTGAGAGTCTTTCAATACACTGTCGAGGTTTGTAAATCCTTCAGCCTTAAGAAAGCTTTCTGCGGCATCATCCTTGTAAGCACCAATTTTTTTCACTTTCTTAGCATCATCTAATGAAGAGACAGTTATGCCACTCCCTTTTTTTGCGAAGAAAACCCATTTGTTTGAAGCGACAGGGCCAACCCATTTGAATAAATTTTCTCTGGCTTCTGTTCGGGTCATTGAAAAGAGAATTAGGCCGTCCTTTTTTTGAATAAGTCCATATGCTCTGGCCCATGGGAGTAGTTCGAAGTCTGTAGGATGATTTATTCTTTTACCTATCTCCATCATGACATCAGTTGACAGGCCGGTTAACTTCCCATTTTCAGTGTAGTTAAATGGTGGAAACTCCTCTGTCATGATTTTAAAATCAGCCGCTGATGCATTATTTACTGCAATAAGCATACATATAACTAATGCAGCAATGATAGATCTACCTCGTGTTTTCATGTTAACTCCTTCTAAGTAACAAAGTCCATAACATGTTGATTATTCATCAAATGTCCTTTTTGTTACTTTTATAATAAACGCCGGAATTTTCGCCTCCGGTTAGGATGCTGTGAAATTGTTATTAAGGATGTCAAATTTGTATTAAACGACAAATTTGCCAACCATTGTAGTGAGTTGCTCGGAAAGTTCTGAAGGTTGATCAGCACTTTTGTTTACTGATTCGCTATTTTGAGTGATTTTAATTGCGGCGGAGTTAACCTCTTCAATTTCTTCAGCGATATCCCCAACCGACGTATTACTCTGGGCTACATTTTTATTTACTTCACTGATGCCATCACTGGCTTGAGCTACATTATTTGCTATCTCTTTGGTAGCCTGGGATTGTTCTTCAATGGCTATAGCAATAGTCTCTACAATGGAATTTACGTCACCTACAACTTTTTCGATTTTCTCAATATGTGAAACAGTTCCCTCTGTGGTACTTTGAATACCTTCAATCTTTGACCTGATTTCACCCGTTGCCTCTGCCGTCTGTTTGGCAAGGTCTTTGATCTCATTTGCGACGACGGCAAAGCCTTTACCTGCGTCCCCGGCCCGTGCGGCCTCAATTGTTGCATTGAGTGCCAGCAGATTTACCTGTTCTGATATCTCTGAGATAGTTTCGAGCACCTTCCCGATACCCTTTGCTGCCTCTCCGAGTTGATCCACTTGTTCGGAGGCGCTTCTTGTCTGTAAAACAGCGTCAGATGTAACGCTTTTGGCTTTAGTTGATGTTTGGCTCGCGTCATCTTTCATTTCTATTGAGAGCGTAGCGAGATTACCTGATGCCTGATTGAGATTTTTTGCTCCCTTATCTACATCTTTAATGATGGTCTGTATTTGATCGACGAAGATATTGAACCATTTTCTTAAATCACCGATTTCATCATTTGAATTGTCT
Organism: Desulforhopalus sp.; assembly: GCA_047622095.1. Taxonomy (GTDB): domain Bacteria; phylum Desulfobacterota; class Desulfobulbia; order Desulfobulbales; family Desulfocapsaceae; genus Desulforhopalus_A. Next base: position 39,029 of record JBLHNU010000004.1, read on the forward strand.
ACGAGGCGTTTTGTAAGATCTCCTTCTCCTTCAGCGATATCTTTTAGGCCTGTAGTTATTCTCTTTAGTCTATTAATAACAAGAAATTTTAAAGTGAGAGAAATGGTGATCAGTAAAGAGACAACAACGGCACCAAATGCAAAAATCTGAGTATATATTGCATCTTTATTTTTCTCGGAAACCACAAGCGAGAGAGATTCTCTTGAATTGGTAAGCTGCTCTTCTCGTTTCTCAAGTTGTTCCAGCAGTATTTTATCTGTGTAGTAGAGGGTTACTTTTCCCAAAATCGTGCCGTCGTTGTAAATATCATCTGAAAACATCGTGGACTGATTAAGAGAAAGGGATGTGTCCAGAGACTCATTGGAGCCAATTTCGTTGTCTGATTTCCACACTGCGAGAAAAGGGTTGTCGTCCGCATCATTTATCTGAATAGCCATGATGTCGGGTAACTCAAGAAGATTTACCAGATTGTTTTTTAAGCCCTCGGTGTCAAAGTTGTAAACAAAGTAACCAGAGAGACCGCTGCTGATTTTGCTATTAATTTTATGTTGTTCCGTGAGAGATCTTTTGTCGTTTGAAATTTGTTGTACACTACTTTCCTGTATCATTTCATAGTATTGATTTGAAATATTTGAAACGAGTGAGGATTGTTGGTTGATTAAGAAAACAGCTGTCAAGGCCAGAAGTATCTGCACTACGAGGGTGCTTATGAGGGCCGTTTTGATAGTAATTGACAGATTGTTCCATTGAAACGACTGGTAGTGTAACGTTGTTTCTGTAAATTCAGTTCTGGCCTTGCTACTAGCAGGTCATTGATTAACCTTTCGGACCCAAAATATTCACATCAAACCGAAAGGAAAAAACAATGACCTGCCGTATAGAGAATAACCAATTTGATTTAGCAATGGAACTGTTGATTGAGAACGGATTTAATGGAATTGCAGAAGCAGTTTCTATTCTCATGAATACAGCTATGAAGCTAGAACGATCAAGATACCTTAAAGCAGAGCCTTATGAACGGACGGACCAACGGCAAAGTTATGCTAATGGCTATAAACCCAAAACAGTCAAAACTCGTGTCGGCACAGTAGCTCTTGCTGTTCCTCAAACGAGAGATTGTGAGTTTTATCCTCAGAGCCTCGATCGTGGATTGCGCTCTGAACGCGCATTAAAAGTAGCCCTGGCTGAAATGTACGTACAGGGTGTTTCAACACGCAAAGTCGCTAAAATCACACAAGAGCTTTGCGGTTTTGAAATCAGTTCCTCTGAAGTGAGTCGAGCCAGCAAAACTCTAGATGATCAATTGCAGACATGGCGAGATCGTCCATTAGAGCAATTCCCTTATGTGTATATGGATGCCAGGTATGAAAAAGTTCGCCATAATGGTGTAATTATAGATTGTGCGGTACTGTTGGTTATAGGTATAAGCCCTTCAGGGCATCGAGAGGTATTAGGCGTATCGGTCAAGCTTTTTGAGCAGGAAGTGCACTGGCGTGATTTTATAAGTAGCCTCAAAGACCGTGGCCTCCATGGAGTGAAACTTTTTATCTCTGATGCACATAAAGGATTAAAAGCAGCTCGAAGGGCGATTTTCCCTACCGTACCATGGCAACGCTGTCAATTCCACCTCCAGCAAAATGCACAAAGCCATGTGCCAAAACGTTCAATGAAAGAAGAGGTTGCTGGCCGGATCAGAGCTATTTTCACAGCTCCGGATAACCAGGAGGCCCTACGGCTATTGGATATTTTTCTTGTAGACTACAAAGACTCCGCACCTGAGCTTGTGGCATGGGCTGAAGAGGCGTTACCTGAAGGAATGGTTGTCTTCAGTATGCCTGAGAAACATTGGAAACGATTGCGCACAGATAAGATGCTGGAACGTCTGAATAAAGAGATATTACGACGAACAAGAGTAGCTACTCTTTTCCCCAACACAGCGTCTTGTTTACGGCTTGTTTCTGCCGTAGTCATGGAGACATCAGAGGATTGGCTGACAGGAAAGGCATATCTCAAAATGACGCAATAGCCTCTATGTTGGAGCCCCGTCGGAGACGCCTCTCCGTCATCGCCTACTTCAGGTTGAGTTCGGCCCTTTAAAGTTGTCAAGACTGCGAGGAACGAGCACCCTTGGGCTTGGTCTTTACGATTTTAAAGGACTGGACTACTTACGCAAGATGCCATCATCTTTGCTAATAGGTCCGAAAGAAGTCTTGAATTTACAGAACAAATGTTGCTTTATCAAACGACTTAATGGCCATAATAGTCCCGAGTTGTTGATATATTGGTATAGTTATTGAGCCTGCCTTAAAGCATATCAAAGAGAATGATCGAATGTCAAAATTAAACGTTCCTATGATGATGCAGCGGAACGAACTACTTTGTAGTGGTAAAATGGGTTATTGCAGATATACAGTTTACAATGGCGAGAAAGAAGGGGCGTTTAAAGAGAAAGGGGGTACGTCGTAGTCAGTCTACAAAACAATACGATACCTTCTCATATTGTTTTAGCTTGTGTGGTTACAACTACCGGATCAGTGAAGTGCTTTTCCGGTACTGGACATTGCAAGGTTACCATCCCGAACACCCTTGAGAGCGGTAAGTTTGGCTGCGAGATCTCTTACTTCTTTTGCTGTACCCTTCACAACAATTACTTCAAGGCAGTTGTCGTGATCCATATGCACATGGGTGGTCGTGACAATCTGGTGATGGTAGTCGTGTTGGACGATGGTAACCTTTTCCTGTAATTGATGTTGGTGATGGTCGTAAACTAGACTGATAACACCCATTACCTGTTTGTCTGATTCCCATTCCTCCTTAACGAAGGCTTTTCGTATCAGATCACGGATTGCCTCGGAACGATTATTGTAACTGTGTGCCTTGATGTGTTCATCAAATATATCGAGCAATTTTTCTTCAAGTGAGATCGAAAATCTCTTTAGCATGGTTGGTACCCTCTTATTCTAAATTCCAACTACAGGGTTCTACTTCCTAACTCTTGCAACTGGCATGTTCGGAGTCTGCGCTACCTGCCGGATATGCGAGACGCCGGAGCTACAAATGTCTAAACATACTTCAATATTTAGGTACTCTAAAAGTTCACCTAAATCGGTGCAAGGCTATTTGTTGAGCTTCTCCTCAGGAATAACTGATTGAGGTTATAAACTTTATTCAACTGTATTCGTTTCTCGTAAATGCCACCAGCTAAAAGAAAGAATGATGATAAAGACGACAAGTCCATACCATGGGAAATAACTGATACCATCAATGAAGGCGAGATCGGCAACTTGATCTGTCCCCCAATCCGGATGTGCATTGCTGTTTTGTTGCTTTAGGGTTGCAATCAGGCTTGCAAAAGCAAAACCGATAAAACCATAGGCCAGGTTAAAAGCAAGACCTTTGAAGCTGAGCACTGTAGCCCGCTGGTGAGATGCGGTTATTTGGTTGAGATAGTGACTGGTGAAAAAGGAGACAAAAGTCAGACCCACAAAGATAAAGGCAACGGGAATGAGTCCCCAGTATGGGTGAAATCCGGTAAGCCCGATAAGACCGCAACCACTGATCATAAAAACAATGAGCATATTCGTTTTAGGACTATAATTTTGAGCCATGTGTTCAGCAACTTTTGGGGTGATGAGGCCAAGGAGAGCAACAGCTGAACCGATAATACCAAAACTTGCTTCGGGTAGGTTAATGAGCCTGAAATACTGGCTTGTCATGGTCACTATCATTCGAAGTATATGGTCAAAATACATACCAAATAATATTATCACCAGAGCAAAAGGAGTACGCCAAATCCATTTACCTGCATCCATTGTTTTCCTAAATGCCGCTCCTGTTTTGAATTTTGTCGTTGTTTCATCAGGTTTGGCTTCTTCCATTTTAAAGGCTGTGATAGTGGCAAAAACAGCCAATACAAGAGTGAAATATATCGGAAAGCGCATTGTCGTTTGCTGATTTAGAATGAGGTCAGATCCAAACCAGGAGAGCACAGTGTTGACCGCGTTAGGATCATATGCAAGCGCTCCTAAGGTCATGGTGGCAATGGAGGCGATTGAACGAACACGCATCTGGAGGCTGAGAACCTTAGGCCAATTATCTTCCAACCCTTCTTGCACCAAAGAGTCGTAGGCAATTGCTTCATCTGCGCCACTAGCCATTGCTTCGGCAAGACCGCTGAGGACACGGTTAAGTAAAAAGGCCCAGAAAATAAGAGTGCCATTGCCAAGAGGAACAAAGGCCAGAAGGGACAACTCAACGACCATAAGAAGAGATGTGGTGACGATGAGATTTTTTCGGCCAAGAATGTCAGCAAGAGCACCGGATGGGACTTCAGCACATACGATGGTAATGGCCCAAACAGTATTTAAGAGTGCAAATTGCTCTATGGTAAGACCAAAATCAAGAAATATAATAGTGAAGACAGGATAGTAAAATCTGGCGTTGAAAAAGACTCTGAACGCAATAAAGAGCTTAATATTCGGAATTGCAAATGGTGATGATTGAGCGGTTGGATTTCCCATAGTTGGTTTGCGTTGCCCTGTTGTACTTGTATATAGAAAAAAGGTTAAAAAATGAAATTACGGGCCAGTTTGCTGATACGTCGTCATGACACCTTCTGAACGTGCGAGGTACACTTCGAATTTCCTTACTAAAAGAGAGAGGCTGAGACAAAGTACAAGGTACATAGAGGAGATAGTCAGCCAGATCTCAATGGTGGCTTGGGTCGAGGCCATAACCTGTAGTGCCTGAAAGGTAAGCTCCTGAATAGAGATAATTGATACGATTGAGGACCATTTGATCGTATTAATAAACTCGTTTGCAAGAGGGGGAAGCATGATTTTTGTGGCCTGGGGAAGAACGATAAAACGCATTATTCTTCGCCTGCTAAGTCCTAATGCCTTTCCTGCTTCCCATTGACCCACTTCCACTGCCTGTATTCCGGCGCGTACGATTTCTGCAATATATGCACCCTGAAACATGGCAAGGGTAAGGACGCCAGAGAGAAATTGAGTAATCAGGCTTGGAGAAGCAAAGAAAAAGGAGATGTATTTTTGCACTGCAGGAGAGCTTGCCCGGAAATAATCTTCAACACCGAGAAAGGTAAAGAACTGATCACTCACAAAGTAGTAGAAGATAAAAACCAGTATCAGCGGTGGGGTGTTTCTGATTGCTTCAATGTAGGTTCGGCCGACCATGCGGAAAAAGAGTCTTGGGGAAACTCTCATTAGACCAACAACAAAGCCGATAAGTACGGCAAGTAAGGTGGCCCAGATGCTTAGTTTTATGGTGGTGATGAAGCCATCGATCAGTAAGTTGGTGCGCCACCTCCCGGTATCCAAATCCTGATGGAACATGTAGGTGGGAATAACAGACCAGTTCCAATGATAATTGAGCGAAAAAAAGAGCCGATAGGCGATATAGCTCACGAGGCCTAGTATGGCCAGAAGAACAACAACGTCGAGTCGTTTAATTGCAGGTTTATGGTGTTGCATGACAGCGTACTCAACGTTAAGCGGTTAGGAATGTATAGAAGCTCTTGGTGGGGTTTCGACCCCGTATACAGAATAATCGGAAATTATGGGAACTCGGTGCAGGTGTTTGGCCTGCACCGAATTATTTTATACTACTGTACCAAACCAATCCAGTCTTTGCTGCCGAACCAGTAATCATGACGTTCCTGAAGCCATCCTTCCAACTCAACGGTAGCAATCCAGCTGTTAAAAAAGAATACGGTATCGGGATCCCCTTTACGAAGAGCAAAGCCGATAGGTTCTTTTGTGAAGCTCCCTTTTACAGGAAGAAACAGACTGTCACTGTATTCAACGGCCTCGTATGCAGGACGTGGTGCGGACCCTACAACAGCATGAACCTTTCCATTGCGAAGCTCTTGGTAGGCCTGAGGCTCTGAATCAAACATCCTGAGCGTTGCCAAAGGGAAATGTTTTTTTGCTGCAGCTGCTGCTGTGGTGCCGGTTTTCACGGCAATTTCAATTTCTTTCGTGTTGAAATCTTCCAGGGAGTCAAAGCCTGCCGCGAGTTTCTTGCTTGCGACAATACCCATACCAGAATATTCATATGGGTTAGTGAAATTGACCTGAAGTGCACGTTGAGTGGTTATCCCCATTCCACCAATGATAACGTCAAATTTTCCGGTGAGCAGTGCCGGAATGATCCCGGACCATGCGGTAGGGATAAACTCTACTTTTACACCCATTTCTTCAGCAAGCCTCGTGGCGACGTCAATTTCAAAGCCGATGAGTTTTCCGGTTTTATCCTTCATTGCCCAGGGTTGGAAAATGTCCATTCCTATTTTAAGTACACCTCTTTTCTTAATGGTTTCAAGAGTGCTTGAGCGGGTGATATCTGTTTGAATGGACGCGGCGTAGCTGAAGCTAGCGACACAGATTAATAAAAGAGTGAGTGTGGAAATACGTAAAAAAACACCACGATTTTGCATGCTAAAGTCCCCCTGTTTAATTAATGAAATGTGAAAAAAGTTGTTTTCTCATGGTAACTTAAGTCGTTTTTCCATAAAACCAACGGTAAGAGATAAAAATACTGTGATTGCTAGGTAAATGACAGCCACAGCAAACCAGATTTCAAAGGTGAGGTAGGTCTCGGAGATGAGAGCCTGGGCCTGCATTGTTAGGTCATAGATTGCAATGGTGCTGACAAGTGCTGAATCTTTTACAAGTGAAATTGCCTGACTTGCAAGAGGTGGAAGGATCGTTCTGACTGCTTGAGGGATGATAATATGGCGATAAATTCCAAAGGTGGTGAGACCCAGAGTTTTGCCAGCTTCCATCTGACCTTTTGCAACGGATTGAATTCCTGATCTGAATATTTCTGATGTATAGGCACCTTCAAAAAGAGAAAGGGCAAGAATCGCAGAGGGAAGTCGATCCAGCCCTAACGTTGGCCCTAGGACAAAGTAGATAAAAAAAATTTGTATAAGAAGTGGTGTGTTTCTGCTCACCTCAAGATAAAGTGTTGCAAGAGCCCTCGCGACAAAGGAGTTTGAGAGGCGTAGGATTGCTGTAACAAGGCCGATGATAAAAGCAAAAACGAGACTGATGGAGGAAATTTTAAGAGTAATAAATAGCCCTTTGAGTAAGGGCCCAGCTGTGAACCCTGCATCAGTCTCAGTAAATATATACTGAGGTATTCTATACCATTGCCAATTGTAACCGATGTTGCTTGCACTTCTACCTGCAAGCCATCCGAGCACGGCAAGGAGGATAGTAAACTGGATGATATCCCAAAGCGGACTACGAAAAAATGGGATCAGTGAATCACCATTTTTGTCAGATACAACGTTTTTTGCCATGAGTGTTTTACTCCTTTGTGCTCTTGGCTTTACGACAATGTTTTTCGCGTCAGTTGTTCCCTGGCCATCTCAGATATTGTTCTAAAATCAATCTTACCGCTTCCCATTTTGGGTAGAGTTTCCCAGACCAAAAATATTTTAGGTAATGAAATTGGTGGTAGCGTTTTAGACATCTGTTTTAAGACCATTTTCTCATCAAGTGGTGTTGTTACCACGGCAACGATGCGGGCGCCCTTTTTGGCATCAGGTATTTCCACAATGCAACAATGGGTGTCTTCAGGGAGGAATTTTTCGAGAATATCTTCAATTTTGACAAGAGAGACCATTTCTCCACCAATTTTTACGAATCTCTTCAGCCTTCCTACGTGCCAGAGATACCCATCACTATCAATATTTCCCATGTCGCCGGTGTCGTACCAGCCACTCCGGATATGTAGGGACGTTTGCTCAAAATCGTTAAAGTACCCCTTCATGACGGAGTCACCCTTAACCAGAATACGTCCGTCTTCCCCAGGGATGCAGACCTTGCCCGTTTCATAGTGTTCAATGCGGACCTGCAGGCCGGGAATGGGTTTACCTACACTACCGGGGCGGTTGAATGCCGGGGTGTTGGTAGAGATAACAGGAGAGCACTCCGTTGCCCCATATCCTTCAAATACCGTGATGTTGTGTTTGTTTTTAAAACCTTCTCTCAGTGCTTCCGGGCATTTGTCTGCACCTGTGAGAGCAATACGCAGGCTTTCAAAATCTCCAGGCTCAGATTTACGCAAATATCCCCAGAAAAATGATGGAGTGCCAACCAGAAAACTCGCTTTTTCCTCACGCACAATGGTACACACCTTTTTGAAATCCAAAGGGTTGGCATAGGTGAGCATGGACATCCCATGGTAGATTGGGAGCCATAGGTCAACCGTTAGTCCAAAAACATGGAAAAACGGTAATGTGCACATGAACACGTCTTCACTTTGAAAGCCGAAAATCGGTGTTACCGCTTCAATGTTGGTCAGGATGTTTTTATGTGTGAGTCGAACGGCCTTCGGGTCTTTTTCACTACCGCTGGTAAAAAGAATTACCGCTGTGTCTTCGGGTGCGCCCTGATGCACGATTTTTTTGATCAGAGAGGCGGGCAGAGCTGCCGTGATAGCAGCGCGGATTTTATCTCCACTTGTTATAGAGGCCATAATGTCCTCTATGTAAATCATGCCGTCGATAAAAGGACATTCAATTTTTTCTAAAAGTGCTTTTGAGGTGAGGATAGTTTTAAAATCACACTTTTGCTGAGCGTATTTGGCGTTCAGTTCGGCACCGGTGGAGTAGTTGATCATCACCGGTTTGCGGCCACTCATCAGGATTGCAATTTTCGAAAGAATGCAGCCAGCAGAGGTTGGTATCATGAGACCGATAAAACCTGTGTCCAATTTTTTAAAAACACGGGTTAAAATCAGACTGGCGATCAAAGCTTTTGAATAGTTGAGTTTTCTATTGGTCGAAAAATCGTGAATCGCCTGTTTGTTACTGAATTTTTTGGCAATGTCGATAAACTGTTGATGGAGCAGCACCGGCACCTCCGGATGAAAAAATGAATAATTAGGTAGTTAGTGTTAGCCTTAGTCTAATCACTAATGGTGGATGAGTCTCTCATGGGGTTCAACTAACATTATTTCCCATAATTAGCAACTTTGCCAAGACAAGAGCCGTATTGAAGCATGCAGGGAGTAATGTTTATTTCCAGGTTCTAAGGGGTGATTAATTTTTCAAATCCTGATCACTCAGATCGGCAAAATTGGTAATCGACTCAGGAAGTTCTTTTCTTACCTGGACGCCAAGTTCCTTTAAGTGGTCTGCCTGAGATACGAGATTCCCCCTTCCTCTTGTTAATTTTAGAAGGGCGTTGTCGTAACTGGTTTTACAATTGGCCAGCTGTTTGCCAACTTTTTCCAGGTCTTCTGCAAAGCCACGGAATTTATCGTACATAAGGCCCGCTCTTCTCGCAATCTCTAGTGAGCTTTTACTCTGCTGTTCAAATTTCCAGATATTTTCTACGGTTCTCAGGGTGGCCAACAAGGTTGTGGGGGTGACGATGATAATGTTTTTCTTAAGAGCAATTGTCATAAGTTCTTTGTCTTCCTGACAGGCTACAGAAAAAGTGGCCTCGATGGGCATAAACATGAGGACAAAATCCAAACAATGGAGCTGTGCCAGATCCGGATAGTCCTTTGCCGAAAGTGTTGTGACATGGTCATGGATAGCTTTGATTTGTTGTTTGAGATGTTCTGTCTTTTCAGCATCTGACTCACTATTAACATATCGTTCCCAATGAACCAGAGAGACCTTTGAATCGATGATGATGTCTCTATTTTCAGGAAGGTGAACAATCACATCCGGTTTTTGTAATCGGTTATCGTGGGTTCTATAACCTCCCTGCGTGTCATATTCAAAACCGTGACGAAGGCCTGAGCGTTGTAACACCTGATCAAGGATAAGTTCTCCCCAATTTCCTTGAGTTTTGGTATCACTTTTGAGAGCGTTGGTGAGGTTGATAGCCTCCTGGTTGATCTGTTGGTTGAGTTCCCGAAGATTGTTGATTTCATTTTTCAGGTTGAGACGTTCCCGGCTGTCGCTCTGATAAATCGTATTGATTTCCTGGCGCAGAGTGATGAGCTCTTTGTTAAATGGCTTCAGAATGGTGTCCAGCTTTTCACTGTTAAGTTCTGTGAATTTTGAACTTTTTTCATCAAAAATACGACTTGCAAGGTTTTCAAACTGAAGTTTTAATTCAGTTCTGGCCTGCTCCAAAAGGCGTAGTTTATCAGCGGTATGTTTCCGCTCATTTTGAAGTAAGGTGGTGAGTTCTGCCTGCCGGACGTTATGTTTGTGTATCTCGTGGGAAAGATCTTGCACTTGATCTTGATTGTACTGCAGGTCTTTTTTGAGCCTACTTAATTTAAGAGATAAAATGACGATGGTAGTAAGGCCAAGAACAGCAAAGATTCCTACCAAAAGAGTAACGGATTGATCGGTTAGCTTGAAACCAAATTGGATCCATAGATCATTTACAGAGGTTATAAGTGATTGCATTATTTTGATCATGGCAGAAATTGGCCTTGTACCTGTTTGCTCGTCAACTGTAGTTAAGGGTGGTGTGAGTAACTAAAGATGTAGGAACTCAGATTGGCCAGGGTTTTTCTTTTCCACCAAGAATATGCATATGGATGTGAAAAACCACCTGACCAGCCTTAGCACCATTGTTGAAAATGACACGGTAGCCATCTTCCACACCATGCTCGCGTGCAAGATCCCCTCCAACACGTATGAGTTTTCCGATCAGCTGTTCATCCTCTTCTGTCACTGACGAGGGGCCAGTAATGTGTTTTTTAGGGACAACAAGAAAATGCACTGGTGCCTGTGGTGATATATCCGAGAATGCTATAACATCATCATCTTCATAGAGTTTATCTGCAGGTATTTCTCCCGCTACAATTTTACAAAAAATACAGTCATCCATGGTTGTCTTCCTTGGCAAAAGTTGATGTTTTGAGAATTGACTTTAATTGCTTATCTATACCTTAGTGGTTCTAATTCTTCAATTAGAGCGAAGGAGTGCTTAAACTTTTATCTCGTCGGAGATTAATGTTTTTGAAATGGCGGAATTTCCTGCTGATATCTGGTTGTGTCATACAGATGTGGAAATAGAAAAAATACTATTGAGGGATAAAAACAATAAAAAACCGCAAACCAGCTGTAATGAACCAGTTTGCGGTGTAAAGTTGTTGGTATTAAAACACTTATTTTGTGTAGCTATATACCAGCTTATCCTTTTTTCTGTCCACCAGGGCTTCGCCGCCTTTGACCAGTTCACCAAAAAGTATTTCTTCGGTGAGGGTGTCGCCGATCTCTTTCATAATAAGTCGACGTAGCGGTCTGGCTCCATACTCAGGGTCATAGCCTTCTTTTGCCAGATACTTTCTAGCGGCAGCAGTGAGCTTAATTGAGACCCGCTTTTCAGCCAGTTGCGCTTCTAACTCATTTATCATCTTATCAACCACTTTTTCAGTTGCATCCTGATCAAGGGAGGAGAAATAGACGATGGCGTCGAGACGGTTTCTGAACTCTGGGGCAAATAGCTTATCAATGGCTGTTTTATCTTTGCCTTTGTTGTCCGTGACAAAACCAATACTCTTGGTCGCCATTTCTCTGGTACCGGCATTAGAGGTCATGATGATGATCACGTTTCTAAAATCAGCTTTTCGCCCTGCGTTATCGGTCAGGGTTGAGTGATCCATCACCTGGAGGAGAATTGAAAAGATGTCTGGATGGGCTTTTTCAATCTCATCAAGGAGCAGTACCGAGTAAGGATGCTTTCTGATCGTCTCAGTTAACAGACCGCCCTGATCAAACCCAACATAGCCAGGAGGGGATCCGATGAGGCGTGCAACAGCATGTTTTTCCATGTACTCACTCATGTCAAAGCGTTCGAAATGAATGCCGAGTACAGAAGCAAGTTGTTTTGCCACTTCGGTCTTACCAACACCGGTTGGGCCGGCAAAGATAAAGCTACCTGTTGGAGAGTCTGGATTTCCAAGTCCGGCTCTTGAGCGTTTTACTGCTGTGCTCAGTGCGGTAATTGCCTCATTCTGGCCAAAGACTACGTTTTGAAGATTATTTTCCAGTTCTTTAAGTTGGTTGACCTCTGAGCTACTACTGCTTTTTGCTGGAATCCTTGCAATACGGGAGATGACCTTTTCGATATCTCCAATCTTAACCATGGAACCCTGTCGTCGGCCTTCAAGGCGGAAGAGTGATCCAACCTCATCCATTACGTCAATGGCTTTATCCGGCAGGAATTTTTCATTAATGTACCTGTCTGACAACTCCGCCATGGCTTTAATAGAATTTTGTGAATAGCGAACGTTATGATGTTCTTCGTATTTCGACTGTAATCCTTTAAGGATAAGCTTTGTGTCATTTACAGACGGCTCTTCAATATCAATTTTCTGGAATCGTCTCGCCAGCGCCCTGTCTTTTTCAATCTGGTTTTTGTATTCACTGTAGGTGGTTGATCCCATACAGCGAAGTACTCCAGCTTGAAGAGCTGGTTTTAGTAGATTCGATGCATCCATTGAACCGCCACTTGTTGCACCGGCACCAACTATAGTGTGCATCTCATCAATAAAGAGAATTGCATTATCCTTTTTCTCGATGGCTGAAACCACTGCCTTGAGGCGTTTCTCAAAATCACCTCGATACTTTGTTCCAGCAACCAGTGTTCCCATATCAAGAAGATGGATGTCTATATCCTTGAGAAGATCTGGAACCTTTGGTTTTTCGTCGTTCTTACGCGCAACCTTATCTTCGTAGATGCGAAGCGCTAAACCTTCGGCCATAGCAGTTTTACCAACGCCAGGTTCTCCAACGAGCAGGGGGTTGTTTTTCTTGCGTCTGCAAAGGACCTGCATGATCCGTTCGAGTTCCATATCACGGCCAATAAGCGGGTCGAGTTTGCCCTTTGCCGCCTGGTGGGTGAGGTTGACAGTGAATTCGTCAAGCGCCTTTGCGTCTTTAGTATTCCCCTGATGTGGATTTGGAGATTCCGGAGGAGAGTCAAAGGGCTCTTTCTGCAAACCTTCTGCAGGAAGTTCGTGGGAGATAAAGTTTACAACAGCGACCTTACCAATGCCTACAGCTGTGAGAAAAAAGACTGCGTGAGATTCGTCTTCAGCAAATATAGCAACGAGTACATCTCCACTGTCTACCTGTTGTTTGCCACAGCTTTGAACGTGGGCGACTGCTCTTTGCAGAACCCTGTTAAAGGCAATAGTCTGCGCGGGTTCTCCAACACCTGTTGAAGAAAGTTTTGGTATTTCACGGACAAAGAATTTTTCGAGCTGTTCCTTGAGGGTGTCAATTGAACCACCGCACTCCTCAATAATAAAACTCGTGAGATCGTCATGGAGGAGGCCGTAGAGCATATGCTCCACCGTGACATACTCGTGGTTATGGTTCTTAGCTTCTCTTATTGCCAGTATCAGTGATTTTTCAAGTGATTTACTCAGCATATTCTCGCATATATTTGTGTGAAGGCGAGGCCTTCACCTTTTAAACAGTTTCCATGGAGCAGCGTAGGGGAAACTCATTTTTTTTCGCGAGCTGGTGTACAACCGAGATTTTTGTTTCGCAAATTTCCTTTGTGTACACACCTGCGATTCCTACTCCCTCATTGTGGACGTTAAGCATTATCTGTGCGGCGTCATTAGAAGACTTGTGAAAAACTGTTTCGAGGATGGACATCACAAACTCCATTGTGGTGTAATCATCATTGTGTAGTAATGCTTTGTACAGCTTTGGTTCTTTAACTTCTAACGTTTGCTCTGTAACTACTGATCCTTCCTGATCGTTATGTGTATCGCTCATGGTTTTAGAGTATGGGTTCTCTTTATGACGGCACCTTTAAAGGCTAGTCAGTAATAGTTTTCATTAACATAATTACAAAATATCTTATTTCAATATAGCACAGAACATAATTAGATTGGAAGCTTTGGAGTTCCTTTAAGCATTGAAATAAAAAGTTCCTCAAGTACAAGTTGTGGTGGCAGTGGTGCACCTTTCAAGTTGAATTCAGCTGTAAGGAGCATAGACAGCCATCTTTTTAGGACCGGACACGAGTATTCAGCCGCTTTTGTAAAGCTCATATACAGTGCGTATGGATGTCCTCCCAGCAGGTCGGTCCATTCTCCGTTTGCCTTGAGTGCTGGAAGATAACTGGACTGAAACTCTTTGGCACTCATCCCTTTATGCCACGGGGGAGATGAATCCATTTGTAGGGATCTGAAAATGAGAAGTTTACGTATGAAATTTCTCATAGTGGCCAGGATTGCGAGGCCGTGGACTCCTTGTTCCTGCAGGCGGGAGAGGAGCACGAGTGACTTCCCCAGCTGTCGTTTTGAAAAAGAATCGGTGAGTTCATAAAGAGCGTCTTCACGACTTCGGCCAACCATAGTCGCAAGGTCTTCAAGCGTGATGTTCGGGCGATCACCTACATAATGGACCAGCTTTTCCGTTTCTGTTGCCACAGCCACAGGATGAAAACCCACTCTATCAAAAAAGGCATCCACAGCCCGTGGATCAATCTTTTTATTAAACTCTGCCACGGTCTGCAGCATCATCTCTTTTAAAACTTGTTTTTGTTCCCCTTGGGCTGCGTTGCTGGCCCCGGTTGTAACAGAACAATCAATAATGGTTTCATTCTTTTTTAGATGGGTGAAGAGACGTTGTCTTTTATCTACTGTTTCTGCTGTGATGATGAGGATATTTCCATTGGGAAAACCTTTATCAATAGCCGTAATATATTGCTCCACGGCACTTGCGCTTGTTGTTTTGATCTCACCTCTTGCCTGAAACAGTGCAGCATCAGCCCATGAGAGGTCTCCACCGGGTTTATCAAAACCAAAGACTTTTTTCCATTCAGGACCAGGGATTTGAGAAAGTGTTTCCGGACCATCGATTTTGAGACTGACCGCCTGAATCATTGCCTGAAGATGTTTTAAAGCAGGGTCGTATCGACCATTCTGGTAACTTTGTGCCGCCTTGTCCCATATCTTAGAAATAACCGTTTTGCTGTGGAAAATGCGACTATCACCCACATGGTATATCTGTCTGCCCGGAAGCAGGCTGAAACTCATCAGAGAGGCAAGCGTCTGGTTTGGATCTTCCTGGTCCCCATCAATATTATGCAGGGCTCCCGCAGTATCAGATAAAAGACGTTTTTCAAGCTTACTGGCTGCTGTCTGGCAGAGGTAGCGTTCACCGAAAAAAAGAAATATCTGGGACTCAGGTAAAGGGCTACTTTCTTGTAAAGCAGTTTCAAATTCTGCACGTTTAATGAGTGTCATTATAATTTTCGTTTATGATCATTTTATGAACGAGGGGTGGGAGTGACTAATATCACCTTTTTTATCCAATCAATTATTATAGGGCTTTTACAGGATAAGTGAAAGAGCTCATTGAGTATGGGGTATGGCTAGCAGTATGGAGAGTGATACCGCTTTAATGTCGATAATGTGTTGAGATTTCGTCTTAACCTTTCTTGCAGCAGGGGGAGGAATGGTTAACATTGTTATTTTTTTACGACTTTTCGTTCACTTGAGTCGAGTCAGAATGATAGTTATATCTGACATAAAGATATTTTTGCCCTATTTTATGTAAGCTTTGTTGAATAGGAAAGTTAAAGAGTGGTAAGGTGTCAGGAGCAATTGTTTAAGGAATTTGTATCTAATTTTGTATCGGAGCGAAGGTGGTTCTGATTTGATCTGTTTTTAATATAGGGTTGACTGCGTATCATGAAAATAATTGGAAGAAATGATCTCTGTTGGTGTAATAGCGGGAAAAAATATAAAAAGTGTCATTTACAATCAGATCAGCGTGGCGAAACTTCTCCGCCAGGAGTGGCAAAGGTGGTGAAGAATCCTACTGTACTGCCGGGTGGTATAAGTCCTACTCTTGATGTTCCTGAAGAAATTGGCCGTCCTGAGTATGCGAAAAGTGGCAAGCCCACCGATAAGAAAATTTCCTGTAAGAAAACTGACGAAGATCAGATTAACCGTATGCGTCATGCAGGAAAAGTAGCACGGGATGTTTTAGACACAGTTCTTAGACATGTGAAGGTGGGAATTACCACTGACGAGCTTGATAAAATTGCCCATGCCCGGACTCTGGAGCTTGGTGGTTATCCCAGTCCTCTCAACTATATGGGATTCCCAAAATCTATCTGTACCTCTGTTAATGAAGTGGTGGTACATGGTATTCCTGATGGACGGGCGCTTGTTGACGGCGATGTTGTCAATTGCGATATCACCATCTACGTGGATGGAATGCATGGTGATTGTTCAGAGACTGTTTTTGTGGGCACTGTTGATGAGGCTTCCCAGAAACTTGTCCAGGTTACCTGGGAATGTTTGCTTAAAGGGATTGATGTGGTAAAGCCCGGCGAGCTCTTTACCACCATAGGTAGAGTGATAGAAAAACATGCGACCAGTAACGGCTTTAGCATCGTTCGGGAGTTTACCGGTCATGGCATCGGACAATATTTTCATATGGCCCCATATGTTGCTCATTTTTATGAAGCGGGAAATAAAACAGTGATCGAGGAAGGAATGACCTTCACCATCGAGCCTATGATTAATGCGGGTGGTGCGGAATGCCGTTTCTGGAAAGATAAATGGACCGCTGTAACGGCTGATCTCGCAAGAAGTGCTCAGTTTGAACATACCATTCTTGTAACAGCTGATGGCGCTGAGATACTTACCGGTGGTCGGGAACCCTTCTTCCTAAAATAGTATGCTTACAATACTTTGTGCCGCCTGTAGGTCGAAGCTCTGGAAATATGAAAAGCGTGGCTACGGTCATGTCGTTTGTTGCCATAAAGAGGGAATCGTAAAGTGGTATAAGGCTGAACTGGTTGGTAATAAGGTTCATTGTAAATGCGGAAAAGCAATAGGTGTGGATAAAGAGACGAGCTATCGGATGATTTCCGGGGCCTTTACCCACACCGGAACGAAGCAAAATAAGAAGTAACCCACAGCGCATGATGGCCAAAGTTTTGGATTCTATATAGATTCCATTTTGACCGTGGTACCTGCACATCAATGTTCTCATTAATTGTGATGGCTATTGCTCTCCTATCTTCTATCATCACCTGGAGGGCCAGGATGGCGTCAGCCACATTGCATTGGTCGCTATCGTCGCTATCGTCGCTATCGTCGCTATCGTCGCTATCGTCGCTATCGTCGCTATCGTCGCTATCGTCGCTATCGTCGATATCTCCCTGAAGGTCAATGGAACGATAAAGTCTATTCCCCATACATTCCCTGAAGTAGGCCAGTTGCCATTGTTTGCAGATATTGCAGTCGTGACATTGTGCTGGGCTGGGAGGAAGGTGTATCCAGCTTTGCTGCTGGTTACAATAAATGAGGTGGCCGAAGGAGCATTTGCGAGGGCAAAGACCCCTCTGCTGTCTGTAATGTCTGTGTAGGTTTCTCCACCATCCGTTGCAGTTACAAGCACCCCTTGGACGGGTATTCCACCGCCATCGACAATTTTGCCGCTTACTATCTCGCCATCGTTTTGTTTGAAAATATTATAAACTACTTCTTTGATAACAATAAAATGGCTCTTTTGAAATTCGAGTGGGTAAAACAGCTCTTTTTCTCTGATAGAGAATAATAGACTGTGCCACCAGCTATGCTATGACACTGAGTCAGCCTCATTTTATAGAAAAGTCGTTTTACATAAATAAGATTTGCTGCTGGTCAACGGTGATATTTACCCACTCATATTTTATAAGAGCCAATAAAATCATAAGTCGTTGTCTGAATATCGGGCATATTGTACCACTCATCATCAAACCCAGCCCATCCCATATTGAGATGGTGGTAAACGGTTGAAATGTTGGTTCCGTAGCCATCAGCCAGAATTGTATGTCCTCCAGTCCCTGCGATATGGAGAATAACAGGTAGGCCAGTGTCCAGATTCGTGTTAACCATCTTTTCTATCTGGGTGGTGGTCATATTCTGCCATCCCCCTTCATGATTTGCTCCATACGAGGTGTTGGCATAGCCAAAAGTGTCCACCAACCTGTCAGCAGCGATGCCAATGGAGCCTGCCGATCCATCAGAAGCGTAGGACATTCCCACTGAAACACCGGCGTCATAATGCAAAGCTCCGATAGCTTGTCGCTCCGTTTCTGTTATGGAGTTAGTCGGATCAAGTACCATATCAGTCCATACGTATGGCACTCTGAGTTTCATTGTCGACTTCAATGCTAAATGATGAAGTTCCAACTCCGGTTTGGGGATGCTGATGATAACGCATAACCTGGGCCATGGCTGTAGCGGTATAACCGCATACATAGTAGTTTTGTCTTTATGAAGATGGGACATTTTTTACCTCAGAAAACGTCAACAGCTTTAAGCAATTTCCGAATGCACTCATCTGGTGGGTTATTGCAGGAATCGTGGCAACACCCTTAATATCGATGATTCTCACTATGAACAATCCACCAGGCCAACACGTACTTGCGGTTACTTTTCAATCAGCGGATTTGACCGCCCTTATCGTAGGTGGAATATTACGTGTCGTAGCCGGGGTTATGGAGAATGCCCAAAGCCTGCAAGAAGAAGCCGAACTCACAATTTAAGGGATTGCAATGCCAATTCGAATCAATTTGGATGTTGTTCTTGCCAAAAGAAAAATGAAATCAGGGGAGTTGGCGAAGCTTGTCGGCATTAGTCCTCAGAATCTTTCAATACTGAAAACAGGGAAGGCAAAGGCCGTTCGTCTCTCAACTCTTGAGGCTCTCTGCTGTCACCTGGAGTGCCAACCAGGAGATATCCTGCAATATATAGACGACTAGTGTTTTCCTCTTTTAGGTAGAGTATTATCCTGAAAAAAGTTCTGTATTCTAATCTTGATGAACTCGTGAAAAGGTCATTCAAAGCTTTAGATAGCTAAGGCAAAAAGTTTGATATACAGGTAAGCGATAGACTCCGAGGCGTAGTGTTTTTTGCGGAGACAGGACTATACGGATACAGGACTATACATATGGTATGTCTTGTCTTCGTAAAAAAAACCTACAAAGCAGTAGATCGGACTTTTTACGACGCCATCAATCTTAATTCGTAATGGGTAAATTCTATACCGAGGGTCAGAATCCATTTGCCACCGTCAAGTTCAACGCTGGCTGCTGCCATTAAGGAACTTTCTATAAGAACATTCACACCGATGAACAATTATGTCATACGATGAACTTCAAGCTGTATTAATGCCTGATGGAGCGCTCCAGCTCGAATTGATGTCTGTTGCCGGGAAAATCAATCAGCAGCAGAGTACTCTGCAAGATGAAATATATGTACAATATTCTGAAGGCCCAGACTGTTGGCTCTTTTTCCTTGGCTTTTCCAATCAGAAGATAAGTCTCTCCCCGTCCTTAACTTTTTGGCGCAAATTATCCGGGCTCTTCATCCATAAACTCAGTCTCATTCCTGACATAGAAGAACAACGCGGCGGAGTCGTTATTCCTTTTGCCGATGTAGAACTCTCTCAGTTTATGGAGGCGGCTCCATTAATGATTGGAGGTGAGCACCTGCATGCAGAAGTCGTTCTTGTATTGTGGGGTGGCCTTCAAGAAATCTTTAGGAAAAAAATTGAAGTGTACAATGGTTCTGTTGAAGATTTTATCAAAAAATATAGCCCTGACGTACATCTTGTTGGTCGGATTTATTTCCACCTCGTTGAGAATAAAGATCACGAGGCTCCTTTTGCTTTTCTTGCCACATACTCGACTAAGCTCAATGATGATGGAGAATCCAAGCATCTGCCATTAAAATTTGCTCTGGAAGAATATGATAACGACCTAGAAAAACTTCTGGAACTTCTCGTTACCGTTGATAATGCCGCGAAAAAAAGTGAGTTAGTGGCGGATCTACGTGAAAGTGGTGAATTGTTTCATCCACTGGCCTGGTCTTCAAAAGAAGCTTTCACATTTCTAAGAGAGATACCAATTTATGAAGAATCAGGCATTCTCTGCCGTATGCCCAACTGGTGGAAGGGTAAGGCTGCAAGTATTGGGATTAATGTCAATATAGGGGAGAAGATACCATCTAAGGTCGGCATGGATGCCCTTCTTGACTTTTCTCCCAGGCTCATGATTGGTGATAGTGAAATTTCAGAACAAGAAGCCCGTCGTCTACTTCATGAGTCCGAGGGTTTGGCTTTTCTGAAAAATAAGTGGGTTGCTGTTGATCCCAAAAAACTACAACAGACTTTGGATGCATATGAAAAGGCCCAGATGCTGAACTCCGAAGATGGGATCAGTATTCTGGATGCAATGCGTTTTTCAATGAATCCGCAAAAATTGTTGGGTGTTACAGATGAAGAAGCGATCTCCGGTGTTTCTAATGGTGAGTGGTTGCAAACGGTCATTGATAAGCTTCTCCGCCCTGAAGCAATGGGCACTATAAAAACCAGTAAAACATTTAAGGCTACACTCCGTAAATACCAGCAAGATGGTCTCAATTGGCTATTTTATCTGCATAAGATGAAGTTCGGTGCCTGCCTTGCCGACGACATGGGATTGGGGAAGACGGTACAGGTGCTTGCTTTTCTTAATGCGTTAAAAACAGAAAAGAAGAAGGTGGGCGGATCGGCAGCATCCTCTTTACTGGTCATCCCAGCATCATTGCTGTCGAACTGGACCAATGAAATCAATTTGTTTTACCCGGATCTTTCCTGTTTTGTCGCCCATCCTGATCTTCATAAACCGAGCAAAATCAACGAGTTGAGTTCGGGAGAACTGGACGAGTTTGACCTTGTCCTAACCACCTACGCTCTGGCCCAGAGATATAAATGGATTCAGGACTACTCTTGGAATTACGTCATTTTGGATGAAGCACAGGCCATCAAAAATCCTGGGACAAAGCAGACCAAGGCTGTAAAAAGTCTAAAAGCTGAGAATAGAATTATCATGACCGGCACTCCGGTTGAAAACAGGTTGTCGGATCTCTGGAGCCTTTTTGATTTTATTAATCCGGGACTGTTGGGTAACGCTAAAGAGTTCGGTAGCTTTACCAAAGGACTTGCCGATACCCCCAGTGGGTACGCAAGTTTGCGTAAAGTAGTTAACCCATTCATACTCAGGCGCTTAAAGACCGATACATCGATTATTTCTGATCTTCCTGACAAAGTGGAAGTGAAGACCTGGGCCGCAATGAGTAAAAAACAGACGGTGCTTTACAGTGAAGTCATAAATGGAATTAAAGAGGCACTTGAAGATGCAGAAGGTATTCAAAGAAAAGGAATGATCTTGTCTGCCCTGATGAAGTTCAAGCAGCTTTGTAACCATCCAGATCAGTATCTTGGTTTGGATTTGTTTGACGAAAAAGAAAGTGGTAAGTTCCAACGGTTGCGAGAAATCTGTGAAACAATCTATGAAAAGAGGGAAAAAGTTCTTATTTTTACCCAATTTAAGGAAATGACGGAGCCATTATCCAGATTTTTAGCTACTATATTCAAGCGGGACGGTCTCATTCTTCATGGCAGCGTTCCTGTTGGCAAAAGAAAAAATCTTATTGAGAAATTCCAGGGCGATGAATACATACCGTTTTTTGTATTATCGCTTAAAGCGGGAGGGGTTGGGCTCAACCTTACTGCCGCCAACCATGTGATTCACTTTGATCGGTGGTGGAATCCGGCAGTAGAGAATCAGGCAACAGACAGGGCGTTTCGGATAGGCCAGAAAAAAAATGTTATGGTCCATAAGTTTCTGACCAAGGGAACTATTGAAGAAAAAATTGACGAAATGCTAACAGAGAAGTCAAAGTTATCAAATGAAGTTGTCGCGGCATCCGGCGAACATTGGATAACCGAGATGCAAAATGATGAGTTGCTTGATCTATTCACACTGAAAATTTAATTTTTGAGACCAAGATATTATGAGTTATATGGGATATCCAAAATACGTTTCCGTTGCCGAAAAAAAGGCCAAGGCAGCGACAAAACTGAAACAACTCAAGAAAAAAATGCCGGACATTAAACCAGTTGTTATTGTGGGAAATACTCTGGCTCGCACCTGGTGGGGACAGTCATGGAACAAAAATCTTGAGCGATATGCAGATTACTCCAATCGTATTGGCAGAGGGAGAAGCTATGTCCGGCATGGGGCGGTACTCGACCTCAAAATAGGTTCGGGGCAAGTAACAGCTCTTGTTCAAGGCTCGACCTCAAAACCCTACAAAGTGGTAATTAACATCGGCAGTATCAATCAGCTCGATTGGCAAAAGATTAAGAAACAATGTGAAGGTCAATTGAAATCATTGCAGGATTTACTTGCCGGGAAGTTCCCCAAGCCATTGGCTGAGATCTTTTTTAACAAAGAAAATGGTCTCTTTCCTAGCCCGGGAGCTATCAAGTTTGATTGCAGCTGTCCCGACTGGGCTTCCATGTGTAAACATGTTGCCGCAGCCCTTTATGGGATTGGTGCCAGATTTGACGAAGACCCGTCCCTGTTTTTCAAATTACGAGGAGTGGATACTGACGACCTTATAGCCAGAGCGGTAAAAGATACAACAGGCGAGCTACTGGAAAAAACGAAGAAGAAGAGCGCCAAGGTTATTGATGACGCAGATCTTTCCGGGATCTTTGGCATCGACATGGACATGCAACCTGACTTTTCCGGAAAGAAAAACAAAAACGTGGTTCCGCCTGCGGCTCCAACAAAAGCACAGAAAAAAAAGAGCATACCTGCCAAGCCGTCCCAAAAGCGAAAAACACAGAGCTCTCCAAAAACAGCAACAGGTGTTGTTGCTGAATTGATTACTACCAGTGAAACAGGAATCAATGTAGAAAAACTTGTTGAAAAGACCGGATACACAAAGACCAAGCTGTATGGAATAGTGCATAGGTTAAAACAGCAAGGAATAATACAAAACAAATCCACAGGAGTGTATGTAAAAGCATGAGGTGGAAAAGGGCAATCAATACGGTAGGTGGAAAGACATGTGCCCAATATTCAGTAATCCGCCGTTATCCATATCTGCTACCGTTATATTATGCATGGTGAGGCTATGACCGCCGCCGCCATATAATGCACTGTAATAATAAAAATTTACAACCTGGTGTCACAAGATTGGGGTAGCCATCGCATTTGGTATAACGGCTGGCGCAACACAAGCACAAAATGAAAAAACTGTCGGCCAAATTGAAAAACTTTCAGCAGCAGAACTGCAGGCATTTAAAGTCTACCATCATATGATGTATATGGTAACCACTGCTAAAGAGGCTGGGGGGACTAATAAGTTGTCTCATACCAGACAATTGCCCACTGAAGGAACCGATCCTGTGGTTACTCCTGCCCTTGATTATATATACACAAAGGCGGTAATTGATCTGACTGAAGGGCCTGTAATCGTAGAGATGCCTGAAATTACAGACGGAAGATATTACTCCATTCATATTACCGACCAGGAACATTATACGATCTATGATGAAGTTCATCCTGTTGGCAAGTACGCTGTTGTACGCAAAGGGAAAACTATAGCTGTTCCTGAAGGTGCAATGGTGATTGAGAGTCCGGGGGATTACCCCCACCTCTTCATTCGCATACAGGTTAGAACGCCTGAGGATTTGAAAAATGTTTATCCTCTCCAGGATAAGATCGTGCTCACAGGAATTAGCAAAAAACTGACCATTGATAATCCAATATCGCACACTATTAAAACACACGATGTTTATCCGCAAAATAAAGAGATTCTTGCCTCAGCCGTAAATTTTAGCAAAGAGGATTATCTGCGGGTTAGTGAGTATATTGGTGTTAATGCACCAAGAATAGGTGTTAATGGAAATATTGGAATGTTTGGTCCGATTGACAGCGAAGAGCCGGGCAGTAACGACTCGGAAATTCGTGCTGGTGCCATTGTCGGTCACCTTGGTTTTCCTCTTCATCACGCTTATTATACTCCCAGCTTCACCAACTGCAACGACGAGGTACTTAACGGTGACAAAACGGAAGTGTTCACAATCCCTTACAAACCTGAAGGGGTGGAACTCTTCTGGTCTTTACCCCGTTACAGTGCATTAACACGAAATACTCTTCCCGGTAAAAACGATCTCTTTAATGCTTACAACACCAAACCGGATGCAAATGGAAATATCACCGTGACCTTCAGTGTATCGGGTCCCAAAGACGGCACCTACTGGATGCCGGTTAATGCAGGAGAACCATATTACTTTGTGATTCGTTACTACAAACCTGATGTAGACAAGCTTCCGCAGAAGCCCTGTAAATAATTGGATAAAACACATAACCAGGCTAATTCAGTTGACGCAAAAAGCTGCGCAGCTGATTAGCAGCGTTAGCAATACCATGAATGGAAAATTTATATGAAATCTGACAGTAAGCATTGGGATAAAGTGTTTTCTAAAACAGAAGATGAAAAATTGGGATGGTATGAAAAAGACACCTCTCAGACCTTTAAGCTGCTAAGTACGATTCCTGATTTAGAAAAAGCCACCGTATTTATACCTGGTGCTGGTACATCAATTCTTATAGAAGACCTTATTCCTAAAGTAAACAAGCTAATACTTAATGATATTAGTCGTGCGGCATTAAATAGTGTAAGGCAAAGGCTAAAGGAAGAATATAGAGAAATAGAATGGCTTTGCCAAGATATTGCTCAGCCCTTCATAGAACCAATGTCAGAAATCGATGTCTGGATTGATCGGGCTGTCTTGCATTTTTTAACCAACGAAAATGATATCAATGGATATTTTAAAAATCTAAAATCAATCCTTAAAGTTGGCGGGTATGCACTATTTGCAGAGTTTTCTTTGACGGGTGCGCCTAAATGTGCGGGTTTGACGCTCCATAGATATTCCATTGATGAATTGTCAAAAATATTGGGTTCATCTTTTAAAATCGTATCTCATTTTGACTATACTTACATAAATCCATTTGGTGATCCAAGACCGTACATTTATGTTCTATTCAAAAAAGAGAGGTAAGATTTTGCTAACACATCGATCAGCCTGACGGCCCCGTCGAGTTTTGGGATTTGTACTCTAAATGGTACACCATCTTCCCTCAGACTTTACACTACTACTGTATCTGGAAACCAGAAGTTGTCCCGAAAACGTCACAATACGGGAAGGTGTCGTTGACCTTTGTGGAACCCAAAACAACCTAACCCAATTAATAACCTTGTTACAAAAATATCTTATACGCAGGATTATCTGTCTCTTCCTGATAACGGTAACCAAGAGAATCCAACTTTTCCTCTAAAGAGTTATCAATTCCTTCAGGGCATTCAAGGCCAATGAGCACCCGACCAAAATCGCCACCCTGGGCTCGGTAGTGGAACAGGGAAATGTTGTGATGTCCTTTGGTCGCCTCTAAAAAGCGGGTAAGGGCACCGGGCGTTTCTGGGAACCAGAAGCGAAAAAGTCTCTCATTTTGTACTGCATCAGATTTGCCTCCAACCATATAGCGGATGTGGGTTTTGGCGAGATCGTTGTCTGTGATGTCCCGATTTTCGTATCCAGCAGCTGTAAGCTGTTTGCTGAAATCGAGACGTTCGTTGCTGTTTCGCACCGAGATTCCAACAAAAATATGCGCGTTATTTCGACTAGCCAGACGGTAGTTGAATTCTGTGATATTACGCTCGCCCACAAGGTCGGTGCAAAATGTTTTTAAGCTACCCGGGATTTCGGGGATTTTTACCGCAAATAGTGCTTCCTGTTGTTCTCCGGTCAGAGTGCGTTCAGCAACATAGCGAAGTCGTTCAAAGTTCATGTTGGCACCGGAATTAATGGCAATGAGCGTTTTTCCGGTACACTTTTCTTCTTGCATATATTTTATAAGACCCGCCATTCCAAGGCCACCTGCAGGTTCTACTATGGATCTGGTTGCCTGGTAGATGGCTTTCATGCCACTGCATAATTCATCGGTGGAAACGGTTATTATTCTATCCACATATTTCCTGCAAATATCATAATTGAGGGCACCCACCTGGCGGACAGCAACGCCATCTGCAAAAATACCTACCGTATCAAGGGTTACACGTTCTCCCTTCTTAAGGGAGTCGTGCATAGCGCAACTGTCAATAGGCTCAACTCCAATGATTTCAATCTCAGGCCGTAGCGTCTTTATGTACAGTGCAACACCAGCAATAAGTCCACCACCGCCAACAGGTACAAAAATGGCGTCGAGTGCTCCAGGGTTTTGTCTCATCAGCTCGACCCCGATAGTACCTTGTCCTGCAATAACGAGAGGGTCGTCAAAAGGATGAACGGCAACCATTCCGGTTTCACGGGTAAGTTTGGCCGCAAATTCTGCGGCTTCTGAATAGTTGTTGCCGTGCAGTTGTACTTCTCCACCCATTCGCTCAACTGCTTCAATCTTTATTGCCGGCGTTGTCTTGGGCATTACGACGAGAGCGGAAATTCCAAGCTTTTTGGCAGCAAAGGCCACGCCTTGAGCGTGGTTACCAGCACTTGCGGTGATCACTCCCTTTTTCTTTTCATCAGGGCTGAGGTGGGCAAGTTTATTGTAGGCGCCTCGTAGTTTAAAAGAGAAAACCGGTTGTTGGTCTTCTCGTTTTAAGAAGATGTTGTTACCCGTTTGTGAAGAGAGTGCGTGCGCTTTATCCAGTGTTGTTTCAACGGCAGCCTCATAGACCCGTGAGGTGAGAATTTGTTTGAAAAGTTGTTGCAATGAGGGTACCTCGGGTTTGATGGGGGAGGGGGAAAGTCTGGCCGTATCGTATCTGTGCAAAATAATACGATACGGCGATTTTCTTAACGTAAGCCTTCGTTGATGTCTTGTAGGGCTGAGTTGCCCGGACAGAGATCTTTTTCTGAGAGCGTGTTTAAAGGTCTATGGGTTGAGTTGATGATGTCATGGGTTTCCATGATTTCCTGATTCACATAGAGAAGACCAGTGAGCAGTCTACCTTTGGTTTTTTCGGTCTCTAAGTTATTTACTGCAGTGAGTCTGTCGGTCACATCTTTTGTGGAGTCAGACTTGTGTAGGTGAATTTTGCTGCCATCATGCATGGTGACTTCCCGACTGGACCCTTCTTCGTATTCGGCCAGGATTTCCTGTTGTAGCGGAACAAAATCAAAGGTGTTGGTTGCCTCAATATGTTCACGCACGTATTCGTAACTTTTGGTCGAAGTAGACGTGTTATTAAACGTTACGCAGGGTGAGATGATATCGATAAAGGCAAGACCGCTGTGGGCAAAGGCCCCTTTGATCAGTGGTATAAGTTGCTTTTTATCACCTGAAAAGCCCCTCGCCACATAGCTTGCACCGAGTTCGATGGCAAGTTCACAGAGATCGATGGATGAGTATGGGTTTGGCACACCTTTTTTTCCAGCGGAGCCTTTGTCTGCGGTGGCTGAATCCTGTCCCTTCGTAAGCCCATAACAACCGTTGTTCATGCAGATGTAGTTGAGGTTCAGGTTGCGTCTCAGGGCGTGGGCAAATTGGCCCATACCGATGGACGCTGTATCACCATCACCTGATACCCCAATATAAAGAAGGTCCCGGTTGGCCATGTTGGCTCCGGTTGCAATGGAGGGCATTCTACCATGAACAGAATTAAAACCATGGGACCTGCTCAAAAAATAGGCAGGTGTTTTAGAAGAGCAGCCGATACCGGACATCTTGGCTACCCGGTGTGGTTCAACTCCAAGTTCAAAACATGCCTGGATTATTCCGGCGGTGGCGGAGTCATGACCGCACCCTGCACATAGGGTTGATATGGCGCCTTCATAGTCTTGTCTTGTGAAGCCCGCCGAGTTCTTAGCCTGATTCGGGTGGCGAAATGTGGGTCGATCAAAGCTCATGCTTTTCCTCCCTTACCTTCTGATCCCAGTTGCTCTTCTGCGGCAAGCAGGTTGTCTATTTTATCGGTTATAAAATCTGCTGTGATGGGCAGGCCATCATAGTTGAGAATCGATTGCAGTTTTGTTGGTGAGACACTGTTTTCGGTCATAAGCAGGGTACGCAGTTGAGCGTCTCGATTCTGTTCGATGATAAATATTGTCTCGTGGTTGTTGATAAAATCAATGACCTCCTTTTGAAAAGGAAAAGCACGGATTCTGAGACTATTAATTTTTAGACCTTTTTTAGAAAACCTGGCAATTGCTTCATACGTTGCATGGGTTGTCGTGCCGTAAAACAGAACACCAACTTTGTTTTCCGGGTCTCGGGTTTTTACCCTTGGGCCGGGGACGAGACCTTTTGCTGTATCCCATTTGACCAGAAGTCGTTCCATTCCTGCAAGATATATTGAACTCTCCTCAGTATAAGCGGAGTATTCGTTGTGGGATGTCCCTCTGGTAAAATAGGCACCCTTTGTAGGGTGGGTTCCTGGGTAGGTACGGTAACAGATACCGTCGCCGTCCACATCGAGGTAGCGGCCCCATTTTTCTTTAAGGTTGTCGAGATCTTCTGCGCTGAGAACTTTTCCACGGTCATAGCGACGCGTATCATCCCATTCCAGTGGGCTACAGAGATGATCGTTCATTCCAAGGTCGAGATCAGACATTATGATAATAGGAGTCTGGAGACGTTCTGCGAGATCAAATGCATCTGCGCCGAATTCGAAACATTCTTTTGGGTCACAGGGAAAAAGTAATACATTCTTTGTGTCACCATGGGAGGCGTATGCACAGGCAAGCACATCTGACTGCTGGGTTCTTGTAGGCATTCCTGTGCTTGGTCCCGAACGTTGAACGTCGACTAACACCGCAGGGATTTCGGCAAAGTAGGCAAGGCCTAAAAGTTCAGCCATAAGGGAGATTCCGGGGCCTGAAGTCGCTGTGAAAGAGCGTGCTCCATTCCAGGCTGCGCCAATGACGATGCCAATGGCGGCAAGCTCATCTTCTGCCTGAACTATGGCAACTTTGTTGCGGCCGGTCTCTTCTTCAACTCTGAATTTTTTTGTATAGCGTTCAAAGGCCTCTATGACAGAGGTGGAGGGAGTAATCGGGTACCAGCCTGTAACTGTTGCGCCTGCGTAAACCGCACCAAGACCTATAGCTGAGTTGCCATCCATGAGAATTCCATCTCCCACTTTGTTACTTTTGCGGATGGAAAGTTTACACGCATCTGAGTAATGCTCCTTGGCGTATTCGTAGCCAAGCTCAAGGGCCTTAATGTTTGGTTCTGCGAGTTTGGGCTTTTTTTGAAATTGTTTGGTAATTGAGTCTGTCAGAATTGAAAAGTCCAGATCAAGCAGATAAGCAAGTGATCCAACGTATATAATGTTTTTTAGGATCTGACGAAGCTTTGGGTTTTTAAACTCATCGTTACAAAGTTGGGTGAAGGGGATGCCAATTACCGTAATGTCGTCGCGGTGAAAATCATCCGGAAGATCTTTTGAAGCGTCGTAGACGAAGTAGCCGCCTGGGAGAAGGTCCCGGTAGTCTTTGTATAGTGTCTGGCCATTAACTGCAACGGTCAGATCAACACCTCCGCGTCTGCCAAGGTAACCATGTTCGTTCACCCTGACTTCGTACCATGTGGGTAAACCTTGGATATTAGAGGGGAATATGTTCTTAGGGCTGACAGGAACACCCGCTCTGAAAATTGCCTTGGCGAAAAGGTTATTGGCGCTGGCCGAACCGGAGCCGTTAACATTGGCAAAGCGAACAACGAAATCGTTTATACTTTCAATTTTGCTCATTTTGAACCAACTTGTGCAGAGTTAAAGGTGAATTTCACCATTTCCCAGGAGGATGTCGGGCAGCGTTCTGCACATAGGCCGCAGTGCAGACACACATTCTCGTCTTTTACCATTACTCTTCCTGTGGGTAGTGGCTCGGAAACATAAAGAGATTGTTCTTTGTTGTCGGCTGGGATTTGAACGTTATTTCTCAGCTCGGCTTCACTCGCATTTGTAATAAAATTGATACAAGATTCTGGGCAAATATCGACGCAGGCGTCACATTCTATACAGGTAGCGGCATCGAATACAGTTTGCACGTCACAGTTGAGGCAACGTAAGGTTTCCTGATGGCCTGTGCCCTTACTAAAGCCCAGCTCAACTTCCATCAGTCTGTTTTTAAGAGATTTAACCTTGTCAGCAGTGGGTACAGCGTATCGTTTGTCATCTGAAATATGGCTGTCATAGAGCCATTCCTGGAGGCCCATTTTCTGGCTGATGAGGGTCGTGGTCGGTTCTGGTCGGTCGTGGAGATCCTTGCCCTGGCAGTGTAGATCAATGGATATAGCTACTTCGTGCCCATGGGCTACAGCTGTGATCACATTTTTAGGACCAAATGCGGCATCACCTCCAAAAAATAAATTTGGAATGGAGGATTGGTGGGTGAGTTCATCGAGTACAGGTAAACCCCACTGGTTCATCTCAAGATCTACGTCAATAAAGGGGTAAGCGTTTTCCTGACCTACGGCCATAAGAACTTGGTCACAGGGGATAAATACAGGTGGTTCCTCTGTAGGAAGTAGGCGTCTCTTTCCTTCCTCGTCATAATGCGCTTCAACTTTCTGAAAGTGCATGCCCACCAAAATGCCAGCTTTAACGATGAAGTCGACTGGTGAGTGGTTATCAAGAATTGGAATGCCTTCGTCTTCAGCATCTTCAATTTCCCACGGTGAGGCCTTCATGTCAGATTTTGGGCTACGGACAACAACTTTGACCTCGTCTCCTCCTAACCGTTTGGCCATTCTGCAGCAATCCATTGCTGTGTTTCCACCTCCTAATACCAATACTTTTGGTGGGGAGTGGGTTATGTGGCGATAGAGTACAGAGGCAAGATATTCAATACCGATAAATACGGATGGATCGGCGGCATCTCTTCCTGGCAGGTTGGGAAGATCTCTTCCCCGTGGAGCACCAGTACCAATGAAAACAGCGTCGTAACTTTTATCGAGTACTTCCTTGAGGCTCTCTACGTAGTGGTTAAAATGCGTCGTCACACCCAGGTTGAGGATGCGATCAACTTCTTCATTAAGAACTTTTTCTGGTAGTCTAAATGACGGGACCTGAGTTCTGATAAAACCTCCGGCCCTGCTCTGGTCATCAAAGAGATCAACTTCGTAGCCAAGTGGCAACAGATCTCGGGCCACTGTAAGTGATGCGGGTCCGCCACCAATAAGTGCTATTTTCTTTCCATTTTTTTCCTTAGGAATTTTGGGAAGGAAACTGGTGTCGTCACTTTTGTAATCTGAGGCAACTCTTTTTAATCTGCATATAGCAACTGGATTATCTTCAACTCTGGAACGCCTGCAGGCGGGCTCACATGGACGATCACAGATACGACCGAGAATGCCTGGGAAAACGTTAGAGATCCAATTGACTTTGAAGGCTTCATCATATTTCCCTTGGGCAATGAGACGTAAGTACTCAGGAACAGGGGTATGGGACGGACATGCATATTGGCAGTCAATGACCTTGTGGAAGTAATTGACATCTTCGATATTTGTCGGTTTCAAGAATCACTCCTCATTTTGCGTTGGTATGAGTTGTTCAGATTAGGTTCTTTGGTGGAAATCAACTGTAGGCCAGATGGTATGCAGCGTTTTAAGAGGGTAGCTGACAAGTTGATCTCCGTAATGGTGAGGTTTGTTGGTTGATACAGTCTATCTCTTTTTAATATGAAATTTGAGAACAAAATAATAGTAATTTTTATTACTAATAAGTAAAGAGCTTCTTTGAATCATACGTTTTGAAACATGGAAAAAACAACAAATAAAAGGTGGAACAAAAAAACGGTCGCACCTTCTATTTGTAATGTTGATGGCGTCGTAAAAAGTCCGATCTACTGCGTTGTAGGTTTTTTACGAAGACAAGACATACCATATGTATAGTCCTGTCTCCGCAAAAAAACACTACGCCTCGGAGTCTATCGCTTACCTGTATATCAAACTTTTTGCCTTAGCCATCTGAAGCTTTGAATGACCTTTTTACGAGTTCATCAATGTTGTTAAAAATCAAAAATGATTAGTCTTCAGGCAATATCCTTACCGCACCTTGGTCAGCAGACGCTGCAAAAAGCGCGTACGCCCTAAGGGCTGCACTCACCTCGCGCTTGCGATCGACCGGTTTGAAAGCCTTTTTCCCCTTAGCTTCCTCAGTTTTTCTGCGTTCAGCAAGTATATCAGCTGCAACGTCGAGATTTATGGTTCTTCCAGGGATGTCGATATTGATAGTATCACCATCCTCGATAAGAGCGATGGCTCCGCCAGCCGCTGCTTCCGGGGAAACGTGTCCGATGGAAAGGCCGGAGGTTCCACCTGAGAATCTACCGTCTGTGACAAGAGCACATTCTTTGCCAAGGCGGATTGATTTAAGATATGAAGTCGGGTAGAGCATCTCCTGCATACCTGGTCCGCCCTTAGGGCCTTCATAGCGGATGATGATAACGTCGCCCGCTTTTATCTTACCACCAAGAATTGCGTCACAGGTATCATCTTGAGATGAAAATACCCTGGCAGTTCCTGTGAATTTAAAAATGGATGGGTCAACTCCCGCGGTTTTTACGATACAGCCGTTTTCGGCAATGTTGCCAAAAAGAACGGCCAAACCACCTTCTTTGTCATAACAATTTGCAAGATCGCGGATGCAGCCTTTGGCCCGATCGAGATCTGCTTCCTGATACATAGTGTTCTGGGAACCCATAACGAGGTTTTGTCCAGAGTGTGCAGGCGCGCTCAGGTAGAGGGTTTTGGCCGCATCAGTGTGACTGCTGTTTGAAAGATCCCAATCGTTTAAAGTCTCTTTCAGGCTAGGGGAGTCAACACGGCTGACACTGGTGTCGATGAGGCCCCCTCGGTCAAGTTCTCCAAGGATTGACATTATTCCTCCGGCCCTGTTTACATCTTCAATATGATAGCTGGAGTTGGGGGAGACCTTGCACAGGTTTGGAACCTTGCGTGACAGAGAGTCGATGTCGTCCATGGTGAAATCCACACCAGCTTCCCTTGCAATGGCAAGTAGATGGAGGACGGTGTTCGTTGAACCACCCATTGCAATATCTAAGGTCATGGAGTTCATAAAAGCGCTTTTAGAACCGATGGAACGCGGCAGTACCGAGGCGTCTTCGTTGTCATACCAGGCGTGAGCCATTTCGACGATGCGTCTGGCCGCTTTTTCAAAGAGAAGTTTACGGTTTGCATGGGTTGCAACAACGGTGCCGTTACCGGGTAAGGCAAGACCTAAGGCTTCGTTGAGACAGTTCATTGAATTGGCTGTGAACATACCGGAACAGGAGCCGCAGGTGGGGCAGGCGCAACGCTCTACTCGCTCTATCTCGTCATCACTTACCTCTTTGTCCGCGGCCATAACCATGGCGTCAACCAGGTCGTAACGTTTGTCACCATCCACTCCGGCTTCCATAGGCCCACCGGAAACAAATATTGTGGGAATATTCAGGCGCATTGCAGCCATGAGCATACCGGGTGTTATTTTGTCACAGTTACTTATGCAGATAATTGCATCTACGGTATGGGCGTTGCACATGTATTCAACTGAGTCGGCGATTAGATCTCGCGAAGGTAAAGAATAGAGCATTCCGGAATGCCCCATGGCGATACCATCATCAATGGCGATTGTGTTGAACTCAGCGGCAAAACAACCGGCATCTTCAATGATCTTTTTAAGATGTTGACCAATTTCGTGGAGATGTACGTGACCCGGGACAAACTGGGTAAAGGAGTTGACAATTCCAATTATCGGCTTGCCAAACTGTTCTTCTTTAACTCCATTGGCTCTCCAAAGGCTGCGGGCACCAGCCATCTTCCGTCCCTGGGTTGTAGTTGCGCTACGAAGTTGTATTGCCATGATG
This sequence comes from Desulforhopalus sp., assembly GCA_047622095.1. Classification (GTDB taxonomy): domain Bacteria; phylum Desulfobacterota; class Desulfobulbia; order Desulfobulbales; family Desulfocapsaceae; genus Desulforhopalus_A. The sequence goes on from JBLHNU010000004.1 coordinate 72,714, forward strand.
TGTTACTCCGGAATATTTTTGTAAGTATATAGTAAGAATAAATATATAGAAAATTTGCAAAAAACATGTAAAAATTGTTAGACTTGCAACAATATACTATGAAAATCAGTGGTCGTGCACAATTTTTCAGGAGAGCAGTATGAAAAAAACGGAAATAGATTATTGGATTGCGGCGATGCTTGAATCTCATAGCAACGTATCGGATCTTAATATAACAGTGGGTAAGTCGTTGCAGGTAGAGTCTTCGGGGCTTTTGGTTCCGGTGGATGTAACACCACCTGTCGCTGAGCTTACACCCTTTCAGACAGAAGTTTTTGCACTGAACCTGATCGGTAATAACCGACGCCTACTACGGGACCTCGTAGAGACAGGTTCCTGCGATTTGTCGTATTCACTATCCGATAATGCACGTTTCAGGGTAAATATCTTCACTCAGAAAGGTTACTTTACTACAGTCTTAAGAAAACTTGAAACTGAAGTTCCTTCCATTGAAAACATGCAGTTTCCTGAGGCTTTTGGGAAAATGGCATCGGAACTCAATGGTCTTATTCTCTTTACTGGTGCGACCGGTACCGGTAAAACCACATCTCTTGCAGCGCTTTTAAATCGCGTGAATCAGGAGCGTGCTATACATGTTGTCACACTTGAAGATCCGATAGAGTATGTGCATGAACAGTTGCAGGCAACTTTTAACCAGCGAGAACTAGGAAATGATTTCTCCAGTTTCCCGGTAGGTATGAGGGCTGCACTGCGTCAGGCTCCAAAAGTTATTCTGGTTGGTGAGATGCGTGACAGAGAGACCATGGAAATTGGTCTGACCGCTGCTGAAACAGGCCATCTCGTTCTCTCGACTCTGCATACCATTGATGCCGGACAGACCATTAACCGTATTCTCGGTATGTTTGAGCAGGAGGAGCAACCGCAGGTTCGAAATCGTTTGGTGGATACCTTGAAATGGATTGTCAGTCAACGTCTGCCGCCGCGTGTTGGTGGTGGCCGTGTTGCTGCGATGGAAATCCTGAGAACGAGTTTGCGTGTAAAAGATCTCATCATGAATGGTGAGTCAGAAGAAAAAACCTACTACAATATTATTAGTGAAGGCTCTGCTCTTGATATGAGAACATTTGATCAGCATATACTAGAGCTTTTTAGTAGGGGACTGATAACAGAAAAGAGCGCTGTTATGTTCTGCTCACACAGAGCTGAGTTGAACCGAGGTCTTGACCGAATAAAGGCAGAGCGGGGTGAGTCAACAACAAACCTGACAGATCTGGCCATGGAAGAAGAGGAAGAAGAAAAATATAAAGGTTATCGCCGATAATCTGATGTCTGTTGTTGGAAAGATAAACAGGAAATGTATAGAAAGTCACTTGGCGTTATGAGGAAATCATGCAAGTAAATTGCCCCCATTGTGAAAAACAGCTGAAGTTGAGCGGCAAGATTAAGGACAGTATAGAAAAACTGGATCCAGGTCAAAAGATAAAGGTGAAGTGTGTTTACTGTACAAAGCCTTTTGGACTGGATGCCCTTAGTGTCGATATAACAGCCGTCCCAAAAGATATCAGGCGTAAAAAAACTCAAGGAACATCAGCACCTCGTAAGAGTGGTATCCGTCCACCGGCACCACCAGATGTTACATGGCTTGCTGATGGGATTTTTGATGATCAGGAAGTTGTTGAGGATATCCCAAAAGCATTGGTTCTGATGCCTGAAATTCCAGCACGGGAACTTGTTGTTAAATCTGCAGTGGAATTTGGCTATCAGGTTGAACAGCCAACGGACGTCATCGAAGCTATTGAAAAGATGCGCTTTGTTGATTACGCGGCAGTGTTCCTTCATAGCGGTTATGAGCCAGCTGGTATTTTGTCGGGAAAGTTTCATGCCTATATGCGTAATATGAGTATGGCCCGAAGGAGATTTACCATCTATGTGTTGCTTGGAGATGAGTTTGAGACTCTTTACAGCCTGCAGGCTATGGCATATTCGGCAAACTTGGTCGTTAATGATCGTGATCTGAAACACATTGGAGTGGTGCTGAAAAAAATTATACCTGAATATGAGGCTCTGTTTGGCCCTTTGATGGAAGAACTGCGTGTTTCAGGTAAATGATACTGCTTGAATGAGCTCTTAGTCGTAACTGTTTCTCTCCTCTCTTGTGATTTCTTTGTGACGGATATTTCTTTTTTGCCGAAGCAATTTTATCCTCATCTATTGTTATATTTCATCGAGCCTACTATGGTGGGTTCGTTCAGGGACCTTCTCTTTTGTAAATAGTCTGTAGGCAAGGTCCCCTTGTAATTCCACCTAAACTTGAGTTGTTAAAATGAAAAACATCATCCTCTCCGCTTCTAAAAAAATGAAAAGAATTTTTCAGGCGGGCAAGCAGCGCTACGATAATTTTGTAGGTTCTTCGGAAACTGCAAAGGTTGAGGAAACTGATGATGCCTCAGTTGAGCTCAAGGTAGAAAAAAAACCACCCAAACAGGCGACTGAGCCAAAACAGACAGGCGATCCATCCAAAGAGCATACAAAGCGTCCACAAAAGCCAAGAACCCCCCCTTGGAGTCTTGAGCAGTTTGTTGTAACACCTGAACCAGGTAAGGCGCGATTCCATGATTTTAAAATTCCTCTCAAGGTGATGAGAGCGATAGCCGATCAAAAATTTGAGTACTGTACAGCTATACAGGAAAAAACCCTTGAGGATGTACTTGCCGGAAAGGACCTTGTTGGAAAAGCAAATACTGGTACAGGGAAGACAGCTGTTTTTCTTTTGGCCATTTTTTCAAGGTTACTCAATGCTAAAAAGAACAGAAAAGGGCAGCCGAGGGCTTTGGTTCTTGCGCCAACACGGGAGCTTGTCGTTCAGATAGCAAAGGACGGCGCTGCACTATCAAAATATTGCGGACTTACAGTCCGCTCTGCCTATGGTGGGGTCGACTATCAAAAGCAGCAGGAAATCCTTGTTAACAGGACATGCGACTTGCTCGTGGCAACTCCGGGGAGACTTCTGGATTTTGTTGGTAAAGGTGTTGTTGATTTAAGCTGCTGTAAAATTCTGGTACTCGATGAAGCGGACCGAATGCTCGATATGGGCTTTATCCCCGACGTAAGAAGAATCATTGGCCGCGTTGCTGGTAAAAATGAGCGTCAGACAATGATGTTTTCGGCAACGATAACAGAAGATGTTCAGCGTTTAGCCTCCCAATGGTGTGTTAAACCATCAGTTATCGAGGCGGAGCCTGAGCAGATGGCTGTGGATACAGTGGAACAAACTGTCTATTTAACCACTGCAGAAGAAAAGTACGCCGTTTTGTATAATCTTATTAAGGCGCATCCCGAAGACCGCATTATTGTCTTTGCAAATATGAAAAACGAGGCCAAAAAGCTTGCGGAAAGATTGACCAGAAATGCAATAGACTGTGTGCTTTTATCTGGCGATGTTGCTCAAAATAAACGCATGACGCGTCTTGAAAGTTTTAGAGCAGGTAAGGTGAAGATTTTGGTGGCTACGGATGTTGCCGGGCGTGGGATACATATCGACGGTATAACATTTGTAGTAAATTATACACTCCCTTACGAGCCTGAAGATTATGTACACCGCATCGGTCGTACAGGAAGAGCAGGTGCATCGGGTAAGGCTGTAAGTTTTGCCTGTGAAGAAGGATCTTTTTATCTCCCTGAAATTGAGGCGTATATAGAGAGAAAGCTTGAATGTGTAATGCCTGACGAGTCGTTGCTGGTGCCCGCTCCCAAAGGTACAGTGCAGCCTGCTCAGAGTAAAGGCCACAGCGCTGGGCAAAAGAGAAAACCAAAACCGAGACAGAATCGATCTGGAAAGTCGAATTATAAAAAACCTCAGCAGGAAAAGCAGGGGGAGTGATTACAAGTGGAAAAAACTCTTACACTTGCAAAAGCCCATGTTTAAGAGGTAGCGAGAAGGTGTGGGAAGAGTTGTACGAGAGACAGTCGACACCTGATAAATAAAAAAACAAACTTTTTGCAAGAAGTAGTTGTCCTTTCGACGAAAAGTTGATATACAGTGTGGTTCAAATCTGAGAAGGTTACTCTCCCCTATGGAGTGTGGCCTTTATTACTTTCTACTTGGTCTCCCTGCAGTGGTAACAAGTAGAAGCCCTTTAACAAATTGGTCCTTAGGTCCACAGGAAGAGTATAATCCATGACAGAACAACTTAATGAATCATCCCAGGACAGTATGGAAGAGATGAGCTTTGCAGAGCTCTTTGAGATGGAAGAAAACAACAAGGTTGTTGCCGTTGGCGATGTCGCCATGGGAACTATCATCGGAACAGTCGATGACTACCTGCTTGTTGATGTTGGTGATAAGGCTGAAAGTTATATCGCTAAGTCCGAATTCCGCCTGGAAGATGGTGAAGAAATAAAAATTGGCGACGTATTCGAAGTATTCGTAGAGCGTCGTAAAGAAGAGGGTGGACTCCTCCTGTCACGTGAAAAGGCCATTGCAATTAAAGTTTGGGAGAAGATTGCAGAGATTCAGGAAGCTGATGAAACTATCTCCGGAAAAATTGAAAGTCGTGTCAAAGGCGGTATGTCTGTTGATATCGGCGTTCCAGCGTTCCTTCCATACTCTCAAATCGATCTTCGTCCTGTTAAAGATCTGGATGCCCTCATCGGCAGTTCCATGGATTTTAAAATCCTTAAGTTTAACAAGAAGAGAAACAACGTTGTTATTTCCCGTCGTGCGATTCTTGAAGAAGAGCGTAATAAGCTTCGTGAAGAAATGCGCTCCAAGCTCGAAGAAGGTCAGATCATCACCGGTGCAATTACCAATATCACCGATTATGGTCTCTTCATCGACATGGGCGGCATGGACGGTCTCTGTCATATCACCGATCTTTCATGGGGACGTGTTTCACATCCAGCCAAGCTCTACAAAGTTGGTGAAGATCTGGAAGTTAAAGTTCTCAAGTACGATAGAGAGCACGACCGTGTATCCCTTGGTGTTAAACAACTTCGCGACGATCCATGGGCAACCGTTGTTGACCGTTACCCAGTAAAAGAAACCACAACCGGAAAAGTCGTGTCTATCACTGATTACGGTGTGTTTGTAGAACTGGAAGAGGGCGTTGAAGGCCTCATTCACGTATCTGAAATGACTTGGTCCAAGAAGCCGCGTCACCCATCTAAGATGGTTTCAGTAAGTGACGAAGTTGAAGTTATGGTTCTCAATATCGAAACTGAGACCAAAAGAATTTCCCTTGGTATGAAACAGCTTCAGCCTAATCCTTGGGATCTGGTTACTGATAACTACCCAGTTGGTTCTGTTATCGAAGGTAAGATCAAGAACATCACTGACTTTGGTGTCTTCATCGGTATTGAAGAAGGTATTGATGGTCTAATTCACGTATCTGATCTGTCCTGGACCGAGCGTATCAAGCATCCTTCTGAAAAGTATGCTAAAGGCGAGACCATTCAAGCCGTTGTTCTTAAGATCGATAAAGAAAACGAGCGTTTCTCCCTTGGTATCAAGCAGATGGTTCCTGATCCATGGCAGGCAGCGTACAACAACTATCCTTCCGGAACTGTTGTTGAAGGTGAGATCACCAACGTTACTGACTTCGGTGTTTTCGTGAAACTTGAAGAAGGTATTGAAGGTCTCGTACACGTATCTGAACTTTCTAAAGACAAGGTGAAGACTCCTGTCGGAATGTATCAGATGGGCGATGTCTTGAAAGCTATCGTAATTAACGTTTCTGCTAAAGATCGTAAGATTGGTCTTTCTGTTAAAACCCTCGAAGGTGATGATGAGGAAGTAGCAGTAGAGAAGTTCAAGAAGGCTGAGAAGGTGGCTGCTGATGTTGCCCCATCAACCTTTGGTGACCTCCTGAAAGCAGCAGCTGAAGGTAGTGATACCACCGAAAACGAGTAATATAGCGCCTGAAAGGGAGCTTTAGATGTAGCATAAAGGGTTGTCTTGTCATTGATTTGGCAAGACAACCTTTTTTTATAATTTTTTGGTGCCGAAATCTAGGTGCTGGTAAACTCTTTTATATAGTTCTCAGGTATGTTGAAAAAAGATCTCGTAGATAAAGTAAGTTCTGAGTTGTCCATGCAAAAACAAGATGTGAGCCTTGCGGTTGACATTATGCTGGACACAATGTCAAAAGCGCTGGTCGAAGATAGGCGTATTGAGTTGAGAGGGTTTGGCAGTTTCTCAGTGAGAAATCGTAAGCCGCGTTCGACTAAAAACCCACGGACCGGTAAAATTATGGATATTCCAGATAGAAAGACCCTGCACTTTACCATGAGCAAGTCGCTGAAAGAGGCTTTGATCAGCGAAACGGAGTAACATCTCCCTTGCCCTCGCGAAGTATCTCCGGATAATCACCGGTGAGGTCGATAAGAGAAGACGGATCAGGGTAGATGGCACCAGCATCGATGATAAGGTCTATCCTGTTACCTATATACTCCTCAATTTCAAAAGGTTCCGCTAGAGTTGCTTCGTCTTCTAGCTGAACACTGGTATTGACAATCGGGTTACCCAAAGTCTCCAGAAGAAGTTTTGCAATTGGATGGCTGGGAACTCGGATACCTACAGTTTTTTGTTTGGTAGCCATTATCTTTGGAACCAGTTTCGTTCCAGGTAGTACAAAGGTGTAGGGGCCTGGCAGGTTTTTCTTGAGGAGCCTGTAGGCGGTGTTTGAAACATGCGCGTATTGGCTGATGTCTGTTAAGTCTGAGCACATAAAAGAAAAAGGCTTTTGACTCGGTCTTCTCTTGAGTTGCATGATACTTTTTAGACTTTTGGTATTAAAGAGATCACAGCCTATTCCGTATCCAGTGTCTGTTGGATAGCAGATAATGGAACCAGCTTTGAGCATTTTTACCGCACGATCAATTAAACGTTGCTGTGGATTTACTGGGTTTATTTCAAGCAGCATTGACAGATTGTCCTTTAACGGTTGTTGGTGTCTGATTTTGGCGTCAATTTTATTCTGATAAATGGCATTCAAAAAAAATAAGATTATTCAGAGAAATGCCTTACTGTACTTCTCTAAAATATAACGCATAATTTGAAATACAAAAGGGCCAACTGAGCCCCGTGATTGAGTCGATTCGTAAAGAAGCTTTGTCAGAGAGGTTGCTCTGAGGTGGCTTTTGACTTCAATCCCCTGATAAGGAGGAAACATGTTACCAGACCAGATAGAAACTGCACTCACATTTGATGATTTACTTCTCGTTCCATCCGCTTCCGATGTACTTCCCAATGAAGTGAGTCTTGCCACGAGACTAACAGATACCATTAATCTCCAGACTCCGCTTCTGAGTTCTGCTATGGATACGGTGACTGAATATCGTACTGCAATTGCAATGGCGAGAGAAGGTGGTATCGGTATTATTCACAAAAATATGTCCATTGAAGAGCAGGCTCTGATGGTGGAAAAAGTGAAAAAGTCTGAGTCGGGTATGATTATTGATCCGATTACTGTGACTCAGAATCAATGCGTAGGTGAAGTGCAGGAGATCATGAGCGAGTATAAGATCTCAGGTCTTCCGGTACTCAATGATGGAAAACTCGTCGGTATTGTGACCAACCGCGATCTTCGATTTGTCTCAGATGATGGTCTGCGTGTCTCCGATGTGATGACCTCTAAAAATCTTGTTACTGCAAAAGCTGGTATCACTCTTGAACACTCAAAAGCGCTTCTCCATGAGCACAGAATCGAGAAGCTTCTTGTCGTTAATGATGAGGGTGCTCTGACCGGCCTTATTACAATAAAAGATCTTGAGAAAATAAAGAAATATCCCCTTGCAGCAAAAGACGGATTTGGACGTCTCCTTGTTGGCGCGGCCTTAGGGGTCGGTCCCAACATTGAAAGCCATGCTGAGAAATTAGTTAAAGCAGGCGTTGATGTCGTGGTTGTTGACTCCGCTCATGGACACTCCCAAGGAGTTATGGGTGCCGTCTCAAAAGTGAAAAAAGCTTTTCCTGAACTTTCCGTCATTGCCGGGAATGTTGCAACTGGAGAGGCAACCGAAGCCCTTATTAAGGCTGGCGCCAATGCCGTTAAAGTGGGTATCGGACCAGGATCCATCTGTACCACAAGGGTTGTTGCCGGAGTAGGTGTACCTCAGATGACTGCTTTGCAAAAATGTGTAAAGGTTGCCAATAAGTATAATATACCGATAATCGCTGATGGGGGTGTTAAGCACTCTGGGGATGTTGCAAAGGCAATTGGTGCAGGGGCTTCTTCTGTTATGTTGGGTTCTCTTTTTGCTGGAACCGATGAAACACCGGGAGAAACATTTCTTTATCAGGGCCGGACCTATAAGGCATATCGTGGTATGGGGTCCATTGGTGCAATGAGTCAGGCAGAAGGTTCTGCAGACAGATATTTTCAGTCTGAAGTGACATCGAGCTCCAAACTCGTTCCTGAGGGTATTGAAGGCAAAGTACCTTATCGCGGACCTATCTCCACAGTTTTGTATCAGATGCTTGGCGGACTACGTTCCGGTATGGGTTATGTGGGTGCTGCCACAATTCCTGAGCTTCAGAAAAAAGCGACCTTTGTTCGAATTTCGCCTGCTGGTCTGAGAGAGTCGCACGTCCATGACGTCATCATTACTAAAGAAGCACCAAACTACAGAACCGCCTAGGAGATTGTCCGAGAAAGCTCTTTTCTCTGACAACCTCCTGAGAGTCTGCAGACAACAAAGAATTTACAGGATAATCCATGGATATTCATAGCGAAAAAATTATCATACTCGACTTTGGTTCGCAAACGACCCAATTGATTGCACGCCGTATTCGTGAGCAGAAAGTCTATAGTGAAATTCACCCGTATTCAACATCGCTTGAGAAGATTAAAGCCCTCAAACCTTCCGGAATAATACTTTCCGGTGGTCCTTGTTCTGTTTACGATGATGATGCACCTCTCAGTGATTCTGGTGTATTTGAACTTGGTGTTCCTGTTCTAGGTATCTGTTACGGTGCCCAGTTGATGATGCAGCAGCTTGGTGGCAAAGTTGAAAAAGCAGAAAAGAGAGAGTTTGGTAAAGCTGATCTTAAGGTGAACTTCACCGCAGGTCTCTTTGCCGGTCTTGAGACAGGTGATGCCACCCATCAGGTATGGATGAGCCATGGCGACCGTGTTGAAGTAATTCCAGAAGGATTTGAGGCAACTGCTGTAAGTGAGCACTCTCCGTATGCCGCGCTTCGTCACACAGAAAAGCCGTTTATGGCTGTACAGTTCCATCCTGAGGTCGCTCATACCCTAATTGGTACTGATGTTCTCAGAAACTTTATCTTTGGTGTTTGTGAATGTAAGCCAGAGTGGACCATGCATTCATTTATTGAGCAAAACGTTAAAGCTATCCGCGAACAAGTGGGTGACGATAATGTTATCTGTGCTCTTTCTGGTGGTGTTGATAGCTCCGTTGTTGCAGCTATTATCCATAGGGCTATTGGAGATCAACTTACCTGCATCTATGTCAATAACGGCCTGATGCGAACTGGTGAGTCAGAATCTATCCTGCGCTTTTTCAAAGAAAAATCAAAACTCAATGTTATTGATGTGAACGCGGAAGAGTATTTCTTAAGCGAACTCGATGGCGTCAAAGATCCTGAGATTAAGAGAAAACGCATCGGTCTTGGTTTTATAAAGATATTTGAAGAAGAAGCCAAAAAAATTGGCAAGGTAAAATACCTTGCTCAAGGGACTCTTTATCCTGACGTCATTGAATCTGTCAGTTTTAGAGGTGAAGCTCCTATCAAGTCGCATCATAACGTTGGTGGTCTACCAGATATTATGAAGCTTGATCTTATCGAGCCTGTGCGTGAATTGTTCAAGGATGAGGTGCGCGACCTTGGTCTTGAGCTTGGGTTGCCCGAAGAAGCCATTTACAGACAACCATTTCCCGGTCCAGGACTCGGTATCAGGATTATGGGCGAGGTGACTGCTGAAAGACTCGCTATACTGCGTCAGGCCGATGTTATAGTTCTTGATGAAATGAGAAAGGCTGGTTGGTACCGCAAGGTATGGCAGTCGTTTGCAGTTCTGCTCCCTATTAAGACAGTTGGTGTTATGGGTGATGGAAGAACCTATGAGCATGTTATTGCTATTCGTTCAGTAGACTCAAGGGATGCGATGACCGCAGATTGGAGTAAAATTCCTTACGAAATTTTAGGGGAAATCTCCACTCGAATTATCAATGAGGTTCGAGGTGTCAATAGGGTGGTTTACGATATTTCTTCAAAGCCTCCTGCGACCATTGAGTGGGAATAGCTCGAAGAAAAATGGCGTCGTAAAAACTCTTCATTTTCTTCGTCGTTGCAAATTTCACTATCATTACGATGTACCTTAGTACTCAGAAATAATAGTGAAATTTACACGCTTCGAATATGAAGCTTCTCGAAGTCTTCGCTTATCTGGAAGTCTTCGCTTATCGGATCGGAAGTCTGGCGTTTATCAACTTAACCAGTTCCAATTTAAGCTTTCTGAGAGTTCATCAAGTAAGACGATTACAATTGTAATTTGACCACTTTCAAACACAGGCCTTTACGAGTTAACGATTGATATGCTGAAAACAGGAATCTATGTAGATGCTGAAAACATACGTATGTGTGGCGGTTATGGCATGCGTTATGACGTATTGGTAGAGCTTGCAGGTGCTGGTAATTCTACACTGCTTCGGGCTAACTCCTATCTTGCCGAAGACAGGGAGCGGAGTAAAGAAGATCCTGATTACAGGCAGAAATTATATCGTTATCATGATGTTATTCGCCAATGTGGTTTTAAGGTTATCAAGAAAATCGTTAAACATTTTGTAGATGACGAAGGTATTCTGACCACAAAGGCAAATGCCGATATGGATCTTGCCATAGACGCACTGCTCCAGGCACGAAATCTTGATCGAGTGCTTCTGCTCACCGGTGATGGCGATTTTATTCGCCTGGTACTGGCTCTGCAAAATATGGGATGCCGGGTTGAAGTTATTAGTTTTAACCACGTCAGCAATGAGCTTAAAGAAACCGCCGACAGTTTCCTTTCCGGCTTTCTTATCCCGGGTCTGCTTCCCATCCCAGCACAAAACGGTGAAGAACGTAAACGTGGGATCCCCATAAATTACAATTCGGAACGAGGCTTTGGCTTTATGCGATTTTACAACCTCACCCCGGAAGGACTTCTTCCAGAGTCTGTATTTTTTCATTGTTCCAAAGCTGTAGATGTAAATGATTCACTTTTTAATGATTCTTCTCAGATTTTTGAGTTTACTATTGTTAAAAATCCCGACAATAATAGTAGGACTGAAGCGTGGGATATTCGCCCTTTAGATGAGTAACCCTTGCTTACGTTAAACTTACTTGTGTTATTGATTTCTCTGTCTTATTTATTTGATACTGTATAGTTACAGCTCATCTATTTAATACTGAACACAGGGGAAATTATGGACTTTGCAATAGATCCGGAAATGATCAAAAACCTGCAGCCAATTGTTATTGCCTATGCGGGTAAGGGTTTTGCGGCATTACTGATTTTTCTCATCGGTAAATTGATCGCGCGTTGGGTAACCAACATTATGATTAGAGTGATGAGGAGTAGAAATGTTGATGTTACTCTCATTACGTTTTTAGAGGGTATAATTTATTATGCTCTTCTTACCAGTGTTATTATCGCAGCAGCAGGACAGCTTGGTATTAAGACCACTTCATTTTTGGCTGTACTGGGTGCCGCCTCTCTTGCTATTGGTCTTGCGTTAAAAGACTCTCTGTCTAATTTCTCGTCTGGCATGATGCTTATTCTTTTTCGCCCGTTTAGAGTTGGTGATGTCGTTACCATCGGCGGAGAGACTGGAACCGTTGAAGCAATTTCTGTTTTCTCCACTATCCTTAACACCGGAGACAACCAGAAAAAAATCATTCCCAACGGTGCAATTTCCAACGCAACAATCACAAATATAACCGCAAATCCAACTCGACGTGTTGATCTTGTCGTGGGGATTGGTTACGACGACGATATTCGCAAGGCAAAGGAAACCCTGGAGGCAATTATGGCTGCAGACGACAGGATTCTCAAAGATCCTGCTCCCCTTGTAGCGGTTTCCGCTCTTGGTGCGTCTTCAGTTGACCTTGTGGTTCGTCCTTGGGTGAATACTGGAGATTACTGGAAGGTATATTTCTCACTCAATGAAACCATCAAGCTTACCTTTGATGAAAAGGGCATTTCTTTCCCATTTCCACAACAGGATGTTCATCTTATTCAAGCTGCTGAGTAGGATGGAGGTTACACCGGGGTGATTGTGACAAATCCAACTCTTTTTGTTGCTGATATTGGAGGGACGAAGAGTGATCTTGCCCTCTTTAAGACGAGCGACTTACGAACACCGATCTATACACAGCGATTTATAAATACTCAGTATTCAGGGGTTGAAGAAATCGTTACACAATTCATGGCCACAGTGGGAAGTACTCCTGCTGTGGCCTGTTTTGCTGTTGCAGGGGTGGTTCGTGCTAATACGGCACAGATGACCAACCTTCCCTGGAAATTAAGTGGTGAACAGCTTAAGGCCCGCTTTGGCTTTACGACAGCTCTTATCATCAATGATCTTACCGCAGTTGCAAGTTGTTTGAGATATCTTGATAAAGAAAATCCGTCTGAAGTATTTTCAATTTTAAAAGGTGTCCCTGAAGATGGAGCAGTGTCTGGTGTCATTGCACCGGGTACAGGGCTTGGGCAAGGGTTTGTCGTAGATTTTTCTGGTAAAACATTTGTAACTGGGAGTGAAGGTGGACACACAGATTTTGCTCCTGTTGATGATGAACAGATGGCGTTGTTGTCCTGGATGCTGAATGTTCAGAAACCAGTAAGTTACGAGTCCATTATTGCAGGGCCAGGTATTGCCAGATTATACGATTTTTGCAAGGTCTACCATGAAATGGGCGAATCTCAGGATGTTATAGACGAGATGGCAGGACAAGCAGACAGAACACCCGCAATTATACAAGGTGTTACTCGCGAAAACCAATGCCCTCTCTGCCTGAAAGTGACCCAACTATTTCTCAGGATACTCGGAAGCGAAGCCGGAAATCTAGCACTCAAAGTATACGCCAAAGGTGGTATTTATGTGGGAGGTGGTATTCTTCCACGCCTTGTGGGGCATATCTCATTTGATGGTTTTAGAGAAAATTTTCTCAACAAAGGATTGATGTCTGAGTTAATGGCGACAATCCCTGTCATGGTTCTCTTGAATAAAGATGCAGCCCTTACAGGTGCTGCAGGTTATCTTGTCGAATTTTTAAGTGAAAACGGGAAAGAACTGTGATTCCAGAGCAAAACAAAATTCTTGCCGCTTTTTCATGTGACAGTTCTGTCGTTATTAAACCGCTAGGCTGCGGCAATATTAATGCAACCTATCTCGTAGAGACCAGCCCAGAGCCATTTGTATTGCAGAAAATCAGTGGGGCTGTCTTCCCCGATCCGGTCGCTGTCATGGATAACTTTGAAGTTATTTGTACTCACTTTCAAAACATTGAATCGACTCTCCGCTCAGGTTTTGTCATGTCAAAACCTGTATACACAAAAGATGAACGTCTCTTTTTTAAAGATAGTAGTGGTGCCTATTGGCGAGCACAGCGATATGTCAACACGCCGGCAGTCTCTCGTCTTGATTCTATTATACAGGCAATGTCAGTAGGTAGGACCCTTGCTCGGTTTCACTCACTTTTTCAAAAACTCCACCTTGGAAAAATAAAAGATCCATTACCTGGGTTTCATCATTTGCATCTCTACTTAAAAGAGTACGACCAGGTAGAGCATAAACAACAGATTAAGACTGATGAAACAGTTCTTTTTTGCCAAAAGAGCATTGAAAAATACCGGGATGCGGCTTCAAGTATAGAACAGGCGAAGGAGAATAATAACCTTACTCTCCAGCCAATCCATGGCGACCCGAAAGTCGATAACTTTATTTTTAACAAGGTAGGCGAAGCTGTTGGGCTACTTGATTTGGATACTGTTGGGGCCGGAGTTATTTACCATGACCTTGGGGATTGTCTGAGGTCTGCCTGTAGTACAAGTCAGGAGTCCGCTGGTACGAATGTTCAGCCACGCTTTGATCTGCAGCTCTGTGGGGGCATTTTGGAAGGGTATTTTGAATGTGAAGGCATAAGCCGTAATCAGATACAGCCAGATTATATTTATGACGGCCTTTTTGCTATCTGTTTTGAACTGGCAGTACGCTTTTATACAGATCACCTGCAGGGAAACGTTTATTTCAGAGTGGAAGAAGATGGGGAGAATGCGGACAGGGCACTCAACCAGTTTCGCCTCTGTCAGGATATAGCCCGCCAGGAGAATGCTATCCGCCAACTCGTCGAGTCTATCTATAGGAAGAAGGATGCAACCCCGGTAAACGGGAAGTAAGGAACAAAACCTAAGGTGATTGACTAACCAAGGGAGTAAAGATATTTCCCGATAGTATCGGTCAGTTGAGGTTGCAGACTGTTGAATTCCACTCCGATACGGGTTTCACCGTGCTCAATCTTCATGTTTTTCACCTTTCCATAGAGCTGCTGCTCTTCAGGGTTTCCAGGAAGCAGGCAGCGTAAGACCACAGTTGAATCAATATCCATCACAGGGATAGTAGTCTCACTTTTGTGCATGATCTGACAGAGATTCCCTGTCAGGCTCATATCAATGAGTACACCGAACAGTTCCTTTTCTCCCTGGAGGTGGAAGGTGGATGGAATAAAAATTGTGGATCGTTTAGCCTTACGAAGCTCGTGGTAGTGGATAACCTTCGGGTATTCGAGAAAAAGAAGAGGAACTGGTCTGTTCGTTGCTAGAAGAAGTTGAGATTTAAACATCCACATCTTTCCCTTGTAGACGTACTTCACCATGACGCGTTCGTCGTTTACCTGTTTTTGCCAATCGTTGTCTGGTATGGGATTCTCGACAATAATGGAATTATTTCTGACTATACCAATGAGACTACTTACCAGTTCAGTGTCTAAATCAAAAAAGACTATTTTTATCCTGCCCCCTAATTTAAGAGGAAGTTCTTTACCCTCTGTGGTTGCATGTTGAAGTGGTAACTGGTGTGAAAACTTGTTTTTTGGAAGGGATCGTTTTTGATCAGGGTTTGAAGAGAGCTCAAAGGATTCCATAATGATGGAAAGCAGCTCCTTTGTGATCTGTCTCTGATACTGGCCATTAAAGTAAAGTAGCCTCAACCGAGCGTCTGTCCACGATAGTATCAGACGTGCAGCATCTTCACCAAAAATGGTTTTTGTTTCCGCACCTATCAATTCACCATTTTGTATGTATAAAAAGCCCTGGTCTTCTGAAGTACTCACCTCTAAAGAGCAGGTTTGTCCTTCACTCTCCAGCATTTGTAAAAAGCTATGAACAGGAATACCCTCAGTGGTACCGGTAGGCGTGCCTTCAAGTATTTCATTGGCGCATTCTACGAGTAGTTTTATGTCCAGTGGCTTAACAAGGCAATGACTCGCCCCATACTCTAAAACTTTCTCCGGTTGTGGACCGTGTTCATCAGAAAAAGTGATACAGGGAATGTATGGAAATGTCTGGGTAAGCCGTGAGAAGTCAGAAAGAGTAAAGGTGGCAGGGTTTGACAGATCACATAGCACAAGATCAACCGGTTGCCTGGACATAATAGAGATTGTTGTCTGCTGATCTGTTGTAGTTATTATATTGAGCTTTCTTTGCCACTGGTTAAAAAGTTTAACCAGTAAATCGAGCTGTACTTTTTCGTTTTCTATAATAACAATTGTTTTCATCTATCTGTCGCTATAATTGTGAATTGCGAAATCGTTGTGTTACGAGGGGATTGCGTTTATTTTCAATAGAACGTACTTTTAAAGTATGCAGCAATAGTGAAAAAAAGCAAGTGGAATTAAATGCCTAGAGAGAAAATCTAACTATTATTTCTTTGCTACTGCATGGTGTGCTGTGTCTAGCATTTCAGGCCCAGAGTGAGCTCGAATGGGAGAAAAGCGAGGGCCTGTAGGAAGAAATAAGCTCTTTTAAAGCAGTTTCCATCATTGCAAATTGTGGTCACCAATGCTAAGACCCGTAACAGAGTTTAAGCAAGATGCAGATACGTTTATTTTTCTATGTCACGGAGGAATAATGTAACCAACTCCTCATAATTCTGTATTTTCTGCATTACAATATGATCTAACACTTTTCACAAGTGATTGAGAAAAAAAATTAATAGAAGAGAACATGACTAACAATTCACCTTTTACATTACACAAGCAATCCTCCGAGTGTGCAGCAAGGCGTGGTGAGGTAAAGACCAGGCAGGGAGTCATTCAGACACCAGTTTTTATGCCCGTGGGAACTCAAGGGACAGTCAAGGCTGTTACTCCGGAAAATCTGCAGGAAATGAATGCACAGATCATTCTGGGAAATACCTATCATCTTTTTATACGTCCGGGACACGAGCTGATAGAAAGCTTTGGCGGTCTGCATAAATTTATGAACTGGAAAGGCTCGATCCTCACAGATAGTGGCGGATTCCAGATTTTTAGCCTTAAGGAGCTTGCCACCATCACGGAAGAAGGGGCGGCCTTTAAATCCCACCTTGATGGTTCAAAACTGTTCCTCAGCCCTGAAGATGCAGTGAATGTGCAGCAATCAATTGGCTCAGATATTATGATGTGTCTTGATACCTGTATCCCATTTCCTGCAACAAAAGACGAGACCATCAAGTCAACAGATCTTACTACTCGTTGGGCAAAGCGCTGTCGTACTGCTCATACAAAAAGGGATCGGCTCCTGTTTGGTATTGTTCAGGGTGGGATGTATCCAGAGCTCAGAAGAGATCATGCCGCAGCACTCATAGATATCGGTTTTGATGGCTATGCCATTGGCGGCTTAAGCGTGGGTGAGGATAAGCATCTGATGCATGACATGACTGAAGAAACTGTCCCCGCTCTACCAAAAGAATATCCCGTTTATCTCATGGGGGTTGGAACGCCTGCTGATCTTGTGGAAGGTGTATTCAGGGGCGTGGATATGTTTGATTGTGTCATGCCCACCAGAAATGCGAGAAACGGATCGCTTTTTACCTCAAAGGGCAAGATCAGCATCAAAAACGCGAGGTTTCGCGATGATCATGGTCCGATAGATGAAGAGTGTAACTGTTATACGTGCAAAAATTACTCCCGTGCCTATCTGCGTCATTTATTTCAGGCCCGTGAAATATTAAGCTCGCATCTCAATACTATTCATAATCTGCACTTTTATCTGAATCTGATGGCGGATATCCGCAAGGCCATCGAAGAGGATAATTTTGCACAGTTTCGCAAAGATTTTTATAGCAAGCTTGAGAATGAATGATTACTTTGCTCACAGTTTTTTAATTTTGATGTGACGGGAGCTCAATAAGCTTACGTTTACATATTTCCGTTACTTTTTTGGAGGAACAATTATGGTAGGTATTGCTAATGCAGCTGGTCCCGCTGCTGGTGCGGCTGGAGGTTTTGCCTCTTTTATCCCGTTGGTTCTTATTTTTGTTGTGTTCTATTTTCTTTTAATTCGTCCACAACAAAAGCAGGCTAAACAACATCAAGCCTTTTTAAATGACCTTAAAAAAGGCGCTAAAATTGTGACCAAGGGCGGAGTTCACGGTGCTATCACTGCAATTAATGAGAATGTTATCAGTGTTGAAATTGCAAAAGATATCATCGTTAAAATCTCCCGCGACGCGGTTGCCGGTTCTTTGAGCAAAGATGGTACGCCGCCAAAGAAAGAAGGAAAGAAAAGCATAGGTGGCTGAGGTATCAAAGGCTGCTAACCTTTACAGGTTGTAAAGTAGAAAAAAAAACCGGATTATCCTTTCATGGATTATCCGGTTTTTTTGTTGGACGAGTTTCTGTGTGTATTATTATATTGCATTGTTTTTACGAAACAATAGGCTTGTTCATATAAAGATAGATAAATCGAAATAAAGGTGGCCTCTTTGCTTCTCAAAAATATCACTTTGGTAGCGAAAACAACGGTTCTGGCGGTTGATGACAATCCGGCTGCACTTCGCCTGCTTGAGTCAATGCTTGAGCGGAAGAAGTATCACGTCATCACTGCAGTTAATGGTGTTGATGCTCTGCGGGTTATGGAAGAGCAGGGTCATAAGATTGATATTATCCTGCTTGATCGTATTATGCCCGAAATGGATGGAATCGAATTTTGTAAACGTATTAAAGCCGATGCACGATTTCGACGTATTCCTGTCATCATGCAGACTGCAGCGGGGCGGCCTCAAGAGATAAAAGAGGGAATAGAGGCGGGTGTTTTCTACTATCTGGTGAAACCTTTAAACATCGAGACACTTTCATCCATTGTAGAGTCCGCAAGAATAAAAATCCATAAGTATAAAGAGCAAAGAAAACGTTTTATCGAGCGGCAAGAGAGCATGACCTTGGTGCAGTCTCTTAACTGTAGCTTTAAAACCCTTGAAGAAGGAGAAAAACTCGCTGTTTTCCTCAGTCAGTTTTTTCCAGACCCTGAACAGGTTTTTACAGGTGTCTCTGAGCTTTTCTTAAACGCAGTAGAACATGGAAATCTTGCAATCGGTTACAAAGAAAAGGGACAATTTCTTAAGCAGAATAGTTTGCAAAAAGAAGTTGAGGCACGACTTTCCCTTCCCCGATATAAAGGCCGCATGGTTCAAGTCTGTTTCGAGAAAAACGAAGAAGGATATGTTTTGGTTATTAGTGATGACGGAGATGGATTTGACTGGAAAAATTATCTTCAGGTAGAGCCTGATCGAGCCACCCATAACCATGGGCGAGGAATTGCCATGGCCAATATGATGAGTTTTGACAAGCTATTCTTTAATGAGAAGGGTAATACGGTGACCGGAATAGTTCAGCTTGAGACAAGCTAATTAGTGCGAAAAAGTATACTCGTTAAAATATAATATTTGGAACAGTTAGCTATGGCCAAGAAGAAGTTTTATGCAGTTGCCGTCGGGCGTCAAGCGGGTGTCTTTTCCGATTGGGCAAGTGCCGAGAAGCAGGTTAAAGGATTTGCCGGGGCAAAGTTTAAAAGCTTTCCCTCTGAAAAAGAGGCTCGGTCTTGGATGAATGATCCAGTCTATGAGAAAAAGGCAGGTACAACCAAAGAGCATAAACCGGCCGCCAAAGTCAATTTCGGTAAAGATGATATTGTGATCCACACCGATGGTGGAAGTATTAACAACCCAGGACCCGGAGGCTATGGTGCTGTTGTTGAGAGAGATGGAGTCCGTGAGGAATATAGTGGTGGATTTCGCCTAACAACGAACAATCGTATGGAGATGACAGCAGCACTCGTTGCACTACAAGAGGTTGGTGAGACCAAACGAAAGATACATATTATTTCCGATTCAAGCTATCTGGTCAACGGAATTCAAAAAGGATGGGCCAGAAAATGGCAATCTAAGGGCTGGAAGAAGGGTGATGGGCAGACCGCAGTAAATATCGACTTATGGCAGAAGTTTTTGGATCATCTTGATATACTCGACGTAACCTTCCATTGGGTCAAAGGACACGCGGGGCATGAGCTCAACGAACGTTGTGACAAGCTTGCAGTGGCAGCTGCCCGGAATAAACCTACAACCGTAGATGCTGGTTACGAAAAAGAAAACGCATAATTCTATTTTGCGTATGCAATATTTAGGACCATTTAAAACTGAGGTAATAGTATGGCTAAAGAGCTATTTAAAGGTTCCGTTCTTATGGGCCCTCTCCCCGCTGTCTTAGTGACGACTGTCGATGTTTCCGGTAAGGTTAATGTGTTTACCGTTGGTTGGACAGGAATTGCCTGTACACGTCCTCCTATGGTTACCATTGCCGTCCGAAAAGAACGCCTCTCCTACGAAAATATACAAGCAACGGGTGAGTTCGTCATTAATCTCACCACCATCGAAATGCTGAAGATGACGGACTTTTGCGGTTGTCGCTCAGGAAGGACGGTGGATAAAATTAAGCATTTTGGTTTGGAACTCGAACCCGGATCAGATATCGATGTCCCATCTCTTGCAAAAAGTCCTGTAGCACTCGAATGTAAGGTCAGGTCAGTTACAGAGCTCGGTACCCACGACCTGTTTCTTGCCGAAATCGTACGTAATAAGATAGAAAAGAGCATCATTGATAAGGATGGTAAGTTTGATCTCGCAAAAGCCGGACTTCTTGCCTACTGCCATGGTGAGTATTTTTCATTAGGCCGCCGACCTCTAGCCACCTTTGGCCATTCTGTTGCCAAAAAGTCTACCCGCCAGGCAAATCATGTCAAACGGTTTCAAGTGAACAAGCAAAAGAACAAGAAGTAAATCACCCCATCCAACTAGAAAAACTCTTCTTTTACCCGTTATGTAAGCAATTTATATTGCTAAAAATACCAATCTCGGGCAAATTCCATTGGACAGCAATAGACTGTCAGGTTGCTTCTTGTGGAATTGACCTGATAACACCATATTTATACTGTTATCAAGTCAAATAGACTTGATAATCAATAGTTCCCAAGGCGCTCGCTTCGCTCTCAAACCACCTTGGGAATGCCCGAGCTAACGGGGACCCGTATTTAGCAATTGCCTCCAAAGCCGCTGCGCGCCTTGGGAACCAATCGCTCAACACGACAAATTTACATCGATAATCGAGCAAGCTCATTATCAATGACAAATTTGCCCGTTAGCTCGGGCATTAAAAATCTAAAATGAAATCCAAGAAATCAAACAACATTTTACAAAGCATAATAGGGTTTGCCCTATTGGGTATTCTTTGCTGCTTCTTCATCTGGTTGCTGATAACACTAGGATCAATACTGCTAGAAGTGGATGCCAAAATATCTGCTTCAATTATCGGAGCAATGTCTACTGTTATAGTTGGCGTTATAGCTGTTGTTTGGACTCAGCGGCAGATTAAAATTAGAGAAATTGAAGAGACTCATAGACCTAAAAAAGTAGAACTGTATCAGACCTTCATTAAAGTAGTTACTTCGTTAATCGCCGGAGCTAATGAAAACCTCTCTGCTAAAGGCATGAGTGAACAAGAACTAATTGATACACTCTTTGAGTTCAAAAAAGACCTTTTACTGTGGGGGTCACCCAAGGTTATTAAAGCATTACTCAAATTTGATAGTGAATCTGGAAGTGGCGGAAAAGTTGTCGAGGCCATTGATTCATTATACAAAGCAATAAGGGAAGATATAGGATTAAGCAACAAAGGGTTGGATAATCTCGAACTCCCAAAACTATTTTTAAAAGATCCAACAGAACTTGACAAATAGTTTTTTAACAAGTCGTTACACCTTCGCTTACTGCGTTTCACTGGACTCGCAGGAGCTCGCTGGTGAACTTAACGTTCCCAAGGCGCTCGCTTGGCTCCAAAACCACCTTGGGAATGCCCGAGCTAACGGGGATTCGTATTAAGCAATTGCCTCCAAAGCCACTGCGCGCCTTGGGAACCAATCGCTCAACACGACAAATTTACATCGATAATTGAGCAAGCTCATTATCAATGACAAATTTGCCCGTTAGCTCGGGCATTAATTGGTAAAGGCATGGAACCAGTCATCCAGGAAGAAACAACCGGTTGCGGTATCGCAGCAAGTGCTGTTCTGGCGGGTGTCAGTTATGCTGAGGCCAAGCGAACAGCAAATCCTCTGGGTATTTACGCCGCAGATACAGCATTATGGTCAGAGACCGAGCATGTCCGGAAACTTCTACGGGAATTTGGCATTTCGGTGTCGCTCACAGAAACTCCATTTGAGTCGTGGGAGCATCTTCCAGACAAAGCTCTCTTGGCTATTAAATGGCGCACGAAACAAGGTCGGCCATTTTGGCATTGGGTTGTGTTTGTCAGAGAATGCGGCGAGGCCAAGGTGTTAGATTCTAAAAAGGCACTGAAATCAAACACCCGTCGGGATTTCGGGCGTATCAAGCCCAAGTGGTACATTGAGGTATCAAATTAACAAGTCAATCAAGTTCGTTCCGGCCTCCACCGGACGCCCTTGATGGGCCGCCGCTTATTTCAGCGTTATGCATTAAACAATACCCCATCGAAATTATTAGGAGCATCCAAATGAGATACAAATTCGTTAAGGGTTCATCGGCCGAAAGACACAGCGACCCTACAGGTGAGGCAACAACATTTTTGGCAACGGGTGAAGATACAGATGGAAGAGTCTCCATCTTCGACAGCCACCTAAAAATGGGTAATGGAGCACCATGGCATTTTCATGAAACGGACGATGAAATATTTTACATCATCTCAGGTGAGGTGGAATTTGGAGTCGATAATGAGACAATCGTCGCAAAACCAGGCGACCTTGTTATAGCCGGCCCAAAAGTGCATCGCAAATTTACAGCATTGGCTGATAGCCATCTACTTGTTGTTAATGCACTAGGTGTCCATCTGAGGGGTTTCTTCGGGATGTTATGAGCCTCGACTACCCACCATCAGCAGAAGATCGATCTCGATTCATAGAAAAATATGGCATCCATCTTGTAGTCTAATGAGTATATGCATAACAAGTTGCTCAAGCATCGTTCCGGCCAAAACACGGCCCTCAACGCGCGCCGCTTAGCAAGGCATTATCTTACAGAACGGACCTAATAAAAAGTCACAAATGATTTGATAGATTTATGATGGTATATGCAAATGGAAAAGCAAATTGATTTTGAGGGTGATTTTGCTACTGACTACGATGCTATTGCACAGAAAATCATACCTGCATATGATGCAATTTATGAATTATCTCAGCATATACTAATGGAGTCATTAGGTAAAAAGGCTAAGGTGTTAGTTGCAGGGTCAGGAACAGGAAAAGAGATAATTGACTATTCACGCAATAACCCTCACTGGCATTTAACTGGTTTTGATCCGGCAGAAAAAATGCTTTCAATTGCAAGATGTAAAATTAATGCTGCTTCCCTTCAAAATCGAATATCCCTCGTTCAGGGCTTAATTGATGATGTGGATGAAAAAGGATTCGATGCTGCCACGTCAATTTTGGTTATGCACTTCTTACAAGATGACGGTTCAAAATCAAATTTCTTAAAAGGCATTTCAGAGAAATTAAAAGCAGGTGCCCTTATCGTTCTTGTTGATCTTGAAGGTGTACCCGGTTCAGAAGAATATGACACTTTTAATGCTGCTTGGAAGAATCAGCAAATATTTACGAGGGGTGATAACGAAAGAGTTCTTGAAGAATTCATAATTCGAGAGGACGAAGTACATTTCATATCACAAAGCCGCATTGAATCACTGTTGAAGGAAGCAGGATTTATTAAAATTAATAAGTTTTTCAAGGCCTATTTATTTGGTGGCTATGTTGCAATAAAAAAATAGAATTGAATATCTTTTAAGACATAACCAGGCACTTAACGCAGATCGTAGCACCTTCCGGCTATTTTGTAGTTCGTTACTGTTTCGAAAGCCAAATGTTACTCAGACATCCTGTTGCAAATGTTGCGGCAGGTTAGCTTGACGTTAGCCTCAGTAAGGAGAATGAAATTGAGTAAAAGTAATATCACCCTTTATGCCGATTCTCGTTTTATAAGTCCATATGCCATGTCAGTGTTTGTCACTTTAAAGGAAAAAAATATTCCTTTTGAAATTCGTAAAATTGATTTAGATGAAAAAGAAAATTTGCACGAGAATTACGTTGATTTGTCTCTAACATCTCGTGTGCCAACCTTGTCAAATGGTACTTTTAACTTATCAGAATCATCTGCAATAACTGAATATCTAGAAGAGCTATTCCCGCCTCCTCGTTATACGGCAGTCTATCCAAATGATATACAAGAGAAAGCGAGAGCAAGGCAGATTCAGGCATGGCTTCGAAGTGATTTCATGCCTATTCGTGATGAACGTTCGACTGAAGTAATATTCTGCTCAAAAAAAAGCGCATCGTTTTCTGGGGCTGCAAAGATATCTTCGGCAAAACTATTCTCCGCAATTGAAAACCTCTTAAAAGATGGCTCATCTAATCTTTTTAATCAATGGTGTATAGCAGATACAGATTTAGCATTGATGCTTAACCGTTTAATCATGAATGGTGATGATGTACCAGACAAATTGGCGCATTATGCAAAACATCAGTGGCAAAAAAAATCGGTACAACAATGGGTTGAATTAGCACGTAACCTTAAACAAGTTGGTTGACCAGGCGTTTACCACTTCGCTTCGTTACGTTCGGACTTGCTGAAGCTCGCCTGGTCAACTTAACGTTGAGTCAGTAGGAAAAGTATAACTCCCTCAAAATTTCAGGATTAAGTTATACAATAGTTATTGTAAGTCACCTTTTAGACCTCTGAAAATGTTTAAAGATGGTTTTCGATGCCAAAATACAAGCCGACCAACCCGAGTCAGGGGGTATTTTTCTTCCCATCTTTTTTCCCAAACAACTCTAGAAAGGTACCTTAGAGTTTGCTATCGATTTTATAGTCGATCATGAACTCAATCTCTCGAACCTTGATCAGCAGTATGTAAATGATGAAAAGGGTGCCCCCACCAAAGACTCCACTGCTTCCTTTATTGAAAAAATGAAGAGGAAGATCGACTCAGTCGTAGGTAAATCGATCTATACTAAAAGGATTGCCACCGTTGAGCTAGTTAGCCGCCATTTGCTCGTATTAGGCATGTGATGGGCCTCAATCGTTTCAGTTTTCGCGGGAAAAAAGGTCAACAATCAATGGTTGTTGTTCTGTCTTCTCCATAACCTGAAAAAGGTGCACACATACGGTGTGGTATAGCCAAATTACAGGGAAAAGAGGAAAACCTATGGGGGCGTTACTTGAGGTGCAAGTATTTGTTATAAAATTTCTGGCAAATGGTGGTCGAATAATGTAATTATTTAGAAATATGGAGATTTTGCAGAGATCAAAAAAATACAATAGGTAGATGAGCCATTCCCTAATAGGGGCTTTTCTGCAGATTCGTTAGCTTACATAGGAAGGTATTGTCGTCAAAACATGGGGAAAATGAAATGGGAGTATTTATGAAAACTAAAAAGATCCTGAGCTTGGCATTATGTGCCGTCCTCAGCATTCCATTATTTTTATCGGTTTCACAAGCCGAATCGAGAGAGTCAAGCATCGGGGCACTTGAATATATCGGTGGATACCCCACGAAAGAGACTGCACAGAAGTTTTATGACGAACTCGATTTACAGCGAGCCGTGGAGGTCTACTTGTGGGCGTTGCCGATGGCTTCTTATGGTGCTATGGCCGAGGCTCATTACAAGCTGGGGGCTGGCGATCATGCCGTCATCGTGGCTGATAATTCGGCAGAACCTCAACAGTTGATTCTCACAGCCAACCAAGACACGATTTATATGTCTGGCGCACTCGATCTCGCCAAAGGGCCGATGGTCCTCGATGTCCCTGCTGGTCTGCTCGGTACGATGAATAACATCTGGCAACAGCCGTTGGTCGATATAGGCGGACCTTTTTCTCCCGAGCAGAATCGAGGGGGGCGTTTTCTCATTCTTCCTCCTGATTACGAAGGCCCAATGCCCCCTATCGCTTATCATGTGGTCAAATCGGATTCCAATACGGTCGTTTTTTATCTGCGGGCGGTTCCCCAGTCAAGAGATGATTTTCCGAAACTACAGAAACTGGTTCGCACCTTCCGCCAGTACCGTTTGGACGAAGCTAAAAATCCTCCTGAAATGACATTCATATCTATGACGGGAAAAGACGCCGATCTTCTCACACACGAGGGATTTGAATTTTTCGAATCGCTTTCCCGCTATGTCAAAGACAACCCACCGCGTCCTCAGGATATGGCCATGCTGGGAATGCTAGAGACCCTTGGGATTGCTCATGGTCGTGAGTTTAACCCGGACAAGCGGATGCGGGAAATTCTGACGGCGGCGGCCAAGAAGGGACGTGCCATGGCCGAGGTAGTGGCCTGGCATCCGCGAGTACCAGAGAAGGATCTTCATCCCTATGATGGAAGTCCGTGGAAAAGACTCTTTATATCCGCCGACCCAACATTTCACACACCGGATTACCTCTTAATCGATCAGCGGTCTCGATACGGTTTTGAAGCGATTGGCACATCGAAATCCATGACGGTCGCGGCTCCAGGACAGGGATCACAATACGTTTGTGTCTATCAGGATGATAAGGCCAGTGGCTTACAGGAGATAACACGTTTAGTATTCATCTTCCAAAGAATATCCCTGCAGCAAATTTCTGGTCACTCACGGTCTATGATAACCACTCTCGTTCTCTCATCCAAAATGATCAGGGGCGTGCCACGATCGGCACGGTACACGGGGCGGTTCCGAACGCTGACGGGTCAGTCGACACCTACTATGGGCCTAAATGTCCTGACGGTGTTCCTGAAGAAAATTGGATTCAGACAAAACCTGGCGTAGGTTTCTTCGTATATCTCCGCCTCTACGGACCATTGGAGAGTTATTTTGATAAAACCTGGCGGCCCGGAGATCCTAAGCTAGTAAAATGATCTGGATAAGAAAATAACAGGAGAGGACTTATGAAAACAAAGAAAATAATGTGTGTTATTACAATTACGTTAACGACTATGCTCTTTTGCGAATGCAAAAGAGCCACAAAAGCCAAAATACTCAGCTGAGGTACCGGAATTCCTGCTTACCCCGGACAAAGTGAAGACTGATCTTCTTGGGGACCTCGAATTTTTCGATGGTATGCCGAGTGAATCTACGGTTACGAAAGCCTATGATTTTCTCGACCTATCGCGAGGCGTAAAGGCGTTTCTTAACGGAATGCCAGCCACCTCCATATATGCCATGCTGGAGGGACTCAAACAAGCGGGCTTAGAACCAGGCGACCTGGGGATTACCGAAAGCTTGCTGGATGCTCGCGGTCTATTATTGACGGCTCAATCAACAACTCCGTATGCCTTTGCAGAGATTGACTTAAAAAATGGACCGGTAGTAGTAGAGCTCCCTGGGCCTGTTTTGGGCACGCTGGACGACGCATTTTTTCGCTTCATTAGTGATGTTGGTCTAACTGGCCCCGATCGAGGAGTTGGGGGTAAGTATCTGTTTATCGGGCCGAACTATGAGGGGGATATCCCCGAAGGCTACTTTGTCGCAAAATCTACGACGTACCGTCACTGGTTACTCATGCGCGTTTTTGTGAAAGACGGCGACTTGAAGGCGTCTACAAAAGAGCTCAAAGAAGGCTTCCGCTGCTATCCTCTCGCGCAAGCAAACAAGCCACCAAAACAAAAAATCTATGATCTTTCCGGCAAGCAGTTCAATACGATTCATGCGAACGATGAACACTTCTATGAAGAGCTTAACGCCGTAATTCAATATGAGCCAGCGAATGCATTTGATCCAGAGCTTGTTGGGCTCTTTGCCTCTATCGGCATCAAGAAAGGAAAACCATTTGCACCGGATGCACGCATGCAGAAAATCCTGAAAGATGCAGCTGCAATCGGAAACACCTCGGCACGAGCTCTAGTTTTTAGACCGCGCAGTAAGGATGTCTATTTCTATCCGGACCGTCAGTGGTATAGCTCCTTTAACGGTGGTCATGATTTCATGAACAACGGTGAGATGATTCTCGATGATCGCATTGCGTTTCACTATGCGGCTACCGGTATTACACCAGCCATGGCCACGCCGAAAGTAGGAACAGGATCGGCCTATGCGTTTACTCCCCATGACGCTGAGGGCAACTACCTCAATGGCGGAAAAACCTACAAGGTAACGCTCCCCACGCCGATTCCTGTCAATAATTTTTGGTCATTTATGGTGTATTCTGGCCAGCATCGATCAATGCTGGAGACCGATCAAAAGTCAGCCGGTCTCGACAGCAATATGCTATCAGTCAAACCCAACCAAGACGATTCATATACCGTCTGGTTCGGTCCTGAAGCGCCAGAAGGTCACGAGGGCAATTGGATTCAAACCATGCCCGGCAAAAGCTACAATGTCATACTACGACTCTATGGTCCGCTGGAACCGTGGTTCGACAAAACCTGGAAACCTGGTGATTTTGAGCTTGTGGAGTAGTTCTAGTCTATTACGACGGACTTATCGCTGGTATTGCAAATGCCAGCCTACTTCAGAGGGTTCACTTCAAGCAGAGAAATTGCCAGGTGCTGTGAGGAAAATGTCGATAAAAGCGAATAACCTATGTGAGGGGTTGTTCGCTTTTGTTGCTATATGGATGCCAAGGTGAGAACCACTGCGCTTATCCCAATGGGACTCACATCAATACCATAAACAGACAGCTGGAAAAGTGGTTAACATCGTGCTATGAAAGACACTCAAACCATTATTTCAACACGACATGCTGAGTATTTAAACGAAGCAATTTTTGAGTATGGGTCGAGTTCTCCGCGTGTAAGATTGTTGACCAGTGCTTCAGAAAAATGCCAGGGCATAAAGAGTTCGCCCTCAGCCACTTCTTTACTTTTTCTGAGCTGAGTTTGGAGTTCTCCTCTGGCTGAGGTGACTTTAACTATTTTTCCATCCGCAATACCCAGCTTATCAGCATCATTTTCGTTCATCAGTAGGTAGGGACTATTGGCAAAAGCATTAAGGGATTCGTTTTTGCGCGACATGGTTGATGAATGATATTGATAGAGGATTCTTCCGCTGTTGAGGATAAAAGGGAATTCCTTGCTAGCCTTTTCAGATTGCTGAGAGAAGTCCACCGGATGGATTCGGGCTTTGCCGCTTTCGGTATTGAATTGATCCAGAAATAGGGTCGAGGTGCCTGGATGATCTGGTGTGGGACAGGGCCACTGGATTCCTTGGTTTTTCAGCCGTTCATAGGAAATACCACCCATTATTTTGGCTGCTTGCGCGATTTCTTCAAAGATTTCTTTTCCTCCATGGTAGGAGCCAAGACAGAATCCCATGCGTTCTGCTAGTTGCATGATAATCTGCCAGTCCTCCTTAGCTTCACCTGGAGAAGAAACGGCTTTCCTTACACGCAGTACTCGTCTATCGCTATTGACGAATGTTCCTTCTTTTTCAGCGAAAGAAGCCGAAGGTAAAATAACATCGGCAAATTTTGTGGTTTCTGTGGGGAAAATATCCTGTATGACCAGAAAGTCCAAATTCTCTAATGCTTTTTTGGTGTGGTTGAGATCAGGGTCAGTCACCATAGGGTTTTCACCCATGATATACATTCCCTTTATAGTGCCATCATGGGCACCATTTATGATTTCTACTGTTGTCAAGCCAGGTTGTGAGTCTAGAGATTCTTCTTTCACACTCCATAACGTTGCCATCTTCTTGCGGTTTTTAGCATCGGTTACTGGGATATATCCTGGATAGTACAGTGGTGAGCAGCCCACATCGGTTGCGCCCTGGACATTATTCTGCCCTCTAGGCGGATTAAGGCCCGAGTGGAGTTTTCCTATCTGACCTGAAATGAGCATCATATTGATCAGGGCAAAAACATTATTGGTACCGACAACTTGTTGGCTCATTCCCATCCCTGTAGCAGTTATCGCAGATTCAGCTGTTGCATACATCCGGGCAGCTTTTGTAATTAGATCTTGCTGAACACCGGTAATCTCCTCAACTGCTGCCAGGGTATATGGCTCTACACATTGCCAAAGAGCATCAACTGCTCTCAGACCATCTTCTACACGGTTCTGTATGAAATACTTGTCAACGAGATCCTCTTTGATAATTACTCTGATCATACCATTGAGAAGCGCAACATCCGTTCCCAAGCGGGGTTGGAGCCAAATGTCTGCGTATTTTACCAGAGGAGTCCATTTAGGATCACAGACGATTATTTTAGCACCGTTTTTTTTCCCGCTTTTTACATATGTTGCGGTAACGGGATGAGTCTCGATAATGTTGTTCCCCGTAACAAAGAGACACCCCGTTGTCGCAAAATCTTCAATCGAGTTGCTACCGGCGCCATCTCCAATGGCTCTTAGCATTGCTGTGACGGTTGAGGCATGACAAAGACGGGTGCAGTAATCGATATTATTGTTGCCAAAGACAATCCTGATAAATTTCTGAAAGAGATAATTGTCCTCGTTGGTGCACTTGGCAGAGGCGTAGCCCGCAAGAGCGGAGCTGCCGTGAGCTGTTTTTATTTTGCTAAAACGATCAGCTATAAGATCCAGTGCCTCATCCCAAGAGGCTGCTACGAACACACCGTTTTTCTTGATAAGAGGTGTGGTTAAGCGTTCATTGTGATGGACAAAATCATAGCCAAACCTGCCCTTGACGCAGAGTCTTCCATCGTTTGGCAGAACAGACTCTACTCCGTTGCTGCGAACGATTTTGTCATCCTGAACAAGGAGTTCTAACTGGCATCCAACGCCACAGTAGGGGCAGGTGGTCTGCACTTTGCGGTCTAGTTTGGCAAGGTCTAGAGTCTTCCTGTGAGGTTTTTCAACCAATGCTCCAGTAGGGCAGAGCTGGATACACTCTCCACAGCCATCGCATTCGGATGTTGCCCAGTGATCCAGACCCGCAACTATGTGTGAGTTTATTCCTCGGTCAGAAAAAGAAAGGACATTCTTTCCCTGCACTTCATCACATGCCTTAATGCATCTAAAGCATGTGATGCATTTCGACGGGTCATAGCTGAGTACAGGTGAGCTGTCGTCAATTGTAAAATTTAGTGCTTGGGTTATTTTGGGATATCTTCTCTTTTTCGGATCATCCAAACCATAACGAAGAACAAGGTCTCTGAACTCATCATGGTAGCTCCCATCACGTTCTTCATTATGCTCACAGAGGAGGTATTCAAGGGTTCTCTTCCTTGTCTCTTCCAGTTCTTCATCAAAAGCTACAATATTGAGACCTTTCTCTGTCTGCAGGGTGCAGGACATAACATACGAATCTGAACCTTGAATCTTTACCACACACAACCTGCATGCACCCGTTGGACTGAGTTTGTTATGATAGCAGAGACCAGGGATATCAAAACCATTCTGCCTTGCTACCTGCAGGAGATTTTCCCCTTCTCGAGTCTTAATTTTTTGTCCATCGATGGTGATGGAAATTGATACACTCATACTTTCCTCGTTCTTCTGGCTATCAATTCTTTAAACTTTCTGGCTAAAACTGATCCTCAAAAAAATGGCGAAGACTTGCAATGGAAAGGATTGGTGATTGGCCCAGTGGACAGAGCGAGCTCTTTGCCATAAAAGTTGCCTCCTCAAACATCTTTTCCAATAGCTCTTTGCGTTTTTCTTTCGGTCTGTTTTGCTTCATCATTTCAACCAGCAGTGTTGTTCCTACCCGGCAGGGAACACACTTACCACAGGATTCATGT
Source organism: Desulforhopalus sp. (assembly GCA_047622095.1). Taxonomy (GTDB): domain Bacteria; phylum Desulfobacterota; class Desulfobulbia; order Desulfobulbales; family Desulfocapsaceae; genus Desulforhopalus_A. Next base: position 103,959 of record JBLHNU010000004.1, read on the forward strand.
TTGAAAAACTCCATGATATTAAATGTTATGTCAAAGAGTGAGCGGTCGTCACCTAGTATCATCACCGCTCCGGAGCCAAGCACTGCCCCCCGTGATTTAAGATCATCGTATGTCATCGATACATCAAAAAGTGTATTATCAACAAAGGTACCCGCTGCACCACCAATCAGTGCAGCCTGAAATGATTTCCCTGCTACCATTCCCTGGCCTAAATCCTCGACAAGTGTTCGGAGTGTCTGGCCCATCTCTAACTCATAAAAGCCCGGCTGTTCAATATCGCCGCTGAGGGTAAAGATTTTGGTCCCTGGCGAGCTCTCTGTACCAATTGAAGTATATTGTTTTGCTCCCTTTTCAATGATCCAGGGAATGTGAGCAAATGTTTCAACATTATTGACCAGAGTAGGTGCAGCCCAGAGACCACTTTCAGCTGGGAATGGGGGTTTGATTCTAGGATATCCTCTTTTTCCCTCAAGTGATTCCAGCAAGGTCAGCTCTTCACCGCAAAGGTAAGATCCTGCACCAAGCTTCACAGAAAGCTCCAAGGAGAAGCCACTGTTCAAAATATTTTTCCCCAAATAGCCTTTTTTATAGAAAGCCTCTATTGCCTGGGTCACCATTTTAATTGAGTAACTGTACTCGCCGCGTATATAGACAAAACCTCTTGTTGCTTCGATGGCATAGGCTGCAATAATGATCCCTTCAATAAGCAGATGAGGGTCTTTTTCCATTATCACCCTATCTTTAAAGGTGCCCGGCTCTCCTTCGTCCGCATTACAGACAAGATACCTAGGCATAGTCTCATGATCGAAGGCATCGGAGGTGTAACGCTCCTTGAGGCCAGCAGGGAAGCCGGCTCCACCACGTCCTCGCAAATTTGCCTGGGTAAGCTCATGGATAATGTTTTCAGACCCCATGGTGAGAGCCTTACGAAGAGACGCTATCCCTCCATGTGCCACATATTCCTCTATTGAGGTTGGGTCGACTGTATCTATATTTTTTAAAGCGATTCGGTATTCTGCTGCTTTCACAATAGATCGATCCGGTTAGATTTTTTTCTGAAAAGATGAAATTAACTTCTCTATTTCTTTTAGAGTTACGTGCCCATAGACCTCATCATTGACCATCATCGATGGAGCTTTATCGCATTGTCCGAGGCATTCAACTTGTTCGTAGGAGAACAATCCGTCTCTGCTTACCAGCCCCTCTTGCATGCCCAGGTGGGATTCTAGGTTGGTGACGACTGTATCTGATCCCATCATTGAACAGACCGGAGAACGGCAAACGCGAATGACAAAACGGCCGCGCGGAATTGTGCTGAACATTGAATAATACGTAACCACACCGTAGACTGCACTCATGGTAATGTTTAAATATTCAGCAATCCACGCCATATCCTCATCACGGATATAGTTCTCCTTATTGCTGTTTTGAAATTCAGTGAGGATCAGAAGTAAATTCTCTAACTCCGGACTGTATTTTTTTGTTATTTCTTCTCTTATCATACTTTTAATTTGAAATTGTATAACATCCTCAATTGTTTCAAATTGCTACTCACTCTGGTTATAAGTATATCATGTGTCAGAAAAATTATCGAAAAATTGTCATTCGAGTGTATAATTCTCTGTTTTTGTGGACATTTTGGGTCTGGTGCCCATAGGATTTGTGCCCATACCCAAAAGATTTGTCAGCCACGCTGCAGGTTGGTCCAGCGTTATTGAAACAAAACCTCTTTAAAGTAAGTTAAAAAAATGAGTGATAAAAACATTCCATTTCAAACAATTGACTGGTCAAAAGTAGATAAAACTGAGCATAGAGGCGAAACAGGTGTTGCGTATTGGCAAACTCTTCAGTTCGATGGCTTAAGAATTCGAATAGTTGAGTATTCTGCTGGATATGTGGCTGATCACTGGTGTGAAAAAGGGCACATTGTTCATTGCCTGGAGGGTGAAGTTATTAATGAGCAAAAAGACGGGATCAGTTCAGTTTTAACCCCAGGTACATCGTATGTAGTATCAGATGATTTAAGTTCCCATCGTTCAGTTACAAAAAACGGGGTAAAGCTCATGATAATCGATGGTGACTTTCTAAAGCTAAAGTAATGCTACAATGAAGAACCAGAAAATAACCAAATATTGCAGTTGACCGAAACAACACGTGGTAACTGGCTTTAGACATGAGCCAAAGGATAATAAATGAAATCTGCTGTACTCGTCATCGATCTTCAAATTGGGCTATTCAAAGAAGAAGGTAAACCATTTGATTTTAATAATGTAGTCGAGAGAATTAACAAAATCACATCCTGTGCTAGAAAGGGTCATCTGCCGGTTATCTTTATCCAACACGAAAAAATTGGTAGCACACTCGAATTTGATAGTATCGAATGGAACCTGATTCCTGATTTACATACAGAATCATCAGACTTGTATGTGAGAAAAACAACACCAAACTCATTTACGAAAACTAATCTGAATGAGCTATTGACTCAATATAATATCAAAAACCTTATAGTATGCGGTTATGCTACAGAGTTTTGTGTTGATTCAACAGTTCGAGGTGGAGCTGCTCTTGGTTATTCCATTCAAATTGCTTCAGATGCTCATACTACTCATGACAGAGAACATGCGTCAGCAGAATTCATTATAAATCATCACAATGAAACTCTGAGAAATATAACAAGCTTTGGTGTTCCTATTAAAGCTATCAAAACAGAAGAAATACTACAAAATAGCTGACGATCAAGGAGAGATCGTGAGACTAAGCCATCCACGATCTTCTCCAAGCTGGAATAAGCCTGTGGTTGCACATACACACAGACAACGGCATGCACATTTAGTACAGCTCAGGCGATATGGAGACGCACACCTTTATCTCACTTGAATGTCTTTCTAGCCAGGCTTTCATTAATCTCGTGTGGTGAACCCGTAAATTATCTAAAATCACAAATTTTTAAGGCTTAATGACATCGACGAAGACTTTTCTGCTCAATGTACTTTCTTGTTCCAAGAAAGAGTTGAAAGGTACCTTGATATGGAATCGGTAGGTATTAAGGGAGCATTATTAGCAAGAAAACTCATAAAAACGAGTTGGAAATTACTAATATCGTTAAAAAACTCTTGAGTACAAGGAAAACCTATTATTGGATACCTATAGCCCATAAGAATCCTTTCCCAGAAGATGCATTGCACTTTCTCCTGCAAACAGATTAAGAAAACTGTCGTCGGCCAGATTACAGCGAAAGCCCTTACAAACTCTGGGACGATAGTGATAAATGCCGCAATAGTATTTAGTGTTCTTGTGTTTTAAAAATACACAACCGTTATCATCAGGGTGAATCATATACACCTTTCCAGATTGTTTAGCCTCTTTAGTCGCAACAGCAAGCCCTTTTTCACGAATCTCAGCCATACTGATATTAACTCCGACATGGCCACCCATTTTTTCAATGAACTCAACTTCATCACTATGAAGAGAAATTTTTTTATATTCTTTGCAACAGGTTCCACATTGACGACATTCGTGAAATATTGTTTTCAACGCGTCTTGATCTACACTCATTGATCTATCCTTATTATAGTGTCCAATAGTTTCTAAAAGGGTGGTTGACGAGTAAATTATTCGCTCTTTCAGAGTGCATCACCCCTATTTTACCCTGTCGCCTAACCAAGAGACTATCAAGGGTTTCTAAAACCGAAGCCTCCAAAGAGACCGGATTATACCCACCTTCAAGCACCATCAACAATCTACCGTCACATGCGGCCTCTGCGTATTGCTTTATAAGGGCTGTTGCCACCCCAAACCACTCTGTCGTAACTGTTGTTCCGCTGATTGTATCATCTTGATGTGCGTCATACCCTGCAGAAACAAGTATTATCTGAGGTAGATACTGTTCTGCTATAACCTGCAGCATTCGGCCCAGTAGAAAGGTGTATTCAGGGTCTCCAAATTGTGCGTACACGGGGATATTTAATGTGTATCCCTCCCCGTCTCCGACGCCTGTCTCAGTCTCTTCTCCAGAAAAAGGAAAGATATCCCGCTGATGCAATGACAGAACAAAGACCTCGTCTGTGTCATAGAATGCTTCCTGGGTACCATTTCCGTGGTGGGCATCAAAATCGATAATGAGAATCCGATTCAAACCATATTGTTTCCGTAAATATTCCGCAGTAATTGATACGTTATTTAAAACACAAAACCCCATCCCTCGGCCAGGCTCTGCATGATGTCCGGGAGGACGAATGAGGGCAAAGGCTGAGTCAAGACCACCCGTCATCAGCGCATCCGCCAATTCCAGACATCCACCAGTGGCGAGTTGAGCTGTATACATCGAATGTTCCATCAAATAGGTGTCTTTATCGTAGGAAAAAGGATCTACACGTAAACTGTGTTCTTTCAACTGCTCCAGATAGAACTCGGAATGTACCAACTCAATATCATCTAAACGGGCTTCTCTTCCTTTTGTGATCCGGCATTTCTCGGAATACTCTTTTTTCACCACATCTGCCAGGTTTCGAATTCGCTCTGGATTCTCAAGAGACGGTTGAGAAATTGAGTGATGAAGATAGCGATCATCCACCACGAGGCCAACTCTATTCTTCATAATGATATTGATAGTAAAGAGATTTCGAGTACATCGCCACATCCAGTCGAAACAGATGGCCGACGCGATTTACCTGATGATCCTCATAAGAAAGTGTCTCAACAAGTTCAAAGCCGAGCTTTTTCAAACAGCGTTGTTGGGCCAGGTTATTTATATCTGTGTACATCTCGACAGCTTCAACCTTTTGTCGTTCAAAGAGGTTAATAATAACGTACTTCTGTGCTTCGGTTCCATAACCACTATTGCGATTTCCGGGATCTGCGATCTTCAGTGCCATAACCCCACAGTTTTTATATTCAGACCTCAACCAGTAATGGACTGTTCCAATGGGCAAACCATTTTTAAGCGCTACAAGAAAAACTCGATTTTCATCATTCCACAACCTTCCTGTCGCAATCTGCGACAACGCCATTTCTCTATCCAGCCTTTCAGGGGTCAGATAGTCACCATGGGCTTCCTGGCTGTTGGACCAATCGACCAATAGCTGTAAATCTTCTTCATGAACCCGTCGCAGACTCAGCCGTGGGGTAAGTAATTTGTCACCAAATATCATTGATCGGACCTGTTCCCGACAGAACATAATTCTTTCTGTCGGGTATGTTTTGCTTATAGGTTCTGGATAGCTTCCTCAAGATTCTCACTGGAACGCACCAGACGATCGAGGGCATCAATACTCTCAGAAAGGGACGTATTGACTACACTGGTCGATTTCTGGTTTTCTTTTGAAGAGACGGCAACATCTTGAATCTCTTCCATAACATTTTCACCACTGGTGCAGAGACTTTTTGATTTAAGGCTGAGATTGTCCACAGAGGTAGAAATCGTTTTGATACCTTCTGAGATTGTATCCATGCTCACCAAAGCAGTATTAATAACTTTGCCTCCATCACTAAGCATCGTCATACCAGACTGCATTGCGTTGATGGTGTGCATTGAGTCTTTCTCAACCTGTTTGACGATAGTTGAGATATCAATTGCCGACTTTGAACTATTTTCAGCGAGTTTTCGAACCTCATCGGCAACAACGGCAAAGCCACGACCAGCATCTCCCGCTCTTGCTGCCTCGATTGCCGCATTGAAGGCGAGCAAATTGGTTTTTGAGGCGATATCTTTAATAATGTCAACAAAACCGGAAATCTTTTCAAGCTGATTAACAAGCCCACCCACCATTTCATTATTCTTCTCCATGGTGTTGTTAATTTCTACGAGTTTTGCTTCAGCATTTTTACCAGCCGTTTTTCCTGTCTCCGCTTCTTTGGAAAGGTCCATTGCCAACTTATTTGACTCAACAGAAAGGGTGAGCATCTCTTCAGAATCTGCGACCATCTCTTTTACTGTTTTTAGAGAACCATCGAGCTTCTGCACTCCGTCATCGATGAGAGAGTTCATCTCATCAACTTTGTTGTTTGCCTGATCCATTTGGCGCTTGGATTCGCTCACTAGGCCATTTACATCGCCTACCGCCTCACTGATCAATCGCTCCACAGCCTTTTCTGCTGTAACATCAGTGATGTATTCCAGGGCCCCTTTTATATTACCTTTGGCATCTTTGATAGGAGAAGCCGTGTATTTAATAGGAAGCTCTTTACCATTCGGGTAAGCTGTTGTCTGTTCGTTGACAATGGAACCCGTTCGCATAGCCCGGTTACAGGCACAGTTGTCCGTTTGACAATGATCAGTTTTAAACATATCAAAGCACTTTTTACCGATGACCTGATCCACACTCTGGCCAAGGACCGCCGCACCTGCAGGATTCATGAAGGTGATGTTGTAATCGGTATCAATGGACATAATCGGTGTGGGGATTGTATTGAGATTTTCAATCTTTTCATCTGCCGCCTGCTTCTGTTTCGCCTCCTCGGTCATATCAAGAACATATTCCAGAGCACCTTTGATGTTACCTTTAGCATCTTTAATCGGCGAACCAGTATATTTAATTGGGATGATCACCCCTTCTGCAGGACGAGCAATAGTATGTTCCGTCACAACAGAATCCGTCTTCATTGCCCGGGCGCATGCACATTTATCCGTTTTACAATGGGGGGTTTTAAACAGATCATAACATTTCTTTCCAATCACCTCGTCAGGGGTTGAACCTACGACGGCTGCTCCCGCGGGGTTCATAAAAGTGACATTGTAATCGGTATCAATGGACATAATCGGGGTCGGGATTGTATTGAGATTTTCAATCTTCTCATCTGCCGCTTGTTTTTGTTTGGTCTCCTCGGTCATATCAAGAACATACTCAAGAGCGCCTTTTATATTACCCTTAGCATCTTTAATCGGTGAGCCGGTATATTTAATGGGGATGATCACCCCCTCTGCAGGACGCGCAATAGTATGTTCCGTCACAACAGAGTCAGTCTTCATGGCTCTAGTACATGCACATTTATCCGTTTTACAGTGTGGGGTTTTAAACAGGTCATAACATTTCTTCCCAATCACCTCGTCAGGGGTTGATCCTACGACAGCTGCTCCCGCAGGGTTCATAAAAGTGATATTATAATCGGTATCAATGGATAGGATCGGCGTTGGGATAGTATTGAGATTTTCAATTTTCTCATCTGCCGCCTGTTTCTGTTTTGCGTCGTCCGTCATATCCAGAACATACTCGAGAGCACCTTTGATATTGCCCTTGGCATCTTTAATTGGTGAGCCGGTATATTTAATGGGGATGATCACCCCTTCTGCAGGGCGAGCAATAGTATGTTCCGTCACAACAGAATCAGTTTTCATGGCTCTAGTACATGCACATTTTTCCGTTTTACAGTGGGGAGTTTTAAACAGATCATAGCATTTTTTACCGACGACCTCATCAGGGGTAGAACCCACTACCGCTGCTCCCGCGGGGTTCATAAAAGTGATATTGTAGTCGGTATCAATGGAGAGAATCGGCGTTGGAATTGTATTGAGATTTTCAATCTTCTCATCTGCAGCCTGCTTCTGTTTATCCTCCTCGGTCATATCAAGAATATACTCAAGAGCACCTTTGATATTCCCCTTCGCATCTTTGATAGGCGCGCCAGTATATTTAATTGGTACAATGACCCCATCCCGTGGTCTCGCGATGGTCTGTGCTGTCACTACAGAATCAGTTTTCATTGCCCTGGCACATGCGCATTTGTCCGTTTTACAATGGGGGGTTTTAAACAGATCGTAGCATTTTTTACCGACGACCTCGTTAACGGACAGTCCTGCAACAGCAGCACCCGCAGGATTCATAAAAGTCACAGTAAACATGGTGTCAATTTCCATGACTGGAGTTGGAATCACGTCAAGATCTGTTGACAGCTGCTGTAGACGATTCTGAGTCTCTTTCAATACATTGATGTCATGCAGAGAGACGAAGGTAGAACCATTTCCATTAATGGGAACAGCTTTTGAGGTAAAAAAGGAAAGTCCAGCATCATTTTTATGTATCACTTCTGTTGAAACCGCTTTACCAATCCTATTTGCCTTATCAACGGGACAATCTTTGGTCCCACACAGCTGGGTGGGGCATGCTTCTTCACAGGTCATTTGGCCAATTACATTTTCTTCAACCAGATTGAAGCTATCCAAAAAAGGTTTATTAGCCCAGGTGATTACCTTTTTCTCGTTAACAATATAACTCGGCTCCGTCAGTAGACTCAAACATGAGGTATCCTGTAGTTTCAAATCTATGGCTTCTGTGTTTCCCATTGTACTTCTCCTGGCGTGTGGATTAAAGGATTAATAGTGCAAATATATTATGCGTATATGCTTTTGTTTCTCAGTCTACACTGTCGCGATATCAATATGATTACGAATGAGATTATGGACATTAAGCACCAACACATGCTCTCTGTTGGTATCTCCGCTATCAAAGACAATGAGACGATCGAGAACATCTCTTTTCCCTGCAAGCTCTGCATTGAGTGAGGTGGTGGGCTGATACTTTTCCTGCTTATGTATTGTAACAATTGAATCAACCTCAAAAGCCACGGTTTGCGATCCGGTTTTACAGATCACCAACTTTTGTTCCCCTTCTATGATGTCGTCTTTCTCATAGTTAAAAAACTTCCTGAGGTTAATAACTGGAACAATATCTCCCCTTAAATTGATAATTCCAGCACGAAAGCCTGACTCTCCCGGTAGGCTCAACACACCATTCTTTTCAATAATTTCTTGGACATCCTTGAGTTGAATTGCCATGGTTTTGCCTATGCCAAAAATGAGATAGCAATTTTCTGTGATCAGATGGTGAGCACCATCGACTTTTAAAGACTCATCTTTTTCTTGCATTTCAACAAAATCACCACTGAGTCGACTCATTGCCTTCAACTCATCTAATCTGTCACAAACAAGGGTTTTCATTTCAAGAAGAGTAATATTACGACCATCTTCGTGTTGATAGATCCCTGTAACACCAAGTTGCGGGGCTCCCATAACACCGTCCATGGACAAAATTTCCTCATCAGGTATTGCATCGATGGCCATGATCTTTTCAACAATGAGAGCAACATGACACCCATCGTTGGCTAGAACCATGACCCGGGTTGTATCGTTAAATCCTGCATGTTCTTGTCCGCTTCCTGAAGTCAGGAGGCGGCCAACATAAAGAACCGGTATAGTCCGTCCTCGCAATTGTAGGGTCCCATCAATGTCGCCCTGCCTGAAGATATCACCCAAAGAGCCAGAAAATCCTATCTTTTTTGAATCTTTGTCTTTCCCGAACATCTCACTTAAAGAGTCGACAAAAGTGATTTCTTGAACACATTCTACTGGAACCCCATATGACTGACCGGAATAGTCAAAAATCACATATCTGGAGTAGGTTTTTTCCTTTACTTCCGACTGCGCACCCGCTAATGCGGCACCCGCTTTTTCAAGTTCAACGGAATTTTCTGCAAAGAGACAGCCAAGATCCATCAACTCAACAGTTCGCTTCTTTTTTTCACGATGGATAAGTGCCGAAATAATTTTGTCACTCGTCTGCAAAGCAGTATCCAAAGGTTGTACTTCATCAGCTTCTGCTCTAAAAACTTCCATAATATCATCAAAAAGTAACCCATAGCGTCGATGAAACAGGTGGACAACAGCAACCTTTGCCTCCTCGTCATAATGATGTTCCGTCAGACCCAGTCTTTTTTTCATATTGATGATTGGAATAGCCTCATCGCGCAGATGCATGATACCTTCAACAAAATCAAGGCTGGCAGGAAGGGGTAGTATTTTTCCATTCACCAGTGTCGCTTCCGCGACTGTCTCGGCTCGCAATGCGATCTCTAGACCTTCTGACTTATCAAGCAGAAAGGATGCAAACAGCTGTTGTTGTGACATTGAATTCCTCTTTAGGAGATACCGTTAGTGTGTATCTTCAAGTTTTCGATAACCAGTCCCAATTCTTCTATGGCCCTGCCTGCCTGTGTGATGTAGCGAGGCGATAATCTATGATACATACTCCCGTCAATACCAGTGGTATCTCCCACAACCAGAATTTTTTTCATACCTTCTAATTTTTCACAAGATTTATTCAGAGTCATCAGCTCCATGTTACCCTGGGCAAATAAAATTATAATATCACCATGTTGAAGTGCAGGCCGTTTCAGGTGAGGTTTGCAGGATATTGATTCATCCAGTAAATGCAATTCCCCGACATCGTCTCTGCCCTGAAGCATCGAGTAATACCGCTTGGGACAGGTTGTATAACTACACCCATCGGCGCAGTTTGGAGATACAGCTGTATAGAAAAATGTCTTCATATTTTAGTCACTCAACCACAACGATGTGTTACGTTTATTTGAATATTTCAGCTCATGCCCTGGTAACTTGCAGTAAGTATGCCAACAATAAACACAAAACAGGAAAGGGTAGATTTGCTTATACTTTCATGGCGTTAAATGTTGGTTCAAGTGGCAAAAAAGGGAATAGACAAGGGACGAAAGTGTTAACAAAACGGGACTTGTCTCGTTTTGTTAACAGTTGCAAAAAGACATACTTTGCTGGGTTGTTGAGAAAACTAAAGAATCGTGAGTTTTTCGGCTAATCAGTGTCTGAACGAAACCTGCTTTTTTTTTCAAGTTCAAGGGGGGCGATATTTTTAAGCGAAAGAATACATTAAGCCGTTGTCCAAAAAAAAATATGGCCGCAATTATGCTCGGAACGGCATAAGGATCCGTAACGAAATGGATGGAAATCGCCAAGTTATTTCGCAACGGGTCCTAAGTATTTGAGGATTAAAATTTAGAGCCCAATGAAGACATTGAATCAATTGGCGGTTTTCGATTGGGACTAATTAAAATCGACGCCATGTTTACTGATAAGTTGGTACAGACGGGTCCTGGAGATTTTTGATAATCGTGCAGCCTCAGTCACATTACCACTTGAGAGCACACGTAATCTCTCAACATAATCGTACTCACACTGTTTTTTATGATCACTCCATGCAAGTAAAGGAGATTCATCATCATCAAAATGTGTTTGCACAGTGGCCTCAGCTTGGGACTGCACTCCAGCCCGGGCTTGCTGAACTCTGAATTTTGCAGGCAGATGAATTGCAAAACAGGTCGGCCCAAGGTTTGGATGGGTAAATACCTGCTCTACAGTCTGATACAACTCACGCACATTGCCAGGCCAGTCATGGGCCATCAGTGCTTCAATAAAATCTGCTGCAACACCTTTTACTTCGAGCCCATACTTTCGACAAAGCTTTGCCACACAATGAAGAACAATATCAGGTAGATCTTCCATCCGCTCTTTTAATAAGGGAAGCTCAATGGTATAGGCTTGAAGTCTGAACAGCAAATCAGCTCTGAAAGTGCCATTAACAACACACTCATTTAAATCGCGGTTTGTGGCTGCAACAACTCTAAAATCACTATAGAGATGTTTACTTGACCCCACTGGCCGATATTCATGCTCTTGTAGTAATCTCAGAAATGTTTTCTGAATGGACAAGGGCAATTCCCCGACTTCATCGAGAAACAATGTTCCTTTATTGGCATGTTTAACAAGCCCATCACTTGCAAAATCTGCATTGGTGAATGCCCCTTTAACATGGCCAAAGAGAGTGCTTTCAATAAGGGCCTCTGGCAGTGCCGCACAATCGACCACTACAAAGCTCTCTGCTGATCGACTGCTGTTTTCATGAATAGACTGGGCAAAGAGCTCTTTTCCTGTTCCTGTAGCCCCTGTAATCAGGACAGAAACATCAGAAGCAGAAGCCCTTGCAATTTGATCTAAGCAACTGTTCATTTTAGAACTACTACCAACTATGTTGTTTCTTTTTAGAGCAACCGGAACCGTCATTATCCGTTTTTTTTCCGCTCTATATTGGAGGACCCGGGTAAGTTGCAAAGGCAGCTCCCGAATGATATATGGTTTTTCAATATAGCTCCAGGCACCGCTTAACACAGCTTTTTCAGCACCATCAGCCTCTCCTTGCCCGGTGATGATTATGATTTCAGGGCGAGATGGAGTCGCTGCAATACGTTGAATATAATCGAGGCCATTACCATCAGGCAACTGAACATCCAAAAGAACCACATCGACTGACGAATCCTGCAGTTCTTTCATACCATCTGCTAATCGGTGTCTCGCTAGAACATTGTGGCCTTCACCCATAATATGTTCAAGAAGCATATTGGCTAGCACCTGATCATCATCAATGATCAATATTTTCGCCATTATCCAGTACCTTTCTAACTATTGTTCTCAATTGTTCATTCTTAACAGGCTTGAACAAATATTCTTTCAAACCAATCTGCAACGATCTCTCTCTATCAAAATGTTCGCTGTAACCAGTCAACATAATTATAGGTAACTCTTTTCTAATGGACAGCATTTCTCTGGACAGTTCAGCCCCGGTCATATTTGGCATAAGCATATCCGTGATAACAAGATCACAGCAGTTTGGATTTTCCCGAAAAGCCATGACCGCTTTAATACTGTCACAGTAACTCATCACTTGATAACCGACCTTTTTCAGGCAGGCTGAAAGAATGTTTGCTACCTGTGGCTCATCATCGATGATCATGATTCGTTCATTACCACCGACCCTTTCCAGGGATTGCTTTTTTTTCTTCTCCGGGTCTCGCCCGTCAATAGCTAAATATATTGAAAACGTTGTTCCCTGCCCGAGTTTACTCGTAATCTGGATTTCGCCGTTATGTTTTTTCACTATCCCATGAACAACAGAAAGTCCTAATCCGGTCCCCTGCTCTTTTTGTTTGGTCGTAAAAAATGGATCAAAAACATTGGCGAGGTTCTCATCTTTAATACCACAACCATTGTCAATAACCTCTAGCCGTAGGTAATGCCGGTCAATATTTCGCGCTGGAAGCACTGCACCGCAGGTCGTTGCATCCACCTCGCTCAATTTTATCTTTATTGTACCATGGCTCTCGCCTATTGCCTGTCTACTATTGGTACAGAGATTCATAATGACCTGATAAAGCTGACTGGGGTCTGCATACACTGATCTGCAGGTTTCATCTATTTCATGAGTAAACTCGATGGTTGGGGGAATAGATGGCCTGAGAAACTCTATAATTTCTGTTACAACATTCTGTAGTTTAACAAGACGAAACTCTCCACTGGCCTCCCGTCTACCAAAGGTGAGAATTTGTTTAACCAGATCGACAGCTCTGTCTCCTCCATCCAGAATCTGTTCAATATCACCATGTGCCGAATGGTTGAGGTTAATTTTTCCTTTTGCAATTTCGCAATACCCTATCATTGAGGACAGAATATTATTAAAGTCATGGGCAATCCCTCCTGCCAGGGTACCTAGAGCTTCTATCTTTGTCGCATGTTGGAGCTGTTGCTCGAGCTGTTCTTCTCTGGTAATATCTCTTTTCAATGCAACAAAGTTTACAATTTCACCCTCACTATCCAAAACAGGTGAGATAGTGACATTCTCTGTATATATAGAACCATTCTTGTGCCGATTTTTTAGTTTCCCACGCCACACCATTTTCGCGAGAAGGATCGCCCACATAGATTGATAGAATTGATCATCATGCTCACCACTTCTCAATATATTAGTATTCTCACCGACAACCTCCTCTCTGCTATACCCAGAGACATACTCAAATGCCGGGTTCACATATTGAATGTTCGCCTCAATATCAGTCATCACAACTGCTTCAGATGTCTGTTCAATGGCAGACATCAGGCGATTTTTTTCAGATTCATCTTGTAAATACTGGGTTACATCCTTTGCAACATGAACGAGCTGATGCATTTCTCCTGCGTCATTGAGAATTGGAAAAGAGGAAACACGAAATGTTATATCCATCTGCTCATTGTATATGAGTCCGCTATGTGAGCAGCCATCCTGTCCTGTCTTCATGACAGGGCAATCAACACATGGAGTATCCCGCTGCAAAAACACTTCATAACATTTTCTATTATTGAGCTCTCCGAGTTCGAAACCAAACAGTTCATGGGCATACTTATTAGCCCTCGAAATTTCCAGATCCATATTCTGAATAGTCACAATATCCTGCAAAGCATCAACGGTTGTTTCCCATTCAATTTTGGCTTGAGCAATCTGTTTATGGTTATGAGTTACGCTGATAAGTTCTGTCACATCTGTAAAAGAAACGACAATCTTGATCGAGCCATTGTTCTGTATTGCGTCCGGTGCGCAAACTACTCTAAACCATCGAACCCCTTCAGCCTGGCCCACATGTATTCCAATTGTACTGATCTGGGTATCTGGAGAATCGTGATCAAAGCAATGTTGAGGGAAATTGTGGCTAGGCAAAGGCTGGAAATCTTCTGTGAACAAAGTACAAACTATCTCACTAAAGGTCTTGGCCTTTATCTCATCACCGTCGCATTGGAACAAGTCCAAAAATAATTGATTTACAGAGACGATAGTATAATCCTCTGCAAAGACAACCACCGGTAACCCTATATGCTCAAAAGAATTCATTTGTGATAATTTATTAGGATACATAGTTCCAACGTGGTCGCACATGCGACAAAATAGGATAGAAGGTGTACAAGCAAAAATCTCTGTATTGAGTAGCTTTTCGAAGTAAACTGCGGAGATTTATCGTTTCAACGAGAAATCCAACTCCGCTGCAACAATTATTTGATGAATACGCAAAAGACACCTTTTATCTTATGTTAAATGTAAACGTCGAGTCAAATAAATATGGGCATGCCTCTTAATTTTGCAAAACATTCTCAATAATTATTCAGTAGTATCCGGTTAAGATTTTGCGTGTTTTTTTTTAATCTGTTTCGGGTTTATTTTTCTGTTTCCGATGTTTGATTACTGATAAATATTCACATAATAAGTCAGTGGTGCCGATTGCGAAATTGAAACTTTTTTTTGCGGAGGCTGAAGCAATTCAAATAAACTGCATCAATATCGTCAGTAAAAAAAGCACAGGTAGGCTGAGCCAGTCAAGGCGAGATGCGGTAAGAAGGGATCCGGTCCTATCTTCCGTGTAACATCTTGCTGTCATAGCAATCGCAAGTTGATCGCCGTTTAAAAAGATACGGCGCATGAGTGGAATGGTGAGTTTAACCAGTCTGTAAATCGGGTTTTTGCGAAGCTCCACACATCGTGCATTTTGAGCATCAATCGTATCCTGCACCTGACCCATGATGAGAGGAATGAATCTGATGAGTAGGCTCAGCATAGTGGAGATTCGTTTTTCTGGCACACCTGGAATCATTGCAAAATAGAATTCCACAGCCGCTTTTATCTGATTGGAGGTGGTGCTTGCAATAAAGCCAAGACTTATCAGAATAACCAAAGAAAGCCGCCAGCAAAAATGTAAACCAAGGAGCAGTCCCTCGAGAGTTGGAGTAAAAAAGGAAATGCTGAAAATTACGTCACCAGGAGTGGTGAGACTCCGTGAAAGTATAATAAAGAAGAAAAAGAAGGGAATAATTTTCAGTTCCCGCGGTACAGCAAGAATATTGATCTTCGCTGCAAGTAGCATGGTGACAATGACAATTGTGGTTATAGCAAGTCCTAAAAATCCACTGGAGATGGTTCCCATGCTCAGCATGATCATGTAGAGCAACTTAAACCTTGGATCCAATCGGTGGAGCAGAGAAATTCCTTTTTTGTAACTAAAGACCGTTACTCTAGCCATGAGCTGACCTCGCCCCCCATGCGGGAGGCGCAAGGTTGCCGGACTCCAAAACTCTCAAGATCCTTAAAAAGCTCCTGTGGTCTGTCGTCGCGTACTATCCTACCGTTATCCATGATCAGCAAACGATCAGCGTGGGCAATCACCTTTTCAAGGTCATGGGTGGTCAAAAGGATTGTATTGCCTTGCTTATGGAGGGATACAATGTGTTGTAATACAGAAATTATCCCCGGAAAATCAAGGTTTGAAAATGGTTCATCAAAAACGAGGATCGCAGGTTCCATTGCCAGAATTCCTGCAATGGTTAAACGTCGTTTCTGCCCTCCTGAGAGTAGATGAGGACGATCCTCTGCCCGCGTAGACAAGCCGACCAGATCAAGCGCTGTAGTAACCCGTCTATTAATCTCGTCTCTATCTAGTTTCAAGTTTTCAGGACCAAAAGCGATATCCTCAAATACTGTCTCTCCCACTATCTGGCTATCGGTGTCTTGAAACACCATTCCCACTTTTTGCCGTGCATGAGTAAGATTGGTGGCGACAGGAATCCCCTCAATCCGGACCTCACCTTCCGTCGGTAACAAGAGGCCATTGAGATGGCGAATCAAGGTCGTTTTCCCCGAGCCGTTACAACCCGCGAGGACAACAAAGCTACCTTTTTTGATGCCCAGCTGTATATCGCGTAGGCCTAGGGAGCCATCACTAAACGTGTGGCTCAGGTGGTCAATTTCAATAATGTCTGCCATTGAATCAATCTATTTTGTAATCTTCTTGGAAACAAGAGGATATAAAGCACGGGCGATGAGGAGCGCAGCAATTATTTTTACCACATCACCAATAAGAAAGGGGAACATCCCTACAGCCATTGCTTTAGCAAATGACATCCCGGTGGCAACCTTCAACCAACTTACTCCTATAGAGAAAATGATCACATGTGCTGCCACCAAAGCAGCGGCTCTGGCAAACAGGCTGGTTGATCTTTCACTTATAAAACCAACAACAAAGACCGCAGGAAGATAACTTATAAGATAACCTCCGGTGGGGCCAAAGAAGTGACCTATACCAGCTCCACCACCGGAAAAAACAGGTAAGCCACACGTGCCGGCCAATAAATACAGTCCCACGCTGGCCATTCCCCATCTGGAACCAAGCAGCAGGCCTGCCAACATTACAAATAAATTCTGCAAAACAATAGGAACTGGACCAATGGGAATGGCAATAAATGACCCGACCGCTATGAGAGCTGCCATCAATGAACTGTAGACTGTCATTTGCAACTGGTTGGATATGTTCAGATCATTTTTTTGCTCGATAGACGTGCTCATTGATGATTTCCTCTGTTTTATGGTGGAGGTTATTAGTGATACATTTTCTAGTACTAATGGCGTTGCTCTATTCTTGGTATCAAAGATGGAAACAATCTCCATAGATGATTTTTCTTAATGTGCCATCATTTTGCTGTAAAATTAAAGCACCTGATTCATCGATATCGACAGCTTTACCCTCGGCAGTTTCTTTAAGTGTCACAATTTTTACCTGTCGGCCCAGAGTCATGGTGTACTTTTTCCACTCAGACACAGCGTCTTCTGGTTTGAAGTTGCTCAGCTTATCATCAAGCTTGTCGAGAAAACTACTCAGTAGAGCTCTTCTCTTGATCTTATGACCAAGTTCAAGAGCAATGGAGGTCGCTGTTTTTTCATCTTTTGTCGGGTCATTATTGACATTGATACCAATGCCGATATTGACAAAGGAAACCAATTCCTCTGAGGCCTCAAGCTCAGAGAGCATCCCGGAGAGTTTCTTATCTCCTATCAGGATGTCGTTAGGCCATTTAACTTCGGCCTTTAGTCCTGTCTGTTCTCTTATGGCCTTAGCCAGAGCGGTCGAGGTGATAAAGTTCATGAGAAAGGCTGAGGTAGCAGGAAGCTGGGGGCGGAGAATTAATGTAAAGTACAGTCCACCCCTTTGGGAAAACCAGGTCCGTTGCATCCGGCCCCTGCCTTTTTTCTGGAAATCGGCGAGAACTATCGACTGATCAGGAGCCCCTTGTCTGGCAAGTTCCTTGGCCTTATTCATGGTCGATGGCAGGCTGTCATAAAAATGAATTTGATCCTGTCGTTTGCCAAATTCCCATGGGAAGAGAAAGTCATTGTTGGCACTATAACTGTACCCCTTCGGACCGGATATAATTTCATATCCCATCTCTTGTAGGGCTTTGATATGTTTCCAGATCGTAACCCTGCTGACGTCCAACTTGCCGCTCAGCTCTTCACCTGAAATGATATGAGTTTCCTCTTGCAAGAGGCGTAGTATTTTGGATTTCATAACTTTTGTTTCAAATGGAGAGATTTTTTGTGTTGGTTACCTAGTAATGGAATGTAGGGTAACGAAAATAAGGCTATTGTCAATGAGTTTCTTTTCCAAGTCTCTCTCCATAAAATATCAACGAAATGCACGTATCTGTTATGTTTTGATAGCAAAGATATTTAACATGATTTAACTGTCTAATAACCTGCCATTTTGTAGTGATTCACAATACAGGAATCTAGAACATGTACTTCTGTTAGAAGGGCTTTTTCTACAGACTCGTTAATCCAATTCAAGGAGAAAACAATGAAGAAATTATTTTTCACCGCACTGCTTATATTGTGTTTTGCAATTCCCGCCCAAGCTGCAGATGGAGTGGTTAATGTCCAAAGTTCTTTTAAAGTAAAAGAAACTGCAGATAGGATGGAGACCATCTTAAAAGAGAAAGGAATGACTGTCTTCAGTAGAATAAAGCATTCCGAAGCTGCGAATAAAGTCGGTGTCGAACTGCGAGACACAGAGGTAATAATATTTGGTAATCCAAAGGTGGGAAGTCCCCTTATGAAATGTCAGCAGACTGTTGCCCTTGATTTACCCCAGAAAGCATTAATTTGGGAAGATGATAGCGCTAAGGTCTGGATATCGTATAACGATCCAAGGTATTTAGAGAAAAGGCATAATATTGTCGGTTGCGAACCAGTCATAGCAAAAATAGAAAAGGCACTTGCTGGTATTGTGCATTCAGTATCAAAGAAATGAGGTAGTCTGATAAAAAGAGGCCACTGGGGGTATTTCTAACGTATCGTAATTGCATTGAGGACTTGAAATGTATAAAGAAATTCTTGAATTTTGGTTTGAAGAAATCGATAAGTCGCAGTGGTGGACTAAGGATGAAAATTTTGATGAACGTATGAAGGAGAGGTTTTTAGAAACACATAAAAAGGCAGTGAACTGCGAGTTGTACGAATGGAGAAAAACAGGTGAGGGTGCTCTTGCAGAGATAATTGTGTTGGATCAATTTTCAAGAAACATGTTTCGCGACAAACCTGAGTCTTTTGCCTATGATTCATTAGCTTTAGCTCTGTCGCAATCCGCCATTGCCCGCGGTTTTGATTCTGAACTCAGTCCTGAAAAAAGAAGTTTTCTCTATATGCCTTTTATGCATAGCGAGTCACTCGTTATACACTCGGTTGGTGAAACACTTTTTGCGACACTGGGTAATCCATCATCAATAGATTTTGAGAAGAGGCACCGGGCAATTATCGAGAAATTTGGACGTTATCCTCACAGAAATAAAATACTCGGTCGGGTTTCAACTCCTGAAGAAGAGGCTTTTTTACGTCAGCCAGGTTCAAGTTTCTAGGTCTGGTTTCAAGCCTTAGATACAAGCACATTTAAGTTAATATCACGTAAGGAAACAGATCATGAGAAAACTACTTCTTGGAATAGCCTCTCTCGTCTTATCCGGCTGTATGGGAATGCCTCAAAATGTAGTTCCGGTGAAAGATTTCAAGTTAGATAGTTACTTAGGAGAGTGGTTCGAAATTGCCAGGTTAGATCATTCTTTTGAAACAGGTTTAGATCATGTAACTGCAAACTACTTCCTGCGAGATGATGGGGGCGTTACTGTTAAAAATCGGGGCTATTCAATTGAGAAAAAGGTGTGGAAAGAGGCCGAAGGAAAGGCCTTTTTTGTAAACGGTCAAGATGATGGTTTTTTTAAGGTCTCCTTCTTTGGTCCGTTTTATAGCTCCTATGTTATTTTTGAATTGGATAAGGAAAACTATCAGTATGCCTTTGTCTCTGGCTACAATACATCCTATCTATGGCTTTTATCTCGAACGCCAACGGTTGATGAAGGAATAAGAGCGAAATTTATTACAAGGGCAAAAGAAGCTGGCTTTGACATTAATAAACTGATCTTTGTACAGCATGATTAAAAGGTAATACTGGTGAAGATCGTCATTTAAGAAAAACCCTAACGGTATGATAAAAACGATATGGAATTATTGAAAATAGTATGTGCGATATTCTTTCCACCGGTGGCAGCTTTCCTCCAGGTTGGTTTCGGCAAGCATTTCTGGATTAATATTGTTTTGACAATATTAGGCATAATTCCAGGGATCGTTCATGCTGTATGGATTGTTGCAAAGGGAAAGAAGTAGCGGGACTTTGATATCGAATAATTGTAGTGGAAAAGAGAAATAAGCAGGGATAGTCAAAAGAGTATCCCTGCTTGCCTATTAT
Source organism: Desulforhopalus sp. (assembly GCA_047622095.1). Taxonomy (GTDB): domain Bacteria; phylum Desulfobacterota; class Desulfobulbia; order Desulfobulbales; family Desulfocapsaceae; genus Desulforhopalus_A. Next base: position 124,185 of record JBLHNU010000004.1, read on the forward strand.
TTTGAGTGGACTGTTGTTTTAGTGCGGTTGTCACTTTTTTCCACATATTTATAGAACACCGGAAATGCCACGAAGAAGGCTACGCAGATAAGGTATTCAATGCCTTTAATGTGGGAGTAAAAATCAACCATTGTATGTAACGGTGTGATCATTCCCGATGCAACCAGATAGTGGCGGATGAGTTCAGTTACTTGCCAATTTACCCTGTGAAGCCCGCCTACGAGGGCTGCAACTGCCCAAAGTCCAAAAAATCCACCTATCCCAGCCATTGCATAGGTTGTCACCTTACTTGTTTCGTGCGTTCGCATTATCTCTCCTGAAAACTATAATGGGGTTGTATACTCTATCAATTACAAAGCTGTTATAGGAAGGCCTCTATATTCCGGTAATTGCAGTTATATAGCCCCGCAACATTGTTAGTGGCCCGGTGTTGACCACGGCTGAAACTATGCTACATAGAGCCCATGTTCCAATAAGGGCACAAATCACTGCACCGGTTCTTAGTCCAAGAACCAGTATTTCATCAGCGGCATCAATTTTAATATTTTCTTTTGTAATAATTGAGCTTTTCATGATCGCCTCCTCTTCAGATGTTGTGTTGCTGTGGTGTTCTTCTTAACAACTTTAAAGCAGTAATCATGCCATGTTTCAAGAAGGAGTGGATTTGTCAGGTAAAATAGAATGTGGAGATCGGTTAGGGTGTAGTGTTCTGTAATTAAAGGAAAAACCAATTTGTTCAGGGGCTTGATCTTTGCTTGTATAAAAGGGGAGAGAGGGGGGAAGGGGAAGCTCTTATTTTATCTATACTACACTTCTGCATTGTTGTTGTATAACCTGTCATACAGGCTATACAACAGTTTTGAGCCTAAGTGTGTCACCGGCCATCTGAATATTTCATGAAAATCTGTAAATGAGGTGTGTTTTACATGAAATATCAGGCCTATGAATCACTTTCTTCCCAGTCAAAAACAATGGGAAGTCGGTAGACGATGAAACGGTAGGTTATAAAATAGATGGCATAGATGGCGATTGTCACCCAGATTTCTTTCCAGTGCGGTATTTCCTGATACATCTGATAATTGAAACAGACGATAGTTGTGTTGAGTCGGTTCCATACAATGCCAATTACTGTAATAAAACCGGCTATTCGGGCAAGTTTTACCCCACCACTTCGAATAGCTTTGCTAAACATGATCATTGGCAACACGACTCCTATCGCAAGCTCTAGGAGGTAGTAAAGTCCCCAGCCACTGAGCAGCTGTTCCCACTCATTGTCATGGGCGATCGCCACAAGTTTAATGACCAGATACGTGAACATGGCGTAGGTTGAGCCTTTTGCAAGGCCAAGTGTAATACGGTCAAGATCTGCTAAAAAACGCTCACTACATCGCCAGCTCATAAAATGATTGATGAGTGTTGAACTGACGATGACCATTGATAGACCTCCGAAGATGGCCGAACAGAAAAAGTGAATCCACTGAAAATCAATGGACATCCACAACGGGTGTATCTTGGTTGGAGCATAGGTAAAGAGTGCGCCAAGAGCCCCTTGATGAAGGGTTGAGAGGATAATACCCGCAATGGTAAGGCCAAGGCTGATGCGTTTAATGTACTGGATCCAACCTGGACGATTCATCCATGAAAAAAGTGCTGGAAGAAGTTCTGCGATCTGAACAGAGAGGTAGGTTGCAACGTGCCAGGCCACTAAAAAAAGTACAGCAGCGGGACCAAAGGACACAATCATCGGATAGGCAAGACGCCAAGGCATACCTAAGTCTACTTCAAGGTAGACTACAGCAAAGAAATAACCGAGAAGACCGTTTAAAAGAGCAAGGCGTTCTATGGAATGAAAGTCATGTCTACCAAAGATGACAACGGTTGTTCCAAGAAGAAAGCCTGACGCAGAAAGAGGAACCATTGCAAAAAGGCCAAAGCCAAGAAAAAGCCCCCAGGGGTAATCATTGGACCCGTGGGTGATCATGGAGAGTCCAAAGAGGTAACGCTGGCCTAAGAAAAAGAGGCCGACACTGATTATCACAAAGAGGACTCGGTTGAGCCAGCTTGAGGTAACTTTATGCCAATATTGATCAAAAGGAAGGCCTAGATAGAGTTGTTCTTTTACTTTCCAGAGTGACCCGTCGGGCTTGGCAGAACTTTTGATTGGGAGGTGAGGGAGGTCATTTGCTATATCCTTCATTTTGCATCCTCTTCGCTCGTCTTTTCTCTCTCTTCTGTGTTTTGCTCTTTTCTGGTTGCGAGCAGGTGGAATCCTGCAAATAGGGCAGGCCAGATGGTGAGCACCATAGGAACGATAGCAAGAAAGCCTTTTACGCCATCGAGAACAGGCTCATCGGGTATGTTGGGGTTAAACCCTACTTTGTCAAAAGGAACTGGTGACAGGTACAGCCAGGAGGTCCCACCCGCTTCAAATTCACCATAGATATGGTCCTGATACCGATCTGGTTTTTGTTCTATTCGTCTTCTCGCTTTTTTTACGAGTGCATCCCGCTTGCCAAAGACAAGAGCTTCCTGTGGGCATGCTTCTACACAGGCTGGTGGCTTGCCGTATTTTAGCCTGGTGTCGTAACAGAAAATACATTTTCTGATCCTTGGGTGTAGGCCACTTGAATAATTAAAGGTTGGAATATAGAAAGGACAAGCGATCATGCAGGTTCTGCAACCGACGCAGACATCAGGGTTGTAGATAACCGCGCCCTCCGGTGTCTTTGTATATGCGTTAACGAAGCATGAGGTGAGACATGCGGGTTCCAGGCAATGGTTACATTGTACTTTTTTAAATAACGGATGGTCTTGGCCTGGGAAATCATAACGCTGGACTACTGTATAGGCAGTTGCATCGGTTCGTCTGTTTTGTCCGTGTTCGTGGAGGTCAAAAACAGATTCATCGGTAAAAGGAGTTTCGGGCTCAGGAAGGGCCTGCTCCTTATTACAGGCAGCTTCGCAGCTTCTGCAACCGACGCAGCGGGTAAGGTCAACAAGAACACCATAGTTGTCAGGATATGTATTGATATTATGGGCCTCAGCCGTTTTTGGTCTCTGCAGTAAAGAGAGTACTGTACTGGCAAGCCCACCTTTTAAGAGTGCTCTACGTTTCATATTTATCCCCATAACAATCTCCTTAGTGAATGAGCTAAAAATCTATTTTGTAAGCTTAAAAAACTCCTGTCCTTTTGGCGTAAACGCATGACAGCCCTGACATCCAGTTGGTCCATCGTCTTCTACGTGGCATGTGCGACAGAGAAGATGCCAACTGCCTTTCAGTGCAGGTGTGTCGATATGGTACAGGTACGTTACCTTCTGTTCTGAGTTTTTTTTCTGTTCGTCAGTGTTGGTCAAATGGCAGGTAGAACATTGTTTTTGACCTCCAACAGGCCTTCCCGCGTGACACGTATTGCATGATCCATTTTGTTCATCACTTTCACTATCATGATGACAACGATAACATTCGTAGGATTCTGAGTGTGTCAGGTGGTCGAAGACAACGGGAGTGTAGAGATCTGTCAGTTGGCTGATTATTATTTCCGTGGGTGCTGGTCCTGCTATAGTGTTCCCCATGGCCAAAAAGATACACCCCAGAAGATGGATAAACGAGATTGCCAGTTTTACAGATGTGTGGTTCATGACTCCATCTCCTCTTGATTTGTGTAAGATGCTTCTGTCAGTTCTTGGGCATTTTTATATTCTGCCAATTTTTTTTCATCTCTATTGAGGTAGCATTTAATGATGATATCCACCTCTTCACCGTCCACTGTTTCGTGAATGAGTAGAATCTCAGCCAATTCATGAATGAGTTTGATATGCTCACATAGTAAAGCTTCTGCCTGGTTGTAGCAGTCGGAAATGATTCGCCTGATTTCAAGGTCAATTTCCCTCGAGGTCTTTTCACTATGAAGTGCGTGATGGTCGGTATCCTGTCTGGTCTGGTATACGGTTGCTCCCATAGTCTCACTCATCCCCCATTCACAAACAATTTTCTGGGCGATTTCTGTTGCCTCCTTAATGTCATTTGCAGCACCGGTGGAAAGCTGATTGAAGACAATTTCTTCTGATATCCTGCCTCCGAGTAACACTTTGATTCGGTTGAGCAGGTAGATAAGTGAGTAGGTGTAGTGCTCTTCAAATGGAATTTGCTGGGTGAGGCCAAGGGCCTGTCCCCGTGGAATAATGGTAATTTTATGGAGACGGTCAGTTTCTGGAAGAAATGTTGCGACAATGGCGTGGCCCGCTTCGTGGTAGGCAATTATTCGTCGTTCATTGTCACTTATCATGGCATTTTTACGCTCGAGGCCCATGATGATTTTGTCTTTGGCTTCTTCAAAATCGATGAGCTCAACTGCTTTTTTTTCTTTCCTTGCTGCAATAAGCGCCGCTTCATTGACAAGGTTGGCAATATCTGCGCCACTGAATCCTGGAATACCCAAGGCGATATTAGCAAGGTTGATACCACTTGCGGTGGTGACATTTCGAGTGTGGACATCTAAAACTTTTACCCTGCCTTTGAGGTTTGGTAGAGAAACCGTAAGTTGTCGGTCAAACCTGCCGGGACGAAGGAGTGCAGGGTCGAGGATATCTGGTCTGTTGGTTGCCCCTATGATGATGATGGTCTCATCGTGGCTGGAAAAGCCATCCATCTCAACTAAAAGAGCGTTGAGGGTCTGTTCCCGTTCTTCGTGGGAACCATTCATACCGCCGCTTCGTTTGCCACCTATGGCATCGATTTCATCGATGAAAACAATGCAGGGAGCCGTTGTTTTAGCAATCTGAAATAATTCCCGTACCCTTGAGGCTCCAACTCCTGCAAACATTTCGACAAAATCTGAGCCCCCAAGGGAATAAAAGGGTACAGATGCTTCGCCTGCAAGGGCTCGTGCTAAAAGAGTCTTTCCTGTACCGGGAGGGCCCTGGAGTAGGACTCCACTGGGAATGCGCCCCCCAAGAAGGTTGTACTTCTCATGATGTTTTAAAAAGTCTATAATCTCAACGAGTTCTTCTCTTACTTCATCAATACCCGCCACGTCCTTAAACGTTTTTTGCTCAGTTGTTTGGTTACCTCTGTCCAGGCGATTGCTCCCAGCAAATTCACTTTTTGGAGAGGATTTTCGGGTAAGGAAGACCCAGAGAAATGTAAGAATAAAAAACCACAGAATTACGGGAAACATTTGCCTGAATTGGCTCGGCGGGGCTTTTGTTGTGAGCAAGAGATCTGAGTATAATAAAAGAGGCATCAGGGCGGGAACATCCGGGCAGTAGGTGATAAACTGGTAACCGTTCTTATCCTCTCCATAAATTTCTCCATCTCTGAGCTCAACAGTGCTCATATTATTGTCTTCAAGCTTGTTTACAAAAGTTGTATATGCCATTGTTGGAGGTGTTGTTTCAAGCAACCAGGCATTGTAACCAAGGAGGCCGAACAAGGTCATTCCAATAAGGATAAGACTTGCCTGGAATTTAGAAGTCATCACTTCTCCTCCGCAGGGGTTGGTTGGATTGATAGGGGTTGGATTGCATTTCCACCCATGATGCCTGTGAGTAAATGATCCAGTATGGCGAGAGAATTGTTCCAGTTGGCAGTGTTATGGCGAAAGCAGAATTCATCTAAATAGTCTTGTAAGTATTTTGGATCAGTCGCACCTCTGTAAATATTCCGCATCCATCCTTGTAGCTTGCTTATAAGCTCTATTGCCTGAGTGTTTTCGGTATCAGTACGTTGTCGATGGTAGTTTTGATTAATTCTGACAAGGCTTTGAAGATCAGCTGTTGTTATAATGATGGAACCTTTAGGCACCACTTGTGTGATAAATTCTGGGAGCGTATCTGGGGTGTTATCTGGTAATGTAGCAAGGCGAACTCTGCCCTGACTTACACCTTTGGCTATCTCCATGAGACAGGCTATCTGGGACGTGTTTTGATAAGAGGAGGCGTTCTTTTTAGCTGTGAAAAGGGTGAGCTGAACAGGGCCCTTGAGAGGATAGGATTCTGCAACGGCTGCAGCCTTTCGTAGTTTTTTGAGCCAGTTCCACGCAGTCTGGTAGGTTGCGATGTGAAGAGAATTTTGTAGGGACCTGGCACTCATCCCATCTTTTGAAAAACAAAATTGTGCTGCAACCTGCATCCATTCAGAGAGATTTTTTTTACTACCGTGCATGAGAGTGCCCGCTGTTATTGAGCTCTGTTTTCTGCAATATCGACATACCACTGTATGCGCTGGGGCGATTTCTTTTTGGTGTCTATCACAGAAAGGACAGTGGAATCCATTCGGCCAGCGTTTTTGAAATAGGTAGGCAATGCAATCCTGATCAGTCGCAAAAAGTGTATTGTACTGAGGCATTGTTTGGGACTCCATGGCACCTCCTCTGTAGTTGAGAACCTATCTTCTTGAATCATTGAGTAGCATATGTAATGCCAGTACATCGTTTCCGGGAAAAGAGAGGTGTAGGTAATTCTTGTTGGTCTTCTTAGTGTTTGATATTAAACGTAAAGGTGTGGTGGGGCGGCAGGTTCTTGTTTTAGGTGGAGAGGATAGGGTATTTGAGAGAGAACTGTTGTACCACAGAAGTGTTGCAACAGTTCTGTGGTATTTACGTCTTTTATGATTCTAGCTCATGGAGGTCGATATGAAGTTCATGTATTTTACGATACAGTGTCGAGCGGTCGATACCAAGAAGTCGAGCTGCTTTTGCTTTATTTCCTCCAGCTTTTTTAAGAGCACGGGTAATATTGTTTTTTACCTCTGAGGGGGTAGTCGTTGGGAAGGACTGATTTTTCTGAGAGTTCTCTGGCCGATCTTCTGAGATAAAGTGCTCAAGGACAGTGCTATCGGCTTTTTGTGAATGCTTATTCTCAGCCCTATCTGTTACATCTTGAGGAAGTTGGCTAACCGATATTGTTGTTTCTGGGCACAGTACGCAGGCTCGCTCGATGACATGTTCGAGTTGTCTGACGTTTCCTGGCCAGAAAAAATTGCACAGTATGGTCATGGCCTGATCTGAGATACCAGTTATGTGTTTTTTCATCTGCGCACCAAACCGCTCTATAAAATGATTCACAAGAAGTGGAATGTCTCCATTGCGGTCACGAAGTGGGGGGAGGGCTATGTCGATTATAAGAAGTCTGAAGTAAAGATCCTCTCTGAAACTCCCGTCTGCGACCTTTTCTTTAAGGTTTGCATTTGTCGCTGCGACAACCCTAATATCCACTTGGAATTCTTTGTCAGATCCAACAGGATAGTAGGTTTTTTCCTGGAGGAAGCGAAGCAGGCGCAGTTGCATTATTTGTGAGATGTCACCTATTTCATCGAGGAAAAGAGTTCCACCATTTGCCTGGAGTATTCGCCCTTTTCTGTCTTTGGTAGCTCCTGTAAAAGACCCCTTTTTATGGCCAAAAAGTTCACTTTCGAGCAGATTATCTGCAATTGCCGAGCAGTCGACCTTGATAAGAGGTTTATTTTTTCGTCTGCTTTCACGGTGCAGAGCATCGGCTACGAGTTCCTTTCCTGTACCACTTGGCCCTGTCACAAGAACGGAGGTGTCCACCTTTCCAATATTTTTAATAAGAGTAAAGAGTTCCTGCATCGCAGGACTGGCACCTATCAGTTTATGAAAGGTATTGCTCTGTCTTTGCTCTTCCTCTCTTTTATAGGTGATATCTCGTAGAACAAGAACGGCACCCGTCGTGGGTTGTTCCTCTTTTAAAACATTCTTAAGGGGAGAAACGCAGATACTGAGGAGTTTTGTTCCATCATTTAATTTACACTCCAGGCGCCTGTCTGGTATGCCAACCCCTGTTGTAAGTACATTTGTTACTATTGTACTGAGAATATTGAGATCTGTCTGTCTTAAGCAATCAGCCAGATTTGCACCTGGAAACAGTTTTTGTTCATAGCACAACATGGACGCGATATGGTTGATCTCCATGATGGTGAGGTCTTTATCCACAGAAATAATGGTATCAGAAACACTTTGAAAAATTGTTTCCAGTATAGTGCGATATTCATCTCGTTTAGCATCAGCCTGCTTTTTTCCACGTTCCAGGTTGTATTGTCGTAATGCAAGACGTGCAGTTTTGAGAAGAGTCTCTTTTTCCACAGGTTTGGAGAGGTAATCAAAGGCTCCAAGGCGGACTGCATCAGAAGCGGTTTCTACGTGGGGATAACCAGTGATAATAACGACTGGACAGGTAACGCCCATTTCATTAAACGTCTGTAACAGGTCTATACCTGAATGATTTTCAAGGACGATGTCACAGATGATGAGATCAAATGTTTCAGAGCTGACAGCAGAGATGGCTGCGTTAAAACTGTCCACCGCCTGGACATTCTCGTAACCTGCACGGCTCAGGAAGATTCGAAATGTGTTTCTTAAGCTCGCTTCGTCATCGACTATGAGAATTGAAGTTATCGTATTGTTTTTTTCCATGGCAATTACTCAGAAGTAAGGGGGAGGTCTATGGTAAATTTAGTCCACTCACCAGGTTTGCTCTGAACACGGATAATACCACCATGATCTCTAATGATTCCGTGGCTGATACTGAGACCGAGGCCCGTTCCTGCACCTTTTGGTTTTGTGGAAAAAAACGGATCAAATAATCTATTTCTTATTTCGGGGATGATGCCCATACCGGAGTCTCTAAAAGTGAGACGGATACATTCACCCTCCTTTTTATTCGCCAGACTTGCTGTAATCTCAATTTTCTTTTCTTTGCAATGTCCTGGAAATCTTTTGTTAACAGCATATCTGGCGTTGCTGATGATATTGAGGACTACTTGTTGTAGCTGTTGATCATTACATTTGAGTGGAGGAAGTGTGTCGTCGATATTGATGGTACAGGTGATACCGTCTTTTTTGAGGAGATGGTTTACGAGCTTAATACTGCTTTTAATAATTTTTGAAATATCAGAGCAGGTGGGGATTTCTTCACGCCGTCTGGCAAAGTCGAGAAGGTTTGAGACAATAGCGGCGATACGTTTTCCCTCACTAATTATATTACGAAGATTATCGTCCGCTTCTGGGTCGTCAGGTTCATCAAGTATGATTTGAGCATAGTTGATAATGCCGTTGATCGGGTTATTAATTTCATGGGCAACGCCTGATGCAAGCTCTCCAATGGCCGCGAGTTGAGCCACGCGAATTGTTTCTGCACGTATGACTTCTTCTTCTGTGAGATTTCTGGCGAGAAGTAGTGTGGCATTAACTTCACCATTTTCTTCAATGAGTGGAGTTACTGTGAGCATATAGGTGCCATGGAGACCATGAAGCTCTGCTTCTGAAATCTGGGTTTTTTGATGACCGATTAATAGTTCAAGAGGACATTGGAGCATATCTCCATGGCCACCGTGAAGGATTTCGCAAACATGTTCACCAATAACTTCTTTCCTGCTTTTTTTTGCAGCAGCAAAGGTTGCTGGGTTGGCCTCTAAAATTGTACTGTCACTTGCTACAAGCAGTGCCGGGTCTTGCATGGCGATGAAGATTTTTTCCCAACGTGCAGTGAACATATTAAGCTGTTGTCCCGTCGCCAGGTTGTCCGTTTCATCAATGCCAAGCATCACCAAGCCCACCTGGCCAGTTTCAATGTTATGACGAATAGATCCGTGCCAACTGATGACTCTCTCACTGCCGGATTTGGTCAAAAGAGGGGCCAGGAAGTTGATGTTTCCCTCGGACCCACTAAGAATTTCCGAGAATTTTTTTTGTAGCTGGATGCGTTTTGCGGGGGTAACCATCACGTCAACCCAGTATTTGTCTATGACCTCTCGTTCCCGATAGCCGGTAATTTCTTCTGCCCTTGTATTAAAAGACAAGATGGTGCCGCAGGGTCTGATGGATACCATCAAGGCCTGTATCGTATCGACAATCTCTTTGTTGAAGTCCCTTTCTCTTTTTAATTTGAGTGTGGTGTCCTGAGAATAAATGGCGAGGGCGAGATCATCCATTACGTGGGAGATAAACTCCCCTTTAAGTTCTCCAAGGTTGAAGTCTTCTTTGCAGTGCATGGCAATAAAACCATATTTATTGTTATTGTATGCAATGGGCCAGACAGCGCAATGGGGCGGCCAGAATTCACTATTGATATTGTTGTCGTTATTAAAATGAAAGTAGCAGGGAGTAGTGAAATTGAGAAGCTTACAACCGTATTTTTCTTTTAGAATAGTCGCAAGTTGGTGTTGCTTTTCTCTATGGTGTGGTGTCGGTATCGGGGTAGAAGCAAAGGTGATGAGGGAGCAGTCATCTGCATCAATATCTCCTGCCCAGACATAATGACAGCCGAAGGCGTCTGAGAGGGTGGTGCAGCAATGTTGGAAAAGCAGTGTCCTGTCTTGGTCTTCCGGGTCTTGAAGACTCTGTTCCCTGATTGCGCTGAGCAAGCGGTTACGGTTTTGGAACAGGTGGAGTGCTTCTACATCTTTGTGCGAAATCGAATGTACCATTGTGCATCCCTCCATCGTGTGGAAATAGCACGAGTTAACAATATCTAAAAGGTGTTCAAATACAGCAGTTATAAATGAGAGATTACCCTAACATGATATTGCCTTTTAATAAAGAGGGTCTCGTGCTGACAACGAGGCTTTCATACTGTATTAGTTAATTTTATTATAGTACAGTTGTCCCAATTGGATTCAAAATAATCATATTGCGATTTGTTAATAACCGGAGATACAGGTATGAAATATTCGGAAGCACGCCAGGGTAGGGTTTTTATTGTTCGCCTGGAAGATGGTGAAATTGTCCATGAAGTTATAGAACAGTTTGCTGTAGATCATAATATATCAGCAGCTTCGCTCATTGTTGTGGGCGGTGCCGATGACGGCAGTAAAATTGTTGTAGGGCCGCAGTCAGACAGAGGCTTACCGCTTGTTCCTATGCATCTTGAACTGTCTGGGGCTCATGAAGTTGCGGGTACAGGCACACTTTTTTGTGATAAAGAAGGAACACCACTGTTGCATATGCATATGGCTTGTGGCAGACAAGATGAGACCATAACTGGTTGTATTCGTTCAGGTGTAAAGGTGTGGCGTATTATGGAAGTTATTATCCATGAACTGTTAGACACTGAGGCCAAAAGAATTATAGAAGCTCCTCTTGATCTGAAATTACTGCATCCATAGCGAGCTTTGTGTTTCATGAATATTAAAAAAGTTGTTCTGGTTCTTTTACGCTTATGTGTTAATAGCGATTACCGCAGACTTAGAGCGTTGAAGGTTTTTGATTCCGGCTATTATCTTAGTCTGCAAGGAAGGGTGAGTGAGGATGATCTCGACCCACTCTGGACCTATATAAAAACCGCTGAAGCTTGTGCAAATCGTATTGCGGGTGGCCTGAATTCCTGGGTTCAGCAGGCAGATCCTCACCCTCTTTTTGATACGGATTTCTACGTTTCTCACTATTTTCCAGAGGGGATAGAGGAGAATCCTTTTCTTCATTATTTATGTTCTGGTTGGAAGAAGGGTTATAAGCCAGGGCCATTTTTTGATCCAATAACATATTGGAAGAGCATCGACGAGAAATCAAACGATGGTAATCCGCTCATCCATTATAGTCATTTGGGTCAGACGCAAGGAGAGAGTCCTAGCTTAAACTTTGATTTTGCATATTATTTCGATAAAAACCCCATTTTATCAGGCGTTAGATACGAAATTGTTAAGCATTACAAGCTCCACGGTGCGTCAATTGGTAAAAGCCCTCTTCCAGTTTTTGAGCCACAATTCTATACAGGGCAACTTGGATCAGAGCATGATGAAGTCTTTGACCCACTATCTCACTATTTAGCGACAGCAGAAGCTACAACATACCTACCTGGAAAATTATTTGATCCGGATTTTTACAGGCATGAATGTGGTGTGGAGCTTACCAGAGCTGAATCTTTAACTCACTACGTCACTCAAGGCGCTTTTGATGGTGTTTACTGCCATCCACGAGTGGCCGCACTGAGCAATACGCCCCTTATCTCCATCCTGGTGCCAGTATATAATCCAGATCTGGGTGTTCTGAGAAACTGTATCCGCTCTGTTCTCTACCAGGCATACCCCCATTGGGAATTATGTCTGGCTGATGATTGCAGCACAGATCCTGATGTGCGCCCTCTTCTAGAGGAGTGGGCGGGAAAAGACTCTCGCATTAAGGTCACATTTCTTTCTGAAAACGGAGGGATTTCAAGAGCAACTAACGAGGCCGAAAAACTTGCATCGGGAGAGTATATAGGGTTCTTAGACAATGATGACGAGCTGACAGTGGATTGTCTGTTGGAAGTGGTTGAGGTCATTAATAATCAGAAAGCCGATCTGGTCTATAGCGATGAAGATCTGATAGGTGATGACGGTTCCACTCTTTCTGTGTTTCGAAAGCCTGGTTTTAATCTGGGTTTATTATTCTCACATAATTATATAACTCACTTTGTGACGGTGAAAAGGTCTCTGTTTAAAGAGGTCGGTGGGCTTGATTCTGCATGCGATGGGGCTCAGGATTATGACCTGATGCTCAAACTCTCTGAAGTTTGCAATAACATCGTTCATATTCCCAAAATACTGTACCACTGGAGAGCTTCGGAAAGTTCTACAAGCATAAATCATGGGCAAAAAGATTACGCCAACGAGGCTGGAAGACTTGCCTTAGATGCAGCTGTCTCGCGTCGTGGATTACCTTATAAGGTGGATAAGACTGAGTTAAACTTTTTTTATCATCTCACTCTTCCGTGCAGCCCAGTGGCAGGGGTCACAGTGCTTGTTTGGGCAGTAGGAATTGATGGATGTCGACCAGAATTTTTAACTCATCTAGGTAAAGAATGTGACGGAGCTGAGGTTGAATATGTTGTGGCGACAGATGAGAAAAGCTGCGAGATGGTAAGCTCACATATTGAAGGTTCAGGTCTTACAGCTTGCACGGTTGTGTCCGTTGGCGACAATGAAACGAGAGCAGATGTCATGGACCGGTTTATTCGTGCATCTGATAGTGAGTTTATCGTTTTCTTGGATGGCTGTAGTCAGAAACTCAGCGAAAAATGGCTCACAGAGCTCTACTCCTCCTTGAGTCGTCCTGATGTGGCACTTGCTTGCGGTCGCACAACGTATAATGGAGGCGATGGAAAATCGTATCTCGTGCCAGATATTACAAATGAAAGGGCTGTGTATTTGCAAGAGTTTCTCACCTCTGGTTCTCGGCATATGGCGGGGCTGCATTGTCCGCAAGATGTCAGCTATGGGCGTTGGGATATTGCTATGCTACGAAAAGAAGATTACGAGGCTGTCGGAGGGTTTAGATTTACTGAGTTTCCGGATTTGTTTGCAATGGCTGATCTCAGTATACGCTTGGGAGCACATGGCAAAATAATAACCTATACCCCTTTTGCTGCTCAGGATAAAGAGGTTAGGGCTGTGCCTGCGAGCACCCGTGAAGATGATGTAATGGAACGATTGGAAGAAAAACGTAGATTTCAGAATGTATTGCAAAAGCAAGAGGATATGGTTGATCCTTTCTACAACCAGGGGATTTTAACAGACAATGAGATTGATGACGCCAGTTTCAGGAAGTGGTTGTTCGCATTGGATAAAAAATATTTAAGATGATTAAACGGTCTCGTTGAGTTCTCGGTATATTGCCGTTGCCAGTAACTCAACGGTATATGGTTTTCTCAGGTAGGCTCCAGCACCCAAGGCCTGGGCCTTTTTCACCCTTGATGTTTCAGAAAAGCCACTTACGATGATTGCTTTTTGTTTTGGATGAGATGATTTGATTGTCTCATAGGTTGACAATCCATCATATTCACCCGGCATAATCATATCGAGCACGAGAAGATCATATGCCTGTTTTTTGCATTTTTCGATAGCTTCAATGCCAGAGGCAGCGACATCTGCCTGGTAACCAAGGTTGTCAAGTATACCACGGGTGAGAGTTCGTTGTTCCTCCAGGTCGTCTACAATAAGTATTTTTTCACCATCACCTAAATAATCTTGTAAGGTGCTTTGGGCTTGTTCTAGCATTGGCTCGTCTGTGGTTGGGATATACACAGTAAATGTTGTGCCCTGGCCTGGTTTACTTTTTATATCGATATAGCCGTCGTGATCTTTCACTGTTCCCCACACAACAGCCATACCAAGTCCTGTTCCGCTTCGTCCCATTATTTTACTGGTATAAAATGGTTCAAATACACGGTTAATTTCACCTTTGGACATACCAATCCCCGTATCGGTGATAGTGAGTGTTGAAAAATTGCCTGGTGGGATGATTTCGTAACCTGCGTATTCCTTTTGGAGGGTAACTTTCTTAGTCGAAATTGTCAGAATCCCGCCCTCTGGCATTGCCTCCACACCATTTGTAAAAAAATTCATTACAATTTTGGAGAGGTGAACCGTGGAACCCATAATATTAGGGAGTTCATCTTCCAGATTCATATCGTATTCCACACCACTTGCTCTTTTGCCGATTGCGCGGTGTTCGGGGCTTGTGAGGAATTCACTGGTAATTGTATTGATATTCGTTGTGGTATGGCTACCGACCCCCCGTCTGGCGAGGGTGAGTAGGTCCTGGACAATTGTTGCTGCCCGCTCACCAGATTTTTTAATGGTTTGTAGTGGGGTTGTCATTGGGTCGTCCGGGCCTTTGTTGATCAGTAGCATATCTGGATAACTGACCAGGCCGGAGAGAATATTATTAAGGTCGTGGGCGACACCGCCTGCAAGCATGCCTATGGCTTCCATCTTTTGAGAGTTCTTGAGACGGTTCTGTAGTTCAACCTGTTCAGTAACATCATGAATATCCATGACGTATCCCTCCAGGTTATTTGTTGCAGAGTAGTAGGGGGTGAGGGTGAGGTTCCAGTAGAAGTCGTTTGTGTGTCCTGCCCGGGGGCGGGTCTGGACGTGTACTGTCTCCCCACGTAGGCATTGGGCCACAGCTTCTTTTAGTTCCAGATTGAAAAAATCTTCTCCCAGAAAATCAATAAGGGATGTTCCCTCAAGTGATTTTGAAGGAGTTTCTACTATAGAGCGATATGACTCGTTAGTGAAAATATGTTTATTATCACTGTCGAGTAGAGCGATCGCATCACTTGAAGCTTCGATGACCCTGGCGTATTTCTGTAAAGTCGCCTCGGCGTTGCGGCGCTCTGAAATCTGATCCACAAGTTCTTCGTTTGCTTGCCGCAGCTCAGAGGTCCGATTACGAACCTGTCTACGAAATAACATGGATGCTGCGATGAGAAATAGGGCAATGCCTATTACCACATAGAGTGAACGCAATAACCAGCGTGAACCACTGTTTTCGGTTTCAACCATGAGCCATCTGTTAAGCGTTATGTAGTATATTGAGGACTTGTCGGCTTTGAAAAGTTTTATATAGGTGTCAATGGTGTGGGATATATTTTGATTTTTCCCTGGGGGGACTGCGTAGCGCATTTCAATAGGATTAAAGAGAATCGATGTTCCTTTGGCAGAGTATTGTAGTTTGTTTTTTTCACCATAGAGCCTGTTCACTACGGCAACATCGGCAACACCTGCCTGTAGCATTTCAAAGGTTGTTTTATATTCATCTGTTTCCAAAAATCGACATTCAATATTAAAGCTTTGAACGGTCTTTTTCAGCGCCTTGAAATGAATATCACCAGATTTAACAGCTATTATTTTGTCTTGTAGTTCAAGAAATGAGCTAATTTCTACGTCTTTAGAAGTGTATAACTCTGCCCAGTTGGCAATAACTGTTCTGTAGTTGTAGTCGATGAGTTGGTCTCGATGATTTGAATACGCGACACCTGGTAATACGTCAATTTCTCCATTTTTCACCTGATTGAACAAGGTTGTAAAATGATCTTTTTTATAGGTGAGCTGCCAATGCTCTCTTTTTGCTATTTCCTCAAGAATATCGATGAAAATACCTGCTGGTTGGCCGTTTTTATCTACAAAAATAGTAGGTTCATTGTTGTAGACCCCAACTGTTATTGGCGTTTTGGCTAAAAGTGGCTGAGTTACAGAACAGAGGTATAGTATGAAAAGACATAGAAATGCGTTGCTTCGTTTAAAGGTGAAAATGTAACGATTATGTATACGCATTGTAAATGAAAGCCGAGTCGAGGCAGAGGTTAGTTTTATATGTGTCGCACTGTACCTTGGGGAACTGAGATATATCCTACATGTGTACTGCAATACTTGAATATAAGAGATAAGAGGTGAAATAGTCAAATTTCATCTGCTTATTTTTACAGAAAAAGAGTCGTTTACTGAACGAATGATAGGTGAGTACGAGGGTGTGGAGGTGACAGGAGGGGAAATGTAGCTTGTGTAAATCTGACACGAAGATGAGCTGTTACAATGATATCTCGTGTCAGATAGTTTTATACTTTTGTCTTAAGATATTTGATTATATCATCACTTTCGTACATCGAGATGTCACCATCGATGAGAAACGGTACCATGCCTTTTCCGCCCACTCTAAGGACGACATCTCTGCCGGGAGTTCCAGAAGTAGCATCTATAAGTTCAAAATCAAAGCCCGCGATGAGTCCCATTGTTGCAGCGGCTGTTTCTACTTTTTTACAGAATGGACATCCTGCTCTTACATATAGTTGGATCATGTGTTTACCTTTTTTTGTTATCTCTTGAAGCTTAAGTGCGTATTCCAATACCTTTTTTAAACAAGTAAAGGTTAATGGCAAAAAGAACTACGGAAAATAGTATAAGAATCACTATTCCACTGTAAATATTGATGTCAGAGGTGCCGAGGAACCCATAGCGAAAGCCGTTTATCATATAAACAATAGGGTTAATTTTTGATAACATCTGCCAAACATCGGGAAGGAGGGAGATCGAGTAAAATACACCACCAAGATAGGTGAGCGGGGTAATTATAAAAGTAGGGATGATAGAAATATCATCAAATTTTTTGGCGAATATTCCATTGATCATTCCGGCTAGTGAAAATACAAAGCTTGTGAGGAGCGCAAAGAGAGCTGCATAAAAAACATTGTGAAGTGGTAACCTGATGAAAAAGAGACTGACAATTGAGACCAGAAACCCCACACTGAGACCGCGGGTCATACCACCCGCCACATAGCCAAGTACGATCACCCAGTCGGGGGTAGGACTGACCAGGAGTTCTTCCACGTTTCCTTGGAATTTAGCACTGAAAAAAGAAGATACAGTGTTGGAATATGAGTTGGTGATAATGGCCATCATGATGAGGCCCGGGGCAATATAGGCCATGTAGCTGTAGCCGTTCATGTCACCGATTTGAGAACCAATGAAGCTTCCAAAAATGATAAAATAGAGTGTGATAGTAATCACTGGTGGCACAAGGGTCTGTATCCAGATACGAAAGATTCGTATCATCTCTTTTCGGGCGATCGATTGGAGGGAGATTAGATCTTGTCTCATTGCTCCACCAATTCCAAAAATAATTCTTCCAATCGGTTTGACTTGTTGCGCATACTTTCCACTGTAATGTTGTGTTGATCGAGGTGGTTGAAAACAGCGTTCAGTGAGAGCTGCTTGTCTATGGTTGCTTCGATGGTTGTTTCATCTTGCAAATGGAACTGTGTGTTACCTATAGGCGGTAAGGTCGTTACAGGTTCTTTGGTCTCAAAAATGAATGTTTCCTTATCCAGTTTTTTGAGTAGTGCTTTTTTACTAGTGTTTTCAACAATCTGACCATCAGTTATTATGGCAATCTGTTTACAAAGTTGCTCGGCCTCTTCCAGATAATGGGTGGTAAGAATGATGGTTGTACCCTGTTGGTTGAGGTCGGAGAGAAAATCCCACATCCCCCGCCTAAGCTCCACATCAACACCTGCGGTTGGTTCATCGAGAATGAGGAGACGAGGCTCATGGATAAGACCTCTTGCAATCATTAAACGTCGTTTCATTCCTCCGGAGAGTTCTCGGGCTATACTGTTTCTTTTGTCCCATAGACCAAGTTGCTTAAGATATTTTTCGGAATTCCTGAGGGCGTGCTCCCTCTCCATCCCATAGTACCCAGCCTGTTGGGTAACAATGTCCTGTACTTTTTCAAAGATAGAAAAATTGAACTCCTGAGGAACAACGCCTATCAGCCTTTTTGCTGCGGGAAAATCAAGATCGATGTCGATCCCGAAGACCTTAACAGTTCCCTTTGATTTTGTAACAAGGGAGGTGATAATACCGATAGTGGTGGTTTTTCCTGCGCCATTGGGGCCGAGTAGGCCAAAAAAGTCACCTTCTTTAACATCGAATGTGACTCCTTTTAAAGCGTTGAAACCACTACCATAGGTCTTGTGTAAATTGTTGATGCTTAAGGCGACCATATCTTTCTCTTTACTGGCTGAGTTGGGTGAAGTAGTGGACAATTTCTTTTGCAAGGTCCCGGCCGTCAAGTTCTCCGATTTGGATAATGCCGGTGGGGCAGGTGATGTTAATTTCAGTGAGTTGTTCACCTATAAAATCAAGACCTGAAAAATGAATACCCTGATTGAGCATCCATGGGCCTATTTCGTCAACTGCTGCTTGTTCTTTAGGGGTAAGGGTGGTGGCGAGCGCATCGCTACTTGCAAAATTTGCGTGATAGCCAGATTTTGGTTTACGCATGGCTGCTCCAATAAATGTATCGCCAAGCATGAGAACCCGTTTATCCCCTTCATAGACACGATCCTGAAATTGTTGGACCATCGCCGGTGTGGACTCATTTCCGGTAAATGCGTTTATTGTGTCAGTATCGTTTTCCTGGATTTTCTCCACCGATTTACCTTGGAAACTATCAAGTGATTTTATTACACAGAGGCCATTTCGTGCAATGAATCCTTTGATTATCTCAGCACTCGAGCTGACCAGGGTAGGGGGCATATATTTTTTAAACGGAAGAGCGATGAGCTTTTCGTTAAAGTTTCTAAGAGACGTTGCACTGTTGACGATAAGTGTCCCGGACAGTGAAAGGAGGTGTGTTGCGTAGTGAAATGCAAGGTCATAGGGTGGTTCTTTACGCATGAGGATAAGCTTATAATCACCAAGTCTCTTTTCTTTTCTGGTGTTCGTACTGTCTGTTGCCAGCACCGCCGCGTGGCGTTCAAAAAACAAGTCCCCGATCGTTGCTGTGTCGACATCTATTCCCTGCCTTCTAGCTTCATTGATTAAGGCAAGAGATGTGTCTGTTTTGGGGGCTAAACCATCAATAGGGTCAAGTACTACAAGCCAAGCCATAAGAGCCTCTTTAGTTTGGTGAAGATCAAAATATGAGTGAGCCGTTGTCATCAACTCCTCGCAATAGTCTATCTGTTTATTGCATAGTTAAATAATCATCATTGACGAGAGTGTTAGGGTCTTATTCTTAAAAGCCTCTAATTAAACTACGAAAATGGAATATTGAGTTGGATAATATGAATTAGGAGAAAAAAACATATCCTGAACCCTTGTTCGTCGTGGCCAGTTAGAAACTGTGAAAGTGACATGTCAAGAGTTCAGGGGAGTAAATTGTTACAGACTAAAACTGTTTGCCTGTGCCACTTCAAGTGCGAGTTGAGATCTTGAGTTTGCATCTTTTGGCAGGTTCTTACTGGCACACCACTCCGGAAAGGTTTCAGGATCGATAAATACTTTTATAACCTGATCTCCTGCGGCTTCAACCTCTTCCTTTTTTTCTTCCGCTCGCTTAGACCAGTCGGAAAAGGTGAGTGGCAGTAGCTCAGTATCATCGAAAATAGTCAGTAATAATTCGTAGTCTTCTTCCTTGTACCAAACCATTGCTCGTAGCATCGGTTGGTGCTTTTGAGTTGCTGTCTGAGCAGCTTTTTGTTGCTTTTCCTGTATTTTGGCAGCTGTTTTTCCAGAGCCTGTTGATGCGTTTTTTTTAGTCATGTTATTCCATTATATATATAGGGGTATGAGAACCGGAGCTGTGTGAAGCTCTGGCCCTCGATAAAAAGAATTTGAAAAAGGAATATAACCTAAATATTGTAACTGGCAAGTTTGGAGTCTGCTCTACCTACCGGATGTGCGAGGCATCGGAGCTGCAGACGTATATATAGTTCAACACTTCTGTAACAAAGCAGATTCGTTAGAATTGCCAGTCCCGAAGGGTAGCAAATATAAGAAAATAATACTCATGGAATGTGAATTTTAAATAAATATTATGAAAGCAATAGACCATTTTGTAATGGGACGTTATTTTCTTGTTTTGCGTATACAAGATTTGGGTATAAATGATACGTAACTTAGAACAACAGATAATCCTTAATCAACAAGACTGTAGAGCTTTTGTGGACATATCGAGAAATGTTGGCAAAACTGTGGTCATAATAATTTGCTACCGAGATTGAATTCTGGTGAGTTGGAGAGCGCATGGCCGTAAGGTTTAGTTATCAATTGGTGTTTATTTTTCTCGTTCGTCTCCTTTTAAACACTGGACGACGGTTTATCTACCCTTTCGCCCCAGCTCTGAGTCGTAGTCTTGATGTTCCCCTAACAGCAATAACGACCATAATTGCTTCCACTCAATTAACTTCATTACTCGGATTGTTTAGTGGACCGCTAGCCGATCGTATGGGTAATAAGGTGGTTATGCGATCAGGTTTAGCCGCGCTTTCTATCGGTATGTTGCTTTGTGGTCTGGTCGTTGAATACTGGGCTGTTTTCATAGGTCTTGTTTTAGCAAGTTTTGGAAAGACAATTTTTGATCCGGCTATCCAGTCGTTTATTGGGAAACATGTCTCTTTTTCCCGGCGTGGTAGGGTGATTGGGATAATCGAAACTTCCTGGGCTGGTTCTGCACTGATTGGAATTCCTGCTTTTGCACTTATTGTTGAACATATTGGCTTACAAACTTCATTTTATGTTCTTGCATTTGCGGCTGCTGTAGGCTGGTTCATGATCTCTAAAATTCTTCCAGAAGACGAAAAGAATACGAAGGCTCAAGGAGTATCAGTTAGTATCTTGAATGGAATTTTTTCACTGTTTCGCAAGCGATCTACAGCTGGAATGTTGCTGTTTGGATTTTGGATATCCCTGGCAAATGACGGCCTCTTTGTCGTTTACGGCCTTTGGTTAGAAGAGAGTTTTCAAGTATCTCTGGTAACTCTGGGCTTTAGCACAATAGCAATCGGTTGCGCAGAGCTGTTGGGTGAATCTATAACGGCACTTTTTTCCGATAAAATAGGCCTGAAGAGAACAATCATTATGAGCCTTTGTCTGGTGAGTGGGGCTTACTTTATACTTCCGATGTTAGGTGGTTCTCTGGGCTTTGCTTTGGCTGGTATGTTTTTTGTGTTTTTATTTTTTGAAATTGCGATGGTCACAAGTGTTTCACTAAGCACTGAGTTACTACCGGGGGCAAGGGCAACCATGATGTCCGGTTTTTATGCTCTTTGTGGTATTGGGCGGATGGCAGGGGTTCTTGGTGCTGGTATCTTTTGGAAAATTGGTGGCATTCAGATGGTTGCATGGAGTTCCGCATGCTTTACGGTATTGGGCTTAATCTCTCTGGTATGGGGAATGTCTAGATGGCGAATAGATGGAGCAGACAGGGAGTCGAAGTAGGGAGTAAAGATAATTTATATTATATATCAATAAAAAAATCTTTACTCTGAATCACCTGTAGGTATCATTTGAGAAGAGTGTTGAGGATTCCTAAATTTTCCTAAAAAGAATTAAATCCATTGTATAGACCATTGGTCGTGTGGGTACTTTGAATAAGAAATTTATATTTGATAATGAAGAAAGTGAAGCAGGTGGGGAAGAAGAACTCACAGGTATTTGGTCTGCTGTATTCGATCTTCTTGGGACTGAAGAATGTTTTGCAAAGGCTTTTAATGCAAACCCTCTTCCTGTGCTCGTCTCTGATAAAATTCGAGAAATGTTGGATGAGTGAGGCCGAGATGTGAGAAAGCCCTCTCAGATGTTTATTTCTTTTTCTTATAATCCGCGGAAATAATATTATATCGTCTCATTATTCTCTGTAACCCTTGTCGTTCAAGGCCACATGAAGTCGCAGCATTGGAGACATTACCATTGTAGCTGGTAAGAAGATTGTGCACATAATCTGTTGAGAATCGTTTAACAATTTCAGATTTTGCCACATTGTAAGGTGTGGCATAAAGATCCTCGAATCCTGTCGATCCTCTAGAGGTTAATGGGGGATCATCGCTGCGCTCAAGTAATTCGTTCAAGTCTGAGTTCTCAACGCTACCACCTGCTGTGAGAAGGACAATTCTTTTAATACTGTTTTGCAATTCTCTTACATTGCCGTTCCACGTCCGCTGATAGAGTTGTTGGAGAATGTCAGGTGGAACAATAAGATTTTCTCGTCCGTATTGACTTTTAAATTTGGAAAAAAAGTGGTGGATAAGAAGGGGAACATCCTCTCGCATATCATTGAGGTTTGGCATGGTAACCGTGACCACGTTGAGTCGATAAAACAGATCTTCTCTGAACTCCCCTGCTTTGATTTTCGCTTCAAGGTCCTGATTTGTGGAAGCGACCACCCGCACATCAACTTTAAAGGTTTTATTTTGACCGAGGGGTTGGATTTCCTTTTCCTGAAGAACACGTAAGAGCTTTGTCTGAATAGAAACCGGAATATCTGCGATCTCATCTAAGAGAATAGTGGAGCCGTGGGCTTCAAGAAAAAGACCTTTTTTATCGTGTACTGCTCCTGTAAATGCACCCTTGCTATAACCAAATAGCTCACTTTCAAGAACGTTTTCAGGGAGTGCCGGACAGTTCACTGTTATCATCGCTTTTTGTTTGCTATGGCTGAGACTATGCAGAGCCCTAGCTGCAAGCTCTTTACCGGTACCGCTTTCTCCTCGAATAAGGACGGTCGCGTCGGTGTTGGCAATTCTAGCTATGAGATCAAGAGCCCTTGTTAGGGCCGGACCATGGCCTATAAATCCCTGTGGGGCAGAAAGATTACTGATCTTTTCTTTGAGCTGCTGGTTTGTTCGTAGAAGGAGAGTGCGTTCGATGCAGTTATTGACGACACGCACAATAAGGTCTTTATCAAATGGTTTTTGCAAAAAATCATAAGCGCCATCTTTTAATGATTGTACTGCCATGTCGATGGTGCCATACCCCGTCATGATGACAACAGATATGGACGAATCGTGCTCTCGTATTTTTCTAAGGAGTTGCAACCCATCGAGATCAGGCATTTTAATGTCTGAGACAATTACATCAGGTTGGTGTTCTTTGAGCAGAGCCAGGGCTGTTGTACCAGAATTTGCGGTAATAACCTTGCAGTCACATTTTTTTTTCAACACCAATCGTAACATGGACAGCATGTCCGGCTCATCGTCAACAACCATCACCAGTTTTTGGTGGGCATGCATTGCTTCATCTTTAGGTTCAATCATTTGTTGTTCTTTTGTGTTGTGAGAAACTGAAAATATTGTTGAATAAATTTTCCGGAAATGGCATCAGATCTGCCAACAGAAGGAGGAGGTATCGTGCTATTTTGACCAAAGAGTGCATGGAACACTTCCTTTGAAAGGGCTGTAAGCTCCTTACTCACTTCTGCGAGCTGCTCATCGCTAAATTCAACCCCTCGAAGGCGGCACTGTAATGCTCTGTATTGTGGGAGCATGCAACCTTCGTCCCCAAACAGAGGGCACACTTCGTTGGATGCGGATGCCGTTTTATTTTCAATTAAAGGCGAAGGATCGGAAGCCCCAGCCGCTCTATCGATAACTGTTTGTCTCTCTTTAGCCGATAAGCCAATATTAACCTTTTCACTTAAAAAAAGAGCCTCAATGGGGGCAAGGGAAAAATCGTTCTTGCAGCAGCGATTTGGGTCAGTTTCGGTGCTCTCTGAGAGTTTTGACTGAACAATAAAATCTACCCGTCTTAACAGTTGCTCATACCGCGTGTAAAATTCACTGAGGTCGGTGCCTTTTCTATTATCAGGGCTTGCCTCTGCTATTTTAAGAGTGCCTTCCTTTTTGCCAATTTTTCTAAGAAGCCACCATTGTGTGAAATTAGTTGGATTTGCTTGGGTCTTTTTGAGGAGTTTTTCCGCTTTTTTGAGCCCCATACCTCGCCGTAATAGGTAGGCTGTGACAAAGGTACCAGTCCTACCAATACCGTGTTTACAGTGAACAAGAACCTTTTTACCGAGGTACATTGCTTCATCGATCCATTCTAGCCCTTTTTCCATCTCCTCCATTTTTGGGGCGCGCTCATCTGTTATGGGGAGATAGAATACCTCAAAACCTGCGTTCTCTTCAAGTTCATGAAGGTCACAAAACTCTTCACAGAGATTTACTATGGCGTCAATTCCTTGATCGTGAATTTCGCCAAGCTCGGCGTAGGACATTGGGGCGGGTCCTACTGCTAGGTTTTTGGTAATCCAAGTGACTTGGTAGTCTGGCATTTCGCTTTGTTGGGAAAAAATTTAGTTTTAAAAGGGCAGAGATGAAATTTATGCTACCCCCAAATTATATTGTAATTGATGATTGTATTCTTGCAGCTACCCTTCCTGGGAAAACGAATAACGACCATCATAAAATTCATCGACACAGGTAGCGACCATTTCATCTCCTTTCAGTACCATGTCCATGAGTTTACTGGCCCCCAAGAGGCGACCAAGCATATCGAGTTTTTGCTCCATCACTTCTTTGGAAAAACCATGTAGCTTCGCTTCCAGCAGATCTCCCTTTTTATCGACGGTAAAATCGAGACGTTCGAGCACACCGGAAAGAAAGTCAATGCGAAGAGATAATTGATCATAATCTCCACCTCCTCCAGCAAAACGCAGCAAACAATGATTTTCTGCTTGGTTATCTCCACATAGTACATCAACAATGGTGAAATGATAACCAAAGCGGAGGTTGAAGTGGAGGTAGTCAGGGCTGACGACCGCGTAACTCGCAAAGGCAAAGCTGTCTTTTTTGGGTGGAACACCTCCTGCCAGTTCAATCTTGTCATATGCATCCCAATCAAAAGGTTTCTGTTTCCATTGTACATCAGGGTGGGAGAGACCTTTCCAGAGTGCTTTAAAAGGTGTTGAAACGACAGATTCTAGTGGTACAGATTGACCTTTTGGAGTTTCTGTACTGATGCCTTCGCCCACATCAAAGAGAAAGACGTCAAGAGGGATATCCGCATCGAGGCGGAGAGATCCGCGGCCTGTCCCTGGTTTTCCTGTTGTGAACATGGAAAAAAGTGCTTTCTCATGACAGAATCTAATGATGTCGTGCATTGACCTGCATCCTTCTGGAGTAAAGTTATCTCCTGCAGGGTCAGTAAGCTCAAGAGGGGTGATAAATTTTAATGCCTCACTGAGTACACGGTGGTAGGGACCACTTCCTTGTGGTTTAATATGTTTTTGAATGAGTTCTTGTAGCAAACCTTCGTAAATAAAGCCTCTGTTACCGTCAACTGTAACTACAGTTCCTGCTTCAAATTTAGATCTGGCATTATCTATACCTGCAAGAAAAGGAACACCAAATTCTCTTGCTACTGTCGCAAAGTGGCTCGCGCGGCTTCCCCGTTCGGATATAACAGCTGAAATCTTTTTAATGATTTTAACAAAATCTGGAGGTGAATCCTTGGTTACAATGACTGCACCTTCAGGTACTTTATCAAGGTCTTCTATGCTATCAACCCGAAAGATGACGCCACCTGCAACTCCGCCTGATGCTTTTTCACAGCCACTCAGTAGAATTTTATCTCTATACTGATTGTCATCATCAACGGCCTCAACTTCATTTGAGATGTGAAGTTCCCTTGCCTGAAGGATAAAGATGTCCCCTTGTTCATTGGCGGCCCACTCAATGTCCTGAGGTCTATCAAAATATTTTTCAATTATCATCCCCTGCATGGCAAGGAGTCTGGCCTGTTCGTCATTTATGATGGGGCTGAGGGTTTGTTTTGAAACAATCGTATGAGGCTCTGTTCTTGTTATAACGTAGTAATCCGGATTTACCGCACCTGAAACCAGTTGTTCCCCGAGCCCTCGTGTTATATGAAGGTGCAGGTTCGCCTGATCTTGAGCATTATCTGTAATACCAGTCGTGTAGAGGACTCCGCTACTGGCAGCAGCCACCATTTCCTGTACGAGTACAGACATGGCGGTTTCTTCATCACCCAAGCCTTGACTGATACGATAAAAGAGGGCCTCGGGTGAATATTTAGAGGCGAGAACGTCTTTGTAGGCAGCGCCAATATCCGGTCTGTCAACATTGAGCACAGTCGAATACTGGCCAGCAAAAGAGTATTCCCCATCTTCACTTATGGCACTTGATCTTACGGCAATTTTTATTGATTCCTGTCCAGGTAGATTCCAGATGTCGTAGGCATTGTAAATTGCTTGTTCAATATCAGGAGGCAGTTCTGCTTCGGTGACTATTTTTATAAGTTTTTGGGATGTTATGTTTAATGATTCAGTATCGTTGATGTCAAGGCCCGCAAGCTGTGCTTCAATCGTCTGGCGGAGGTTGTTGTATTCTATAAAGTAGTGGTAG
Organism: Desulforhopalus sp.; assembly: GCA_047622095.1. GTDB lineage: Bacteria > Desulfobacterota > Desulfobulbia > Desulfobulbales > Desulfocapsaceae > Desulforhopalus_A. The sequence goes on from JBLHNU010000004.1 coordinate 150,609, forward strand.
CCGCTGGTTGAAATTGCAAAACCGTTTGGTACCGAATTGTTTAATGTATGTTTTAAAACGGCTAAATGTTTAGCCTTATTGCCGATTTCTTTGTCGTCAATGGAGATGTCTTCTAGGGCTAAGACATAGGGTGGGCCAAAGTTTATAGCAGGGGAAGCAATGAGGAAGCGGGTATAGAAATCAAATTTTTTATGGTAACTCTTAAGGGATGAATAGGTTCCTGGATCCATGGTTTCCAGGGCCTGGATCATACCAGCAACCTGAGCTGAAAAACGACTGAATCGTTTTCGAATGCGGGCAAAATCTTCACGGTGCCCATCATGGAGGAGGTCTTGAAACTCTGCCATTTCTTCGTGGCAGCAGATGTCATAGCTCAGAAGTTCTTTCAGGGCTTCATATTTTTCGCGCAACAGAGTGCCCGGTGCGATGATGCGGTAACTCCAGTGTTTAAACAAGGTATTAAGCTGCATGTGTTCTCCATAGAGAAATATTGCTTAGAAATGATCAGCAGCTAGTCTCTTCTATCGGTGATTGAAGAGAAGAAATTGGTTCTGTTTTGGCTGGTTTAAAACTGCGTATTGTTTTTGCTACTGCAAACCATAGCAGAAATCCGAGGAACAGGGATATAAGATACCAGAAGACAGCACCAACGAGGATAGGTTCACCACTCGTGGATGGGATTTGTATTACAAATGCCTGGCTAAAAAGTGCTGTTAGCTTCTCGGTTCTATAATATTCATTAATAAAGGCAAACATGAAAAATATTGGAATGATCTTTCTTGCAATACCGAGCATAAATCCTTCAAAAAAATAATCGTAATATGCTTTGTTCAATTCAGCCTTGTCGATATTTCGGGCCATCCTTTTGCCTTTCTCACGATCTTCGAACTGCATAGCTTCATCGCGGAGTGCAGACCAGTAATTAAAGGTTTTTTCAAGTTCGGTATAGCGTTTTGTCGTAATAAGCTTTGTGAGAAATTTAATGGCACCAATAGTGGCTATGGCAAGAAGGAAAATCAACACAACCGGCCCCAGGAAATGAAGGTTTTGCAGACCAGCGTATAAAACATCCGCAAGATAGATGAATCCCGCTGCCAGATATTCCCAAATTGTATCTAAAAGTGCTTCCATTGATAATTCTCTCTTGTTTCAGAAATGCTGCAAACCTGGAGGACATCCAGGCTTGCAGCAGTATATTCTTCTATGCGTCGTATCAGATCCAAACTTCAATCTTGAAGAAACGGAAGAACAGGAAGAACAGAGTGATGGCCAAAACGACCTTCAACTGCATCTCACTAAACAACTTCTGTGCACGACTACCTAGCATACCGCCAGCAAAACCACCAATAACGATAGCGCCAGCAAGTACCCAGTCAGGCCAGTAACCGATCATGACGTAACCTAAGAAGGAACCGATACTGGAAAAACAGGTTCCGATCAGGGAGATTGGTACAGCAACGTACATTGGCAGTGCACCAATACTGGTCATTGCAGGCACGAGGAGGAAACCACCACCGATACCAAAAGCACGGGATACGATACCGATAATTACCCCGAGGCAGGCAAAGAGGAGAGGATTGATGGTGAACTCTTCACCCCAGAACTTGAAACGGTAGTCGGTAAGACCGCTTTTCACAGGCTCGATGGAACCCATTTCCATAGCTTCGCCAGTCTCTTTTGCTTTCTTGACGGCTGCGTTGAACTTCTGGGTCATGGCCTTGATGTTCTTTCTCTTGTTCATGGCCTTGGGTGTCATTTCCATAAGGGTCTTGATACCCATAATGACAACGAGAACAGCAAGCCACTCTTTGTATGCCTTCATCGGCAGCAGAGCAGATACGTATTTACCAAGCCAGATGGAACCGATGAAGATACCGACACCGAAAGAAAGACCAACAGGCCATGCAACACGCTTTTCAACGACCGCAAATCTGTAGAAGGACCCGAGCGGGGAGAAAAGGGTAAGAGCCATGTTGGAAGGCTTGAGTACGTTAGCGGCATTAACACCGACAGGTCCAGCGGTTTGTACAACGAGCACCTGGAAGGCGGCCATGAGCATACCACCGGCGGCGCCGATCATGGAGAAGTAGGTACCAACCAGGATAGCACCGATGGTGATCCACAGTGGGTTCATGTAGCGGTAGCCTTTGGTGAGCCAGAAACCCTTGCCAGTGAGGGCAAAATCAGCTTCTTTGGCACCGTTCACATAGACGTCAAACTTGGTATCTGGAGCGGTGTGACGATAGGACTTGAAGGTAGCGGTGAATTTACCGGTTGCCTTGTCAAGATCAACCTTGGTGTCCTTGTCCCAGTAGTTTTCGCTGGAGGCATCTGCGAGAACAGTACGGGAGAAAATAACAATTTTACCAACCTTGCTGCCTTCTTTTACGATGGTGTTGATACCATAAGCGTTTTCATTAGCCCACCGGAGGAAATTCCACTGTTCTGCGCTAGCGATAGGACCGAGTCCTGCTTTTGCAGCCGCATCAATGGAGTCGAAATCTTTTGTCAGCGAGTACTTTGTGGTGGAGTAGAGTCCCTGGCCCTTTTTGAAGATTATGCTGGGGCCACCGAATTTGGTGTCTGCTTTTTTACCGAAAGCGGATGGGTTGGATGTCAAAACATAGTACAGCGGCGGGATGGAAGTGTCTGCTCCAAAACCCTGTTTTTTGGTCTCTTTGGCAAATCTTTTCTTTTCATGGGCCATCGTTGCATCTGAAGGCTTGAACTCATCGTGCTGAGCTACAGCCAGGTATAACTCCTGACCTGCTTCGATGGTACCTTCGATGGTAACGGTATCGCCTGCACTACCGTTGGTGGTTACTTTGGTCTCTGCAAGGCAAAGATTGTAACTTGCCAACAGAAACATGGTAACGCTTGCTATTGTGATAAATGGGTTACGCACTACTCTCATGCTGTTCTCTCCTTATTTTTATTGGTTATTATAACGTTGTACAGGTTTTTGATTATGCCTTCTTCGTAAGACCTCCTTATTTAGAATTAATGATCATTATGACCTGTTTAGATTTTTGCTTTTCCAAGCGATCCAGGCTCCAAAAATTGTAAATATTATTGCCGCAGATGCGGATATAAGATATCGGTTCATATCGAGAAGTGATTCCCAGGGACAGAAGACAACTATTATGCAGCAACCGGTGATGGTCAGTAGAGCTGCAAGTAGGATAAGGGCAATTTTGGGTACTGTTGCACTCTTATTTTTGTCTATAAGGCTATAGCCTCCTGCTGCACAATTAAATGCAATGATGGCTGGCAGAATTGTGGTCAGAGCCGTGGACGACCAAATCATTGAAGAAAATCCCAAGAGGAGGACGATACCTATAGCCCCTGTAATATATGCGTAAAGAAAAACTCCTACGGGAGAGGCTACAAACTGCTTTATTTTTTCCACTGTTACCTGGGCTCCTTTCAATGTATCAATCATTGTTGATCCCTTGATTTGAGGGAGACAATTTTGGTATCACCGACGTATTCCTGCGACTCAAAGCCGGTAGCCTCTGTCATGGCACGGGTAAGCTCACCCATTTTTTTCATGTTTCGAATAATCATGTCCATCTCCTCGATCATCTCTTCTGAGGTGAGATCATCGCGTAAGAGCTGAGCTGTTCCGAGTGCCGCAAAAAGTGGGCTGTTTAACTCGTGTGCTGCGGTGCCAGCCATTTCTACAACTCCTTCAAGTTTCATGCGCTCCATTTTTTCCTGTTCGAGCAGTTGTTGATCTGTGATATCGCGTACAGCTTCTATTACGAAATCAACCTTACCTTCTGCCCCAATGATGGGTGTGAGGTGACGCTCGTACCACTTAGACTCGTGCGGACTCCCCTCTCCTCCAAGATGATCCAGGATGGATAAAGGATTGTGCTCCTCAAAGACAGTCTCAATTGGGCAGGCATGGTTACCATCAACTCCCCAGGGAACGATCTTTTCGTAGAGCTCGCCCAGGATTTCATTCTCTCTGCAGTCGAGGCTCTCAAGAAAAAAGCGATTGGCCATAATGATCCGCTTATCGGGAGCAATGACTAAAATTTGCATCCAGAGTGAGTCAAGAATTGTGTGAAGAAAACGCTCATTCTCTTCAATTTGTTCAAACAAAAGTGTGATCTTTCTATAGGTACGTGCTTTCTGGATTGCGTTGCCACCTTCTTTGGCTACGGTTACTGTAAAGTCGATTTCACTTTTTGAAAACAATCGGGGCTCGTCGGTGAGAAGCCGTAATATGCCAATGATCTCAGCACCGTCTCGTATGGGAATCACGAGAATTGATTTGATACCCTCTTCTTGTATTGCTGTATGATGATCAACTCTTAGGTCGCTCGTTGCATCAAAAATAGCAACAGCTTCCCCCTTAATCGCCTTGAAAAATGCATTTTCACGACTTATGCTTCCACGGTTAAGGTATGCTTCAGAAAGCCCTGAGGCAGCCACGAGTTCAAGTCGATTCGTGGCCGGGTGCAGTAGTCGAACAGTGCATCCTTTTACGTTTAATAGTGGAGGAAGTTTGTCCACGATGGTTTTAAGAATGTCATCGAGATCAAGTGTGGAATTTACAAGAGTTGAGATTTCTCGTAGTTCCGATAAAAATTTAACCTGAGTCTCCAGTTCTTGAAATAACCGACTGTTAGCAAGTGCCATCCCGACCTGTTCTGCAAGTGACATGGCAAAAGCTATTTCGCCTTCATCAAATTCTCTGGAGTCTTTAGTCAAGAGCCTGAGGAGTCCGATCACCTCGTTGTTAAAGATGATGGGAAGCGACATGGCTGACTTCACACCTTCCCGAGAGACATAAACACAGGAATCATGGTCGCAGACAATATCTATGTCCTTTCTGGCGATTGGTTTACCCTTTTTAAGGGCGTCCATCACTTCGGAGGAGTCGATTGTGGATCTTGATAAATATTGATCAGATAAACCACATGCAGCACCAAGGACAAAGCTGTCTGTGCCGACGTCGAGTAGTCGAATGGTTGCAGCATCAACTTCAAGAAGCTCAGGCAATCGTCTGACGACAAGGTCCATTACCTGTTGAGGGTCATGAAGACTGCTAATAAGCCGTGTTACTTCCTGAAATACTTCCAGGTAGTCACTGTGTTTTTGTGTCGAATCCATTATCATTTTCAGTTCCGGTGACCGTGGGGATTGGTCACCGGAGCAAGAGGTTTAAAATTGATGAGTTACAGCTTAAACAGGCTGAAGCTCAACCAGTTTAAGTGCGTGGGTTGTACATTTGGCAACACAAGCAGGTTTTAGGCCTGCATCGAGACGATCCATGCACATATCACACTTTACTGCTTTGCCGTCATCGGGGTTTGGTACAGGAATATCCCATGGACAGGCGGTCTTACATGCCATGCAACCTATACATTTTTCCTGGTCAATATAGACAATACCGTCTGCTCTCTGGATCATTGCATCCGCCGGACACACTGGTACGCAGAGAGGGTCCTCACAGTGACGGCAGGTGGAAAAGATGATTTCAAGGCGAGGGACGCCACCAATCTTTTTAAGAGGGGTAGTGCTGATATTGCACAGAAATGGGCCTACCGGCAGGTCTTTATTTACTTTGCAATGTACCTCGCAACCATGGCAGGCAATACATCTACGGCTGTTGAGGTGGATCATATGTTTTTTCACAGTTCTGCTCTCCCCTTGTTGTTACGGATACTCTTTTTCACATACACAAAAGCTTCACAGAGGTTGACACCTCCACCAGCTTTATCCCAGTCATCAAGCTTTCCAATCATGAGCTTTTGATCACTGACTCCGGAGAGGTAATTACGGGTTTGTTTGGGGATATCTTTGCCAAATCCATGGGTGGTAAAGACCGCCTCAGGATGGACGTGGTCAGTTATGTGTGCTGCAACTGTCGCATTGTATGATTTGTCTTTAGAAGATATTTCAACAAGATCACCACTTACAATACCGAGCTTTTTGGCTTGCTTTGTATGCACCCAGAGGGTGTTGGTTGGCATAAGCTCAGAAAGGAGTGGATTGTTTGTTGTATGCCCCTGGGTGTGGACAGCCACTTTACCGTAAATGAGTCTGAACATGCCTTTTTCAGGTGCCTTATCAGGAGCTTCAAACGGTTTAAGAGACGGCAGGTTGTTTTTGTCCAGTTTTTCACTGACTATTTCAATCTTTCCACTTGGGGTTTTAAACTGGCCGTCGAGTTTCTCCCGGTCGAAGAAAATCGGAGAGTCGGTGAGTTCTATAAAACCTTTTTCTTCAAAATCAGCCATTGTGTAGCCTGTAGGCTCAAGTTGCCACGCCCAGAGTTCTTCCATGGTTTTGAAAGGGAAGGTCTCTTCAAGGCCAAGTCGATGGGCAAGGCCGGTGAAAATGTCACAGGATGATTTGGTGTCATTTATCGGCTCTACAGCTTTTCTTCTCACAGCAAGCCGAGGCTTAAGCCCTTTTTGCTGAACGATTGGAGTGTCACGCTCAAGATACGTTGATTCTGGCAGGATGACATCTGAGTACCAGCCAAACTCACTGTAGTTGGTGTCTATGGAAACGAGCAGGTCGCATTTATCCATGGCGAGCTTTTGCTTTTCAGGATCAGGCATGCCGCTGAATGGATCGTGACGCATTGCAATCCAGGCTTTGATCGGATATGGGTCTTCTGCGATCATGTGGTTGAAAAACAAATGAGCAAGCCCTGGTCCCTTGTCAAAGTGTTTGTATTCCCAGCCTACACCGTCAGCACGTTTGATATCAGGTTTGCCGCAATCGATGCTTCTTATGCCTTTTTTACCGCAGTCTCCTGCACCCTTAGGGATAAAAAGTCCGCCCTTCATTTCAATATTGCCCATAAGGACGTTTAAGATATGCATGGCACGACTGGCATAGAAAGAATCACCGTAACGGGCAAGGTTCCAGCCTGGGTGGAAGATCACATTAGGGCGATCCTGGCCAATCTCTTCAACAAAGGCGATAATGTCTTTTTCCTTTACATCACACTCTTTAGCGGCCCATGCAGGAGTGTATTCTTCGATAAATGTGCTGAGTTCATCAAAGCCACTCACGTAACGCTCAATAAAGTCTTTGTCGAAATAACCTTTTTTAATGACCTGATGGATAACACCAAGAGCCAGCGCATAATCAGTTCCTGGACGAACCTGGAAAAACCGGGTGGCTTTGACGCCGGTCATGGTCTGGCGCACATCAACATATGTGAGGCGTCCACCATTTTCGAGCATATCAAGGGTCTGGTTGTTTTCTGCAATACGCAGAGCGGAAAACATATCGCGGCCAAAAAGAACGAGATGCTTGGCATTCTTGATATCGTATGCAAATCCTTTACGGCCAACCCCATTTATAGAAAGACTGGCGTGGTGTGTGTTGCGACCACAGGTACAATCATGGTTTGTGTAATTTGGAGAACCGTACGCATGGATGAACGCTTTATACATACCCTGCCATGGACCACCTCTTGATGAGAGAACAACAGATTCAGGGCCAAAGTCTTTTTTGATTGTTTTCATCTTATCTGCGATAAAATCAAGAGCTTCATCCCAGCTTGCTTTTCTCCAACGGCCGGCACCTCTGTCTCCTACACGGATGAGCGGTTGCTGTGGGCGTTCGGTGTCGTTCATCATAGCGACGCCTGCAGTCCCCTTAGCGCAAAGAGCTCCGTCGAGTTGATGTTGGTTGCCTTCGATCCAGGTAACCTTGTTATCTATTGACTCCACACGGATTGGGCAGCGAACAGTGCACATTCCGCAGATGGAGTAGACTGATTTCTTCATTAAAATCTCCTCGTTCGTATTTCCTGTTGTACGGCGTTATCTTGCCAAAATTCCTGCTACTTTTTCTTCAAGTTCGGTTTTATCAATTGGTTTGACACAATATTCTCCAGCACCAAGTTCAATGGCTTCACGGGCTGTTTCGATGGTTGGATAGCCTGTGAGCATAATGACCTTCATCTCAGGAGTTGTTCTTTTCAACTCTTCAAGCACCTGTATGCCACTCATCTTCTTGAGTTTGATATCGAGAATTGAAAGATCTATTTTGTTTTTTGCTGCATGCTCGATGGCCTCCTCTTCTTCGGTGAAGGTCACTACTGTATGACCCTTTCTTGTGAGAATTTTTTTTATGAGGATGACTGCGTCCAATACATCATCTAAAACGAGTATTTCTGCCATGTTACTGTTGCTCCATGTCTTCGTCGTTGGGGGTAATGTTGGCAGGTAGCCAGATATGAAAAACTGTACCCTGCACCGTTTCATCTGTTGTTGCGTCAGTGACTGGACTCACGACGTTGATACGTCCGCCATGGTCCTTGATGATGCCATAGCTAACCGACAAGCCAAGACCGGTGCCTTTACCGACATCTTTCGTGGTAAAAAATGGATCGAAAATTTTGTTTATAATATCGTCGGGAATACCAGAACCGGTATCCTGAATAGATACCAAGACCTCGCTTGCAACTGATTTTGTGGTGACAAAAATCTGGCCTCCATTTTCCATGGCAAACTGGGCGTTGTTGAACAGATTGATAAAGACCTGGTGAAGTTTTTCTGCGTCTCCGATAACCTGGGGCAGGTTCTTTGCAAAACTACGAACAATTTCAACCTGATTGATATTTAATGTGTGCTCTGTGACGGCGAGGACTTCTCTAACTATGTTGTTGATATTAATGAAAGTTTTTGCGCTGTCCGCCTGTCTTGAGAATTTTAGAAGATCTGCAACTATTCTTCTACAGGCTTTTGTTTGGCGTTCCATGACAAGGAGGCTGTTATGAGTTTCTGATTCAGCGTTAAAATCGTCCAGCATCAGTTGGGTGTAGCCAAGGATGATACCAAGGGGAGTATTTATCTCATGGGCAACACCTGCGGCCATCTGTCCAACGGATGCCATTTTTTCCTGATTGATCAGTTGTTCAGTCATAGTGCGCAAGCGGGTCATGTCTTTGCCAATACCTTCACAGCCGATGAATCGGTCGTGTTCGTCATAAATGGCGTTGGCTGTAAGTAAGATACGTTTTGCATCTTCGGTATTTCCCTTACATTCGATTTCCAGATCGCTTACAAAACCATTTTTATAGAGATTGTTCTGGTAGGCTTCCAGGTCTTTTGGGTTGGCAAACAGATCATGAAAATTAATCTGCTGGAAGGGTTCGTCAAAGCCGAGGAGTTTGATACCGCTACTGTTGATGTTGGTAATGTTTCCGGTTTGATCACAAAAGTAGATAATGTCTTTTGAATTTTCAAAAAAGTTACGGAATTTTTTTTCTGATTCAGAGAGGTTACGCGTTCGAGTTTCGACCATTTCTTCAAGGTGGCTGTTAAGTTCCTGAAGCTGGTTGGCACTTGTTGCGAGTTGTGTGTTTGCGTTGAAAAGTTTGACTGCTTCTTTTCTGATGAGTTTATAGGCAGCAAGTCCCTTGTGGTAGTAGATGATGACGGCTGCAACAGAGATCATCAGCATGGTGTTGAAACCACCTGAGTATGGGGACAGTTGTTTCCAGGTACTACTGTGGTCAGAATAGACGAGTATGATGCGAACCATATGCCCAACACCGCGGGACAGAGAGAATGCTGCCATGGCAATGCAAAAGTAAAAAAGAAAACCCCAGATAAAGTTACTTGGTTGTAGGCGTACTAAAGACCATGCGTAGCGTAGAGCCCAAAATGAGAATAGAATCGCGAGGGCTGAGCCAAAGAATTCGACGGTTACAGCAGGTAAGAGAGGGATGCCATTCATCGGCTCTCCTCCAGTAGGGCTTCCTGATAGAACGTACGCAAACTGATAACAAGAGCTATTAATCCGGGAACATTCAGGAAATGATCCATTTTGGTGAGATAATATAGAACTTTTATCCAGGTTATTGGTGGTGCCAATTGTTCTTTCCAGCTACTTTTATCTATAAAATCTGCAGGAGATAATTGGCCGAAGGCCTCGTGACCTGTAAATGCAATGAGGTTCCATGAAATAAGGAAAAAACAAGATATTTGTAAATATTTCCATCCTTTACTTTTTATTGCAGGTGATTTTCTAGTGTGCCAATACAGATATCCCAGTGCCCCCATAAAAAGCAAATGCGCCATCTGGTGGACATAGATGCCCTCAGGTGCCCCGTGGGATTGTAATGCCCAGCTCTTCTCAGCAAAACCAAAGAGAACAAAAAGGCATATTGATATGATTTGTATATAGCGGCTATTTTTCATATTTTCCTCAGTGAGTATTGCTATAGCATCTCTTATGCCTAATGCGTTTTTAATTATACACTGCTTGAAAATGTCCATCCATATCGGTTTGTTATCTATGTGCGATGTGCAGTTTGGGAATTGTCTCTTTGGATAGTTGAACATCTAATAAAAAAAATATGCAACAAAAAAGTTGCAGTTGTGTGAGGTGTAATATGCCTGATAGGCTGAGATTATTGAGAAAGTTGTTTTGAACCACTACAAAGTATTATTGTGAAAATGGTTGTGAGTGCGTCAGAAAAGATGCACTTGGTTGGTGGTGTTAGTTGCAAACGATGTAAATGGCGTTTATATGGATCTGTCACGAACAGCAACAATAATGTTGCACGTTATGCGCTGTGTCGTTTTAGGCTGCAAGGAATGCTGAGGATATTGTATATTCTTGCCAATTTTAAAATTGACACAAGTACATTATATAAGATATTGAAGAAGACTCATTTTATTTGGAAAAAATGATATTGATCTGGGGTTCGAGGATGTGTTGTTTCATCCACTCATTTAAGTAAATTGTCCTTAGGAGCATGTTATGGGTAGTAGTAAGTTTCAGGAGATCAAATTTTCCGTACCTTGGAATCTGTTTTCTCTAACGATTGGTGCGATTATATTTGTTTCTGGTATCAATGGTATTATTGTTCACCATTCGTTTATTCCAGGCGGTTTATATGGGTTATGTCTTTTTATCTCATATAAGACAGAGATGTTGTCCCCAGGGGTCTGGTTTTTACTCTTCAACATTCCTTTTTTTATTTTGGGTTGGTTCCTGGTGAGCAGACGTTTTGTACTCTATACGATATATTGCAGTACAATTATCACTATTGCTGCGGAAGTCATGGTGCTTGACTTTGGCATCCACGACCAGCTTTACGCGGCAATTGCTGCGGGTTGTGTGTGTGGTACAGGTGGTGGAATTATTCTGAGGACTCTTGGAGCAGGCAGTGCTCTGGATATTATTGCCATTATTCTCTATAAGTACTTTAATATCGGTGTAGGAAAGACATTTCTCATCTTTAACCTGATTCTTTTCTCTTTGGTTGCAACGAATTACACCGCTGACATACTTATTGCCTCAATAATTCTTACCTATGTGACGACGAACTGTTTAGATTATCTCCTGACTCTTTTTAATCAGAGAAAAATTGTCTATGTTATTAGTGAACTATCCTCAGAAATAGCTGAAAGCATGATTAAAGACCTCAATATAGGCGCCACCTTTATAAAAGGGCGTGGAGCCTATTCCGGAAGAGATAAAGAAATACTGATGGCTATAACAAACAATATCCAGCTCAAAAGGCTTGAAGAAAAGGTGTTTTCAATAGATCCTGATGCTCTTTTTATAGTTGAGAACAGTTTTGACGTCATTGGTTCGAGTTTTCGCAAAAGGAAAATATATTAAAAATGTTTCTCGTAGAACGAGTAGCCCTCCTTATTGTAAGAGTTTGCTGCTCGTTCTAGATCATTGTCTTTGTTTACCTCCTCTTTCTCAGTCGTTTCGTGTAAAACCTTATTTGCTTCTATTGAAACACTGTTTCCTTCCCGAGGAAACGTCTCAACATCAAACGACCATTCTAATTGGCCAAACAATAGTATGGCTGAGAATCTGGCAGACTTGATCTTGTATTGTTCAATGCAGGCCATTACTGTGAGTCTCGAGTGCAGCTGTAGCTGAGATGGTTTTAACAAAAGATTCGATATCCTGGATATTTTAAGCTAAAACCACTCCCAACGGCTAACATCTTGCACTCTACAGTTACCTATTTTCCTTCAGAAACAGGTTTGTCGCGATAAGGGTAATTTTTTAATCGGATATCTCCGCGTTTATGGGGATTGGAGACAGCTTTTGTTGTGTCGACCCAATCTTCCCACCTAAAGTCTTTTATAATTTCTGCCTGATAGCTCTCACTCAGCGGGCGGCTCAGGATATCGTTAACATGCACCCACTGATAATAACGCATAAGGTCCACCTGATAGGGATCGGGTTCCCCTTTAGAGTTTTTAACGACTTTTTTCAGATCAATGATTTTCTGCATATCAATTTTGGTCTTCCATGTGATCGCTCCCGGAAGAACAACCGGTTCGTTCGGGATATTATTGATTCCTTTTTTTAATGTCGCCAGAACAGCGACTCCGGTATCCTCACGATAGATGATAACCGCATGGCTATAATCTTTGTTCTTAAAAAAACCGAGATTGCCATATTGAACACGTGCTCCGGTCAAAAAAGCGATTCCGTCAGACCAACAAGGACCTGTTCCTGAAATGGCTTTAAGGACACTTCTGTCTATGATTCCATCAGGAAAAAGAATATCGAAAGCAGTTTTGCAACAATTCGACACATGCGTTATTCCCTCACAATCGTGACCATGCCATTTGATGATGTCTTTTATTGTCACCGCATACGTGCGCTGATAGTACCGTCCCTGCGTACCTTTGGTTGCAAGAATCTCAAATTATGGGGCATATGGCATAGCAACCATGGGGGCATACCAAGTGGGTATCCGATCCGGTGGAGTAACACCGGTTTCTATAAAAATATTAACACCCTGTTTATAAGTCGGGTCTTGAGACCAAGATGGTGCATAAATCATCGTTAAAAGAACTGCCAGTAAAGTAACCAATATCAATTTCATTTCTTTCATTCTCCTTTTTGTTCATTTCTTGAAAAACAATGAGTGTTAAGCTGCACTGTATAGTCAGAAGATTTAAGCGACACACAGGGCAGAGTCATTACATTACGAATCTTGAACCGAAGGTAATGTTCTAGTATTTACAAGTCTTTATAGTGCTTTATAAGAATTGCGCAATGCCAAATTATGGTTAGGAACTAATGTCGTATATTGACAAAGTGTCTCGTCAAGGAGAAGAGTAGATAGAGAAATATCTTACTTGTCACGTAAAAGGAGATAGTAATGTTTAATGCAGCACAGAAACCATGGAATAGTCCGTTCGTAGCAGTCACCTATGCTGCTGTAGCAGTATCTGGAATTTTAATGCTATTCCACATTAAATTGCCCGGAGTTTTGCATATCCGTCAATGGGGGGGGCTTTTTCTTTTCGGTGGTACAATCCATGTGCTCATCAATTGGCGAAAACCTTTATCATATTTCAAGAACAGAAAGGCGGTTTACGGTACACTGGCAGGTGTCTTGACGATTGTACTTCTTGTTTCCGTTTAAAAGGGATGGCCAGAGACATGGCCATGGCAAAGGTCAAATTACCTATGGAAACAAATATCAACAATAGCATAGTCTGGAAACTTCCAATTCTTCGCACTGTCCGTTAGAATTCTTTGTGCTTCTAGCTTCCTGATCTTATAATTAAGGAGACTGCACTAAGAATTTGAAGATCGCAACCCGACAATCGGTCGTTACCTACATCATGGAAGTAGCAATGAGTGAGCCAAAACTATTCTCTATCGCACAACAGATTGAAGCATTCCCGCCTATGCCAAATACTGTGTCCAAGGTAATGGAAGTAACGAACAACCCGGAAAGTTCAGCAAATGATTTAGTTAAAGCAATTTTACCAGACCAAGCCATGTGTATTGCAGTTTTAAAGATTGCCAACTCTGTCCTGTATGGACGTTCGAAGCGATTGGATTCATTAGAAAATGCGGTCACAGTGCTTGGTTTTAATGAGATTCAAAATATTATTCTTGCCAAAGCCGCAGTAACAGCTTTCAAACGGATTCCTAAAGCATATCGGAAAGAAATCGACTTGTTCTGGGATCATGCTTTTACCTGCGGTCTGGCAGCCAAAATTATCGGCGAACATATTAACCAGCCTTCAGGTCAATTTTTTATTGCCGGTTTACTGCATGACATAGGAAAACTTGCCATGTTTCTACTATTGGGCGAGCAATACCATATATCAAAGTGGCTGTCAGGATTTAGCAATGTTACAAGAATTGAAGAAGAAAAAGAGACTTTTACAATCACTCACGATGAAGTCGGTGGCCGACTTCTGAAACACTGGCAATTCCCAGACACACTCATCGCAGCTGTATACTTCCATCATGCCCCTCGCAGTAACCCAAAACAGCAGATCTATTCATTGGTTATTCAAGTAGCAGATTTTTTATCGTTTATGTACGTTCAGCCCGAAACAGCAGATGAACAAACCTTGAAGACAGTACTTCATGATCTTCTCCCGAATTTTGAGGAACAATGGCGTCAACAGAATTTGCCATTCGAAGAAATCACCTTAGAATCGTGGTATACTTGGCTCAAGATAGATCGCGCCCATGGCAGCGACATTCTTGACATTCTGGCTTCATAATAAAACCTGGCCATCTCTATATCGCAGCATTGCTGGTGGTAATTAATCACTTCCAATGAGGTTTATACAACAAAAGACCTTTTCCAAGCAAAATTAATTGACCCAATGATCCAAAACTACTCTTTCAAAAAGGTAATAGCATCTCAACGAATTGAGGGTAAATGCCTATCGCACATGAATTGATAAAGGGTTTTGAAATCATAGATATTTTCCAGGCCATCAATTCAGATAATTACTCAATTTTTCCAGCATCTGATGATTGATACTTTTCTAGCGGGCGTTTCATATGTTTTGCTCCAAAGAAGCCTAACATTTTTTCCAAAGAAAATGTTAAAGACTTTCTGGAATTAGTGTGCCACGAGAGCAAGTAATTTTTGCTCGTAACTACACAACAGATGAGGGTAGGCCCCTCGGAGTCGGCTTGCAGGAGCAGGCTTCAAACCACCTTAAGCTGCTGTGGTAAAGAG
>JBLHNU010000005.1:0-144930 GCA_047622095.1 Desulforhopalus sp.
ATGCAAAAGTAAAAATTCGTTTTTTCATGATAATTATATAGTCCTGAAAATAAGAAGCCTACGCAGGCTGATTGTTTCATACTTGGTAAAACATGTTTTTATTACATCTGTTATTTACTGCATAACCATGACTGCTGTCAATATCTTCACTTTTTGCGGTAATGACTTTGGGCCTTATTTCCTTTTGTGCTTATTATATCTCCACTTCCATGGGGCAACAGATGAGGAATCGCTCCATATATTTTGTTTATTCTTTCTTGCCGTTTTTCCAGTTTTCTTCCAACTCCGACAAACACTCATCTTACAGTATTTAGGATAATACCAGGCAAGTCCACGACGTAAGAGACGTTCATTTATTGCTTCATTGTTATAAGAAACTATGGCTACAAGCCGTTGATATTTATCCCATTCGACAGGAATTACAGTTACCCTCTTACCTAACATTGTCTGTTTAACTAGTTTTTTTGCCTTCGATGAATAGGGTTGATCATATTCCGGTGCATCTATCCCATATAAACGTATTTCATACACCTTCTTACCAGCACGCACCTTTAGAGAGTCTCCATCTATAATCTTAGTTACTTGAGCTGTAAACGGTTTCTTGGCAAAAACGATGTCAGAATAAAACAGGAGACAAGCTGAGACAAATAAAAAGAGGGTCAATACTACAAATGGTCTTTTCATGATACACAAACCAGTCGATATGAAAAAATGTTCAAATTTATTTCAAAGCAAAATAAAAAATTTTCAATATTTGAAGATGATAACATAGAATAAGGAAAACACTGTTGTTTTTATTCGTTTTAATATGCTAGAATTATATCCTACAGTGTTCTAAGTTGTCTAGATACATAGTTGGTACTCTTTTTAGAAAAATCAGCCACAACAACTATGAATATATATTTTTTCCATTACATTTTTTATTAACATTATGTCACACCAAGTCCTGAGCGAGAGTGAAGAAGAAACAAGAGAATTCCTCATACATGTCCCTGTATTTTCTTCGTTTTCACTAAATGACCTTTCAACTTTAGCAAAACACATGAGTTTTGTTCATCTGCAAAGGGGGGAATACCTTTTTATGGAAGGTGATCAGGGCTCATTTATGGGATTTGTAGTAAGTGGTGTACTCGAGGTACAAAAAAGTACCACTGCAGGCGAGAGAGTCACCTTAGCAAGACTGGCCAAAGGAAGTTCTATCGGTGAAATGGCGATTATTGACCAATCTGTTAGATCTGCAACAGTTGTTGCAAAACAAGCCGCTACATTGGTAACACTTACAGAAAAGGGATTTGATATTCTTGCTGAAAAACAACCAGCTCTTGGAATTCGGGTAATTAAAAAAATAGCTCGACTATTAAGTCTCAACATGAGAAGAACATCAAGTAAACTCGCTGATTTCTTATAATCTCTTACTTTAATAACAAGATCAATAACATAATTGTTTCAATGCCATCAGAGATACAAATACTTATAGCGGATCACGATTCGGGCAATATCTTTGCCAAGAATTCTTTTTCTGGCTTACCATTTAAATGCAGCTTCACTACTGTAGATAGCCCCAGCAATCTCCAAGAATCTCTTGAGCAAATCGGCCCGCAAATCCTTATTATTGATTTGGACTTTAGTGGAGACGATGACGTCAATTTTCTTCTTGAAACAATTCAGAAAGAACATCCAAAACTGTCAATTTTACCTATTATCCCTGCTGGCAAACCACATCTTGTAAAAGACCTCTTTAATCTCGACCTCTTCTTTTTCCTCCATAAACCTCTTGAACCAACTGAAGCTGCCTCAGCACTAAAAAGGGCCTATGAAAGTGTCGCTGACCAGCCGCCCTCCTTCAAGGGAACTGCAACAAAACAAAAGCATGAACCATTTCATGGCATGATTGGTGCCAGCAAACCTATGGCGCAGCTTTTCGAAATGATTTGCAAGGTAGCAGAAGATGACTTGGCTACTATTCTTATAAGAGGAGAGTCGGGCACAGGAAAAGAGATGGTTGCAAAAGCCATACATGCCCAAAGCGCGCGCAAAGACAAAAATTTTGTTCCTGTAAACTGCGCTGCAATACCAGATGACCTTCTGGAAAGTGAACTGTTTGGATACACGAAAGGAGCCTTCACAGGCGCCAACAACAACAAGCTTGGACGTATTCAGTACGCAGATCAGGGAACCTTGTTCTTAGACGAAATTGGAGATATGAAATCTTCGCTGCAGGCAAAACTACTTAGGGTGCTTCAGGAAAAAGAATTTGAGCCAGTTGGTGCTTTTAAAGCGATCCCAGTGAACACACGTATTTTAGCTGCAACACATTGTGATTTAGAAACACTGGTGAAAGAAGGTAAATTCAGAGAAGATCTATATTATCGCCTCAGCGTCATCCCTCTTAATATCCCCTCGCTTAAAGAACGGAAACAAGATATCCCCCTTCTTATTGAAGCATTTCTTGATAAATTCGCCAAAAACAGAGGTCGTGATCCTTTTACTTTTTCATCCCAGGCTTACGCTGCTATAGCCTGCTACGACTGGAAGGGCAATGTCCGAGAGTTAGAAAACCTCATCCAGCATATGTCTGTTCTTTATAGCGGTCAACAGGTTCACCTAGGTGATTTACCTGAAAAAATTCAGTCAGTTGAAATTCCAGATGATTTTGATGACACCTTTTTTCTGGTGGAAGATGACGAATCACCCCAACCAGAATCAGATCAAGTCGTTCATTCTCAGGATATATCCTGGCAAAGCGGTCAAATTGATTTCAATGAATTAATCAATGATTTTGAGACACAGCTCATCATTCAAGCCCTCAAGCAAACCGACGGCAATAAAAAAGAAGCGGCCAAACTACTCAATTTGAAAAGAACAACTCTACTTGAAAAAATAAAGAAAAAATCAATTGACGGATTGTGGGAAAAATGAACAACGCAGGGTACTTCTACATATCTTGAAAATGTTGTGACGTCACGTCTTTCTCTTTTTACGCAGCCATCTCTAGTAAGTTATTATTGATATTTTTTTTAATATCATCAGTGCTTGCTGGTGTCATTAGAATGTCACGCACTCCATATTTAACAGCTTTTATAACCTTTGTTTTTGTCCACTCCGGCCCCACAGCAATAATTGGCAATGTACAAGCAGAGTGAATTTTAATTGCAGAACCAAACCCCTGTTCATTCACCTCGTTCATAACCAGATAAATAGCTTTTAACTCACCAGGAATATAATCTTGTATATTATCTTTAAAGGATAACGTCCTCGCCCCATAGCCCATTTCTGTAAGAATGGATGTTAGCGATGAAGCAATATTCTCATCATCTCCAACAATAAGAATATCGAGTGATGCCTTCTGACTGTCAACCTTTTTTGCTCGCTCAGCCTCAACCGAGGTCTGCTCAGAACTACTGGTCATTGGCGATGAAGTCTTTTCGTCAGCTGCTGGTTCATCAGCTACCAGAAGGCCCTCAAGCTCAAGCAAGTTGAGAGGAAAGAGAAAGTTTACCTTCCCATACTCAGTTCCACCAATATTCAACTCCATACTACTGAGATAGTAATTCTGATCAGGAATCGGCTCAGCAGAATCTACATCAACCTTCATTGGAACTACTTTTTGTAATTCCTTTTTTATAAATCGTATAGATTTTGTGTATTGTTCTTCAAAAACCGAGGTGTATACACCAGATATAATATTTGCAATTTCACCATACGCATCTGCGGCATCCTCACTAAAGTCCTCTTCGGCAACCACTGATTCAAGCTCGCTCTCAGGGAGCATAATGAGAACACCTCCCACGCGGATCGCATCTTTAAGATCCACAGAGAGAAAGCTTTGCCCTTCAACCTCACCTACCATATCCATATTGGCAATAACCTGCTTACTTGACACTTCATCAAAAAAGAAATCTTCCTTATTAATGATTTTATTGTCAATATTGGTCATTGCCACATCAGTTCCAAGTAGACCAGAAACCTCTTCCTGCATTTTCACCTGGCACTGCCCAAGTAACTTATCTACTTTTACTTTATGTTTTTTAGCATCTACCTTTACTTCCTGGCTGACGCCTTTATCTTCAACAGCGTCATCATCATTTGTCTGGAGCTCAGCTGGAATAGATTCTGCCTGTGAATTCTGTTGTGATGCTCCTTCAGATTTAATATCAGGTGGATGCAAGTCGAGCATTGCTGCGGGAAAAAGCATCTGAACTTGACCAAGCTCGTTACCATCTACACTAAGTGATAAACTATTAACATAGTAGAGAGTATCCGGAATCGGATCATCTGAAGCAGTCTCTACTTTATCAGGCACCACTTCTAATAAACCTTTTTTTACAAATCGTAACTTCTTACTGTAGTGTTCTTCAAAAATAGCTGTATAAACACCAGATACAATATTTGCGACTTCACCATATGCGTCTTGGGCATCTTCACCAAAATCTTCTTCTTTAACTGTATTTTCAAGCTCGTTGGGAGGCAACATAATAAGAACACCACCCAAATGAACGGCATCTTTTAGACCAATGCAGAAAAAACTCTTATCTTCCACATCACCTACAACCTCCATGTCGGCAATAACCTGCTTACCTGTCACATGGTCTTCAAAGAACGCCTCTTTCTTAACAAAATAATTTTGAATATCTGACAGAACTGCAGTAACGCCAAGTAGACCACCGACCTCATCTTGCAAACGTTTTTGGCATTCATCTAAAAGTCGATCAACACGTTTTTTTTGCTTCTCGAAATCAACTTTAGGCTCACTCGTTACACTATCATCTCTGGCATCTATCGTTTCATTGATATCATCAGATCCATCAGTGGACGCCTCAACCTTTTCTTCACTCGCTGCGGCTTCAGATGCGTCAGTCACGTCCCCTTCTAGCTCAAATGTTGCTGCAGGGAGAAGCATTACTAGGTCACCCATCGAATTACCATCAAGATCTATTGACCAGGTCACTCGATAAAGCTGGTTATTTTCAACAGGATCTTCAGATTCAATATCAACCTTAGCAGGAGCTATTTTACTCTGACTTTTGCGTACAAATCTGCACGCTTTAGGGTACATTTCTTCAAAATCCTTAGTGAAAGATCCTGCAATTATATTTGCTATTTCACCATAGGAATCTTCTATCTCTTCACTATACTCTTCCCGACCCATCACCTCATCTAACTCAGATTCTGGCAACATGATGAGTGTACCACCTAGGCGGATGGCATCTTTAATCCCTAAAAGAAGACATCCCTTACCTGTAATATCGCCAGTTATATCAATTTCAGCACAAATCTGTTTGCCCTGAAGTTGATCAAATGAATCTTTCTTACTGATGAGTTCGTACGATTCGGTACCTAGAACAAATACCGTTCCAAGAAGCGACCCGACTTCATCTTGCGTTCGAGACTTAACTGCCTGTAATATTTTATCGACTCGTTTTTGTTGCTTCATGGGATTCTAATTTAAGATGAAAAATGAAAACTGAGACCTATATCTATTATCGGCGCATTACAGGCTGAAATTTAGTGTCCTACTCTTGAAAGCCGTAATAAAAAACAAAAACTCTGACACTTGTATCGAAATTAGAAATGTAACCTTACCATCAAGACACTTATCCCAGCTTACTCTCGGTTTGCAGCAGTTAGTCAAAATTAAACATCCAAGCCTTATTGATTAGCAATAACAAAAAGTTATTTTTTTCAATTTATAGTTAAGAATTCATTATATACATTAATTCCACCCAAAAGGTTTCATTGTCCATTAGAAAAGGTACAACGATACGTGTTGAGTCAGCAATGCCACTCACATAAAACGAATCTCCAACAATAGAAGTTGGGATTGCAAGTTCTATGTTCACATCAATAGCCGCAAAAGAGATTTTCAAATTTCCTGCTACCATATTAGCAATCTCTCCAATGGCATCTTTCACATCATCATCTATCTCCTCTACATCCATCCCTAAAAATCCACTGGTGATTTTTTTCGCAACAGATGACGGACAATGCACTGCCAACAACCCCTTAAGACCTCCGCCTAAACCAATCATACTTGTGATGTTAGATTTGATTTCAGCTTTTCCTTCAACTACATCACCTGCTTCAAGTTCAACCATCAGCATAGTTGAAAACACATCTTTACAACCACCTATAATTTCATTTCCAATATCAACGCTTTCTGTCATTTTAATTTCCCGGATTCAAAAAAAGGCAGAATCACTTACAAAAGAGACACTGCCTTTTTAGTTTGCTGTAAGATTTTTATTTTTCCAACTCAAGCTCAACCATAAAGTCCCCAGCATCACACTGAAAAGGTATGACAACGCGCTCTATCTCACGAGTTGGTTGAAAATCATAATTTTCCCCTGAGATAACTGATGGTAAAGATAAATCTATATCTCTTCCTTTTGCAGACAGAATTGACTTAACACTACCGCCAAGCATATTGGCCAGTTCACCAACAGCATCTTCGACATCTTCGTTTATTTCATCTACGTCCATCCCAAGAAAGCTACCTGTAATCGCCATAGCCACAGGTTTGGGGAAATGCATAGCAAGAACTCCCTTATGCGTACCTGCAAGCCCTATCACTCCAGTGATACTATTTTCAAGAGGCGCTAAAGTTGACTGAATGTCTCCCTTAACAGTCACCTCCATCATCACCATAGATGAAAATATTTCATTGGTTGCATCTATAATTTTTCCAGATATATCCACATTATCCTCCGCCCTGTTTCTGTTTATAAAAGGGGCCCGAGAACCTCATTGACCTTATCTGGTGTGAATGGCTTTTTAATAGCACCGAGCGCACCAAGAGCTTTAGCTTCACCGATAATATCATCTCCTGTTTCTGTCGAAATCATAAGTACTGGAATATCTTTGATCCCATCCCTTGTTGCTTTTTCTTTTAAGAATGAAATTCCATCCATATTTGGCATATTTATGTCACTGAGAACGATATCAACCTTTTCAGTCTCAAGCACCTCTAGAGCCTCAAGGCCATCTGCTGCTTCAAAAATATTATCGAATTCAATACCTGCCTGCCGCAGAGATCTACCTATAATTTTTCTCATTGTGCTTGAATCATCTACAAGCAATACATTTTTTCCCATTACTATCTCCTGTATGTTGTTACTCTCGCCGTCTCTTTATGCTTATTTAAACAAAGAAGATTAAAGCGCGTTATAAAGTGAGTTAATTTCAATCTGTTATTGCACAGATCATTCCAGTAAAATGCTTCACTGTAAATATTATCGAGAAGCTGGGCCAAATGTCAAATTTCTCATATAAAAAAAGATATTTTTTTCGTTTATTTTGATTTCTTCACTTGGAAAAGATTTTTATTAGTCAAGGATTTGTCTTTTACAAATTAATCATCTTTATTTAATATTGGAACATATTTTGCTAATATCACAATATGAAAAAATTACTATTCACTATCCTCGCGTCGCTTATCCTATGTTCTAGCAATCTTCTCGCCTCTCAACTTATAAAGGTTTCCCGCGTTGATACTAAAGATATTCTGCAAATATATTTTAGCTTTGACACGCCTCCTACATTCTCAGGAACAACCAACAAAAGAAGAATCGACGTTCTCCTCGAAGACACTAAGGTAATAAAAGGCCTACAATTTCTTACACCAGACGATAAAATTGTCAAAGTTTTGACTAGAAACAAAAAAGAAGACCTCATCATTTCTTTATTTTTTCGTTATCAGCCACAAAAATATAAAATCACACGTAATTCCAATAACAGTGTTGTCCTAGAGGTACTTCTTGGAAATGAATATTCAAATTCGTATAAAGACCTTGCCAACAAACTCAAAGGGCTCACAATCGTGGATCGGGCTACACCAGATTTCACGAATCCATACATAATATCCCCATACAAATTAGACTGGACCTCATTTTTTTCAAATTACGAGAGCCCACTTAGAATAGAGGTCCCAGTTACCTTTACCCCCCCACCCTTCCCGATTATTGAATTATTGCCTCCAGGAGGTTCAAAAAATCTGGATCTCCTCAGTGAAGCATTAATAACACTTGGCGAAAAAAAATCATGGGATCCACTCGCAACTGCACTGCTTGACAAACTAGAAGTCACAACTGGCCCCCAAGCTCAAAAGCTGCTCGCCCTCACCTACGGTGAAGCACTCATGAGAAGTGGTGATTTTGAAGGTGCTTTCAAACAACTTTACCTATTAAAAGAAGAATATAAAGATGAGCGCCTAGGCACATATGCAACCTATCTACTCATTTGGTTAAGAGCCAAATATGAAGACCCGTACATTGCTGAATACGAGTTCAGATCTCTTGCACCTGTAATTTCAGACAACAGTCCCCTGGCCCCTTATTTCCTTTTATCACAAATTGAAACATCACTTGCGACCAAAGAATACAAACACCTTAACAAACTACTCCAGAAGGACTCGATTGCACTACCTGCTGAAGTACAGGAAAGAATTCAAATTCGTCAAGCTGATTACTGGCATGCTATTGATCAACCAATCAAAGCCTACGCGGCATATAAACTCATGAAAGACTCACCTCTTTTACGTTTTCAACCATATTCTTATGGAGGATACTGCTCAACCCTCTACGACCAGAGACATTTTAAAGCTGCGGCAAGCGAGTACAAAAACCTTCGTCCTCTTGTTGAAGGGGAAAATCTTATTGGCAAGGTCGTTTATAGGGAAATGATGTCTCGACTCAAGTTCACTGATGGAGACACTCTTATTAGCCCTTTTTCTCAAATTGAAAACGCATATTTCAATACTGACGCAGGAACCTTGGCGGCGATTAAAAAAAATGACCTGCAACTATTAAAAGATAGACACTGGCCCGACAACAGATTGAACAATTATCGTGATATTTCGGACAAAGCGTCAACCAGGTCAATACGAGAAGAAGCAGAGTTTAAAATAATTCTCATTCACACACTTAGGGGCGAAAATGAAACCGCCGTCAACCTACTTCATAAATTTTTAAGAACATTCCAAACTGGAAATGTCAGAATTACGGCACAGGCACTATTAATTGATATCCTTCCTAAAGAAATAAAACGACTCGTTGATGCCGCAGAGTATGTCGACGCACTCGTCCTTGCCAAAAAGAACAAATTTTTATTTCAGAACAACTGGATAAGTAGCAAATTTTTAGTCGATATAGCAGAGGCTTACCATAAAGTTGGTATTTATGATGAAGCGCAGAAATTATACTTATATCTTATTGAGATTATGTCTGCAGACGATAGGGAAGCGTATTATCTACCAATGATCCAAGCGACTTTTGATCATGGAAATTTCAGCCTCGTTGAAGACTATGCAGCACAGTACACCTACAACTATCCCGAAGGGACCTACGCAAAAGATATCCTACTCC
Organism: Desulforhopalus sp.; assembly: GCA_047622095.1. Classification (GTDB taxonomy): domain Bacteria; phylum Desulfobacterota; class Desulfobulbia; order Desulfobulbales; family Desulfocapsaceae; genus Desulforhopalus_A. Next base: position 9,360 of record JBLHNU010000005.1, read on the forward strand.
TGCGCCTAAAGGCTCTCATTGCCGATGAAAGATTATCAGAAGCCCTACAAGCCCTCCCTGCACCACTCCCATCTGATGGCTCTTTCAATCCAATTTCGGCGGCTCTCTATTTTCGGACTGACGATTATCTCAAAACAGTATCGGTACTTGAAGAGTATGCAAATCTTCCTAACCCTCTTACTCAACAACAATATTTTCTCCTCGCTGAAAGCTATTACAAAACTAACAATTTAACGGCAGCAGTTTCTACTTTTACCAAAGTTAGTGAAGATAATCATTTCTATCACCAGAGCCTATACCGACTCGCAGAAATTCATCGGCAACAGGGTAAAAACGATTTAGCCCTAACTTTCCTGCAAAAAATTGTCGAAACAGAAGAAAACTCAAGATGGAAACAATACGCGGAACGGGATTTGCAATACGATTCTACGAAAGACCGTTTCTAAGTACAAAAAATCTTCATCGTTTCAGATTCAGCAAGCGGAGAATAAATGGCACCTCTAAATGTTCTAGACCAAAACATGCAACTCCTGGGCAAAGTTCTCGATCTCAGGGCAACAAAGGCCCAGGTAATCTCTTCCAATATTGCCAATGCAGAAACACCAGGATTTTCTCCATCACATTTTCAATTTGAAGAAGATCTTGCAAATGCAATTGGTCATACAAAAGGGATAGCACTGCAAACCACAGACAAGGCGCACATTGGCATTGGTCCTGGTAACTTCAACAGTGTGAATGGTAAAATCATCATGGACAAAGAGCAATCGGGTATAGGTGATGATAACAATGTCAGTGTTGATCAGGAAATGATGGATCTATCGGAGAACGAATTGCTTTACGAAACATCGGCACAACTCTTAAAAAAGAAAATCACCGGTTTAAAGCATGTCATTTCAGGTGGCCAATAACATTTCACCTAAAACTTGGCAGTTGCAAGATTTAGGTTTTATTTAAAAGAACTCATAAAGGTACAATATGGATATCACGAATACTTTTAAAATTGGTGCTTCAGCGCTTAAAGCACATAGCCTAAGACTAAACACCATCAGTTCGAACCTTGCCAATGTTGAAACGACTTCAACACCAGAAGGCGGGCCATATAAAAAACAATCTACGTATTTTCAAACGAAAACTCTCAGCTTTCAGGATCAGCTCAATAATCAGATGGGTGGCAGCGTAAAAGGTGTAGAAGTTTCAAAAATTATAGAAGATAAATCGCCTCCACGTAAAGTGTATGATCCATCTCATCCTGATGCAGCCGAAGATGGCTATGTTGAGATGCCAAACATCAGTGTTCTTGAAGAGATGGTTGATATGATGTCAGCCACGAGATCATATCAGGCAAACGTGACCTCTATAAAAATGGCCAAAAGAATGGCCCTTAAAGCTCTGGAAATTGGCAGGTAAATTATGGAATCAATTCAAGGCTTATCACAACTACCCGGCATCACACAACCAGCGAGTACCGAGAGCGCAGTAACAAAGAGCAGTAATGCTTTTGGTGATATACTCAAAGACATGGTCAACAATACAAATCAGGCACAGATTAACGGCGATAAAGCTGTTGAAAGCCTCCAGGCCGGCAATGCTCAACATTTACATGATGTTATGATATCAGCTGAAGAGGCTGAAATTTCACTCAAAATGCTGGTCCAGATGAGAAATAAAGCACTCACTGCGTATGAAGAGATTATGCGCTTGCAGATTTAGGACCCGTTACGAAATAACCAGGCCATTTTCATCCATTTCGTTACGGATTCTTATGCCGTTCCGAGAACAATTACTGCCATGTTATTTTTTGACAACGGCTTAGTGTTTTTTTCGGGTCTTGAGCTTTACCAAAAGATGGATGAACAAAAAGGATATAAAAACTAATGGAAGTAGCAGAAACAAGTGTTGAAACAACGTCAACTCCGCCTGCACCGATTGAGAGAAAAAATTTCGTTCAACTGGTACAGGGATGGCCACTGACTAGAAAACTTGCAACTGGCGCAGTATTGGTGATTTCAATAGCACTTTTCGCTCTACTCATCATCCAGGCAAGGACTGCTGACCAGCAGCTACTCTACGCCAATCTCGCCATGAATGATGCATCTGAGGTAGTAACCTGGCTCAAAAACCAAAAAATTGACTATACCCTTAAAAACGGTGGTAAGGACATCTGGATTCCAGCTAATCAAATCTACCAAATCAGACTTGACCTGGCTGCAAACGGTATGCCGACTGGCGGTGGCGTCGGTTTTGAAATTTTTGATAAACAGAGTTTTGCGCTCACCGATTATGTTCAAAAGGTGAACTACACAAGAGCTTTGCAAGGCGAACTATCCAGAACAATTACCTCCCTTGCGCCCGTTGAGTCGACACGCGTCCATTTGGCCCTCCCTGAAAAACGCCTTTTTAAAAACCAGCAAAAAAGTGGGACCGCTTCAGTCATAGTTACTCTGGTTCCCGGAAAACATCTTGATCAACAACAGGTTCAAGGTATTGTTCATCTTGTTGCGGGGTCTGTCACCAACCTCGACCCCGACCAGGTTAAAGTGATCGATTCAAACGGGGTTGTTCTTGAAGTAGATAAGAAAAAAGACGATAGTCAGATGTTTTCTGGTGAAATGCTGGAATTCCAGCAAGAAGTTGAACATCGAATGGAAATGCGGGCCCAGGCACTCCTTGATAAAACAATGGGTACCGATAATGCCATGGTCAGGATTTCTGCCACCTTGGATTTTTCTAAGGTAGAAAAAACTGAAGAACTTTTTGATGGTGAAGAGCCGGTAATACGTAGTGAACAGATAAATACACAAACATCGGGCAACGAAGATAGCGGTGGTGTACCAGGTGTTGAGTCAAACCTCCAAGGAAATGTTTTTGGCGAAACAACAACAGGCCCCACATCAGCAAAAAACTCAAGAATAACGAATTATGAAATCAGTAAAACCGTCAGTAGAATTATTAACCCTGTAGGAAGCATCACCAAATTATCTGTGTCAGTGCTCGTAGCTGACAGAGTTCAACTTGGTGAAGATGGCAAGACTAAAGAGGCAATAACACGAACACCAGAGGAATTGAAATCCATTGAAAACATGGTTGCCAGCGCCATTGGATTGGTTGCTGAACGAGGTGACGTGATTAATGTAATTTCTATGCCTTTCGTCGCTCCGAAAGAAGAGCCATTAATTGGTGATTCTGAAGCAGAAAACTCTCTGTACCAGTTCATACCACTCATCAAGTATGGTCTGATTGCAGTAGGAGTTTTACTCCTCTACTTCTTACTCATTAGACCAGTGGTAAAAACTATGAAAGGAGAAGTTAAAGAACACTATAAAACAGTCGACCAACTCGAGCGGGAACAAAAGCTATTACAGCAACAACAAACTGAACCAGAAATTCCAGCTGAACCAATTGATGACACTATCACTGAATTAAGAAGAGAAGTGAGCCAAAATCAGGCACCAACTGCATTTATCATTAAGAACTGGATCCAGGAAGGTTAAATCATAATGGGCATTGAAACACTTACCGGTATCAACAAAGTCGCCGTTTTACTTATATGTTTAGGCGAGGCTGCTGCCGCTAAAATATTTGAAGAATTGTCAGACGATGAAATTCGTCAAATCACCAGAGCAATGGCCAGTATCGATCATATTCCCACAGATATTAAAGAAAAAGTATTCAAGAATTTCAGGGAATCCAAAGAACAATTCGCAGGACTTTTTGTAAAGGGTGATGACTTTGCTAAAAAAGCCATTTCAGCCACTTCTGGTGACCAGAGGTCTCAATTTTTAATGGATCAATTCCTTTCAGGCACCGAAACACGATCTCTGGAAACAATTTCACTTATGGCTCCAGCTATGGTTGCGGGATTACTCGAACAAGAACACCCCCAGACAGTCGCGTTGGTTCTTTCAACTCAGCATATTGAACATGCAGCAGAAATCCTCTCTCATCTGCCAGAGGACACCATGTCCGATGTTGCCTACAGGATCTCCAAAATTGAGAAAGTATCACCAGTCGTGCTCAACAGAATTGAAGACGCGCTTCATCGAGAAATTGGTCTTGTATCAGGAGGAACCCAGAAAAAGATTGGTGGCCTCGATACTGTCGTGGGCATTTTGAATAACATGAAAAACAATCTCGACGGTGACATACTTGAGGCCATGGAGCAAGAAGACCCTGAAATGGCCGAGGAAATTCGCAAGAAGATGTTTACCTTCGAAAATCTAGTTGCCCTTGATGGCAGGTCACTGCAAATGATTCTCAGGGAAGTAAACAACGACTCGCTGACCATGGCCTTAAAAACAGCGTCAGAACAGATGAAAGAAAAAATCTTTTCTAATATGTCTGCACGAGCTGCAGATATGATTCGTGACGACCTTGATGCAATGGGCCCAGTACGACTTTCTGAAGTTGAGATCATGCAGCAATCCATCGTTAAAATTGCAATGAAGCTTGAAGAGGAAGGTAAACTTGTTCTTGGTACAGGAGGCGGTGATGAGCTTGTCTAAGTACTATAAAGATTCCAGCTCTTTTAAACGTGAAAAACTCGTCCAATCCAACGCACCTGACCAGACGGGATGGATAACTAAAACAAAACCTCCCACAGGCCCGTTTAAGCCTGGAGAAGTAAACCCACCTCAGGCCACAAACGATACCACAACAGCCACATCCTCAGACGTAGACAATATAGTTAAAGCCCCTCCCCCCCCTGCCCCTTTAGCTACCAAAAACCAAACGGTTCCAGCTAAAGCACCTCCGACTACACCTGTTGATCTCAGCAATTATGTTTCCCTGGAGAAGGCTGAAGCAAAAGCACTTGAGAGCTACCAACAAGGTCTTCAGGAGGGAATAGTTAAGGCGACAGAAGACTTTGGATCTGCTGTAAAAACACTCACAACTATGTGCGAACAACTGGATACTATTCGAGAAACAATCATTGCCAACAGTAGTGATGAACTCACCGAATTTGCTCTTCTCATTGCTGAAAAAATAATCAGAACCTCCCTTAAGGATCAAGATCACTCAATTATTGCTACAATCCAGGAAGCACTGTCTCGTTCCGTAAAATCGGATGAATTCACTATTTTCATCCACCCGGATGATTACCAGATTATAGTTGATAAATCCGCTGATCTCATCGCTGGTGTAAGCGGACTGAGCAATATTGTAATAAAAGCCGATCCAACGATTGAACAAGGTGGTGCAAAAATAGAATCTGAAAACTGTATTATTGACGCAACTGTGGCGAGTCAATTTGAAACTATCCGAGATGAGATTTGCAAAACAAATGACTAGAAATTGCGAGGCACAAATCTCTCTCATTCAATTTTCGTCATTGGCCTTAATTCTCAATCTGACTACCCTTTAATATGACATTCAATACTCAAAGCATTCAAAATCTCAATGTAATTAAAATTTGGGGTAAGGTTACAAAAATTATAGGCCTGGTCATTGAAGGGTACTGTCCCCACGCATCAATTGGTTCACTCTGCGAGATCACACCAATTGATGATGGAGAGAAAATTTATGCTGAAATTGTAGGCTTCAAAGATAATATCGCCTTACTTATGCCTCTTGGCGAACTTCGGGGCCTAGGGCCTGGTAGCCTTATACGCGTTGTCCGTACCAGTGCAACAATTAGTGTAGGTCACAATCTTCTTGGTCGTGTAATTGACGCCATGGAAATTCCCCAGGATGGTTTACCTGCACCTGTTCTTACCGAAGAAAAGGACCTTTACTCACTTCCTCCCGGCCCCATGGAACGGCAAAATATCACTGACTCCATTGACCTCGGTGTCAGGGCGATCAATGGATTGATAACTTGCGGAACCGGTCAACGTATGGGGATTATGGCAGGCTCGGGTGTCGGGAAAAGTGTGCTGCTTGGTATGATGGCAAAATATGCTAAAGCTGACATTAATGTTATCGCCCTTATAGGTGAACGCGGTCGTGAGGTACGTGAGTTTATCGAACGAGATCTTGGAAAAGAAGGTCTTGCAAGATCTGTTATTATTGTTGTTACTTCAGATCAGTCCCCGCTCCTTCGGATGCGAGGTGCATTTGTAGCCACCGCAATAGCAGAATACTTTTGTAACACAGGAAAAAATGTACTTCTTATGATGGATTCGGTTACGCGCTTTGCCATGGCCATGCGTGAGATCGGTTTAGCCGTTGGTGAACCACCGACCACTAAAGGCTATACTCCCTCAGTCTTTGCAACCCTACCTAAACTTCTTGAACGAGCTGGAAATTTTAAAAATAAAGGCTCTATTACCGCACTTTACACTGTTCTTGTGGATGGTGATGATATGACTGAGCCAGTAGCAGATTCGGTTCGTTCAATATTAGATGGCCATATTGTTCTTTCCCGTGCCCTTGCTTCCAGAAACCATTTCCCAGCAATAGATGTACTTAATTCTGCCAGCCGTGTAATGCGTGACATCACCGGTGAGAGGCATCAGGAACTTGCAGGAAAAGCACGAGATGTGCTCGCAAGCTATGCAGAAGCTGAAGATCTCATTAACATTGGGGCATATGTTAATGGCTCAAACCCCAAAATTGATTACGCAATAAGTAAAATTGATGCGATAACACAGTTTCTTCGTCAAAGTTTTAATGAAACAACGACCCTTAAAAATTCTATCGACACACTTGGATCTGTCCTCAGCGACCGAAAGGATGAAGAACCTCCGCAAACAAATCGCAGGCAAACTGATCAATCTTAACTCAGGAATACAGGAACGTAAACATGGCAACACAGCCAAAACCATTTACGCTGGACACAGTTCTTAATTACCGAAAAAGACTCGAAGACGTAGCCAAAAACCGTTTTTTTGAGGCTAAAAAAATTCACACAATCATTCAAGAAAAATTTATCTGTGAAAAAGATAACTTAAGTGCTGTGAGCCTTGAATGCGATGAACTACAGGCTAATGGCGTAGAAATCACCAAATTGATCCTTTTTGAAGACAAAATTTCAACTTCTCAAAAAAACATTCGAGCAATTGAAAAAAACCTCCAGGAAAAATTAAAATTAGTGGAGCAAGAAAAGACAAACCTTCTGCAACGTTCCCGGGAATATCAAGTGATGGAGAGACTTAAGGTCGAACAGAACGCTTCCTGGCGCCAGTATCTTGACAAAAAAGAAGCCGCCATGCTTGATGAAGTAGCCGTTATGAGGCATGGAAAGAACCCTTTAGATGGACAATAACTCAATAAGATATCCATGAAACAGACTAAAGCTATCGCTACAATTTACGCTATCACCACTTTCATCTTGCTGTTTTCTCTCACTCCCTCAGCTTTTAGTGCAGAAAACAATTACTCCTCAGTAGAAGAGAGACGCATAGAAAAAACCATACTCGAAGAACGTGCAACAATTCGAAAAGAAAGAGAAGAGATAGGTCTTCGCAAAAAGGAGCTAAAGTCACTGGAAGAGGGTGTCGATAAGAAGTTAGCGGAAATTGACACTAAGCTTGAGTCTCTTAAAAACTTACAAAACAGGATCGAAGTTCTCCTGGAAGAAAAATCCGCTGTAGAACAGAAACAAATTGAACGTCTGGCTAAGATTTACGCAAAAATGACTCCAGTCAAAGCCGCCTTAGCGTTGAGTGGCTTAGAACAACAGCTGGCATCGGATCTTTTAGGAAAGATGAAAGTGAAATCAGCAGCCAAGATTTTAGATCAGGTTTCAAAACAGAAGACAACCGAAATCAGTACAACATATACGACCCTGAAATTAGAGTGAATTCATATGTCAGATTTTTTTAGCGTTCAAATGAATATACCAGATATACCAAATGTTCAAGTTGAACAATCTGGTAGTAGCTCTGTAGAAAATCCTTCCCAAACTACTAACAATTCTTTTCATTCCATTTTTCAACAGGCTCTGCCTAAAGACACTTTAGATACACTTTCAGTAAATCCCCTGGCAACTCAAGAGGTTGCTTCTGAGCTTACTGACCCAAATGGTGCAACAGATAAAACAGCAAGCTCAATTGATCAATCACTTCTTCTTTCTGGCTATATTAACCTGAAAATCAATGGTGCTGCTGAAAAAACATCAACCTCAATTGATCTACCACTCATTCCTTCTGGTGATAGTGACCTGAAAACAAATGGTGTTGCGGATAAAACTGCAACCTTAATTGATCAACCACTCCTTCCTTCTGGCGATATTGACCCGAAAACAAATGGTGTTGCTGAAAAAACGGTATCCTCAATTGAACAATCACTTCTTCCTTCTGCCGATAGTGACCTGAAAGCAAATATACTTCAACTATTTGCATATATAACAAACAAGATCAATCAAGAGACAACAACACCAAACGAACCTACCGCTATAGACCTTGATGACAATAAGCTTATTGAACTCCTCAACACCTACTTTGAGTCCAGCTCAACGAAAGAAATTCACCAGACACTTAAAGACATACGCACAGCTCTCGCGCAAGTAAATAACCCCTTGCCCTCAGCGTCACAAGAAAATCAATCGTTAGGCTCTTTCACAACTCCTGACACACAGGATAAACTGACGTTTGGTGCATTAACAAAAAATTTAGGAGAGCTGCAAAACCTTCTCACAGGTAAAGCTGGACCCGACCTACCTATAGCTTCACACACTCCAATACAATTCCCCCCCCAGCAACAAGCACTTCTTGAGCGTATTCAATCTTTCATTACAAATGGTCAGGAAGCAGGGACATTATCAGTAAAAAACATTCAACTCCCTGAGAATGCGGCTTCACTTCACAGTCGACTCACTCAACTAACAACACAAATTCAGGCAATTCATGTAGATAACAATTCAACCGAAACCTCTCCCCTCATTAAAGGTGACGGTTTTACTGCTCTTGAAGAGGGACTATTTGCACCTACCTTGAGAAATCGTCAACAAAATCTTTCTGGTGTTCGGCATGACAGCACTCAACAATTTTATGATGCCAAAACTCAAGCGCCAAATGTAATCAATGACAGTACCAATCTTGCTGATAACCAGAAAAGTGATAACACAAATCAACCTGGTTCAGGATTCAATCAGATGGGTTCACCCACGACGTCTCCTGAAAACAGCAGCACATTTAGCATGGCAAACAGTAATTCACTTAACCCATTAACTGGGCAAGTAACCGACCCTACAAAAGCTACAATGCTCCCATCAGGAACAGTAGTTCAGGACCAGGAAGTAATCCAACAACTCGTCGAACGTTTTAAAGTCAACAGGCGACAACAGAACTCCAAGATCCAGATCAAACTCCATCCGGTCGAACTTGGAAAAATGGAAATTGACCTCACAGTTAAAGAAGGTTCGATACGTGCCAATGTTGTAGCACAAAGTCAACACGTTCAAGAGATTTTAGAACGCAACATCGCAAAATTAAGATCTGTACTCGAGCAGCAAGGATTTAATGTAGAAGACATCACTGTTACCAGTGGCTCGGAGACAGTAGGAGAATTCGACCTGTTTGAACAACAATTACCGCACAGAGACACATCAAACTCTCTCGCAAAAAACAACAAAAACGAAACTCATACTCCATTTAGTATTGATGACACAGAAGCAAGTGATAATGAAGTCAACTCTGGGGTCAACGTCAAAGCGTAAGGACATATTATGAGTGATTATATAAACGCCCTCAATTCAGCAACATCTGCATCATCTGGAACGAATCTCTACGATAAAAAAGATGGTTCTGTAATGGGCAAAGAGGACTTCATGATGCTCCTCGTTGCTCAACTTAAAAACCAGGACCCACTCAGTCCAGATGATCCAACAGAATTTACAGCTCAACTTGCTCAATTTAGTTCTTTGGAGCAATTATATAATATCAACGACAGCATGGAAAGTTTGGCAGCCTCAAATGCAGATTCTGACAGGCTCTCGACGTTAGGGACCATTGGCAAAGATGTCGCCTTTGCAGGCGATAAAACAACATTTTCTGGTGACCCCATAGAACTTGGATATTCCCTCAGCGACCCGGCTTCTACAGTCACCATTTCCCTTCAACAGGATGGGGCAACCCTTGCCACATTAAATGGTTCCGATCTGACCAAAGGTAATCATTTTCTCACTTGGGATGGGCTCACAGATGACGGTTCACCCGCCCCTATCGGAGACTACGACATCGTCATTGATGCTCAATCAGCATCAGAGGATCCTATCCTTGCGACACCTCTTATTAGATCTGTAGTCACAGGTGTTGACCTTGCAGGAAGTACAGGTGGAACCCTCGTTACCCTCGCAGGCGAAGTTGCTTTTAACAAAATAATTGGTGTTTTTGAACCGGGAACTTCAATTTCAACTACAAGTCCTGCCACTGATGAAAAAGAAGAGGAGGAACCGAAAAATGAGGATACGTCAATACTTGATGCCGCTGCTGACACAGCTGATACAATTAAAGATACAGCAGAAGCTGCTGAATCTGCAACTAATATTATAACATAACGATAACCGCTAAAATCGGAGCGGTTTACATACGAACTGACTCTTAGACAAGGAGAAAAGATGGGTATTTCAAGTGCATTTTATAGTGGAGTCAGTGGACTTAACACCAATTCCCAAGCCATGAGTGTTATAGGTAACAATCTTGCTAACACAAACACTGTTGGCTTTAAAGGATCAAGACACGTATTTGCTGACTTACTCTCAGGGTCTATCAATGGATCAGGAGGAACATCCCAGGTAGGTAGAGGTGTTGGAGTATCTCAGATAGATCAGGTGTTCAGCCAGGGCACCTTCGAATCGACAGAATCCAATCTTGATGTGGCAATTGAAGGTGATGGTTTTTTCGTATTGAAAGAAGTTGGGGATGACACCACCTATTATTCCAGAGCTGGCGCCTTTCGTTTTAACGATGAAGGTTACCTCGTCAACCCTGAGGGACTAAGAGTACAAGGAAAATTATTCGGAGCCGATGGAGAACTTGCACCAGGTAATGCAACTGAAATCCAGGTTAAAAATACCGGCCTTATTCAGGGATCAGCCACAAGTGCAGTCACACTCACAACAAACCTGGATTCAACTTCTGCTATTATAGATCCTGCTATTGTACTTGCTGGGGTTATCCCTGGAGATGATACTACGTACAACTACTCTACCTCTACCCAGGTTTTTGATAGTTTAGGTAACCCTCATCTATTAACCTCCTATTTCGTAAAAACTGGTGAAAATCAATGGGAATCTGCCTGGAGTGCTGAAGACACTAATGTTCCACCTAATATCCTCCAAGGTGAATACGTAAACGATGCCCCTATCGTCGCCGGCGAGATGCTCGGTTTTACCGAAGATGGTATTCTTGATGGCAACGCACTTGATCCTCAAGTGGACACAACCGCTACTATTCTGGGTATTGACTGGGCCAACGGTACCACTCCAACCGACTTGACCGTCACATTCAACACCACCCAATTCAACAGTGATTCAGTTGTTCTTTCACAAGATCAGAATGGTTTTGGAGCAGGTAGCCTAACCGATGTAGAAATAGATGGAGAAGGAGCAGTAACTGCTTTTTATTCCAACGGAGAGAGTACCAAAGTCGCCAATATCGTTCTTGCAAAATTTATAAACCCAAATGGGCTTAGAACTGCGGGCAGTAACCTGTTTACCGCAGGCGAAGAGGCTGGGGCAGCTCGTGTTGGTATCCCAGATGCAGAACTAGGGTCTATTTTCACAAATTCTCTGGAACTTTCAAATGTTGATATGGGAGTAGAGTTTGTTCGTATGATTACCGTCCAACGTGGTTTTCAGGCAAACTCCAAAATCATCACAACAGTAGATGAACTTCTAGGAGAACTCATTAACCTCAAACGTTAATGTCATTTTTTTGACAATAGTTTTACGGCCCCAAAGATTTTTCACATTCTTTGGGGCTTTCTTTATTCTGACTCCCCTTCCCCTCCTTCGCCCCTCCTCTGTTAAGCCGTAGTTACAACATGTTAGATAATTAATTTATTAATTGGAATATTTTATGCAAACTTGAGTTTTAGAAAGTCTGCGTCTATGATACGATTATGCAGTATCAAAGTAAATATTCGGCTAGCACCCCATCTTCGTCCGATCCGGCTTGTTCGCATATGGGTCAATATAGCTCTCAAGCTGGCTTGGACGAACCTGGGGCACTATCCAAATATTTATAACATGAAGGTTTTGGCACTGATTTAATATCAACCCGAATGCTTACGTGTCAAACAGGAAAGAATCAATTTCCCTTGATACATAGACTTCAGAAGTAAGGTAATACTGGACGCAGCTTTCAAAGAAAGCGAGCTATCACTAATAACACATTTTTGTAACGGAGGATTTTTTGGATCTTTCTACTGTAATTGGCATAGGTGCAGCATTTGGACTTATGCTCATGGCCATCCTGCAAGGTGGCCCTCTATCAATATTTATCAATGTCCCTTCAATACTCATTGTATTTGGCGGCACCTTTGGAAACACGCTCGTTCACTACTCTTTTGGAGATGTCTTCGACGCCATTAGTGTTGCTAAAAAGACATTACTTCATAAAGAGATGTCAATAAACGACCTTATTGGACAGCTTATGGAGTTTGCCAATAAAGCGAGAAAAGAAGGTATCTTGGCTCTACAGGGAGCTATGGATACAGTGGATGATGAATTTTTAAAAAAAGCTATGCAAATGGCAGTTGATGGCCAGGAACCAGAAACTCTTCGTTCCATGCTCAACACTGAAATTGAATACATCCAGATACGCCATGGTAAGGGTGCAGATATTTTTATTGCTATTGCTGCCTACGCACCTGCAATGGGTATGTGTGGAACCCTTATTGGTCTAGTACAAATGCTTCAAACCATGGATGATCCTGCATCAATTGGACCTGCTATGGCCGTTGCACTGCTTACTACCTTTTATGGTGCCGTTATAGCAAACGTTTTTTGTGCACCAATGGCAGGAAAACTAAAAAACCGATCCGCCTCTGAAGTTTTAACGAAACTCCTCATTATAGAAGGAATGCAATCAATACTATCAGGTGAAAACCCCAGGATTATGGAACAAAAGCTACACGCATTTATCGCTCCAAAACTCAGAGAATCGACCTTCAATAAGTAAAGGTACGCACTATGGCCGAAGAAGAACAAGAAGAAAAAAAAGAAACGTGTCCGGATTGTCCCGTTGGAGCACCAGCATGGATGACAACGTATTCAGATCTGGTCACACTACTGCTGACATTTTTTGTTCTGTTGCTCTCTATGGCGAATATGGATCCGGTTAAAGTATTAGAAGCGTCCAGTTCGTTAAAAGAAGCCTTCGGAATGCACAAGGAACCGGCCCATGTTGAATTTGCTATTCCAGTCCTACCATCACCACCAATAACGCCTTATTCGCCCATTCAGCAACATTCGACTCAAAAGGTGTATGATAAAATAAAATCACAAATTGACTCTAGACGCCTCGAAAACAATGTTGGTGTAATTAAAAACGATGATGAATCCATCATCCTGCGTATAAATGATTCCGTTCTATTCGACAGAGGCTCAGCTAAAATAGCTCCAAAATCATATTCAATCCTCCGAACAGTGGCTGATATCATTCGACCACTACCAATGGACCTCAGGATTGAAGGCCATACCGACGACATCCCTGTTTCAGGTTCTAAATACAGCAATTGGGATCTTTCTGTAGAACGTGCAGTATCCGTAATGAGATTTTTTACTCAGAGTGATTTGTTGCCACTTGATCGCATGGCAGCAATTGGTTATGGCAAAAAGCGGCCTTTAGTTCCAAATCGAGACGATGTAAGTAGAGGCGAAAACAGACGGGTTGATTTTTTTCTTAAACTACAAAGTAATAAAAACAAGACTCAGCTTGCATCACCAAAAAGCTCCATCCCCTTATAAATTGTAAATATTTTCAAACGACTTAAATTAAAGGCGACACACATGGCTGAAAACACCACTGAAAATGCACCCGAGGGCGGTAGCAAGAAAAAACTTTTTATCATTATTGGTGCCGTCATTCTTCTTTTACTTATAGGCGGTGGTGTAGCTGGATGGTTTTTCCTAAAACCCGCCCCTCCCACCCCCGAAGAACTGGACCCTGGCCTCCAGGTTCCTGTACCCAACCTGACACAAACATCAGAAATTGGTCCAATGGTCAATATTGAAGAATTTGTTGTAAATATCATTAGTGGAGATAGTCCTCATTATGTAAAGGCATCACTTACGGTTGAACTCAGCAATGAAGATGTAAAGCCGGAAGTAGAACAGAGAATGCCACAGGTCAGAGATGCAGTTCTTCTCCTTATTGGTAATAAAACCTACGAAGAATTACAGGACCTACAGGGGAAGAGACAGCTTAAGGCGGAATTGAAAAGTAAAATTAATTCTTTTCTACAGGGTGGTAAAGTTCGAGCTATTTATTTCACCAACTTCGTTGTCCAGTAGAATTAATAAAAAGCTATGGAACCCATTTTAAATAGAGCAGAAATTGCAGACCTACTTGGATCTATCCACAGTGGCCAGGTATCACTTGATCTGGAAGATGAACAGGAGGACTTTTTAGCGTGCACTCCGGTAAATCTATTTCAGCTTGCCAGACCAGACCGTGAACAATTTCGTATACCTAACTTTGATATTATTATTGATGCCTTTTGTAGGCAATACGCGACATCGCTCACAAACCAGCTCCAACGGACCTTTTCTGTCACAAGAGTGAGCTTAGAAACATTTGAATTTCAAGAGTTTATGGCCGATAAAAATCAGCCTGGAGCCATTGGTATCCTTGATATCCCACCATTAAAACAAGGTGCTCTGGTTATTTTCGACCCGAAGTTATCCTTTTCAATGTTGGAAATTATGCTCGGCGCCTCTTCCGACATTGAGACTCTGGAACTCGATAGACAGCTTACAACCATTGAACTCAACATCCTAAAAACACCTATGGATGATGCCTGTATTAATATAGACAAAGCATTCGCCCAATTATTAGAAACGAAAACTCAACTTGTAAAGCTCGAGAACAACCCTCGCCTTGTTTCTATCGTCGAACCTGAAGGTGAAGTTATTGTTGGTAAACTACTCGTTAAAGCAGGTAAATACTCAGGCGAAATCCACATGGTATTTCCTTTTGCCACCTTGGAGCCTTTGAGAGTATTGCTAAAAGAACTACTCAGTCTCTCTTCTCAGAACAAGAGTAGCTGGCAAGAAATTATTGAAGAACAACTCCAGGACCTGCCTGTTACTGTTATCGCTCAATCGGGCACTATCGATTTGAGTATTGAAGAGGTCCTAGGTCTTCAGGTTGGAGATATTTTAAATCTCTCTTACGATCCCAACTCACCAGTTCAAGTCATGGTTGAGAACAGCCCTAAATATTACGCCGTTCCCGGAACACACAATGGAAAAAAAGCCATTAGTCTTACCGGATCATATTGATTAAGGAATCTTATGGAAACTCCAGCAAACAACAGCAGACCAGCCCCAGAAGAAATAAAAGAGCTCCTCAGAGAAGACGGACCTTCTCAGTCCGGTAACTCTATGAAAGGAAACAATAAACGTAACCTCGAGTTTTTGTACGATATCCCTCTCAACATTTCTGTCGAAGTTGGTAGAAGTAAGATTAAGCTTAAAGACCTGCTAAAAATGGGTGAGGGATACGTCCTAGAACTCGATAAACTTGCGGGTGAGCCACTTGATCTCTACGTCAACTCTAAACTGATAGCAAAAGGTGAAGCGGTAATGGTTGGAGAAAAATTTGGTATTCGCCTTACCGATGTCATTAGCACCGCTGACCGTATAGAAAACTTGGGCTAGTGGCCATAGATGAAAACTATTTGCACTCTTTTCATTGCACTATTATTCAACACCCAGCTCATGGCTGGAACTACTACCCAGCAGAGCCTTCTGCCAGAAAGTAATGATTTAATCTCAAGTTCATTTCGCGTGATCTGGGGACTATTAATCGTACTAGGTATTATTTTACTGCTTTACGGACTGCTGAGAAAACGATTTTCACTGCTATCATCTCTACCCGACAAAGAGATCAATATCCTTGAAATCAAACCGTTGATGGGAAAAAAAGCACTCTGCCTGGTTGAGGTTCGAGGTACAGAATATCTCATTGGGATCAGCGAATCACAAATATCAAACATTGCCACACTACCACCAAACAAAACTTCAACTTTTAAAGAAACCTTGCAAGCTGAAACGGGGAAAACAGATGAATAACCAATATCCTTTTTTTAGCGGCAAACAATCTACTCTTCTTGCAACATTATTTTTGTTATTTTTTTTCCCTACATTGGCAAATGCTGTTGGCCTACCCAATATTACGTTTGGAATTGAAGAGGTCGACACCCCACAACAGGTTTCCAGTGCATTACAGGTACTATTTATACTCACAATCTTTTCGGTTGCTCCAGCTATTCTCTTGATGACAACCTGTTTTACACGCATTGTTATTGTTCTCGGTTTTGTCCGTCAGGCAATGGGTACTCAAAACATGCCTCCAACTCAAATAATACTTGGCTTATCTCTCTTTTTATCTTTTTTTATTATGTCTCCAACGTTTAACACCATTAACGAAGAGGCACTACAACCGTACATGAATGAACAGATCGACCAAGCCCAGGCACTGGAAAAGGCTATCACACCAATGCGCGATTTCATGTTTAGCCAGGTGAGAGAAAGTGAACTATCCCTTCTCACAGAAATCACCCTTGAAGAAGAGCCAGAGTCCCAGGAAGAAGTACCAACCATGACCCTCATTCCAGCTTTTATGTTATCAGAGCTTAAACGAGCTTTTCAGATGGGTTTCATGATCTACATACCCTTTTTGGTTATTGATATGATTGTGGCCTCTATACTTATGTCCATGGGAATGATGATGCTTCCGCCTGTCATCATATCTATGCCATTCAAGCTCCTGCTTTTTGTTCTTGTGGATGGTTGGAGTCTTGTGGTTGGCTCACTCATAAAAAGTTTTAATCCCTGATACCTGACGGCATCTTACAACACAGGAATATGAAATGACGCCAGAAATAGCCATCGATATCTGCCGAAAAGCAATTCAAACAATACTGATGTGTGCGTCTCCCATGCTTATTGTTGCCCTGGTCGTCGGCCTTTTCATCTCAATATTTCAGGCTGCTACCCAGATAAACGAGCAAACCATGACCTTTGTACCAAAAATAGTTGCCGTTTTTATTGCACTACTCATTTTCGGTTCCTGGGTTATTAATACTCTTACAATCTTCACCGTTGGCCTGTTTGATCTTATGGCCACACTCTAAGTCCAGCTATGGATACACAGCTGATCCCCGTTGAGCAATTTCAGGTATTTCTCGTTGTGTTAAGTAGAGTTGCTGGATTTATAGGGGCTATTCCTGTGTTCTCTTCTGCCCAAACTCCTGGGCGTATTAAGACAGGGCTCACAGTGCTCATTGCAATAGTTCTGTTTCCTATTATGGAGCCAGCAGTAGGTGAGATCTCACTTACCCCTGTATCCTTTGCGCTACTTATTGTTTCAGAACTTTTACTCGGACTTCTCTTAGGCCTCGTTGCGCGTCTTATTTTTACTGCTGTTGAATTTGGTGCTACTGTCATCGGTTTTCAAATGGGCTTTGCTGCAGCAAATGTCTTTGATCCTCAAAATCAAAGGCAAGTTGCTCTGATTTCACAATTTCAAAATGTTTTTTCAATACTCATTTTTCTAGCAATAAACGGCCATCACCTCTTTCTTCAAACGGCAGTACTCTCATACGACATCCTTCCTCCCGGCCATTTCAATCTTTCTGGAGAAGCTGTCCCATACCTTATGGAGCTCTCATCACATATGTTTGCGCTAGGTGTACAATTCTCTGCACCTGTGCTTACCGTGCTTCTGCTTTCTGGCCTCATCCTAGGTAGCCTTGCCAGGGTTTTCCCTCAACTTAACGTCTTTCTGATCTCTTTTCCCATTAACATTGGGACTGCATTTATTGTCATCGCTTTGACACTTCCTCTTATATCAATGCTTCTAAGACGAGAATTTGACTCCCTCCCTGAACGCTTTCTTACCTTACTCAATTACTTGGCAATATAGACCACCCTTCTCTCCAGGAGTCTGTCGGAATATAGATTTTTTTGCTCAAATCGAGGCATTGGTGGTAAATTAAGCGGAGCCATATACCTAATATTGCGAGCATTAGTTTGCTACCAATAACGATGAAGTGGGCCAAAAGGGCATAATCCGATGGGCTCCTAGGCGCTATTATTGCATGATAATCTGTACTTAAGTATATCGTTAGACTTCCCCTTAAATATTGATTACACAAAACAAGAAAACAATTTTTTAAACTTACAGGTTGCAAGATTTAGGTTCCAATATAAACCTCGATGAACTCGTAAAAAGGTCATTCAAAGCTTCAGATGGCTAAGGCAAAAAGTTTGATATACAAGGCGTAGTGTTTTTTGCGGAGACAGGACTATACATATGGTATGTCTTGTCTTCGTAAAAAACCTACAACGCAGTAGATCGGACTTTTTACGACGCCATCAAACCTTCAATATTTCATAAACGTTAGCATATGGCAGAAGATAGCGGAGAAAAGACTGAAGACCCGTCGAATAAAAGAAGACAAGATTTTAGAAAAAAAGGTCAGGTCGTCCAGAGCAAGGAAGTTCAGACTGCGGCACTTTTCACCGTAGTCCTACTTTTCTGGATCTACTATCTGCCAACCTTCTGGACAAATCTTACCACCCTGCTTTTTTCCCTCTGGCAGGCAAGTGGGCAATTTGAAATTACCCCTGCATCAACAATGAATCTCGCATTCTTTTTATTACAGCAAATCGCCTACCTTATGGCTCCGCTCTTTGTTCTCGTTTTAATCGTTGCATTCTTCTCCAGCGTCTTTCAGTTTGGCTGGCTCCTTACCGCAAAGCCACTTACTCCAGATTTTTCAAAAATGAACCCGATAAGCGGTATGGCACGCTTTGTCTCTAAAAAGTCTATGCTGGAAGTTGTAAAATCCGTACTCAAAGTACTGCTCATTGGCTTTATAGGCTACTCAACTGTACTCAACAACTTTGAAGAAGCGCTCATACTTGTCGACGTCAGTATCGTCTCTGCAATCAGTTTTTTAGGGAGAGTTGCCCTCACTATTTTTGCAAAGATATGTGCTCTCCTCATTTTTCTGGCCTTTCTTGATTTCATGTTCCTTAAATGGGAAATGGAAGAAAAGATGAAAATGACCAAGCAGGAAGTAAAAGAAGAATTCAAACAAAGCGAGGGAGATCCACACGTTAAAGCGCAGATTCGCTCTATCCAACAGGAAATGGCGAGAAAACGAATGATGGCAGATGTCCCTAAGGCCGATGTGGTTGTCACGAATCCGACTCATCTCTCTGTTGCCATCCAATATGATTCAGAAAAGATGGATGCACCTCTGATTATTGCAAAAGGTGCAGATTTTATTGCTATGCGAATCAGGGAAATAGCGAGAGAAAACGAGATACCCATCATTGAGAACCCTCCAGTGGCTCGCTTATTGCATAATTTAGAAATAGGAGAACACGTCCCTGAGGACCTATTTAAAGCTGTCGCTGAAATCCTCGCCCATGTTTATTCACTGAAAGGAAATTGATTGTAATGGAAATGACCAGTATCACAGCCAACCTTAGTCTCGGTAGGCTCAAACAGCTTGTCGGCCGTAGTGATGTTGTTGCGGGTCTGGGCCTAGTGTCAATACTGATGATCATGATCATCCCATTGCCTTCCATTGTTCTCGATCTTTTTTTATCAATGAATATCACAATCGCCCTACTGATTCTGATTATGAGTCTGTATACAGTCAAAGCTACAGAATTTTCGATTTTTCCATCAATCCTTCTCACAACAACTCTCTTTCGACTTTCCCTCAATGTTGCCTCAACGAGGCTCATCCTTTTACATGGTGATGAGGGGCCGTCTGCTGCAGGATCGGTCATTCAATCTTTTGGTCAGTTTGTAGTCGGCGGAAACTATGTTGTTGGTATCGTAATATTTGCAATCCTTGTACTCATTAACTTTATGGTCATCACCAAGGGTGCAGGCCGCGTTGCTGAGGTTGCTGCCCGTTTTACATTAGATGCAATGCCCGGAAAACAGATGGCAATTGATGCGGACCTCAATGCTGGTCTTATAAATGAAGATCAAGCAAGAACAAGACGCGAAGATATTTCAAAAGAATCTAGTTTTCACGGGGCAATGGATGGTGCCTCAAAATTTGTAAAAGGAGATGCCATTGCAGGTATTATAATTACCCTCATCAACATCGGTGCAGGTTTTATTATCGGTGTTGTACAAAAGGGTATGCCTATGGCGGAAGCGGCTGCAAATTATACCATTCTAACCGTAGGTGATGGTTTAGTTGGTCAAATACCTGCATTAATTATATCGACTGCCGCCGGTCTTCTCGTTACTCGTACTACTGGGGATGGAGATTTTGGTTCTGATCTTAAGCACCAGTTTTCTAATAATGCCGTCGCACTTTGGGTGGTTTCCGGAATACTCATTATTTTTGCTCTCATCCCAGGCCTACCATTCTTTCCTTTTCTTATCTTATCCGGTGCCCTTGCGGCCTTTGCCTACCAGATTGATAAGGGCAAAAAAGAACAGGAGCAAGTCATTCAAGAAGCTCCAGAAGAACTCCCTGTAAAGCAAGAAGAAAACTACGAAGAAATGCTGCACGTCGACCTCCTTCAACTCGAAGTTGGCTACGGCCTCATTCCCTTTGTAGACTCGGCTCAGGATGGTGAATTGCTCAACAGGATTCAATCAATACGTAAACAATTTGCGCTCAATAATGGATTCATCGTACCCCCTGTCCATATACGTGATAACCTTCAGCTCACTCCAAATCAGTATCGCTTCTCTCTTAAAGGTGTGAAGATAGCTGAATCGGAAATACTTCCCGGCCATTTCATGGCAATGGATCCTGGTATGGTCACTGAAACGATCTCAGGTGTACCGACAACTGAACCGGCGTTTGGTCTTCCAGCTATATGGATTTCTTCTGACAAAAAAGACCGCGCACAGATTGCCGGTTACACTGTCGTTGACTGTACAACTGTTATGGCAACACACATCAGTGAAGTCATCAAACAACACTCCTATGAACTGATTGGTAGACAGGAAGTACAGGGGCTGCTCGATAATCTCGCAAATAATTATCCTAAACTGGTTGAGGAACTTGTACCTACAATTCTTTCTCTTGGTACGATCATGCGCGTACTCCAAAACCTGCTAAAAGAAGCAGTGTCTATTCGAGACCTCAGGACCATACTTGAAACCATGGCAGACTGGGCACCTTCAACACAAGATACAGATATATTAACCGAATATGTTCGACACGCACTATCAAGATCAATAAGTAATGAATTAGCAGTAGATGGGGTTATCCCTGTTATTACACTCTCAAAAGAGACAGAAGAAGCCATCCAAAAATCTATTCAGCATAAAGAAAAAGGAAGTTTTCTTTCAATCGATCCCAACATTGCACAGAAAATACTTGATAGTGTTGGTCAGGCAATTCCATTATTTGAAGGCGGTAGCAGGCCTACAATTCTCGTTGCCCCTCAAATACGGCCATATGTTCGTAGCCTGACAGAACGATACTATCCAGCAGTTACAATAATTTCCCATAATGAGATCACCCCATCACTCAAGGTGAGATCTCTTGGTACGGTGAACTTGGATGCAAGTTAGAGTCTTTCAATCAATAGACATGGCCTCCGGCCTGAGAATGATCAAACAGGAATTAGGGCCTGACGCCCTCATCCTATCAACCAAAACTGTGAGAAACGGTAAGCTTGGATTATTAAGTAAGCCCATGCTTGAAATAACTGCAGCTATCGATAGTGATTTCCCACAAAAGCCACCACAAGAAAAGCCTGTACACTTCTCCCTCGCGCCTCAACCAGCTAAGCAATCGAAAGCTCCCAGAGAAAACCGGAGTTTCACCCGTGTCATCAACGACCCTGTAGAACAATATTTAGATAACAATGCTCCTCCACAGACAACTAAAAACAGTGAACGTTTCCAGGAATATCCTACGTCCAAAATAAGTGATTCTGCTCCCCTTGTTAAAAAAGAGCAAAAGTCTTCTGAAAAAAACAATGCTATTCAAAGTGAAGTCGACGAGCTCAAACAACTGGTCAACAGCCTTGCAGGCCAAATCTCGGTTCTCAGCAATAAAGAGTCTGTACCCGTAAACAAAGCTCAGTCTCAATTACCTCCAAATAAAAAGAATGGTACGAATTCACTACTACCAAGTAGGGTTGCAGTAAACCGTTTTCTGTCTTTGCTTACCTCAAAAGGCATCAATCCGGAAGCTGCCAGAGGTCTCGCTGGCTCAATGCGATCTAGTCTCAGCGAACAAGAACTCAACGACACCAACTACGTCACCGATGTACTCATTGAAAAGCTACAAAAACTCATAAAAGTGACACCACCAGATTTTACCAAGCAGAGTAAGCAGCGAAGAATTGCACTGGTTGGAGCAACAGGTGTCGGTAAAACAACAACACTTGCTAAAATTGCAGCATCATATCTTCAGCAGCAATCCAACTCAATCGCACTTATCACAATTGATACCTATCGCATCGCCGCTGTTGAGCAGCTTAAGGTCTATGGCGAGATCATGCACATTCCAGTTGATGTGGTCATCACCCCACAACAACTTGGCCAGGCTCTTTCCAGACATAAGGACAAAGAACTCATCCTCATAGATACAGCTGGACGTAGCCCAAGAGATAGTTTTTGTATCGACGAACTCTCCTCATTTTTTGCGCCAGAATATAATATCGAAAAACATCTTGTTCTTTCTGCAACGACGCGAGAAAATGAAATTACAGATACTATTCAGCAATTCGCGAAAATAAAAATAGCCAATACTATTTTCACTAAAATTGATGAGTGTTTGAGTCTTGGAGTTCTTCTCAACACTCAATTACACAATTCAAACCCGATCTCCTATATAACGAACGGACAACGGGTTCCTGAAGATCTACTTGAAATAACACCAAAAAAAATAGCGGAACTGATCATGTCTCAAGACCAAGGATCCACGCATGAGTAATCCATCACAACCAATAGATGACCAGGCCAAAACACTGAGGAATCTCAGCTCTGTTAATATGAACAAAACTGCGTCTAACGGTTTGAAAGCCACAAATGTTTATTCCATCACCAGTGGAAAAGGTGGTGTGGGTAAAACTGCCGTCGTAGCCAACCTTGCTTACAATCTTGCAGCAATGGGGAAACGTGTTCTGATACTTGATGCGGACCTGGGTCTTGCTAATATTGATGTCGTCTTTGGCCTCTCTCCTCTCTATAATCTGAATCATTTCTTTTCAGGAGAACGTGAGCTTCAAGACGTACTTGTTGAGGGCCCCCTCGGAATCCAAATACTTCCAGCTGGATCTGGTGTTCAAAACTTTATTAAGCTCGATGCCAGGCAAAAAATGCGATTGCTCGATGGCCTTGATGAAATGCACAATCATTTTGACTTTGTTCTTATAGATACTGAAGCTGGAATATCAGAAAATGTGACATATTTCAATACAGCGGCCCAAGAAATTCTGGTAGTTACAACACCTGAGCCAACCGCAATAACTGACGCATATGCATTAATGAAACTTCTCTCCACCCAATATCATGAGAAAAAGTTCAACCTTGTTGTAAATCAAATACGTAACGATGATGACGCTCTGGATGTGTACCGCAAACTCACTATGGTCGCAAACAGGTACCTGGATATTTCCATTGATTACTTAGGCTCCATTCCTGAGGATAGACAGATGATCGATGCAATCAGAAAACAACGTGTGATCAGTGACATTTTTCCGACATCTAAAATCACACAATCTTTTCATGAACTTGCTGCTAGAATCTGTTCAGAACCTTCTAAGACCAGTCCAAAAGGTAATCTACAATTTTTTTGGAAAAAACTTCTTCATATTGGGGGATAATATAAGTGATGCCCTACGATCAACAACCTCGACACGAAGATATTACTCAAATTATACAAGATCATCTTTATCTCGTTGATATTCTTGTGGGAAGAATGGTAACTCAGGTCCCAGCTTTCATGAATAGCGATGACATGAAAAGTGCAGGAATGCTCGGTCTTTTTGACGCCGCAAAAAGATTTGACGCGTCAAAAAACATCAAATTTAAAACCTTTGCGGAATATCGCATTCGCGGTGCAATCCTTGATGAAATGAGAAAACTCGACTGGTTTTCAAGATCACTCAGGGATAAACAGAGTAGAGTTGCTAAAACTATAGTCAGCCTCGAGTTGAAACTTGGACGAGACCCGGAAGACCATGAAGTAGCCGTAGCCATGGATCTTTCCCTCAGTGATTATCAGTCACTGCTTGCAGAAGTCAGCCATCTCGGTTGTGTCAGTCTCAACGAAACCTTGGACAGCAGTCAGGAAGGTAAATCCTTTCTTGATGCCATTTCAGACAACAGACGAGACAGCCAACCAGGCACTCGAATTGAGGATGCGCAACTCACACAAAAAATAGCTTCAGTTCTTGAACAACTCTCTGAGAAAGAAAGACTCGTTATCGCTCTCTACTACTATGAAGAACTTTCACAAAAAGAGATTGCGGAAGTACTCGATTTATCCGAAGGCAGAGTTTCTCAATTACATAGTCAGGCGCTTATAAAACTGAAAATTAAGCTTGCTTCACAACTCTATTAAGTTATTGGCTTTTTCTAATTGATCAGGAGACTATAAAATGCAAGTGAATCTTCTATCTCCAGTGCTGCTTAGCCATTCAATATTTACTGAATATATTATGCCGCTTTCTCTTACACAGCTGAGTCTTTTTATATCTGGAGGGCTCGGCGTTGTAATACTGGTCAAATACATCTCAGTTATGAAAAAGAACAAACTCCTTTCTACGAAATTATCAGAAACCGCCAGCATGTTGGAAAAACAAGAAATAAAAATAAACGATATGCAGTTTCAAAGTAAAGATAACAAAACTTTTCAAAATTCAATAGACAATGCCGAGCTCACAACTCGGTTCCAAAGCACCAGGCTAAAAGCGGCACATACAAGTAGCTCCGAAAACAGCTCTTTTCATGCCCCTGAAAAATATTCTTATATACGTACTCTTTCCGAAAAAGGCATGGATTCTGATGAAATTGCAGCATTACTCTCAATATCTCCACACGAAGCAAGTCAACTCGTGACGCTTGCGATGATAAGCCCAGCAAAACATCAGAATTAGTGGGTTTTTATTTAACTATTGGTCCAAATTACCGATAAGTACTTATACGATTTACTTTTTACTTTAACTCAAACAAAATCTCATGGTCTCAGGAAAATACAGCGCACTATCAGGTGCAATTGCAAGAGAACAGACCATTGCTAACATCAGCAATAATCTGGCTAACATCAGTACCACCGGATACAAAAGATCCAATGTTAGTTTTGAGTCAGTTTTAAAAGGTGAAAAACAAGCGACAGAAGCCAAAGGTATTAACTACAACCGAATAAACCAAAATTTCACTGATTTTTCACCAGGTGCAATCAGGCAGACAGATGATCCTCTGGATGTCACCATTCATGGTGAAGGTTTTTTGAAAGTTCAAGGTCAAAACGGGGTTCTTTATACCAAAAGGGGCGATCTGGCAATTGATGGCGAAGGCAGGCTAACAACGAGTAACGGCCTCCCTGTTCTTGATGATGTAGGTGGCGAAATCACAATTCCCGATACTGAATCAAGTAAAATTGCATTTAGTGATTCAGGTGCCATCTACACTCTTGGAGAACAAGATGATAAAACAGAAGTTGGACAATTAGGTCTTTTTAATATCGCAGATCAGACAAAGCTTAAAAGGGAATCTGATACTACCTTCTCTCTTGAAGATACCACCCTGGAGACTCCTGACGAAGATTCAAGAATTATCCAAGGTAGCCTTGAGCTTTCTAACGTAAATATGGCTGCAGAAATGACAAAAATGATTAATAGCTATCGAACATTTGAAACATATCACAAGGTACTCAAAAGCTATTCAACCATTGGTGAACAACAAAATGAACTTGGCACACTTGGCTAAGTCCATTTTTTTCTCAATCTAGGAAATATATTATGATCCGATCACTATGGACAGGCACCACCGGCATGCACGCGCAACAACTCAATATTGACGTTATTGCCAATAATCTCGCGAATGTAAGTACCACCGGTTTCAAAAAGAGTAAGGCTGATTTCCAGGACCTTCTCTATCAAGCCACCAAAGTTCCAGGTGCCCAGACCTCTGCTGATACTGAATCACCCACCGGCATTCAGATCGGACTCGGTGTAAAACCCGCTGCGGTTACGAAGATTTTTACCCAGGGAGACCTTATTCAGACAGAGAATGAGCTTGATGTTGCAATTGAGGGTAACGGTTTTTTTCAGATCGAGATACCTAACGGTGACACTGCCTACACAAGATCAGGAGCTTTAAAGCTTGATGGGGATGGACGTCTTACCAACTCTGACGGTTACCCTCTCACTCCGGGCATAACCATTCCAGATGGTGCAAACCAGATCACTATAGGCGGGACTGGTATTGTCAGCGCACTCATTGGTGATGATACCGAATCAACTGAACTTGGTACCATACAGCTCGCAAACTTCACCAACAACTCAGGCCTGCGTGCCAGGGGGCAAAATTTATTTGAAGAGTCTCCATCTTCTGGAGATGCACAGACCGGAACTCCTGGCGATGATGGGTACGGAACCCTACTTCAGACATACCTTGAAGGCTCAAATGTTAATATAGTAGAAGAACTCGCCAGCATGATTACGACCCAACGTGCCTATGAGATTAACTCGAAAACCATTCAGACGTCTGATGAAATGATGCAGACAACAAACCAGCTTATATAACTATGATTCGCTTATTGCTCATCTTAACATTCCTGGCATCAAGTCTACCGGCATACGCCTTTGACGTGACGTTTAAAAAAAAGGCCACCGTTGACGATGCACTTGTGACCCTTGGTGATGTAGCCAGCATTAGCGAGATTTCAGAAATAGGAAGTTCACTTTTAACTATTCCTGTCGCCAATTCGCCTGCACCAGGGGAAAAAGCATTCTTACGCTCTGTAAATATAAAAAAATATCTCTCGTCCAGCCAAACATTACCAGACGACATTGAATGGAAAGGAGCATCTTCGGTTGCTGTTCTAAGAAGCGGAATCACAATCAATGCACAAAAGATGCTTGGATTCATTTCAGATTATCTGAGATCCCAAGAAGACAGTTTACCGCTTGCGGTAATACGCTTTATCCCAACATCTCATCCGCTGCCTTTCACCTTACCTCATGGCGAACTCAGCTGTGATATAATTCCTTCTAACCCCGGAATTTTGAGTAGTTCCAGATTTTCACTTATATTTAGAGTTAACGATAGGGTCGTTAAAAACATGTCTATACGTGGCAGAGTTGAGGCACGAGCCAACGTTGTTATAACAGCTGTTCCTGTCAAAAAAGGGACCATCCTCACATCCCGCCATCTTAAAGAAGCGGTCATGGACATCAGTGAGATTAAAGATCCCGGTTTTTTTGCTGATGAGTTCCTCGGCAAGAGAATTACACGAACCCTCCGTGCTGGAAGTCCTGTCAAAATCTCTATGGTCGAGAGCTTACCTGTGATCCACAGAGGTGAAAAAGTAAAAATTGTTATTCAATCCGGCTCAATGCTTCTTACTGCTACAGGTCTTGCCCATAGTGATGGTAAAATTGACGATCTTATCAGAGTCCAAAATCTAAACTCGAACAAAGTCGTTTTTGGTAAAGTTAAAGGACCTGGTATCGTGGAGGTTATTTTATAAAATGAAGAAATATATACTACTCGTTCTTTGTTCGATAATGCTTGGAGGTTGTGCCAGTAAAGAACAGGCTCCCATAGTTATCCAAGAACCTCTTGAAGAGATATATGACACGAAAGAAATTGAAAAAGAATCAGGATCACTCTGGAATCAAAACAACGGCTCCATGTTTACTGATCGAAAAGCTCAGAGAGTCGGAGACATCGTTACTGTTTTGATCTCAGAGTCTTCCAGTGCCTCAAAGGAAGCCTCCACCAGTACATCGAGAAACACCAATATGTCCGCTTCCATCCCTAATTTCTTTGGTCTTGAAAACGATGACATATGGAATGGACACAATCCAATTGATCTCGAAAACCTTGTCAATGCCGATTTTACTAATGGCTTTGATGGAAACGGAACTACCAGTAGACAAGAAGACCTTACCGCCTCCCTCACGACTCAGGTCGTTGGCAAATATCCTAATGGACAGCTAAAAATTCGTGGTGGCAAGGAAGTGATGGTAAACAGCGAGGTACAGATAATCTACCTCACAGGTATCGTTCGACCTGTAGACATTACTGCAGCCAACACCGTAAGTTCAACCAAAATACTCAACGCTCGTATTAGCTATACCGGCAAAGGTTCAATCAGCGACAAACAGAGCCCTGGCTGGGCTATGCGTATACTTGATAACGTTTGGCCGTTTTAATAACTGGCCATTTTAACAACTGTAAAACATATCACCTAAATCTTGCATACTCAAAATAAGAAAACAATTTAACTTTGCTAAATAGGATATTACGTTCATGATACATATTTTAAAAATCATATCCCGTGAGTATTATTGTCTCTGATTTGCGACCCTTCGGTACTTGCAATTTCACCGCATCTGCTTTGTTACCGGAGCCTTGAAGTGTAAATATACGTCTGTAGCTCCGGTGCCTCGCATATCCGGTAGGTAGCGAAGACTCCGAACTTGCCAGTTGCATGATTTAGGTATTATTCATTTTCAAACGTGTTATTTATGAAAAAATTATCCACACTATGCATCCTCTGTACACTTCTGATTCTTGCCGCTCAAGGCGTATCCGCGGCCCGGATCAAAGACATTGCACAACTCCATGGTGTTCGTGATAACCAACTCCTCGGATATGGAATCATAACCGGTCTCAACGGCACTGGTGATGACATGAAAAAATCAGTCTTCACCCTCCAGGCCATCTACAACATGATGACCCGACATGGTATCACTATTAACCCTGACAACATTAATGATATAAAAATAGAAAACATTGCGGCAGTGATGGTCACAGGGACACTGCCTCCTTTTGCAAAATCTGGTTCCAGAATGGATGTGCAGGTATCATCCATTGGGGACGCCGAAAGCTTAGCTGGAGGCACACTCCTCATGACCCCTCTTCTAGGCGCTGATGGTGAAGTTTATTCCGTGGCCCAAGGCCCCATTACAGTTGGTGCTTTTTCCTATGGAGGAAAAGCTGCTACGGTACAGCAAAACCATCCTACGGTTGGGCGTATTGCAGGGGGAGCGATAATAGAAAAGTCTGTTCCCATGGAAATTGGAACCAATGGGCAATTACAATACCAACTCAGGGATGCCGATTTTACCACCGCCTCCAATCTTGCACGATCTGTCAACAAAAAATTTGGTGCAGGTACTGCCTATGCAGACACTCCCGGAACCATCCAGATAAAAGTCACCGAACCATACAAAGATAATATTGTTGATTTTGTTGCCGCTCTTGAAACTCTGAGCGTTCAATCTGACGCACCTGCTAAAATTGTAGTTAACGAAAAAACCGGCACCATCGTAATGGGTAAAGATGTCAGGCTTTCAACTGTAGCTGTATCCCACGGCAACCTCAGTCTTATTATTAGAGACGATTACAATGTGAGTCAACCCGCCCCATTTTCAGATGGTCGGACAGTAGTAACTCCCGAGACATCTGTAGATGTTGTTGAAGACGACGGAGAGTTGGTACTCTTGGATATGAAAAATGGTGTTTCCATTGGTGAAATTGCAAATGCTCTTAATGCGATTGGAGCAACACCTCGCGATCTCATTGCAATCTTTCAGGCTATTAAGGCTTCTGGCTCCCTGCAAGGTGAGCTGGTTGTCTTATAACTAGTGCTCGACCGAAAACCACCAATTATTCCGATTTCTTCGTTGAAATCGACAGAATTTACAGGTTTTCGTTCAGGCAATAACTATCGGTAAATCAAATGGACTTTAAAATTGACCCACGTATACAAACCAGCCACGCAACTCAACCATTGCAGGATCGGAAAAGTCGAGATCTTGACTCTCTAAAAGAGTCGAGTCGAGAATTTGAAACGATGTTTGTTATGGAAATGTACAAAGCGATGCGTAAGGCTGTACCTGATGGTGGCCTCTTTGAAAAAAGCAATGCCACAGAAATATTCCAGGGAATGCTCGACCAGGAACTTGCTAAAGAGACGACCAAAGGAAATGGAATGGGAATAGCTCAGGCTATGTACGACCAGATGGCCTCACTTATCGAAGACAAAAAATAATCTCCCCCGTATTACCACACTTTTAGAAGTTATTATTTCGTAACTATTCAGGTGATACTCCAATATTGGTTAAACCACCGCTCCGTAACTGTTCAACAGTGCTTCGAATTCGTTCATTTGGGCCTACGAAGCATACGAGTGCTATTCGAGAAGGACAGAATGGACGTAGTTGGAGTGCTGCTGAATAGTTACATTATTTCTAAACTTCTTCACCCATTCCTCCGATACGACTAATAAGAGAAAGAAAATTCATTTAACTAAGCAAGGACGCTCAGTTAGTATTTAGCAGGGAGGCCGCCACATGATTGACAACACTGGAAACAGCACATCACCAAAAAATACACTTCTCAACAGTTCACAACCTGCTGAAAAGATACAAACTAACACTCCGAACAAGGCCAACAGCCAGGTAGGAGAGATTGCTCAAAAAGATCAAGTCAATATTTCTTACAGTTCTGAATCTGTATCTACATATCAATATGACATGTCACTTGAGCAAACGGCCGGAGACGGCCTTGACCTTCTTAGGGGACTCGTTTTAAATATCTTCAAAGAACAAGGTCTTGAATATAAAATTGAGACAACATCTGGTGAAGTTGATCTTGAGAGCATCACCCCAACAGAAGCTCAGGAATTAGTTGCAGATGATGGTTATTTCGGGGTAGAAAATACAGCAGAAAGAATTTTTAATTTTGCTGTAGGCGTTGCGGGTGGAGATATAACCAAACTTGACGCTATAAAAGAAGGCGTAAACAATGGATTTCAGGAAGCACTTGAAGCCTTTGGCGGAGAATTACCTGAAATTTCATATGACACATACGACGCTGTCATTAATAAATTAGATGAGTGGGCGGGAATTAATCAAAGCCCTGAATCTTCAATCTAGGTGAAGTCATGAGTGTTGAATTTTTTGGAGTCGGTGGTCCAAGTCAGATCGGCAATCTAAAAAAGAGTGATAAAACTACCTCTGAAAGCAAGTCGATCACAGGCGGAGAAGATACTGTTCAGTTCTCTTCAGTTTTACAAGAAGTGAACAAAGCACAGGCAACAAATCCAAGTGCCAGTACAGAACGCGCTGAAAAGGTTCAAGATTTAAAAGCTCAGATTCAAAACGGCACATATGAACCCAATCTGCAAAAAGTATCTTCTTCTTTACTACAATTTTTAGTTGAAGGCAGATAAAATGAAACCCCAGACGACACACGACTATCTGGTTCGATTGCGCGACCTTATTCTACAAGAACGTCATTGTGCGATTAATCTCGACATGGATGGCATGACGAAAGCCATACTGAACAAAGAGGAAGTAATCAAAGTACTCGCTCACGTTAAAGATGTAGAAGAAAGCGACAAACCCCTCACCAAGGAAATTAGAGACGAAAACAGGCGAAACGCGTTTCTTTTCAAGTCCACTCTTGGTTGGATAAGACAAACCATGGAGTTTTTTGGTCAGAAAACTGTCACCTCCACCTATGGAGCTCAGGCCAATACAATAGCTTCTCAAGTTAACGGACGCCTTTTGTCAGGACAGGTGTAACATGGCTGGTCTTTTCAATGCACTTAATGCTGCCAGAACGTCTCTTGAAGTCAATCAGAAATCCATAGAGATCATTGGAAACAACATATCCAATGTAAACACCGAAGGATATTCCAGACAACAGGCTGTTTTGGAAACCTACCCTGCTACTAATTTTGGGGATTTTTTCATCGGCCAAGGAGTCAAGGTTTCTGATGTCAGTCGTTTGCATGATGTGTATATTGAAAAAGAGATCCAGGATAAGTCTGTAGATTATGGGTATCAGGACGCTCTCACCAGACCATTATCCGAACTTGAAGCAGTATTTAGTGTAACGGATGATAATATCTCAACGGACATTGATAATTTTTTTGACTCTCTCCACGAACTGTCAGCCAACCCAAGTGATCTCGTTCAAAGAAACAATGTTATTCTTCAGGGAAATGTTTTGGCAACAAGTTTCAACAATGTAATGAAGGACCTGGACTCAATTAAAGAAAACCTTAATTACAGCCTTACCTCAAAAGTTGACACAGTTAATTCTCAACTGGCAGAAGTAGCAGATCTTAACGATCGCATCCACCAAATTGAAATTCACGGACAAACGGCCAATTCAGCACGCGATCAACGCGACATGGTTATTAAAAGTTTAGCCGTTACCATTGGCGCGGAGACTTACGAAACCGAGAATGGAATGGTTTCCGTACAGCTTCCTGGTGGTTTACCTTTAGTTGAAGGTAATATGGCCATGACCCTGTCATCGGTTAGCAATGGATCAAATGTCGAGTTGCAGCTCCATGCCGGAGGTGTCACGCGAGAACTCAGTGAAAAAACTCTTGGTGGCCAGTTTAAAGGCATTGTAGAGATGCGAGATAGTTTTATCCCTGATCTTGAAGCAGACATGGACAAACTTGCCTATGAAGTAAGTACACAGTTCAATCTTCAGCATGCACAAGGTGGAGCGCTTGACTCTACTACAGGCAACCTGTTTTTTAGTACACCTCCTAATTATGTTGCGTCCCCGCCTGGCCCGTCACCAACTGCAACGGAATATGCTGATGCTGCCAGGCAAATCTCTGTAGTAATAACCGACCCAAGAAAAATCGCAGCAGGGGAAGCCCCTGCAGAGGTTGGAGACTCAATAGCAATAGGTGATAACCGCAATGCACTCGCACTCGCAAATATTGGTGCTGATTATCTCATTGATGGTATCGATAATTTCAACTCACTTTATGGTAAGATTACAGCAAGGGTCGGAGTAGAAAGCAACCAGAATCAACTTTCCCTCAAAGGTGCCGAAGATGCTCTTATACAACTTGAAAACTTTAGAGATGGTTTAGTTGGTGTCTCCTTAGAAGAAGAAATGATAAGCCTTATTCAATTCCAACGCGGCTTTGAATCATCCGCGAAATTTCTATCAACTGTAGATGAAATGATGACCACCATCCTTGCTATAAAGAGATAACAATCCAGGTGTATTATGAAAGTTACAGATAGCTCAACCTTTCGTCTGATGCAGACAAATCTGAACAGGATTACAAACGATCTTCAGGATTTACGTTATCAGGGAGCAACAGGGCTTAAGTTAAACACCTCGTCAGACGATCCTGGTGCAATTCGACCTGTTCTTAATACCAGAACGGAGGTACAGGAAACGGAACGTTACATCGAGACTATGGGGAACACCGGTGATAGAATGGCTTCAACAGACAGCCATCTCAGCCATGTGGAGAATATCCTTGTCCGTGTGAAAGAAATTGCAATAAACTCTGTAAACGCATCGCTTAACCAGAAGGACCTCAATACTCTGGCAGATGAGATCGCCGAGCTGCGTAACGAACTACTTGATGCATCAAATGCTGTTGTGGACGGTAAGTATATCTTTTCAGGATTTCAAGAAAACACTCCTCCGTTTGTTGAAAACCCGGATTATAAAGCTGATGACTATAGAGAAAATGAACCTGGTACTTGGCGGTATCTTTATCAGGGCGATAATAAACCGACTGAACTAGAAATCACCAGCCATGAGTTTCTCGAAGTAAACCTTACCGGCAATGAAGTATTCATGGGAATATCCAATGAAATTGCAGAGGACGGATATGACACTCCTTTTCAAGGGCAGTCTGTTACATCCGGAACAATACAATCAGCAACGGGGCCTATAACCTTCACCCCTGATGGAGGCCCACCTTACACCATCCCTACTGTAAGCCTTGCAGATTTAGGCACTAACTTTGCGGGCGATGTGGTTACCGAATTAAATGATCCTCGCACAGGTCTTATTGCCACGGTCAACGCTGCCACAACGACCCTCGGCCCGCTTGACTTTACTGTTTTCAATCCAGGAGATACGTATGAACTCAACATTGCTTCAGACAATGATAACATACTCGTCTCTTTGCCAGGACCTAATGGATATGACTTTTCTCTTGAAGGCCTTTCATTTGCGCTAGCCAGTACCATTACTCCCCCGGCTAATATAACGAGTACCTCCGGTACACTTGATAACGGTGTAAGTTATGATATCTCAAGTGGTTCATTAGTGCTCACAGGAGAAGATGATGGTTATGAGATTGAAATCAATGACTCAATAAATGGTGGAGCAAGCAGTATAATCGGTGGAACACAAACAGCATACGGCACCTTTAACATCGCTACCAATTCCTCAACTGCAGTCGATATTTCAGGCGCAGGTTTAAGCGATTTTGGTATTACTGCAACAACTCTTGACGGAGCCTCTGGTAACATCGATCTTTTCTCAGTGCTCACGAGAACAGAAGAGGCAATTCGTGCAGGCAATGTTGATGATATTACTGGTGCCGGAGGATCAATCTCTGCCCAGATAGATAATCTTGAAGTGGCCGCAAATCAGAATCGTGGGCACCGAAGTACCCTCGGTAATAGAGCAACGCGAGTTGATGCCGCTATACTGCATCAAGAAGATGCAAAAATTGATCTGGAACAGATCCTCTCCAGATATCAAGATGTCGATATGATACAAGTTTATAATGATATAATTCAAAAGGAAACCGCCTTTAGTTCGGCACTTAATATTACCGGCAGAGTTTCATCAATATCAATTCTTGATTATTTTTAGACAACGATTAAAATGGGCTGGTGATGGCTTTTTGGCACCGTACCCATTAGTACCTTCGAAATAATTTCGTGAAGGTACTTATCCCGACTTATTTTCCATCTATCGGGGCTTGGCTTATGTATACGTCAGTTAGGGGACATGGATGTCGCACTAGCGTTATTCACATATTCTTCCAACCTTTTAGGCGTCATTCGCCATTATTTCGGAGTCAAATATGCTGGTTCTTACCAGAAAACTTGGTGAAGGTATAGTCATCGGTGATGACGTTACAATCACAGTAGTAGAAGTAAAAGGAGGCAATGTCCGAATAGGTATTGATGCTCCTCGAAGTAAAAAGATATATCGTCAGGAAATTTTTGATCGCATTGTAGAAGAAAATCGTGAAGCTAGTCGATGGGATATGATCGATCTTGATAAGATAAGCGACAGCCTAACTGTGGATAAAAAGAAAAAATGAAAAAAATAAATACTCGTTTTGGTGAAGTACAATACGATCCGGATAATCTACTTCATTTTCCTGCTGGTTTAATTGGTCTACCCAACTTACGTCATTTCATAGTCATGCCAAACAAGAAAGAGGGGCCTCTTTTTTGGATTCAATCAATTGATGATCCTGACATTGCTTTCGTTCTAACCGATCCAACCAACTTCTTTCTAGATTATCAACTCGCCCCAGAAGAATCCGAGAGAAAAAATCTAAAAATTGATGATGACGATGAATTTTTTATTCTTTCTGTAGTAACAGTTCCACCGGATCAGAAATTGACAGTAAACTTGGCGGCCCCTATTCTTTTTGCTCCGAAAACAAATAGAGCAATGCAGGTTATTTTAGAAAGTTCTCCTTATTCTTCAAAAACCCCGTTTCCTCAATAGTAGTTTCTCTATACCTTAAAATGCGATAGGCCAATCAATGTTCCATTGATTGGCCTATTTTTTTAATCTCAGTAAAAATACCTGCTTATACACAGTCAGAAAAGCACAATATACCCCACAATATTGAGTATTTAAACTTTCTTTAAACAGCATCACTTTTTTCCTAAAGAATAACTCTCAGCTTGACGAAAAGTAACTTAACTGCGAGGAACACCCAAGAGACAATACGTTTGTACTATGATTGACAACGACGCCAAAGCACCCTTCCAAGGAGGAATTTTCCATGGCACTTACAATCAATACAAACGTAGCAGCACTTAATGCACAAAGAAATTTAGGTAAATCACAAGGCGCTCTCAACCAGTCAATGGAGCGACTCTCATCTGGACTAAGAATTAATTCCGCAAAAGACGATGCTGCAGGGCTTGCGATTTCCGATCGTATGACCTCTCAAATCAGAGGGCTTAATCAGGCATCGCGTAATGCAAATGATGGCATTTCCATGGCGCAAACCGCTGAAGGTGCCATGCAAGAAAGCACTAACATTTTACAACGTATGCGTGAACTCTCTATACAATCCGCCAACGATACCAATAGTGCATCCGACCGAGCCTCACTACAAGCTGAAGTTAACCAACTCCAGCAAGAGATGACAAGAATTGCTGAAAGTACCTCTTTTAATGGTCAAAATGTTCTGGATGGTACACTTGTCAATGCCCAGTTTCAGGTAGGTGCCAATGCCAACGAGACCATATCCTTTTCAATCCCATCAGCAGAAGCTGCACAACTAGGAAGTCATCAGCTTACGTCTACCAATACAACAACTACTGGTATTGAAGCAGCTACCGCAGCGAGCAATTTACCGGGGAACAATAATGTAACTATTCAAAATCTAGAAATCTATGGTCCTGAAAGCGAATCTGCTTCAACAGTAGCTGTAGCAGCGGGTGACAGCGCACTCGATATTGTCGAAAACGTGAACATCGTCGCTGATGAGACAGGTGTCACAGCTGAAGCCATTACAACAGCAACACTTTCAGGAATTGACTCAGCAGGTATTGTTTCATTCACTCTTGCAGGTGCAAACGAAGGGGCCGGTGATGAAATCCCAGTAAGTGCACTCGTCGATCCTGCTGATCTCACCTCTCTTTCCAATGCCATTAACGATCAATCTGGAAATACCGGAATTGTTGCAATAATTAGTGGAGATAAACAAGAAATCACACTGAGCCAGTCTACTGGTTACGATATAAAAATTGGTGATTATACCCATAGCGTTCCAACAGATATTTTGGTTGTACGTGGTTCAGAAACTGACCCAGGTAACCCTATTAACTTAGATAGTGCGGCACTCAACTCTACCGTAATAGGCGGAGAAGTTAGTTTTTATAGTAATGGTTCATTCAATGTAACAAGCAGTGTTGCTGCAGCTGCAGCTGGAGGATCACTTTTCAACACAGCAGCTCTTGCTGCAAATGGTAGTCAACTGCAATCCGTCAATGATATCGACATCAGTACTGTAAAAGGCGCATCAGATGCCATCAGATCAATTGATGGAGCCATAGGACAAATTGACAGTATTCGTGGAAATCTTGGTGCCCTGCAAAACAGATTTGAGTCCACTATCTCAAATCTTGAAAACGTTTCAGAGAATCTTTCCGCTGCAAGATCACGTATTCTTGATGCAGACATTGCCATGGAGACTTCAGCCATGACTAAAAATAACATTCTTCAACAGGCTGGTGTGTCAATACTTACCCAGGCGAATCAAACCCCACAATTAGCACTTCAACTGCTCCAAGGCTAATTTGCTAGAATAACACATAAAAGAAGCCGGCATAATTTGCCGGCTTTTTTATTTGTGAAAATATTCATCTTTTTTGTTTTATTTACTAAAGAAATTTTAATGGCCCACCGAAAAGCAAATAAGAGAAAATAAATTAAAATTTTTTCTCAACTTTTATTAGAAATAAATTTGACAACAGGAGGTGTAAAGACAGAAGATTAAAACATAGTATCAAATGTATAAATTGTTTTACCCGGGCAAGGATGCCCACCTGTACCCCATACAACATATTCAAGGAGGAATATCATGGGATTATCTATTAATACAAACGTAATGTCTCTCAATGCTCAACGTAACTTGAACAAATCTTCAGGTGACCTCGGCACAGCTATGGAGCGTCTTTCTTCTGGTCTGAGAATTAACTCAGCAAAAGATGATGCAGCTGGACTCGGAATTTCAGATCGCATGACCTCGCAAATCACTGGTCTGAATCAAGCAGCTCGTAACGCAAATGATGGTATTTCTCTTGCGCAAACAGCTGAAGGTGCACTTCAGGAAAGCACTAATATTCTGCAACGTATGCGTGAACTGTCTGTTCAGTCCGCAAACGATACTAACACGTCTCAAGATCGTGCTTCTCTACAAGATGAAGTTTCACAATTGCAGAGCGAGTTGGATCGTATCGCTGAGACGACCTCATTCAACGGCAAAAACGTGTTGGATGGTAGTTTTGGTGGAGCCAAATTTCAAGTTGGAGCCAATGCAAATCAGGTTATAAGCTTTTCTATCGCATCTGCAAAAGGTAGTGATTTAGGAACAAACAGACTTGAGAGTGGTGATGCTCTTATGCAAACGGCTCAGGTTGCTGGTACTGATGCAAACTTAGTAAATGGCAATGTTGGT
This sequence comes from Desulforhopalus sp., assembly GCA_047622095.1. Lineage (GTDB taxonomy): Bacteria > Desulfobacterota > Desulfobulbia > Desulfobulbales > Desulfocapsaceae > Desulforhopalus_A. The sequence continues at coordinate 47,880 of JBLHNU010000005.1, forward strand.
GGCGATCTTACAGTAGGAAGTACTTTTGCCGGAAAGGCTGTTTCAGAAACGATTGTTAATGCTGCAAACGCTTCAGCAAAAGAGTTAGCCACAGCTGTAAATTCTGTTACAGAAAAGACTGGTGTAACGGCTACTGCCACAACCAAGGCAAAACTAAGTGCTGTATCAACTGGTGTCACTGAATTTAGTCTCACTGGAAAAGGGACGGCACTGATTGCTGCCACCGTTGACGCCACTGATCTCACCTCTCTTGTAGCAGCCATTAACGATAAGAGTTCTACAACAGGTATTACCGCAGAACTTGGCGATAATAAAACTGAATTAGTCATGACTTCTTCCACCGGAGAAGATATTGGAATCACCGATTATAAAAATGGTGACAACACTCATTCTGCGAAATTCGCTGGTGGCACTGCGGATGGTGGTTTCACAGGAAACGCAACTTTACAGTCTCTGGTTGATGACTCCTCAAATGTCGGTGGATACATTCAGTTTGACAGCACTGACACCTTCACGGTTGGTTTTGCAGACAATAGCGTCAATGGTACCGCGGCGACAGCAGCTTCTGCACTGACAAAAGTATCTGACATCTCAATTGCTACACAAACTGGTGCCAATGATGCAATCAGCGTTATTGATGGTGCAATCAGCAAGATAGATGATATGCGTGGTGGTCTTGGTGCGATCCAGAATCGTTTTGAATCGACCATCTCAAACCTTGCAAATGTATCTGAAAATCTCTCAGCTGCTCGTAGTCGTATTCTCGATGCAGATATCGCCCAAGAGACTTCAGCGATGACCAAGAACAACATCCTCCAGCAGGCTGGTGTTTCAATCCTTGCTCAAGCTAACCAGGCTCCTCAGCTGGCGTTGTCTCTGCTTGGATAAACTAAACGCATTACCGTAATCCAAGGGGTTGGCTTTGCCAGCCCCTTACTGTAATTGTTTTTCTAGCAAATGGAGACCCAAATGAATGTCGATACAATAAGCAACCCTGGAGGAGGATCCGTTCAGCAGCAACTTAAGCCAGCTGAGCAGATTGATGCCGCGCGTAAAAAAAAAGATTCACTCACTGCAGATAAAGAAACTGCCGTTGAAAACCCGAAGATTCAACCCGAAGAGTTAATCGATCAAATTAAAACAGTTACTCAAGATGGTCTCTATAGCGTCAGATTTGAACAAGACCAAGAAAACTTCGGCTTAATAGTTAAGATTTTTGATAATGAAACTCAGGAAGTCATTCGACAAATGCCCGCAGAAGAACTGCTGAATTTCAAAGCAACTTTTGCAGAATTGGTCGGAAACCTCGTAGACATTGAAGGTTAATTATTCATTTTCTGCACTGTAGTTGAGGATTAAGATATGTCTATCACATTTAGTGGCCTTGCAACTGGACTTGACACAGATTCGATCGTCACCGGCTTAATGGCGGTTGAGCGAGCACCTCTGGACAGAATAGAGGCCAAACAAGCTGCTGATACAGAGCGCTTAAATGCTTTTGCCCAATTCAAAACGAAGCTTGATGGTCTGAAATCCGCAGTTAGCGATATGACCCTCACCAGCCAGGTACGGACCACCAAAACGTCGTTAAGTTCAGAAGATGCTTTTACTGCATCAACTTCAAACGGCGCTGTTGGCAATTATAACATATCCGTTACTCAACTGAGTCAAGTGCAAAAAAATATCAGTGATGGCTTTTCTTCAAAAACTGACTCAATTTTTGGCACGGGCACACTTGACATCAACGGAACGACCATAAATATCACTGATGAAAACAACAGTGTTGCAGGACTCCTTCAGGCAATTAATGAGGTGTCCGACACAACCGGAGTACAGGTTTCCGTAATAAATAGCGGTACGGACACACCTTTTCATATGGTCTTTACCGGAAAAGACGCCAACACTTCGTTTAACCTTACGAGCGACTTGACTGGTGCAGCCGGTAATTTAGACGATACCACCACCCATAAAGTCCAGTCAGCTCAACAGGCTGTTGCCTTTATTGATGGTATTAAAGTGGTGAGTGACAGTAACACCATAAGCGATGCCATAAACGGTGTTACACTAAATTTAAATAGTGTGAGTACCCAACTAACACCTGGTTCTGTGGTAGATGGTGTAACGACTCCACCAACATACAAAACTGACCTGTTAAAAATAGAAGCTGACACCGGTGCCTTGAAGGAAAAAGTAACAGCATTTGTCACCTCTTACAACGAAATAATGGACTGGATAAATACAGGTTATAATGTGTCTGACAGCACTACTGATGTAACCACAGACAAAGATTCTGATGAAGATTCTGACGAAGAGGTCTCGTTAGGATCAATTTTACGAGGAGACTCCACAATAAACAGTATCAAGCGCCAATTACAAAACGTCCTTACCGACTCTGTAGAAAACACTGGTGAATTTCATATTCTTTCAGAGATAGGTATATCTACAAATATTAACGGTACACTGACTCAAAATAATTCTAAACTTGACGAGGCATTAGAAGATAATTTTGACAGTATGGTTTCTCTGCTATCAGGTGACAAGGATACTGATGGTGTGATGAAAAATTTCAACTCCATACTCCTTGATCTTACCAGCGGTAGTAGTGGCATGTACGCAAGCAAAAAAAGTGCGTATGATTCGGCAGCTAGTAGCTATGACAGCCTAATATCTCAAATGGAACTTCGATTGAGTAAACGCGAAACGAGCATGCGCGCCCAATTTAGCGCCATGGAACAGCTTGTGAGTTCTCTCAATGCTCAAGGCGATTACCTCACACAGGCAATGTCTGCATTGAATGGAGATAATTAATTATGAATGCTTATATGAACCAATATCAGCAGAACCAAGTAATGACCGCCTCCAAGGAGCAGATCTTAATCATGCTCTACGACGGGGCGATCAAATTTTGCAGACAGGCAATGGCTGCAAACAAGGAAGGCAATGTTCCTGAAAAACTAGGTAGAATTGCAAAAGTATTTGCCATTGTTGCCGAATTTTCCAACTCCCTCAATCATGAGATTGGCCCAGAAATTGCCGCGGATTTGGATGCACTATACCAATTTATGATGAGAGAACTCAATAGTGCTCGGAAAGATACAACAGGAATCCACCTTGAAAATGTAGAAAAACTTCTGGTTGATTTACGTTTAACTTGGGGAGAAGCTGTCGAAATTAATAAAAAAGAACTCAGTGCTCTTGTTCAACAACATAAAGCCATCGAACCTAACTTTTCTGGCCAGCAGCAAGCATTTAATTTTTCAGGTTAATTTGTAACATTATTTATGTATATTGGAGTAGGTGCAATAATGGAAAAGAATCAACAAAGCGTATCATCTCAAATAGCGTGTAACAAATTGCTCCGTGTATCTTGTGAAATTTATTCTGATATTAATAGTCTTTATGGGAAATTAGAATCAAACATAGCATCCACTCCTAAACTGATTACCGAAATTACTGAACGATTAAGTTACCTGCAAGAACAGGCGAGTGAAGTTGATAGTAACTTAAAATGTTCACTCAAAGAAGTTGATAAGCTAACTGAAGAAAATGACTCGCTATTGAAAAAGAGGACTATTCTTTTACGAAACCTCGTGCTACGAAATAAAGCACTTACTCAAAAAGCGGGTGCAGTTAAATCACATTTCCTACATGAAGTTAATTCGATCAACACGAATCGAACAGCCATTAGTGGCTACAGACCGCCTGAAAACAAAAGCATGGGCCTTATTAATAGAAGCTTCTAACTTAACGCCATGAACTCAGCAAACGTTTCTAAAAATACTGTAGATGTGAAATTATTTTTTGCCGAAATTACTCAAGGTTACTCGGAGCTCACTTCTGTTATAAATCATTTCTTGCAAAACCTTCCTAGCTACTCCTTTGAACAAATATCCCTTGAGTGCAGTATAATTCAAGAAAAAAGGACCAAACTTTCGGTTCTTGACGAACAGCTTTTCAACATTATCAGTCTAACAGGCCCTGAAATTAAAAATGAACCCTTCGTTGATGAGTACAGAACCGTATTTAACAACGCCATTTCAGCTTGTAATGATCTTCATGCTCACCTACAACTCACAAAAGCGGAATTACTCTCCCCCGTATGTTCCAGTCAACCTCACTAATAAACAGCTAAAATCACGGCTCCCTACCCAAATTCCGAACACTATTTACTAACTATTTTATTAATTTTTCTAGACAGTTGATTATGATCTTATGAAATGCTAATATTAGACACTCTTTACTTTTTTCGTAGATATCAAAAATTCAGGAATTTAAATAATTTACAGTCAATATCATTATGAGTATGAGCGAAAATATCTTAGATCAGATTACTAATGGAAAACCGGTTCGAATTTTTATTCCCTTAATTGATAGACCAGACAGAATTCGAGCTCAATGTATTTATCAGCAATCAACACCTCCAAAGTTTACACTCATTTTCAAGCCAGGTGTTTTACCAGTTGATGAGATTGATACCACTACATCCGCCATCATCAATGTGGATATGGGCGGCCCAACAATCTCACTCGAAGCTAATATTGTACATATTTCGAACTCCCAAACTTTAGAATTGTTAATCCAAAAAACGATTAATCATGAACAGATGAGAGAGTTTTTCCGTGTAGATGCTGTAACAGATGTTATTTCAAATTCTTTTGAAACTGCTGTGTTTGGTGACCAAGAACAAGAATCAATTGCTGGAAAAACAGTTGATATTAGCGGCAGCGGGATTCTCGCAATATTTGAAACCAAGCCTCCACAGACAAAGCATATAAAGCTTGAAATTTCTTTGCCCGGTGAAGATCTTGATACAATAACCATATTCGCCCACCAAGTACGCATTCAGGAACTACATGATGGACGATTTGAAGCTGCTTATCATTTTGATGACATCTCTGACGAAGACAGAGACTCAATCATTGGAATCTGTCTCGTACTTCAAAGAAAAATGCTCCGACTCAAGGTGCAGGTGAAATAAAATCAGTAACCTGAAAAATCGCGTTCACGTAAATTGTTTTTCATAAATTATTTGGCATATCATAATATGACGTAAAACTTTAAGAATAATTAACCGATATATACGTATGGATACTATACGCCCACTCACATCCATACCTCCAGTTGGCTCTACTACTTCTCAGGGCCGGGGGCAGCAATCCCAACAGGGAAACCTTCCCTTTGGGCAACTCATCAAAGCTGTAGTCGTTGAGGCTAAAGGTGCCGATCAATTTGTCCTTGATATCGGTGGCACTCGCCTTACAGCACAATCCAAATCCCCGCTTTCTGTTGGCCAAAACCTCCAACTTCAAGTTGTAAATACCACACCACAAATTGAACTGAAAATCGTCAGTGATACACTCAATCAATTTATAGGTAAATCGCTCACCTTAGTGGGTAAAAATATCGATTTGAGTTCCCTGTTCCAAAACCTTACGCAAGCGACACCTCCACTCCTTCAAACACTCACCCCTACAAGTCGTTCAGTGATCGAAAGTTTCTTCACGCTCCAACAGACAGATATAGGAAATAAAGGAGGTGGTGCTGTAATTAAACAGCTCCTTGAAGGAGTAGGCCTGAACCTGGAACATCATCTCGCAAGAGGCGATAAGAACAGTGCGGCTGCAACTTTAAAAGCAGCTCTTCTCGAAGTTGCCCATACATTTAAAAACGCCGAACTGATTGCGAGCACTACAAACAAATTTATAACAACCATTGAGCTCTTCCAACTCACTCAATTAAATGCCAATAACGAGACATTTCTCATTTTCCCGCTCCCACTCCCTTTTATTGAAGCAGGCTACCTACGAGTTGAAAAAGATGGCGAAAATGGCGAGAACTCAGATCCAGATGATTTTAAATTTTCCCTTCATGTAACTATGTCTGATCTTGGTAACATCAATATCGACTTTTCAAAGACCAAAGACGATTTAATGATACGTTTTAGAGCAGAATCCCAAGAAAAAATGGAATTTATACAACAATTTGCAGGTGAACTCATAGATGCTATTACAGATATACCGCACGTCAGTATATCTTTCGCCCAGGATGCCACCGATCCTATTACAGACCTGGTTAAACAAATAGTCCCTGAAGGCCAATCCATGTTGGATACGAAGGTGTAACACCCCACAAGGGGGTATAAGTGCCTTGGAAGTAAGATTAACCTTACGATTTCAAAACCAATTATTGATTTTCTTGTTTTTCATGACAGACTTTTAGGAGTAAGGCACTAATATGGAATCGAGATCAGGACCCAAAAAAGCGATTGCGATTCTCTATGAAGATGGTGATGGCACTGTCCCTAAAGTTGTAGCAAGCGGTAAAGGTACAATAGCTGAGAAAATTATTGAAACGGCGCAGGAAGCGGGTATTCATATCCAACAGGATGCAAACCTTGTCGAACTTTTAGCAAAGGTGGATGTGGGCCAGGAAATCCCAGTTGAACTCTACCAAACAGTAGCTGAGGTTCTTGCCTTCGTATATAAAGTAAACAATAGGTTCAAAGATAAGGTTTCTGGCGATACACCGTAAGCGCGTTAATATTACATGTGCATAAACAGAAAAAAGGGTTTGTAGACATAGTCTACAAACCCTTTTTTATTCTGGCGGAGCGGACGGGACTCGAACCCGCGACCTCCGGCGTGACAGGCCGGCATTCTAACCAACTGAACTACCACTCCACAAAACTATTACTAATGGTGGGCGACACAGGGCTTGAACCTGTGACCCTCGGCTTGTAAGGCCGATGCTCTCCCAACTGAGCTAGTCGCCCATATCAAAAGTTACTACAATTAAAACAAATACAAAAATCTATTGGCGGAGCGGACGGGACTCGAACCCGCGACCTCCGGCGTGACAGGCCGGCATTCTAACCAACTGAACTACCACTCCACAAAACTACTTACTGATGGTGGGCGACACAGGGCTTGAACCTGTGACCCTCGGCTTGTAAGGCCGATGCTCTCCCAACTGAGCTAGTCGCCCATATCAAAATTTACTATAATTAAAACAAAAACAAAAATCAATTGGCGGAGCGGACGGGACTCGAACCCGCGACCTCCGGCGTGACAGGCCGGCATTCTAACCAACTGAACTACCACTCCACAAACTATTTCGCGATGGTGGGCGACACAGGGCTTGAACCTGTGACCCTCGGCTTGTAAGGCCGATGCTCTCCCAACTGAGCTAGTCGCCCTCGCAACGAATCGTGAGAGCTTTTTTACCAACTTCCCTCTCATACGTCAAGCTAAAAGCATATCTTTTTTTATAATCTTACGATTATATTTTTCCGCTTCTATTTCAAAATGTTATTGCTTTTTTAAAACAGTTTTGCCCTTACCAACAACAAGTGCGTATTCTAATACATCATCCACATGATTAACGACATCAATGGTCAGAGACTTCCGAATTTTGAGTGGTACGTCGTTGAGATCGCGTTCATTTTCTTTCGGAATGAGAACATGGGTAATATTGCCACGCTTTGCAGCAAGCAATTTCTCAGTTAATCCACCAATAGGAAGAACTCTCCCTCTCAAGGTAATTTCACCAGTCATTGCCATATGATGCTTAACAGGTGCTTGAATAAGAGCAGATACAATTGTTGTGGCAATGGTAATTCCAGCCGATGGTCCATCTTTTGGGATGGCTCCTTCAGGAACATGAATATGGATATCGAGTTTTTGATAAAAATCATCATCGAGTCCCAACTGGTCAGCCCGTGATCGCACGTAACTGAGTGCAGCCTGTGCTGATTCCTGCATCACATCACCTAACTTACCAGTGATGATGAGTTTACCCGCACCTGGCATTAAAGTGGCTTCAATCTGAAGTAACTCTCCACCGACCTCCGTCCAGGCAAGACCTGTGGTAAGACCAATCTCGTCGTTTTCTTCTGCAAGACCGTAACGAAACTTTGGTGTCCCGAGATACTTGAGAATCGACTGCATACTGATACGGTATTTCTTATTTTTCAGGTTCTTCTTCAGGCGATCTCGAGCAATCTTCCGGCATAATGATGCCACGATTCGCTCTAGATTTCTGACTCCAGCTTCTCTGGTGTATCGCCTGATCACTTCAAGAATAGCACCATCGGTCATCTGGATGTCATCGTCCTTGAAGCCATTTTGTTTCAGTTGCTTAGGAACCAGAAAGCCTTCTGCAATCTTAAGTTTTTCTTCCTCTGTATAACCACTGATCTGAATAACTTCCATTCGATCCTGTAAAGGAGCTGGAATGCCATGGAGACTATTTGCGGTTGTAATAAAGAAAATCTCAGACAAATCGTAATCAATATCAAGATAATGATCGTTAAATGCTACGTTTTGTTCAGGGTCCAGCACTTCGAGTAGAGCAGAAGATGGATCACCGCGAAAATCCATAGACATTTTATCTACTTCATCAAGACAAAACACGGGGTTCGCAGATCCTACTTTTTGCATAGACTGGATAATTTTCCCAGGCATAGCGCCAATGTAAGTACGTCTGTGACCACGTATCTCTGCTTCATCCCTGACGCCGCCAAGAGAAAGTCGGGCAAATTTCCTGCCCATTGCTCTTGCAATAGACTTACAGATAGAAGTCTTACCAACACCTGGTGGGCCTACAAGACAGAGAATAGGCCCCTTAATCTTTTTGACCTGTGCCTGAACCGCAAGATACTCTAAAATACGTTCTTTCGGTTTTGCCAGGCCGTAATGATCTTCATCCAGAATGACTTCAGCCTTATTAATATCTATTTGCGATTTCTTTTTGTGATCCCACGGTAGGCTGACAATACAATCTATATAGTTACGCACCACTGTCGTTTCAGCAGACATTGGTGGCATATTTTTTAATTTCTTAAACTCTTTGAGGGCTTTTTCTTTTGCCAGAGCAGGCATTTTTTTCTTCTTAATTGACTCTTCGAGTTCCCCCATCTCGTCAAGACCATCTTCATTCTGACCAATCTCAGTTTGAATTTCTCTTACTTTTTCACCAAGGTAATAATCTCGCTGGGTTTTCCCCATACGCATTTTAACTTTGGCATTGATAGATTTTTCAATTTCACTCAGTTCAATTTCTCTATTGAGAATTTCAAGGATTTTCTCAATACGGTTTGCAAGAGGCTCTATCTCAAGTACTTGCTGCTTTTCTTCACTTTTAAGTGGAATATGTGAACAGATTACATTCAAAAGCTTCAGCGGATTCTCGAGCGATTTAATAGAAACCAGTACTTCTTTGGCGATTTTCTTATTTCCAAGAGCATATTTCTCAAAAAACTTTCTGAGCTCTCTTTCGTATGCAACAACTGCAGGTGTCGCTTCAGTATCGTCTAGTCGCTCTTCAACTTCCGCCTGTAAGAATTCATCATGGGGTACGTATGAGATAAGTTTAGCACGTGTTTTACCTTCAACCAGCGCTTTTATAGTACCATCAGGAAGGCGCAACAACTGCATAACGGTGGCAAGAGTTCCGTACTCATACAGATCTTCAGAATCAGGCTCGTCCACCGTTGGCTTTTTCTGGGTCACCAGAAGAATATCAGTCTTTTTTTCCATTGCATCCTCTAAGGCTGCAATGGATTTTTTCCTACCCACAACAAGTGGGGCTACCATATAGGGAAATATTACAAGGTCCCGCAAAGGCATCAAGGGGTAAAGTTTTGTCACAAAATCTCCTTTCCTAACTCTCGTAAAAAAGTACTATCTAAATCTTGCCTACGCAAAATAAGAAAACAATTTAACTTTACAAAACAGTACATTACGTTCATGATACTTATTTTAAAAATCACCTTCTATGAGTAGTATTGTCTCATATTTGCTACCCTTCGGGACTTGCAAGACTGAAGTACTAAGCTGTTTTCAACTGATCCTTACCCTCTATTTTCAACTGATCCTTACCCTTATTGTGGTACAGGATAACCGGATAATCACCTTCATTAATTACCTGCTCACTGATCACGCACTCTTGTACGTTCTCTTTAGAAGGTAAATCATACATCACCTCAAGCATTGCCGATTCCATCACAGAACGTAAGCCACGAGCTCCAGATTTCCTGGTAAGGGCCTTCTTAGCAATTGCACACAGTGCACCTTCAGTGAATTTAAGGCTCACTCCGTCAAACTCAAAGAGTTTTTGGTATTGTTTTGTCAGTGCATTTTTAGGTTCTTTCAGAATGCGAATAAGATCTTCTTCAAGAAGCTCTTCCATGGTTGCAATAACAGGTAGTCGACCTACCAGCTCAGGAATCAAACCAAATTTCAGTAGATCCTCTGGTTGCACCAATCGTAGCAAATCTCCAATTTTTCTTTTTTCGTCTCCGGTAACCTTAGCACCAAAGCCAATAGATTTGGCACCTTGACGTCTACTTACAACCTTATCCAGACCAACAAATGCTCCACCAACAATAAAAAGAATATTGGTGGTATCTATCTGCACAAGTTCCTGTTGTGGATGCTTACGTCCACCCTTAGGTGGGATAGAAGCCATTGTGCCTTCTATTATTTTAAGAAGAGCCTGTTGTACTCCTTCACCAGACACGTCTCTTGTAAGCGATGGGCTATCCGACTTTTTCGCAATCTTATCTATTTCATCTATATAGATAATACCACGCTGCGCCTTTTCCACATCATAGTCAGCAGCTTGTAGTAAACTCACTAGGATATTTTCAACATCCTCACCAACATATCCGGCCTCGGTAAGTGTGGTCGCGTCCGCCATACAAAAGGGAACATTTAAAATCCGAGCAAGAGTCTGAGCAACAAGAGTTTTTCCTGAGCCAGTAGGACCTATCAAAATGATATTGGATTTCTGTAGCTCAACTGAATCGACGTCTATAGGTGCGTCAATTCTTTTGTAATGATTATGCACAGCAACTGCGAGGACTTTCTTGGCAAAATCCTGGCCAATGACATAGTCATCAAGGTGCTCGTTGATCTCAATGGGTTTTAAGGTGAGCTTTTCTTCTTCTACTTCTGCCCCTTCCTGACCATCTTCTTTTTCCAGAACTATCTCATTACATAGCTCGATGCATTCATCACAGATGAACACATCGGGTCCAGCAATGAGCTTTTCAACTTCGTCCTGATTTTTACCACAGAAAGAACAATTACAGTCAGGTCCGTTGTCGTTTACATCATCCATCTATTTTTCCTCAGCCAGTTCTTCTCGATTAGTAAGTACTTTATCAATTAAACCGTATTTTTGAGCTTCAACAGCACTCATAAAATAGTCGCGTTCTGTATCAGCTGAAATCTTTTTGATTGTACGTTTTGTATGATGAGCGAGTAACGCATTGAGATCACTCTTCATTCTCAGAATTTCTTTGGCCTGGATATCGATGTCAGTTGCCTGGCCTTGGAATCCCCCCATAGGCTGGTGTATCATAATCCGAGCGTTAGGTAAAGAGTATCGCTTACCATCAGTTCCCGCAGCAAGTAAAAAGGCTCCCATTGATGCAGCCTGCCCCATACAAAGTGTAGCAATATCAGACTTCACATATTGCATTGTATCATATATTGCCATTCCAGCTGTAACAGACCCACCCGGAGAATTAATATAAAAGGTTATGTCTTTTTCTGGATTCTCAGCTTCAAGAAAAAGTAGCTGAGCAACGATTACGTTAGCAACATCATCATTTACTCCAGAACCAAGAAAAATAATGCGTTCTTTTAAAAGTCGTGAATAGATATCAAAGGCACGTTCTCCACGTGGGCTTTGTTCAACCACCATAGGCACAAGATTCATGAATCATTCTCCTTAAAACGGTACGACTGCAAAAGGTACTTAACCAGATGCAGTCGTTTTTATTAAACTCGCTAATTCTAGGTATATGCTAAATTAAATACACACATGCCCATTATAAGACGTATAGGGTGAGATGCAAGGCGTCTCGATCAGCTTTTAATGTCTTACTCCTTACTGTCTGTTATGAAACAAGCATTGGACAGATTGTTTAAATGAGTAACTCAAAGCTACCACTAAGACACTTATCCCGTAGCTGCTTACAACTCCGGGATGAGCTGTTTATTTACCCTCAACCTCTTTTTCAGCGATTTCTTCTGTTTCTTCCGGAACGGCAGGAGCTTCAACAAAAACGGATTGTTCTCTTAACCAACCAAGAATTTTTTCATTGAGCAGCTCATTCATGAATGGGAGAAGATCGTCACGACTCTGGAAGTATTCTTTGACCTTTGCTATTGGCATATTGTACATGTCACCAATACGCTTGAAGCCTCTTTCCATGTCTTCATCTTCAACTTTAATATCTTCTGCTTCAGCAATTTTCTTTAAGATGAAATCGCCCTGAACCCTCTTTTGGGCTACAGGCTCATTCTGCGTAGCAAGAGTCTCTTTGCTGAGACCTGCAGCTTCAAGGCTCATTCCACCTTGTTCAAACTGCTGCTCAGTCTGCTTAATCATTTGCTCGATTTCAAAAGCAACCAGTCTTTTAGGTACTTCAAAAGTGTGGTTCTCAAGTAATTTCTGCATCATTCTATCAGTAAGAACACCTTTAGCTGTCTCTTCACGCTGCGTGGTGATCTTATCTTTGATAGAAGCCTTGAGAGCATCTAAAGTGTCGATTCCCTCTTCAGCAACATCTTTTGCAAATTCATCACCAAGCTCTGCAAGTACTCGTTCCTGAATTTTCTTTACGCTGATGCGAAATTCGACCTTCTTGTCTTTCAACATAGGATTTGGATGACTCTCTGGAAAGTCAACCTCATGACTGGCCTCTTCGCCTGACTTCATACCAACCAATTTCTCTTCAAAATCAGCGCCCATATTACCAGAACCGACATCGACCGAGTAATCTTCGTTTTTCACTTGAGCCATTTCAGTGCCCTCATGGTAGCCTTGAAAATCTACCACAACGACGTCTTCATTTTTTACAGCTCGATCGGTTACTTCGGCAAGAGGAGCATTTTCTTTCTGTAATGTGTTCAGCTCAAGAAGAATTTCCGCATCGGTTACAACAACTTCTTCTTTTTCTATTTCGAGGCCTTTATATTCACCAAGCTCAAACTCAGGACGAACATCAACTTCAGCAACGAAGGTGAATGATCCATCTTCATTATAATTAACTTCTTTAACATCAGGATGTACAATAGGATCAATGCCTTCTTTTTCTACAGCGGCAAAATAATTTTCCTGAACCAAAGTCTCGCCTGTTTCCCCTTCAACCTGACCTTTGTAGTTCTTAACAACTACAGTGCGGGGCACCTTACCACGACGAAATCCCTTCATTTTTACTTCTTTTTTCAGTTTATCATAAGCTTTGTTCAACAAAGGTTGAACAGTCTCAGAGGGGATTGTGACAGTGATTTTCTTTGTAAGAGCGCTGATCTCTTCGACTTTTACATCCATCGATGTACCTTCCTTTTATTAAAATTATAATATCCGCCTGAACCACTCAATAACACCGTCCACCTTATTAGAACAAGGGAGATGTGCATGGCAATCTTGGATTATACAGTATAAGAGAGTGGAGATTAACTATCAGGTGGGGTTTTTGGCTGGTATCAAAAAAATGGTGCGAGAGGGGGGAGTCGAACCCCCACACCGTAAGGCGCCAGATCCTAAGTCTGGTGCGTCTACCAGTTCCGCCACCCTCGCATCCAATTTTCAATCTTCAAGCAAACAGTTCAATTACTGTTCGGCTTGATATACTCGTCATTCAAAAAACAACCACACCTGTTAAGACGGTACTAGATAATTCAGAACTATCAAACCGTCAAGTATGTAATTGTGCTTTGTGTTTCGAAGCATTAAAAAAAAGCTTTATATCACCTTGTTTCTATCTCCGCTACAATTATTTTCATTCGGCTGTATTATTTTTCGATTGTCAGTCATTCAAGGCCCAGTCATTCTTGCTAAAAACGTTGAGAGTGGCTATTGTTGTGCCTGCGTTACATGATGCATTTTTCCATTACAGATAAATCTTGCATTCCAGGCATGAGAAGATGCTTTTAGTTATGTGGTCTGCGTGTACGCCGTCTCGCACCTTTGGCAGGTACCGCAGACTCCGAACTTAACAATTGCAAGATTTTGGTTACAGATAAATTTTTACTTATGAGATCTATGAACTATTCAAAAATATTTACAGGCTGCCTTTTCTCTCTCGCAATTGCTACCCAGGTGCATGCAGCAAGCCCTGCAAGTGGTAAAGACAATCTAGTTGAGTGGAACGTTCTTAGTAAATGGTCCACCGGAGCTAAAACCATCGATATGGTTCATTCTCTTGATGGTAAACTTGTGTACATTCTCACCGATAAATCTAAAGTGAATGTTTTTGATAGTAAAGGCAAACTCCAGGGATCCATCCCTGTTAGCCCTACTGTTTCCGCAATCGATATAGCTCCTCAGGGCGAACGACTTTACCTGGTAGATAACACCCTCAATCAATTCCAGGCTGTCAGCGTTGCTTTTGTCCATAGTATAGATGTAAAGGACTCTCCGTTTGAAGGTCCTGCCGACGCACCAGTAACCCTGACTCTTTTTACTGACTTCGAATGCCCTTACTGTAGCAAGATGCCTCCCCTGATTGAGCAGGTAATGAAAAACAACCCCAAAAATGTAAAGGTTGTTTTCAAGAACAACCCACTTAATTTTCACAAAATGGCACGTCCTGCGGCATATGCAGCTCTTGCAGCCCAAGAACAGGGGAAATTCTGGGAATTCCACGACCTCCTTTTCACCACCAAAAAGCTTTCCCTTGAGAGCATCGATAAAATTGCAACAGATCTCAAACTTGATATGGATAAGTTTAAAGCTGACATGAAGTCTCCTGAGATCCTCGCTAAAGTTGAAAAAGATCTCAAAGATGGGAAAAAAGCCGGTGTCACCGGAACTCCTACCGTTTTCATTAACGGCAGACGACCTCAACAGAGAAGTCCACAAGGTTATCAGGCCATTATTAACGAAGAATTACAAAAACTCGCGAAATAAGATTTAAATCGTATGAACTCGAACGTTATCAATCGCGAACTCACATTTTCTGACAACAGCCATGCCTGCATTCTTTACGGTGATCTAAACCGTAATCTGCAGGCGTTGGAAAAAAGTACAAATGTCAGCATCAGCGTAAGAGGAAGCAGCGTCAAAATAGGAGGACTTCCCTATGACGTCGACCTTATTGCAGACTTACTCAATCAGCTCTATGAACTCATAGCTAAAGGCTACCCGATTTATAGCTCTGATTTTGTTTTTGGCTTAAAAGTGCTCGAAGCGACACCAAAGGCAAAACTTGGGAAAATTTTTCTCGATAAAGTCTATGTAACCACACAAAACCGCGTCATCTCACCAAAGACACAAAACCAGAAAATTTATATTGATGCCATTCGTAATAATGACATTGTTTTTGGCAATGGTCCTGCCGGAACGGGGAAAACGTACCTTGCTGTCACGATGGCGGTCTCTGCTCTTGCAACAGGAGAGGTAAAATCAATTATTCTCACCCGACCCGCCGTTGAGGCTGGTGAGAAATTGGGTTTTTTGCCTGGAGATTTGGCACAGAAAGTTAACCCCTATCTACGCCCGCTCCATGATGCCCTAAACGACCTTCTGGGACCTGAAAGAGCTGCAGATCTCATTGAGCAAGAAGTAATAGAGATCGCCCCACTCGCTTTTATGAGAGGAAGGACTCTGAGTAACGCCTTTATCATATTGGACGAAGCCCAAAATACCACCAAGGAACAGATGAAAATGTTTCTCACTCGTATTGGTTTTGATTCAAGAGCCGTTATAACAGGAGATTCTACACAGATCGACCTGCCTGTTAAGAGTCAATCAGGTCTTATCCAAGCCAAAGAGATTTTATCTGACATTGAAGGCATAGAATTTTGTAAATTTACACAACAAGACGTGGTCCGTCACCCACTCGTACAACAGATTATCAACGCTTACGAAAAGCTGTAACAGAGGTCATAGTGCCAACATATATAAATATACAATGCTCAACAGACGGGTACCCTCTTCAACTGGGCAAACTAAAGCGATTAGCCAACTGGCTTCTTAAAGAATGTGATGTTGCTGATCACGACGTCAGTATTGCCCTAACTGATGACCAACATATTAGGCAGCTCAACAATCAATATCGTCAAAAGGATTCGCCCACAAACGTGTTGTCCTTTCCTTTTTCAGATGGTGCTGACCAATCGACGCTCTCACAAATCCAGGTCAGAGAGCTTGGAGATATCGTCATTTCTCTTGAAACGGCCCTAAGAGAAGCTGTTCAGTTCAATCAGACCTTTCAGCAAAGATTATCCTGGCTCTTAATTCATGGATTGCTCCATTTACAGGGCTACGACCATGAGCGATCAAAAGGTGATGAAAAGATCATGCTTAAAAAAGAACAGGAATTACTCAATAAACTTAACCTAAAAAGAGGACAGCAGATGGCTCATCTTGCAATTAATGTTGACCACATTGCTACAATTAGACAGGCACGTGGCATTACAGAACCAGATCCGGTAGCAGCAGCTTCGATCTGTGAACTTGCAGGCGCTGCTGGTATCGTGGTCCATTTACGCGAAGACCGTAGACACATTCAGGATAGAGATATCTATCTTTTAAGAGAGACGATTAAGACCAAAATGAATTTTGAAATGGGTGCCAACAAGGAGATTATCAAGATTGCACTTGAAGTGCAGCCTGACCTTGTCACACTGGTTCCAGAAAAAAGGCAGGAACTCACCACTGAAGGTGGCCTTGATATAATTACCCAGAAGAAAAAAATCGCTAAGACTATTGATAAGATGAGCAAAGGTCTGATTCCGGTTTCTCTTTTTCTCGATCCAGACAGAGACCAGATCGATACAGCAAGTGAAATTGGAGCCACTTTTGTCGAATTACATACAGGCAGATACTCTGACGCCCTTTCTGAACAAGACCAACAGCATGAATTTATGCTCCTAGAAGATGCCGCTGAATATGCAGTTTCTCTTGGACTTCGCGTAAATGCAGGTCATGGGCTCAATTATCAGAACACAGCTCGACTTGCAGCTCTTGAGACCATTGAAGAACTTTCCATTGGCCACTCGATTATTGCACGAGCAGCTTTTTCAGGCTTGGATAAAGCGGTAAGAGACATGTTGCACATTGTCCAAACCGCCAAATTTACTATTTAGGACCCGTTACGAAATAACCTGGCCATTTCCATTCGTTTCGTTACGGAGCCTTATGCCGTTCCGAAAGAAACCTCGGCCATGTTATTTTATGACAACGGCTTAGTACACGTTCAAAGTACGGTTGCAGAACTACGTATAACGAA
The DNA here is from genome assembly GCA_047622095.1 of Desulforhopalus sp. Taxonomy (GTDB): domain Bacteria; phylum Desulfobacterota; class Desulfobulbia; order Desulfobulbales; family Desulfocapsaceae; genus Desulforhopalus_A. The sequence goes on from JBLHNU010000005.1 coordinate 65,128, forward strand.
AAATCACTTAATTAGTTTACATAAGCTAAATTATTTTTCTTTTAGAGCGGTTGAGGATTGACAACGACATTGCTCATATGTTAAAAGCAACCAGTCGCCTGGATGGTGGAACTGGTAGACACCCGAGACTTAAAATCTCGTGGGCCTTAGCGCCCGTGCGAGTTCGATTCTCGCTCTAGGCACCAGAGAATTAGCGGTTGAGAGGAAATTTAACGATTTCTTTTCAACCGCTTTTTTTATGCAAAATTTACCACAATTTAACACCTTCTACGCTCGGGTCAAAATCCTACTACTGGAGATCGCTTCAGACCCTTACCGCAAATGCTAGAATTAATGATACTGAACTGCGCGGCGGAATAAATTTTTATTCATTCCGACATACATTTAGGAGTGCGATTGAGGAGTGAGGTGTAAGTAAGGATTGTGCGGAAACTATCATAGGCCATAGCAACAGTTCATTTAAATTTACCCACATACATTTAAGTGACGAGGCTTTGATTAGTGCTGTAAACCTTTTGAAATACGATGTTGAATTGTAATGAAGCTGGATTCAAGTAATAAGTGCAAACAGCAACTCCGGAGATACCCCCACGAAGTTGCTTTTTTTCACATTCTTTTAGTTGCGATCTTGTAAACCAGATTTTTATCACGCTTTCCAACCGCGATAACGACAATTACAAGCTCATTATCCCTAATTTGATAAACCAACCGGTGTCCTGAGCCCCGTAATTTTATCTTGTAGCAATCGTTCATACCTCGGAGCTTTGCACTTACTACCTTCGGGTCAACTAATCGTTCTTTGAGTTTTTTCTTTAAAATTTCTTGGATATGTTTGTCCAGTTTATCCCATTCTTTTTTTGCATCTTCTTTAAAACGTAGATCATAGATCATCGATATCAACTTTAATTTCAGGCTGGTTTTTTCTTTCCTCAATGATGGCTTGTAGTTCAACATCTTCAAGTATGTCATAGATATACTCGAATGTTTTTGCAGGAATTGCGTAGAAGGCGGGCTCATTACGATTTAAAATCGCGACCGGCGCACCTTCTCCTTGCCCTACCACCGCCATTGGGTTCTTTTTAAACTCGGAAACCCCAGCACTAATCTCCGCAAGTATGTGATGTGTCGTTACCATAACTTCCTACCTCTTATTTTCATTTTTGTGTTTTTTATTATTTCTGTTTTTTCTGTTTTTTCTGTTTTTTCTGTTTTTCCAAGAGGCTGCCCAATTGACCTAATTATAAACCTGTTAACAGGTCATGTCAATATGTGTAAGCACAATGCTTTTTTTATATCTTCCACCGGGCTCTTTTGGGCCTGTGTACTTCTGGATGTACTTTTGAAACAACAAACTTTACCACTATAGCTAAAACGCTGTATTTAAAGACATATACCTACAAGTTCTCTTCCCGCTCTAGCACCAGAGATTGCGGGAGTTAGCTGAAATATGCTGGCTCCCGTTTTTTTATTTACAATTTGAGTTTTCATTACTATCCGCTGTATCCAATATCCCAAACAAGTAAAGAGTTCCCTACTCTGTATCAATCCCACCGCAAAACATACGCCAGAACTTTTCTTGGTATTACGTGAAATGAAAACTGAAGGATTGTTGCAGGAGTATAGTGATCAAGTCAGATTCGCTCTTGGTGTACTGAAATGGTAACTTTTTTCTTTAAGTCTCAGCGTCAGGACCATCGAAACATATCACCACTTATATTTACCCCCAACTGGATAAAATAAAGAATGCAGACATGAGAAGAGAGTTGTAAACAGTAAGGACTAAACAGACTTTATCGAAACAATGTCAATCGTCTTGTTCGGGACCCGCTCTAGCTGTAAAAGATATATGATACCAATGGGATTGGTCTTGCCACTAAATCCCCTATTCATATCCCTTCCAACTCCACAAACAATGTCATGGAAACCTATCAGGGTGTCAAATTCAATCACCTCAAAGTCAAAAATGATTTCAACTTTGATCATCGTCTGACTGAACTCAATCAACTCGCCTATCTCTTTTCACAACTAGGACTCACACCTGTCCACCCGGAAGGGGCGTACGGCAATCAATCTTACAGGACGACACCTTCTTCTTTCATAGTAACGAAATCAGGAATGATCCCTGACAATGAGCTGGCAATTGATAACTATTGTGAAATTTCTGGGTACACAACTGACAGCACCACCTTTTTAACTCATGGCCCTTCAGTCCCTTCTTCAGAGAGCTTTCTTCATTACGACATCTATATGAATCGTCCTCGTATAAATGTAATTCTACACGGCCACTCAAAGCTCTTAAACGATTACGCCAAAAAACTCTCTATTCCGACCACTGAAACCTTCTATGATTATGGAACGCAAGAACTTGCGCAATCAGCGCTGGAGCTTGCACGAAAAGAAATACCATTTTTCATTTTAAAAGATCACGGTTTTGTGGCTTTGGGACATTCCATAAAAGAGACAGGCAGTTTGGTCCTTGACTACTATGGACGACTTATTAATTTGATTAAAAAGAAATAACTTTCAATAATAAGAATTGTACGCTTGCCTAATATCACTTTAACTATTTTTACTTAAATTTTAATTCTGGTCCAAATATGAAAAAACTCATTTTACCTGCAGCGCTAACCCTTCTACTCTCTATAAATAGTTATGCCGAAAACATACAAACCGAAGCTGTAGAGAGCCTTACAACTGCGCAAACTTTTGTCTCAGATGGCAATTACAAAAAAGCTATAGAAGAGATCAACTATGCCTTAGCAAAAATCAACGAGTTGACTGCAACAGAGTTACTCAAATATATCCCCGAAGCTCCTGAAGGATACACTCTTAATAACAAACAATCCCAGGGTGTTGGTGCCGCCGCCTCACTTGCAGGGAGTGCTGGAGCCACAGCAGATTATAGCCATAGCGATGGGGGAAATATAAATTTAATTATTTCCATAGGTGGAATAACAGGTAAAATGGCCAGTATTGCAGCTCTTGGGTCGATATTTGCCGGGCTCAGCCAGGAGACTGGTGCTGGGCAAACAAGACAGATTCGAGTCCAGGGATATACGGGAACAGAAATGTATAATGGTAACGACCAAACCGGGACCCTCAGTTTTCAGATTGGAGACAAAACGTCAGTTACGTTTGAAGGAAGTGGTATCCAATCTGCAGAACCTTTAAAAACACTTGCAAAAAGTTTTGATTTCGCAGGCCTCGAAAAAAATTACTAACCATTCTAACTCCATTGTTTTGTTATCTTTTGTTTAAAATGATGGAGTTAGTAAATAATGTCTAAATATATTGCATTTTTTTTCTTCATTTAAGTACCCTTCAACCAACATATACCTCTGATTTAAAAAGGAATTCAGACGCATCTAGGTACTTATACCTATTCGAGCTAGGTAGTCTTGCCCATTTACTCTTCTACGTGATTTCCATATACTAAGTAATACTTTTTTTACATCTTAAATGGAGTCATCAAAAATATGAGCGAGAACACGATTAATCAGATCGATGATGTACCCGTCAAACAGGAAAAAGTAGTGGAGCAGAATTCAAGCTGCAATAGAATCAAATCCGATAGAGTCTGCGTAATCATCACCCAGAAAAAAAACAGTTCCTGGGTTGACGATTTAGATGCTCGTGAGAGGCTAAACAAACGCCAGGTCGTGTTCCATTAAGAGATGTAGCTTTAGTACAATTACATCTTCACAAATAGTATAAAAAAAGGGTGTCTCTCACTTGGAGAAACACCCTTGTCTACTCATTTGCAACTAGTGTTTGAACGAAAACCTGCAAATTCTGTCGAGTTCAAGGCGGACGATAATTTTAACCGGAGGAATACATTGAGTATTTTGAGGATTAAAATTTGAGTCCAACGAAGAAATCGGCATAATTGGTGGTTTTCGGTCGAGCACTAACTAAGAAGCGTTGCTAAAGGTTGGATTAACCTTTGAAGTAACGCTTGAGCAATCCAGCAAAAGCCATTCCATGACGAGCTTCGTCTTTACACATCTCATGAACGGTATCGTGAATGGCATCATAACCTAGTTCTTTTGCCTTGGTCGCAATAGCTTTTTTCCCTAGACATGCACCATTTTCAGCAGCAACTCTTGCTTTCAGATTCGCTTCAGTATCATTTTCAACAACTTCGCCGATCAACTCAGCAAATTTAGCTGCATGCTCAGCTTCTTCCCAGGCAATTCTCTTGTACGCTTCAGCAATCTCAGGGTACCCTTCGCGATCAGCCATACGGCTCATTGCTAAATACATACCAACCTCAGTACACTCGCCAGCAAAGTTAGCCTTTAAACCTTCCATGATATCAGCATCACAACCTTGTGCAACACCAACTACATGCTGGTCAGCCCATGCAAGAGTATCGCCAAGCATTTCAGTGAACTTGCTTGCTACTGCTCCACAATGAGGACATTTCTCGGGAGCATTATCACCTTCATGGGTATAGCCACACATGGTACAAGTAAATTTTTTCATTTGTTTCTCCAATTTAATTAGTATTAGGAATAATTCCTTTAAGGGAATGATTACTATTACAATTAAGGTCAGAAGTCAACAAAAAATCTTTAACAAAAATTACGAAAATCGCATTTGTAAAAGATACTTACCGTGTAAGTGAAAATGCTAATCTCATCAAAAGGAAACTGATAAATCACATTTTTTAGTATCCTATTTTCAGCGCCTCGCTAGATGAAGACCCGCCAGCATACAGCGAACAGAACCACCAGCCATTTCAATGGTGGGACCAGATAACTCAACAATTTTTGTGGATTTCTCGATTATAGCTTTTTGATCATCGCTAAGATTATCCGCCGCTCTTTTGGATATGGCGAGAATACGACCATTTGTACCGCCAAGCTCCATCGCATTCCCAGCAAGGTTATTTATCTGGTTTTTTCTCCACGATCCTCAAAGATATGAACCCGCACCCCCTCATTTTCTAACTTTTGGGCTGCGCTTGTCACCTCTTCATATGCATCTTTAGCGACCTCTCGTGCCGTCCTCTGCATTGGACTACGCTGAAAAGCATTATCAAGTGCCGCTTCAGGATTCGGATGAAAACGATGGGGGCGAATCATAAATACAGCTCCAGGGGCCTGGATATATTTTGAGGTCATCTACGTTCTCCGATAACGATATGAAAGAGACATACTTAAGACTTAGGCATCAATTTGACGGAAAAACTATTCTAGGAACTCGCCTGGAAATTGCTGTCACAATCTCATAATTGATAGTTCCCTGCTCATTTGCTAAATCGTCTACAGTAATAGTTTCGTTGCCTTGACTTCCAATAACAACAACTTCATCCCCCAGAACAGCTCTACCCTTTAGGTGTGTTACATCAACCATACATTGATCCATACAGATACGCCCCACTTGCCTGCACCGCTCTCCTCCAATAAGAACCTCAAGCCTATTACTAAGACTTCTACTTAAACCATCACCATACCCAAGAGGAATGGTAGCAATCAAAGCCGGGCTATTTGTACAATGCATATGACCGTAACTAATACCTGTACCTTGGGCAACTTCCTTTATGAGAGTTATACGGCTTTTAAGAGACAAAACTGGTTTAAGCTCACCCAGTTGAGGTATTTGCATGGAATCAGATGGTTTTAATCCATAAATAGTAATACCAGGACGAATTGCATCAAACCGAGCCTCTGGTAAGGCAAAAAGCGCCGCACTATTGGCAATATGGTATAACGGGATGTTATAGCATTCTGTGTTTTTCTTTACTTCACGAAACGTCTCAACCTGTTTATGTGAAAAGGCCAAATTAGTTTCATCAGCTCGCGGGAAATGGCTGCATATACTACCGACGACAACCTCTGGGTAGCTTTTACATTCATCCAGAAATGATACTATCTGAGCAGGTCGTACTCCCATACGCCCCATCCCCGTGTCCACTTTTACATGAATTGTAATTTTCTTTTCTGCGTCTTTAGCTGCTATTGCAAGGGCCTGAATTTGCACGAGACTACAAACGACTGGCTGAAATCCATAATCAACCAGATATTCGCTATTTTCTGCAAGGGTAGGAGATAAAATCACAAATGTTGCATCAACACCTTTTTCTACAAGTTCTGCGGCCTCACTTATATGAGCCGTGCAAAGCGTATTGTAACCTATGCTTACCAGGTGTCTTGCTATAATCTCTGCATCATGACCATAGGCATTAGCCTTAATTGCGGGATAAAGTGGTCGATCACCTGCCTGTTTTTGTAAAACCGCCATATTGTGACTGAGGTGATCCACATTAATAATTGCCTGGGTCAAATGTGTATTTTTATAATTCACAGCTCAACTCTCTTTATTTTAGATAATTATTTTTGATATACTCCAACTCATTGGACAGCTAAGATACCATTTTTTTTCTCTTCGTAAAGCTATCATCACCATCTATGAGTCTGTTGATTTACTAGGATTTCGAAGTCTACGCTATCTGGCTCGAGATCAGGTAAGCGAAGACTCCGAGGCATACGAAAAAAACAACCACAGGCATATAATTGATATCGGAGTCTGCGCTTACCTCCGAGGATTGTTATTTTCGTATAACGAATATATCGGGGCAAAAGGCCGTAAATCAACGGGCTCATCTATTATGACAAGAAAAATTGGATGACATTTTATCCATACGAGTTATCAGAAAAAACCTTTAATATTGTGACATTTTCACAACACATACCGATAATATTCTCTTAACTGAGAGACACAATTACGAATAAGCGCCCCCCTGCTCCACATATCTTTTAAAGTGAGGCTATTTCAATTACTACGTTTGGCAACTCCGCCACAAAACAACCAAAAAGATCGAAATCATTGCCTGGAATATTCGGCTCCCTCAATCTCTTTCAGCAATGGTTGCGGGAGCTAGTTTAGCGTTAGCTGATGCGGTGATGCGATCTATTCTTCGCAACCTACTAGGATCACCTTTTACCCTCGGAATCGCCCACGCTGATGCTTTCGGTGCTGCTGTGGGAGTAATGGTCCTCGGTTGCGGGGTGATGACCTCAAGCAGTGTGGGGGCAGTACATAGCACAAATCCCTATCTTACAACCATTGCAACTTTTTTTTTCAGCATTGGAACGGCGGCGGTAATTGTTGCTATTGCCAGGATGCGGGGAGCAACACCGGAGGTGATGGTGCTTACTGGAGTAGCCCTTGGTTCATTTTTTACTGCAGGCACTATGTGAACTTTCTATAACTTAACCGGCGATCCTAATGCTGGGGACCGTCTCTGTTAAAAGACGGTAAGGTACTTAAACATCTTAATACCTCACGGGTCACTGAAGAAATGATTGAGGCAGTATATGGACTACCTGTAGAAATCCACAATATTAATGGCCATCCTACGGTCGTGCCAAAAAACAGAATTCAGAAGACATACTGCTGAACTCTAGGAGGGGAATAGATTTAAACCTTTGGGGTAAAAAATCTCTTTTACTCATGGCTGATTTTTGCTCGTTTGTAACCAACAAGGAACCGGCAAATTAGCCTTTCGGTTCATTTGTCATTCAGCATCCCTTCCATCATCAAATCATTAAACGGTCCAATGGGGGGGGCTTTTTTCAATTCATTTGGAATTCCCCTTGTGTAACGAAAATTACCCTTCTGGCCATCCAACAGCTGAAACACTGCTTGCTTTTGACGATGTTTTTGAAAACGTGCATAAATAATTTCACCCTCCTTAAAAAAGACCACAGCTTTTCCTTCTTTAAGTGAGAGATGCACTGCCCCGGTTTTCTTTTTGGAGTTAATGATTTGAAAAAGATCTACAGTGTTTATCTCGGTTAACTCCCCGGTCATACCGGAGGTAATATCTCCTGAACGTAAGGCTATTGTCTGCGCCCTATCAACCAGCATCTTTAAGAGAAAAAACTGCAACTTCTGATAGCTTCTCAGGACATCCCGAAAATTCTTTAAACTGAGCATAGCTACCAAGGTGTCTTCAGTAGTATGAATAGATTTTGAGACAGGTTCACCGGAGAGAAGACTCATTTCGCCGAAGATCTCCCCTTCCTTGATCTCTATGGCCTTTGAGCCATCGTCCCTTATTACCGCGGCTGTCCCCTTCAAGATGATATAAAGATAATTACCTGAGGCTCCCTTCTTCACAACTCTCTTATTTTGAAGGATCGTCTTAAACTCAAGCAGCAATGTCAAATCAACTAATGAGTGATCATCAAGCGGCTTAAAAATATCAAGCTTTCGGAGTTCACCAAAATGTTTTTCTATAAGATGCCTATTGCGTCGCTCTTCAGCCACTTTGAGCATTTTCATCTGCATCGTAGCAAAATCTTTTTCTTTTTTATATTCGAAGTGGATCATGCCTTCGCAACCGCCACAATCAAATTGGGACTTTGCTGCAGTAACTTGGGTAAACCCACTATTTTTCTCTTTTATCGTGAGAATATCTGCAATCTTTTTGGCAAGATGGAGGCAGGCAGGTTTATACGATGTTGCAGATAAGCAGAAGTTTTGCACTTTGAGCTCTTCACCAACATTGTAAACTGGACAGGTATGCTCTTCGATGATGATAAAAACAGCATCGCTATACTTTTCATCTGACGTATTCAAAAATTATCCTCCATTAGATCCTCTACATTTAGGCCCATAAAGAGGAACTCTCCTGGATCTTTTCTCTGTTGATCTTCGTTATAGCAATATTCAATTATGTAATAAAACATATTTTATCACAAGTAATATAGTCACTTTGCTTTTATCAATATATTATATCACAGACCCATCGTTTGCAGGAGTACTGAAAGGAGATGCTCTATGCTGCCAACAACTACAGCAGATTCCCTTTAATATATTCAGAAATCTGTTCTAGCGACACACTTTCTTGATCTACACCTTTGTCATAGCATATGGCCATAAGTTCCATAATTTCTTTGCATGAGCTCTCAAAAGGCTGTTGCCCGGACTTGCCAACTATCTTGGTATAAGGGTGATACTCACCCGCTTCGAGGCTGTTTATCATTGGTGCATAGAGAGGCGATATTTTGAGGTGGGGCATTGTTTTTTTGAGCTTCAAAAATATACTAAGACCACCAGTGTCCAGATCTCCCCAGAAAGAGAGATGAGGAAAAGATAAGAGTTTTTTTAGCTCTGGTGGTTCACCTGATCTTGTTAGCACTATTAATTGATCTTTATGTTCTGTAAGGTTTTTAAATAATAACTCACCGTATTTATAATTCTTATCTAAGGCTATCCCAAACCCATAGGAACATAACCACGCATATTCTTGTTTGATGTCAGCTTGAACTGCAGTTTCAAAAGAATGGGGATTCTCTACCAAGATTACAGCTTTGGGATTAAGCGGACTCGCTACTGAAATATAGCGGTATGATGGTGAGAAAGAGTCATATTTAATCCCGAACATTAGAGCTTCTTTTTTTATGCTTTCCAGCAGTTTAGAAGAGCCCAACAAGAATCTAGAACTAACATCATATAACGCCTGCCCTGCAAGAGAATCTTGTTTCTCCCGCAGCTGGTTGAGTCCTGCAAGTAATTTTTTTTGCCTGTCAAAATTAAATCCCTCCAGTTTCGGCCCTATACTAAGTAATGCATCCCTGTCTATACTGGTATCACAGCCTTCACTCAGACAATGCAACCAGATCTTTTCGTGTTCGGGTAAGTCTCTTTGGGGTACAGAAACAACTATGTCCCCTTGTAACTCAAAAGGCTCTAATGTGCGCTCTCCTTGCCAGAATTTTTCGTTATGTAATTCTTTTAAAACAAGATTGAGGTCGGTTAGAGACAAATCAAGCTGTTTGCGAAGTAACTTAGTGAGAGCTTTTGGCTTAAATGTATGATCATGACCATTCTTAGACCTTTTTACAGCAAGGCCTATAATTATTTCTTTAACGGATTTTTTTAGCTCTTCGTTGTACATGACATCACACCGTTAAGGTTTTTTTGACCTTAACTTCACCAAAACCAAGTGTTTTAAGCTTAAATTGATCTTGCTTCTCAAGGACTGTCCATCCCTCGTTAGTGTCACTATGAGATGGATTAATATAGGTGCGCCCTACAAATAAATTTGGGAACACATCAAAATCATGGGTGTCAACATATGAGGAGTTGTGAATCAAACCTATTATTTGAAACGATCCATGAGTTGCCTTGATGCACCTAAATGCTTCTTCAATCAACGAGATTTTAGATAAGTTTGAAAACAGTCCATCAATCCATAGAATATTTTGCCCCTCAGAAGCGTTTTGTTTTCTCCTTGCACCAAGTGCCCGATCTTCAAGCAATTTACGTTTATGGGAATATTGAGCCATTCGTACCTGCATCATCAATGACAATGACGATTTCTCACCACCACTTAATCTGCCTTTATCTGTAAGGTCAAAACGTGTTGCATTCCCCCCTCGAATATGAGGGTGAATGTATTTTATTGAAGTGTTACGGAAGATGCTACGGTAACATTTTTCACTAATCTTAGATCTGAGATCAGTGTGATGCTTTTTCTCATCGGCCTTCCCCCACTCGCTATAAGGATCATTTTGTTTAACAAGATACCTGCTGTGGATAGTGTTGATGTAAGTAACTAAATTATCTAAAGAGCTTTCGATCTCTTCTCTTGAGGCAATAGCAGCCTGAACTGCGAAAGTGGCCCCGCCATCCGATTCATTCATTACCCGTTTTAATGTCTTGAGATTTCTTCCTGCATTAGCTGTTAATTTTGCAAGGTTTCCAGCAAGCGCCTGTTTCAATCTTTCTTCATCATCTTTACCTTTTTTGTAATCATCCTCTGCCTTTGCAAGTATTCTCTGAATATTCTCATAATAGATTGCTAACCTAGACGGATCATTTTTCACTTCTACAATTAATTCTTTTTCGCCAGCATTAAGAACACTACTCCTTTCAGATCTGCCATACTCTTCATCACAGAGGTTTTCGAAGTCTTTTTGTGTTTTCTGAAATGCCTTAAGTGCAGAAGACGCTTTGGTTTTAAGTAAATCAATATTTCTATCTTCGAAAGACTCTGTAACCTCGGCCATCAAGTCATCTATCTTAGTGCTTACGTGCCCGTTTGTGAGTTCTTCAGCAAATCTGAGAGCAGAACCTTCAATGAGTGGGATGAGGCGATTTTCGAAATTATCAGGTAATTCGTAAATTGTTTTTGCAAGTTTTTTGTAAAGGTCCGCCATGCTAGAGAGAAAACGATCATATTTTTCTGATTCTTTGCCAACTTTTCGTATACTTTCCTCAAGCATAGGACGTTTATCGCTAAACCCTTTTATTTGATTTTCAACTATTTTAATTTTAGCATTGATCTCGTCAAACGCTTTCTTCAGTTCTGTTTCATTTGTAATCTTAATGGTTTCTACATAACTATCAGCGCGGCCAAATTCCATAGCTTGCTTACGTTTTAATATTTCAAGACAAGCATTATTTTCTACAAGTGATTTTTGTGCCTTCAAATATTCTTCAGGTCCATCAGGTAAAAAGTCTATAAGGTTCTTTAACTTAGCTTTGATTTCAACATGCTCTGACTCATATTCTCTCGCTGTTTTTACATATTCTTTCCGACGTGTTGAAAGTTCGCTTCTTTGCTCTTCTAAGTTCTCATTTTCTATTGAGAGCTTTTCCACAATTTTTTTGACAATAGCTTTCTGCTCATGTAGATGTCCAAATTTATCAGGTCCTCCTAGTTGAAGGAAGATCTCTGCATTTTCGATGGTTTTGAGTACCGTATCGCTATAGCGGATTTTGTGGGTGTCATAGGCTGCAGTTTCCTTTTCAATCTCTTTAGCCAAGCGCGTCGTTCTAAAGCTAAGATTCTGCGTTTTAGAATGTTTCGCTCTCGTCGCAAGGGTAATATCTGGAGAGGACACTTTGATTTCTGCTAATCGAGCTAAATATGTTTCACATCTCTTCTCTAAATCTTGATATTCTTGTGTCAGCTTTTCTTTACGAGGAACTGTGTTCTCGGGGTCAAGTATGTACTCAATGATATTGGTCTTTTGCCCCGAGAACACATAACAAACAAGATCGGTTTGAACCAGTCCCTCTTCTTGACTCTTTGCAAGGAAACTTTCCAGAGTGTCTTGATGGAACACGGGCAACAAAATATCAACATCTTGACTATTATAAATGGAGAGAACTTGCTTTATATCCTCACTGTTTTGGATAACCGGTGCAAAGAGAAATGATGAAAAAAGAGACAAAAGTTCTTCAGCATTCTTGCTATATTTTGATTTAATGTAAGAATGAAGGGACTCGTATCTAACCTCTGCTGGTATCAGATTAAGAGCATGACGCGCATGACGTCCGGGAGCGACCTGTTTTCTTTTCAGCGATTCAAGATCCTCTTTTACCTGTTCTATGCGTAAATCGTTTTCTTTAGCTGCAATGGTAAGAGTGGCCCTTTCATTATCAATTCCATCTAGCCATTCAGCAGGATTTATATCACCAAATTTTGCATGAAAATCAAGTTCGTACTGATAATCTTTGTTAGCGTGTTCTAAATCTCCTTGCAATTTCCCGATAGAGGCGGCAAACGAAGTCCCTCGTTCACGCACCCTGGTTTGAAACCCTATAATATCCTCTTCTGGGAAAGCATCTACAGTTGTCGTATGATCTGAATGTACTGCATTAATCTGTGCAAATGCATCGGTTGCGACTTGAAGGTCTTTTTGTTTCTCTTTTAAGAGGATCCTAGAGTCTTTGGCTTTCTTACTCACCTTATCAAACTCGACCTCGGTCTTACTTGCCAGATCGTTAAGCCTTGTCTCTTCCTTGGTAATTTCGTCAAGATGTGGTTGTGGTAAATCCCCAGGATATTCTCGGTAAAATTCTTGCGATAGGTCATATCTTTCTTGTAGACGACTCACTTCTGAATTGTTTTTCGAGAATTGTTCAAAATGATGATCATGGAGTTTCTGTAATTCACTTTTAGTACCAAGTGGATCCTGTAACTCCTCCTCCGAAAACAAACCAGTTGCAACCATTTCATCATAAGCGTTCTTATCACTCTTTAAGGTTTGCAACCTTTCTTCAAGTGCAACTTTCTGGTCGAGGTTTTTACGTAACTCATTTTTCGACGTTTTAATGTCCTGATCAAGTATTACGAGCAAAGCTATTTTTTGATTTAATTGTAACCTCAGAGGACTCGTGTCACAGTATTTTTTAAATACAGAAAAAGCTTCACGAACGAGGTTTTTAAAAGGAGTCTTATCAACAGAAGTCCCTTTGTCATTACTAATATATTCAGAATTTACGGTATCTATGAAATTGAGAGCTTCAGTCAAAGAGTAAAACCGTCCTTTCCTGCCCCTACTTTCTAGATTTTGTAACTTTTGGTCGCAAGTAATATCAATAACCTGCGCCTCTTTTGAGGATTGTATCCTGTTCTTGTCGGCAGCCTCATTGATTCCCTTAGCTTGTTTATTAAGCAGTAAAGCCAGCCCTTTGTCTTTTAATAGAAATGGTTGATCAGAATTAGGGACGATAACAATATTTTGAACCAACTCATTGAGTTTTTCTGAATCTGTGTCGGAGGTTTTAGGAATCCCTGGTAGTGGGAAATCGGTTATTAAGTGTTTAATGCTGTTGGCTGTTTCACAAATCTTATCTTGAGCTTTGTTCAAAGTGACCTTAGCAGCCTCAATATTTTCATAATAATTTTTTATTTTACCAAATATTAAACCTACTTCTTTCTGACGGACAACACTGGCTGCTTTTTTTTCACCTTCATGCTGAGCTTCAATAATACTGATTGAATGGGTAAGAATTTTTCCTTCCAGAAAAGGTTCATCCTTCTCATCAGGACTACTGTAAAAACTTCCAACAGTGAGATATGGAGCAATGTGTGTGTAAAAGAATGTTTCGTCAAATAATTCTCCTTTGACCGATGGCGTTTGATATAAACTGGCGGATTTATCATCACCACCTTGTAGAAGAAACTGAACCATTTGCCGGAGTTGCTGCTGCCCCCAATGTTCCTGCACTCGTTCTTTCCAATCTTCAGCAGATACATTCCATTTATAAGAAGGGACAGATCGTAAATTTGATTCGAATTCTTCATTAAGAATTAATGTTAACTCTCCGCTGTTATCTTTCAGAACCACAGGAACGTCTTCTAATCTGCCCGAGTAACAGTAAAATTTAAGAGTACTATCTGTGTAGCCACATACTCCAAAAACATACCTATCACCGTCTGCCTTATTGACAATTCCAGGTAAAGTTGGGGAAGGGGTGCTCTGTCTAGGTTGAACAAACTCAATACGGACATGAGTGTATATTCCCTGTACTCGAGGAGCAAAAGCCTCTTTCATTGCTGTTACAAGAGTTGTGTGCCTGGAAAGAGTCCCAAGCATGCACCGGCTGAGAGTCGTCTTGCCCGCACCGTTGCCCATAAAAATAGCAGTATTCAACCCGTCCAAAGTGAGCTTTATACTAGGAATACTTGGAGTCCAAACATCACTTTTGGTACTATTTAACAAGTTACTGCATTCAAACTGAGCGATTAAGGACATTACTCTACCTCCAAGTCTGTAGACTCTTCTTCATTAAATTGTTCTTCAAGATTAGTCATAACCTCGCTATTTTCCGCGAATCTGTAACCAAGACCAGTGGAATAGTTTTCTTTTAATTCAAGAGCCATAAGCAGTGACTGGCAATAGTACTTATTATCTCCTTCGGTTTCTAATTCTAAGTAACCTATGGACATAAGGTAATCCAATGCCTTTGTTACCCTTCGATGTACATCTAAACCCTCTTCCGCTATGAGTATTTGGTTTATTTTCGAAGGATTTTTTTGTCGGACTTCATCTATTGTTTTCTTGATTTGACTGACTAATATCTCTTTAGAAAAATTCGATGCACCATAACCAGAAACATTTGTTATTGGTCTGGATTTGCTGGTGTATAGCTGGACGAGAATATTTGTCCAAATGAAGAAAAACCAAATACGTATTGTCGCTCTAGCCTCTTTCTCCTTTAGACCTAAATGCTGATAAACATGTTTTATATCAAGCCACTCAGGGACATTTTCTTCAGGAGATCGTATCAATAAAAAATACGTAGATCCAGTCGGCAGCCCCGGCATGGATGACGACTCTACAGAGATAAGATTAAATCCTGTCTCAGCTAAATACTCGTGAATATCATTTGTAAAATCATAAGGAGCTACCAACAATGTTTCGGCTAGCTCCTGTTCGTTTTCTTCAAACTGATTCCCCTTCTTCGTTCCCTTGGGAATATGAGTACGTAGTTTTCGATGCGATAAAAGAAAGTTAACGATTTTAGATTTTGTTCGTATTGAATAGTCAAACATTACGGGTCCTATTTGTTGTCGAGTGGTTTTAAAATTAAATCATTGAATAGGACTTCATAATTATCAATAGATCTCTTCATAATGTTCTCGCTATCAATTGCTACAATAAGGCCTCCCATTGCGTGACGTATTTTTTCAGTACATAAACACATTCCAATAACGGAGGTTAAATCGCTAAATTCTTCAATGAAAGCATTCCCCTCACCCAGAGCATCATTGAGAGAAAAATAACCTTTTGCTTTCAGCAAAGATGCAATTTCATCACTATGCTGTTCAATATATTCTTCAAGTTTACTTTTGAGCAGGATAGTTTCTACATTGTTAAATACGGGACTTTTTACTTTTTGTGTTTGAGTCGCTGGTAGTTTTTCAAAAAGATCAGTATCGGGTGAAGAATGGCGAGTTGTGGCTCCCCATAGACCGTACAGCGACATAATACCGTCAATGCTTGAGTCTGGAACTTGATCTGTAAGAATTGCTAATGATGTTTTTTGGAAATCAGTCGTTGGGAATGGATTTTCCCTATGTTTGTAGAATGCGCCAACTAACAGAGAGAGGTTCTTGCTAAAAGCGAGAAGAGAGTTTTCTATGATCTCTATTTTAAGAGGCAATAAATGTTCATAGTGGTCTTTATCAGGGTAGCGCGAGAGATATTCTAAGAATTTGGTTTCTATCTTGCTACTGTTGAGCAACTCACGGATTTCTGTCGCTGTTTCTTGTATATTTTCTAATGTATCAAGATAGTCTGAGGACTTGTTATGGTAACTTTTTCGTAAAGACTCCTGGCCTGTATATTCCAGTAAGGTAACGACCTCCAAGGACTGATTTGTAATTGTATTTATCAATCTATCTGCATAGACTAAATAATTGTCAAAATCACCCAGCTCTAAAGCCTTCTTGATCTGTAAGGCTATTTGGTCTCCATAAAGAAGTTCTTCTGCGGTTAGTGCAAGAGAGATTGTGTTAAATCCATTCGGTGCCAAACGACAACTATACCCGTAATTTTTCTTGTCAATCAAGGGCGTTGTACCTTTCAAAACAGAGATTTCAGACTCATGAAATTTAAGCTCATACTCTTTAGACAGAAAATTGACCATATATCGAACATCATCAAGGTTAAACCCTTCAAGCGCTCCCTCAAGCTCACAAACGAACGGTTCGATAAGATGGTAGGCCATTGGCTCTACCAGGTCTTTTCTATGCAAATACTCAATAAGTAGAGTGGCCAAACGGAACCAACGCCCATCAGTGCCTTTACGTCTATCTAAAGGACCCACTTGTGTGTTCCCGAGCCCCGGTGTTCGTGCCAAATCGTATGTGTCTGCAAGACGTATTGTAGCACTGAGTAAGTTAGTGAAATCCATAATTACTTTATTGAGTTCAATTCTTTTTGAGTGAAATTAATAATGTGTGACCTAAATCTTGGAACTGGCAAGTGCGGAGTCTGCGCTACCTACCGGATATGCGAGGCTCCGGTAACAAAGCAGATTCGGTGGAATTGCCAGTCCCGAAGGGTAGCAAATAAGAGAAAATAATACTCATGGAAAGTGATCTTTTTAAAAAAAATTATCAACGTAATATCCTGTTTTGCAAAGTTAAATTATCTTTCTTATTTTGCGTATGCAAGATTTAGGTTTGAATATTACGCTATTAGGTAGGACAAATAGTGTCTTACCTAGAAAAAAACTCAACATGATTGCGACATATCTAGTGTAGGTATGAAAGAGGTAATATCCTCAAATATGTTAACGACTAATAAAATGACTTTGAAGAGTTACCTTTTCCCTGATCCTAAAGAATAACAAACGAAACGCCCGCGTGTCATCAAAAAAGTCACTATCAGCAACAATGGCAAAGGTTTAACGAGTCAGGCCGGCCTCGTTCCTGTCGTAATTTTCCTGCGTAAAGTTGGGATGATCAAGCTGCATCATTCTAGAACGAGGCAGCTTGAAAAAGAAGGTTGTAGAGTGAGAAAATCACTTAACTCAAAGAGCCAAAAAAAATCACTTCAACCTGTTCCTGTGTCTCTTAAAATCCGCCCATGTGTTGATCCTGATAAGACCTGACATTTTCTTCATTGTTAAAGTCGCGAATTATGCTCAGGCAGGCGTCATCCGTGCACACTTTGGGTAAAATTTCAGGCAGTACCTCCATAAGCAGACGTCGTTGTTCTTTTGGTTCAAGATTAAGAATTGCTGTTTTTATTTCTTCAATAGTCATAGTTAGTCCCCCTGTTGTCTTGTGTTCCCCAATGTTCAAATTCAGGTTAAAAAAGTAAAGCCGAGCCACCTGTTCAAGGCAACCCGGCTATCTCTACGAGACCCACGGTTTTCCGTCACTGCCTCACGACAGTTTTGGCTTTTTCTATGAATATACATTGTGGAAACTATAATAAATTATAGGCCATAAGCAGACACATTGTCAAATGTGTAACGTCTCATGGTGCTACCTAGGAGCCTGTCGGACAATGCCCTTTTCCCCCAGCTCTGTGTTATTTTCAGAAAATCAATGCTCGCAATATCAACTACATGGCTGTGCTTGATTTCCTCAAAATGCCTTGATCTGAGAAAAAATGTCTATAATCCGACAGGCTCCTAGCGATTTAGAAAAAAGTTCTTCAAGGCCGATTTAAAATACAATCTTGATATCTGTCGGAGGTTGTCGAAACTGTCTATTTCAACGGTTTTCCGGATAGAGACTTCCACTGCCAATGAGAATGGACAGACTGGTCCAACGCTTTGACCTTACTCTGTGAATCTCGACCGTGAAAGACCCGACTGAATATTTTTTATTGCTGTATCAACCGCCAAAAGGGCTCCTTCGATATACCCCGCTTCAAATTTGGCAAATTCACTGGCGACAAGGTGTAAGTTCAGTGCCTCTAGTTCTGTTTTGTGTTGTGCCACGATAAAGGAGGAATGTCTGGGGGATTCCATAACATCCTGGCCTGTTGCAACCCATTTGTCTTGCGCCCAGTCTTTCAAATAAGTGGCTTCTGCCCCTAAGGCTTCAGGGCCAAAAATCGTACCGAACTGCTCAATGCATTGGGTCTTGAGCTGTTCGATAGTAACTTTTCCCCTGACTTCGGCGGGCAAACCGATAAAACCAAATAATGCAAACCCAGAACCTGTTGAGGATGACGCATCATGGATTTCCACCATTGGCCCAATGTGGCTAAATGCTTGGCCCGACGCTCCATTCTCCCTCCAGAATGGTTCCTTATAAACAGCGACAAATTTAGCCTGACCGGACATCCAGGTCTGTTCTGCCTGTAAAGCATTGACAAGTTCCTTTGACATATATTGTTGTGGCGTTAAATATTTGACAATCAATCGTGGTGGTAGTGCAAGTATCAATTTATTTGCATCAAAAGTCTGCTCTTGCCCATCGAGCACAGTGGTTACCTGCCACTTTTCGTCAGATTTTTTCACTGCCCTTACAGGATGGTCTTTTATAATATTTGTCTGTTTTAATTGTTTAGCCAGTGCAGCAACGAGCCGCTTCAACCCACCACTCACCCTGCAAGACGTCATTGCGCCCGTGTCGTTATGTATACGAATGGGAGGCTCATCAGGACGCTGCTGAACAAGAGTGTCTCCTTGGGAGTATTGTTCGAACCATTCAACCTGCATTTCTGCAAGCAACTGTTTCATCATCTTTTGATGATGCCAAAACCACGTTGGCCCCAGATCAACAGATAAATCCGAGCCAGGAAGTACTGGATAGCCTGCAATTCGACCGCCAAAATCCGACTTCGCTTCAAGCAGAAGATATGAGATATTTAGCTCTTCCAGTTTCAAAGCCGTGAAGAGGCCTGATAATCCGCCACCTATAATAATTGTATCAATTGCACTCATTAGAATTTCTCCAGGTAGGGTCGCAAATCCAACTCATGTGTCCAGGTACTTTTGGGCTGCTGGGTGAGTTGCCAGTAACATTCTGCAATACCCTGAGGGTTGAGCATATTTTCAACAGGCAAAGAGAATAACTTTCTACTCCTTTCAGTATCAATGATCCCATCAATCAGGACATGGACAACATGTAAACCCGAACTTTGATATTGTCTTGCAAGAGATTGAACGAGGCCACGCAAAGCAAATTTTGCTGAACTAAATGCACTAAATTGATCCCCTCCCCTGATACTTGCTGTGGCACCAGTAAAAATAGCGCTACCTCCTTTTTCTGCCATCATTGGTAACAGCTCTTTGGACAACACAAAAGCAGACAAGGTAACGGCTCGCCAGCATTGTTCAAATTGCTCTACTGAAGTTTGATCAAATGGTGCAATTACGAGCTCGGCAGCGTTATGAATGAACACATCCGGAACACGATGGGTAAGGTTTATTTCCTCCAGAGCCTGTCTCACTTGCCCTTGATCAGACAGATCAACTTTCAATTGAATTATTTCTTTTCCAACATGATTATTCAGCGACCTGTTTAACCCTATGACCTGGTAGCCCTTATCCCTAAAATAATGGGCCAAAGCGCTACCCAAGCCTTCTCCCATGCCACCAATAACGGCTAATTTATTATGACTCATTTCCAAATCTCCAATCAGTTGTATGAGTTACAAGTACATGCACCCACTTCAAGGTTCGTGTTAGAAGAACAATGGTATGATTAGTATAAAAATCATTGTCTTCAGTAGCACAAGATAGAAAATATATTCTTGAGTTCTATGAAGGAAATTAAAAATTAGGAGTATTTTTAGTAAAATATTATGGTATGTTACCTCCACTCGTTATATATCTTGTAGTCTCTTCCGCAGGCCAGTCTTTGTTTTGAGTCTGTTCTACCTGGTTGCGAACAAGACACTATTTCCTCTAACCACTGGCTTAGCTCATGATTATTGGACTGGACGTAGGTGGCACACATGCAGATGCAGTGCTTGTCGGTAAAGAAGGATTGGTGCACAGTGTTAAAGTCGCCACTGATCCCGATCAACTCTTTTCGACAATAATTTCCGCTCTTCGGCAACTGACAGAAAATCAGGATATCGGTGATATCGAACGGCTTGTTCTCAGCACAACTCTTGCCACCAACCTTGTTGTTCAGAAAAAATTACCTCCCGTTGCAGTACTTGTATCTGCAGGGCCCGGAATCGACCCTGAGTATTTCCGTATAGGAGATCACTATCATGTGGTCCAGGGGGCGCTTGATCACAGCGGCCGCGAAATTTCCAGTATAGACGATAAACAGATTATTGAGATCGGCAAACAGCTCAAAAAACGCGGTGTTTCGTGTGCAGCTGTAGTTTCAAAATTCTCTGTTCGTAACCCGGCCCATGAGTTGCGAATGGCAGAACTTCTTGCACCGTATGTCGATCATGTTTTTATGGGCCATGTGCTTTCCGGAACGCTCAATTTCCCTCGTCGTATCACAACAACCTACCTTAACGCCGCAGTGTATCCTATGCACTGGACATTTTTTGATGCTGTTCAGCGGTCTCTTGAGAAGCAGGGTCTTTCTGTGCCTATCCGGATTTTGAAACCGGATGGTGGAAGCATGAATTTCTCATCATCTCTTGATTACCCCGCCCAGACCATTCTGAGTGGCCCGTCAGCAAGTGTGATGGGGGCCATTAATTCTGCTCCAAAGGACAAAACCGTCCTTGTTCTCGATATTGGCGGCACTACCACAGATATGGCTCTTATATTGAACGGGGTTCCCGTTATCTCTACTGAGGGAATTGAAATAGGCTCATACAAAACGCTTATCAGAGCTTTGATGACCAGATCAATCGGAATCGGTGGTGACAGTGTCGTGCGCGTGCAGAAAGGCGAACTGACTATTGGACCAGACCGAATCGGTGTCGCAATGGCATACGGTGGCCCTGTTTCAACTCCAACAGATGCTTTGTGCGTTCTTGGCTTAACCGCGGGCGGTGACATTCAGATGGCGCAAAAAGGACTGTCGCTGTTGGCGGATGAAATGGATGTGTCGATTGAAGAGATTTCTGAATCCATTATAGATGCAGCCTGTCAGGAAATTCTGAGAGCAGCAGACGAGATGGTTAAACATTTGAATAGCCGTCCTGTATATACCGTGCATGAGATGTTTGAAGACTTGCGAATAGAGCCAGATCATATTTTGGTTCTGGGCGGGCCTGCAAATCAGTTCGCACAAAGGTTGGCACCACTCTTTTCCGGAGAGGTAGAAACTGTTCCACATTGGCACGTTGCCAACGCTATTGGCTGCGCTCTTTCACGGGTGACGTGTGAAGTAACTGTATATGCCGACACATCGCAAAAAATAATAACGGCCCAGGGGGAAGAGTTTAAGCGGAAGATTACCCAGGACATCACCTTAGAAGATGTTCGTCAGATTGCTTTTGATCTGGTTCGCGAAAAAGCGATACGCCGTGGGGCAATCCCCGAATACCTTGAGATGGAAATCGTAGAAGAGTCTCAGTTCAACATGATTCGTGGATTCCACACAGAAGGAAAAAATATTCGTGTTCGGGCCCAGGTCAAGCCGGGTTTACTGCCCAACTACATAGGTAAGGAGGCAATAGCATAATGTTGCGAGCAAAGAACACTACAGGCCTTGTCTTCTTCCCCGCCTTTGACTGGGCAATATCTCCCACGCATCCCGAGCGGGAAGAACGTCTTCTCTATACACAGGACCAAGTGCTTGAAGAAGGTCTTCTGGATATTGAAGGTATTGTTGAATTGAAGCCAGATATCGTCACTGTTGAAGATATTCAACGAACGCATTTCTGTGTACCCGACCCTCAATCAGTAAGTACAGAGTCACATTTTATCAGCGCAGGTGGGGCTAAGACCATAGGTAAGGCGGTGATGGATGGAGTTATAGATCGTGGCTTTGCTTTGGTACGCCCACCAGGGCATCATGCCAACCGCGTTGTGCATGGAGCCCGCGGTTTCTGTAACATCAATATCGAAGCAATTATGATCGAGTATCTCAGGAGATACTATAATGTCGATCGGGTGGCCATTGTAGATACCGATTGCCACCACGGTGATGGCACCCAGGATGTGTATTGGCATGATCCGGACACCCTTTTTATCTCAATGCACCAGGATGGTCGTACGCTCTATCCCGGCAGTGGTTTCCTGAATGAGTTTGGTGGCCCAAATGCAGTCGGCTCAACCATCAATATACCTCTGCCACCCGAAACCTGTGATGAAGGTTTTCTGTACACGATTGAACATGCTGTTCTGCCAATTCTCGATGATTTCAAGCCGGATCTGATCATCAACTCAGCTGGTCAGGACAATCACTACTCCGACCCGATTACCAACATGAACTTTTCGGCAAAGGGCTATGCCAAACTTACAGAAATGCTTAAAGCAGATATAGCCGTGCTTGAAGGTGGGTATGCAATAGAAGGTGCTTTGCCTTATGTGAATGCTGGGATAATTATGGCTATGGCTGGTATTGATTACAGTAATTTGCAGGAGCCTGATTATAATCCCACATTCCTACAGCAACCAAAGCAGTTATCGCGTGAGATAAAAAAAGTCTGTGATGATGCTCTGAAGTTGTGGAAAAACCGTGACGAAATTAAGCAGGGAGTACGCAGCAAACCAAATTGTGAAACCCGAAATCGTCAAATATTTTATGATACAGACAATATAACTGAATCCCAGGATGAGGTTATTCGCATATGCGATGACTGTGCAGGAGCTTTGCGTATAGATAGCACAGCCGATTACAATAAACGTATTCTCGCTA
Organism: Desulforhopalus sp.; assembly: GCA_047622095.1. Lineage (GTDB taxonomy): Bacteria > Desulfobacterota > Desulfobulbia > Desulfobulbales > Desulfocapsaceae > Desulforhopalus_A. The sequence continues at coordinate 88,130 of JBLHNU010000005.1, forward strand.
TACATATTCCGCGTAAAGCCTGTCCAGCATGTGTAGACCAGGGATTAAACTGGTACGAGGCTGCAGATTCCAATAGGTATCATCACATCTTTTTGCAGGACAGGCCCAATGACGACTATCGCAGAAAATAGTTGCTTTTCAGCTAATATGAGCCGGTTTTAGTCAAAACACATTCAAATATAATGAACTCGTAAAAAGGTCATTCAAAGCTTCAGATGGCTAAGGCAAAAAGTTTGATATACAAGGCGTAGCGTTTTTTGCGGAGACAGGACTATACATATGGTATGTCTTGTCTTCGTAAAAAACCTACAACGCAGTAGATCGGACTTTTTACGACGCCATCAAATATAAACAAAAGTATTTTCTCAGATATTTCGTAGCTTGATGCTCAGGAAGAATTTTGACTTCTTCGAGGTGGCAATATTAACCGACAACTCACCGGTTCAACCGGTGGATTGTTTGGCTAAAATAAAGCAGTTTGTCCATTGAATTGACTTGCGTTATTCGCTCTTTTTCACATCTAAAAAAAGATGAGAAAAATCAACAGGCTCTTCAATATCTTCATTGTCCGGAACATACACCTCTCTCTTTTTCCGCTCAATTTCCTCGTGCGCTTCCTTAAATCGGCGCTTAAAAAAACGCTCGGGAAATCCAGGATCAGCGAGATAACCGAAGATATTTTCGCGAGCACGGCTTACTATTTCGGCAACCAAAACCTCCTTTTCCTTCCCTGAAATAAAATTCCGTTCATTGACCTGGGTAAGGACAAGCTCTGCCCCTAAAGCAGCACGTATCTCCATAATCAAATCCGGCTCCCCACTCACCAAACTCCAAAAGGTTTCAGAGACCGTGACTACGGCATCGTAGCGCACTGTAACCTGCCAGCGATCACCAGCCACCCTTCGTGATTCATCATAAAACCGTACCACAACCCCGTTTGCCAGTTGCTCATCTTCCAGGTGTTTCACTTCAGCTTTCATGTCGTATTTGTTCCTTTATCATTGGTCCCTACTATTGAAACTAAATTTCATTCTGTCTTTTTTTACCTGTTGTTTCTGTTTAACACCTAAATCTTGCAAGTGCCGAAGGGTCGCAAATATGAGAAAACAATACTCATGAAATGTGATTTCTTAAATACGTATCATGAACGTAATATACTGTTTTCTAATGGTAATTTATTTTATTATTTTGCGTATGCAAGATTTAGTTAACAATCTATTGTCCCTTATGTGAAATGCATTTCGCACAATACCAGAAACAATTTGAAACGGTAGCATTTTGATTTTTTCTCCTTAATATGATCTAATAGAACAGGCGACATCTTTATGGGGTGTACCTGTTTGCGGAGGACGTGTCTTAGAAGTTGGGTTCAGTTATAGCATCCCAACCTTCCGACTGAGGGGTTACTTGTTTATTGGGTAACTACAATTTAGCTGTAAATCAAAGGAGATGAAAATGGATTTTGATTACACTTATGCGGACTATCTCGGTGAAAAAGAAGTAAAAGCTATTGCGAAACTGGAAAAAAAAATAGGTAAAAGGCTGATGGCCTACTATAGTCATCCAGCTACATCTAATTTGGACGAAGATGTACTTGGTAAGATAAAAGAGCTGGAGAAAAAACTTTGCGTTAGGCTTGTTGCCTACGACTCACACTAACGCCACTGAACCTTGCCCCTTGAAGATTGAGGGGCAATCGTAATGGAGTTTTAATTCCTCATATCAAACATGAGCTCTGTCGATTTACCCGAAGCCTTATCTTCACTCATACCAAAAGTGATACAGTACCTGGCGTATTACTCACTTATCGTGGGACAAGGCGGAGCATGGTGATTTGTGACTAGGGTTGCTTCGTACATCTGCTCTTCGTTAATACAAAAAACAGATTTACCGCCAAGTAAAGGAATTGGTTTAGCAATCACAGCTGGTTCCTCCCTGTTCATAAGTTGGAAAACCAACGAGAGCAAAACTTGCTCCGCAACCACAGGAGGATTCATTATTTTCATTACGAAAACGGTATCCTACCGAAATGAGATCAGTTGAGTAGTCGATCTCCAACCCTTCCAGGTATGGCATACTCTCCTTATCTGAGACTATTCGAAGATCATCATCTTGATAGGCAACAGTCTCACCTTCCCACATAATTTCAGAGATCTCTGCTTCATATGTCATCCCTGAGCAACCACCAGTTTTTACCAGAACTCGAACAAAAAAGTCTCCTTCAAGCCCCTGTTTTATAAACATCTCTCGTGCTTTATTAGAAATTGTAATCATTGTATTTTTATACGACCCCTCAAGGGTTTAAGTATTGTTTATCTTTGAGTGCTGATACGACAGCACTCCACCATCTGTCTAACAGAGGCATCTGCTACTATAGATATCGTCTTCAAGAAATAAAGGGGATGAGGTAAATAAACATACCACATTGTGGTACTCTTTCAATTTCGTACTCATGTTTCACTCCTGTAATTTCTTTTACAGTGGTTTGACTGAGTGTCTACATTTATAGGGGAACATCAGTATTATATCCTATTGTCGTTAAAAATTATTAGTATCTTCCTTTAAATTCATACATAGAGATTTTTTCATTGACTCAACCTTTGTAAAATACGTGGTAATAACATGTGTTTGCCACTACTTTACAATCAAGAGTAAAAGCCTTCTATATCTGGTAAAATTAGTCCTTGAATCAATTCTTGATTGAAGGTAAAAATACAGTTTTTCAAAATTTTGGTAAACACACCCAGTTTGAAAGAAACAGTAACTTAAAGACAGGTGTGTGCGATAGAGCACAAAGGAGTAACGTGGGTGTAAAGCAGGAAGTACCGACACACAACAAACATACAGTTACCAAACAAGTAACAGCAGTAATGAGAGGACGGATGGTGTCTCTTACTGTACTAGAATTGTTCGGCAGTGATTTAGAAGAATTAGCCCGACTACTTCAAGAAAAGACAGCTCAGGCACCAGCATTTTTTCGACATGCTCCTCTGCTGCTGGATTTTGCAAATTTCGAAGCCGAGGTAGATATCGCCTGGCTTGACAGCGCCTGTAAGCTGATTGGCGCCAACGACTTTGTTCATGTTGGTATCACCGGTGCAGATCCAGCACTTGAAGACGCTGCCCGGTCTCAAGGCTTAGCTATCTGGCCTCCCGGAGGAGCTATCCGACAAGATCCTGAAACCAAACAGACTGAACCTGAAAAGCCACAGGCCGCTTCTCCTCCAGCACCAGAACATTCGGTAACGAAGGTGATACAGCAACCGGTCCGGTCCGGGCAGAGGGTGTATGCCGAGGGTGGAGATCTGATTGTACTTGCATCCGTCAATACGGGGGCTGAGATTCTGGCAGATGGACATATCCATGTATACGGTACCTTGCGGGGCCGTGCGCTTGCTGGTGTTCAGGGCAATGAAAATGCCAGGATATTCTGCCATGACCTGCAGGCTGACTTAGTAGCCATCGCCGGATTCTACGTCATCAACGATGATTTGCCAGCCGATAAACGCAACAAGGCTGTACAAATATTCCTGGATCATGAACGGCTACAGATTGAATCACTGTGATTTCAAATGATACGCAGTAATTTTCATCAGTCGATACATACTTTAAAATTCACATAATGTGCAGTTCGGAGGAAAACGATGGCAACAGTTATCGTAATAACATCTGGTAAGGGAGGAGTTGGTAAAACTACTACCAGCGCCGCAATCGCAACAGGCATTGCCATGCGAGGATATAAGACCGTGGTCATCGACTTTGATGTGGGACTGCGTAACCTTGATTTAATAATGGGATGCGAACGTAGAGTGGTATACGACTTTATCAATGTTATCCAAAATGAGGCTAATCTCAATCAAGCCATGATTAAAGATAAACGGGTGGACAATCTCTACATCCTCCCTGCATCACAGACCCGCGATAAAGACACCCTGAACATTGAAGGTGTGGAAAAGGTTATCGCTGAGCTTTCTGAAAGTTTCGATTATATCATTTGCGATTCGCCCGCCGGCATAGAGCGAGGCGCTTTTATGGCTATGTATTTTGCCGATCAAGCCATTGTAGTAACTAATCCAGAGGTTTCTTCGGTTCGGGATTCGGACCGCATTCTTGGCCTGCTGGCAAGTAAAACTGCCAGGGCAGAACAAGGCAAGAACCCCGTGAAAGAGCACCTACTGCTTACCCGTTACGAACCTTCCCGGGTGGAAAAAGGTGAAATGCTCAGCGTCGAAGATGTCCAGGAAATTCTGGCCATTCCGTTACTCGGTGTTATTCCGGAGTCAAAGGCTGTTCTGAAGGCTTCCAACTCTGGTAATCCAGTCATCTTAGATGACGAGAGCAATGCGGGCCAGGCCTACGATGATGCGGTAGGCAGGCTGCTTGGTGAAGAACGACCGCACCGATTTACGGAAGTAAAGAAAAAAGGTTTTTTCCACAAACTTCGTCTGTTCAGGAGCTAACATATGCGTTTTTTAGACTACTTCCGCAGTAACAAGAAAACTTCTGCAAATATGGCTAAGGATCGACTGCAGATTATTGTTGCCAGTGAGCGGTTGACACGAAACGGGCCCGACTATCTTCCATTAATGAAAGAAGAGATACTTCTTGTCGTCAGGAAATATATTAAGGTTGAAGATGGTGCAGTAAAAGTACAGATGGATAAAGAAGGTGATTACGAGGTATTGGAACTCAACATCACCCTGCCTGATGAAACATCGGGCCCTTGATGCTCTAGAAAAAGATCATTTCCAAATCCGTGTTAACAGCATGAAGTCGGCATCAGCTCTACCATTAATTCTTGGTAAAGCTGACGCCGATGCTTGATATCGGAGTCTACGCTTATCTGCGACGCATAACCTGTACTTTTTCCTCCACGCTAGCAACCGCAAATCAAATCAAATCAAATCAATATATACCTGTTCCAGGTCTTTTCGAGCCTTTTTTATCCCATTTATGGTATGAAAAATATCAAGTCCATCATCACCACCCAAATAATCTTTAAGCAATGTATTCTGCTCGGGACAGATATACCACGTGCAGATAAATGGTCGATCAGATCGAGAAAATCGGCAACCTGATGGTGTCAGATTACAGCAGGAACCATCAGGTCGCCTGTAGATTTGCGATTTGGGTAAAGCACCAGTATTGAGATACATAACCAGTAGATCCCTCTCATCATACCAGACAGTTGCCCTGGCGCAGCAGACATCGGTACACGTGGTACAGGATGCTATGCAGACTCTCTCTAAGACCGCTTCAGTTTCTGCATAACCTTCAACAATGTGCTGCACGAGTATTTGCATGGCTTCAACCTCTAAGCGTAGAGAGCAGTCAGCCGATATAACTGAAATGGTCTTAGTAATCGAAAGAACAGCCTGGGACCAGACGTCCTCATCCGCCCATGGAATCGTTGTTTTTTTGTCTGTCATATTGCTTATAAAAGTAAGTTTTTATTCCGAATTAATCAACCACTAGGAGCTTGTCTGAGAATAGATATTTTTTCTCAAATCGAGGCATTTACTAAAAATAAGCGCAGACATATAGTTGATATCTCGGAGTCTCGTGCCTCGCTTACCGGAGCATTATTTTTTGTAAATAACAAAGAGTTGGGGGGAAAGAGCATTCTGAGACAAGCTCCTAGCACTGCAAACGCTCCTCAATATAGCTATTTACGCAATCAAGTGCCTCTCGGAGGAGTGGTGTGTCGGGCAGTGTAGCGGCGAGTAAGCCGGTATAGTTTCGCTCCCTCAGAATCTCAAAAGTTGGTCGGAAATTTATATCGAAAACCCAACTCATCTGCAGCACTTTAAATTCATTGATGGTTTTTACTTCTGCGTAGTTCATGATCCGTCTATTGAGCAGCATACGATAGACCTCTTCCCGTACGAGCGGGTCCGCCGCCAATCCAAGGGTAATCACTGGATTCTGCTGAGATTCAGGCATATGAAAGTGCTCGACCATGACCCGTAGAATATCAACTTTATCGGCATCACGGATGAGTTTGCAGTGAAGAAGAGTTTTCGGATCAATATTTCCAGGGATACGGAGCCGGTTGTGAAAAAAAATAGCGAGACTGATGACCTGGCGCTCAGTAAAATTCAGCCTATGGAGGACTCGGTGACGATTCAACTCCCAAACAGAAAGCTTGGCGTGATTATCCGAATCAAGATCACGAAAGGTTCGGTATTTTTTGTACTGGGGAAAACGGCCGATGTCGTGAAATAAGGCCGTCACGGAAGCGATCCGGAAGTCGTTTTTCGAAAGACCAAGACCTGAAACAATCCGCTGACTGGCCTTACATACACGAAAGGTGTGTGCAGCCTTCAGGTCAAGGCTTCGCTGGTGCAAAGGATCGGCCTCTTGGAACGTCAGGATATGATTTTTAGCCCATTCCTGGAAATATTTATACTGCTCTTCATTCATCGAAACTGTAATGTCATTGAAAAATTGTCTGTATTTGTACACGACATATAGACGAGTGATTTACAGAGACAGTATTGCTTAAATGAAAACTTCTTGACCAACTAGGCAAATAGCCGAGAGTCACCTTATTTTCACTACATCATAATCGGAATGCAATTCCGGGGACAGTATATTTAACTCTATCCTGCCCCCAGATCTGGGTTGAGTTCAGTTAATCACCAAACCTGCACATCTTTTTGGTCGTTAAGACTTTCTAATAGGCTGTTTATCAACCTTTTTCTTGTCTTTTTGACTCTGCTTTTGGTTGGTTTGTTTCTTGCTTTTTGCCTTATCTTTCTTTCCGCCTTTGTCACCCATAATATTTCTCCTTTTGTGTTGAAAAAAATAGAAATTTATACTTGAAAACCGGACCAATGCTACTACAGATTTTACTGTTTTCCTTCACGGGGTAAGGTCGCGGCCTTGCTCTTACACATCTGAGTCATGCAAAGATGTGCCCCGCTTCTTCCTAATAATTATACTAACGACACCGCCGTAGTCCTCTCAGCTGGTGATACTCAGCGGACGAAAATGTAAGGTATTGTCATCATGATCCATATGTTCCCATATCAATATCTCCAGGTTGATAGGAGGTATCTTGATTTGGTGAACTAACGCCGAGTTAACCGGACCGACTTATTTGTGGAACTTGTGATACTCTGCGCGAAGCGCAGACACAAGGGCCAGAAATGAGGAGGTTCCAGCAAACGGGTTTTATGCTTGCGAGGTTGAACGTTTTATCGGGCATTCAGCCCCTTAGCTTGAAACCGCTTTACATTTAGGACAAGATTATTTACCGAATGTCTTAAAGCTACCCGTTAGTTCTTCAAGTAGTATTAACTTGTCTTCATCACTGTGGCACTTAGAGCAAAATGGACCTTCTGGCTTTCCGTCTACAGGATTAGCCAAATAGTAATGACCATCCCGAAATGTAACTTCATCTTTCTGGTTTAAGGTTTTTTCTAAATCTCTAATTTTATCTTTCAGGTCCATATTTTCATCACGCGCATCAGATAAACATATTTTTGCATCTGAAAGTGCTTCTATTAATTCAGCTAATTTTTTAACTTCATCTCTGCATCCTTAAAAGATGCGTCAATATTTCTAAATTCCTTAGTAATATCCAAAGCGGTTTTTATTGATGACAAACCCGCTGCTATAACGCTAATATCCGCCATGATACCTCCTCAATTTAATTGAGGTATTAAAACCATTATATACATTAAATGTAATTATTATCTGCAACTTATAGCCCAACAAGTTAGTATCCAGAAACCGGATATCATGAATTCTATTACCGCTAGTACTCATCAGAGCCCCTCTGCATCTTTTATCTATCCAAAAAGGAACCACCTGCAGTCCACATCTTTCCACTAAACATTGCCTTCCCTTTAAGACTTATAAAGTTAAGAACGCCAGTAGAGCCCTCGACCAAATCCATTTTTTCAGCCAGCAAGGACATTACACATAAATGAAGTAATACCCAACCTATTACCGTTACAAAAAAATGTTTTAATTCAAATAGTTGTTGACAGGACAGCTGTAGTATAAGTGGCGGTCTTCACTCTGTTCGCGTTACTGAAATGATTGTTGCAGAATTGTTGGGAAGAGTTGCAGTAGTAATACAAGATCCTTCACTTTATACTGATCATGATGAATAAAGTGCAGTCTCCAAAGTTTCTTGGCACATTCCAAAATACACTAACCAAACAGCCTGGTTCACATAAATACTATCATCAATAAGCATCAAATCCAGAATCAGGTCAGGTCGTTGCTACTTCCAAGTCTGATGTTTGGCTAATGGATTCATTCAATAAACCAGCGTAAATACCGTTATGAGCGACCAGTTCCTCGTGATTACCCTGTTCGACAATTTTGCCTTTTTCCAACACCAGAATTGTATCAGAGTGGCGCACGGTACTCAGGCGATGAGCGATGGCAATGACGGTCTTTTCTGTAAACAGGCGCTGCATGGCTTTCTGAATAAGGTTCTCTGTAATGGAATCAACCGAGCTTGTGGCTTCATCTAGCATCATCACCTGCCCGCCCTGCGCAACGGCCCGGGCAAAAGAGATCAACTGGGTCTGGCCGATTGAAAGATTCGTACCGTTTTTATCCAAACGGAAATCATAATCTCCGGGCAGTTGCTTAATAAAGCTGTCGGCATATACATAGCGTGCAGCCTGCTCAACCTGCGCAGGTGAAATCTCCGGCTTTCCCAGACCAATATTGAACTGAACACTTTCCTCAAACAAGTAAACATCCTGCATCATCAGTGAAAACAGATGAATGGAGTCGTCAATCGAAATTTCAGAAAGCTCTATACCATTTAAAAGAATACTGCCTTCGTAATCCTGATACGTTTTTGAGATTAAACGCACAATGGTCGACTTCCCTGAACCGGTTGAACCGACCAGCGCGATCTGGTGACCTTTTTCCAGCAGGAACGAAACGTTTTTCAGCACATAGGGCAAGCCCGCGTTGTAACGAAAGCTGACATTTTTAAACTCCAGGCTGATGAATTCTTTCAACTGCTGGGCAACTTTGTGTGCCGGTTGCAAGTCACGGCCGTCTTCTTCCATGGGCTCGACAAAGAGTTCTTCAATATGATCGAAAGCGCCAAATGAACTCTGAATAGAAGCGATTTGCGATGTGAAATCTCGGATCGGCACAAAGACTTTTTCCAGCGTATTGATAAAAGCAATCAACACGCCCAGTGTTAATGTTTGCTGTATAACCTGCCCGGAACCGTACCAGATCATCAGCGCAATGGTGATAGATGTAACACCGGAAATAAATGCAAACAGAATAGCATCGTATTTATTTGCCTTCATCTGGGCTTTTAAAAATTCATCGGTAAAGCCTTTATACTTTCGCTCAACCTGTTCTTCGGCTCGATACAGCTGAACTGTTTTCACACCAAGCAAAGCTTCCTGTAAAAAACCGATACCGCGAGCCAAAGCCGAACGTGTAATCTGATGCATCGCCCGGAGGCGATTACGAACATGCACCGTCAGATACATGACCGGCGGCATGACAACCAATACGATCAGCGTCAGCTTCCAATTTATAAACAGCATCATCGTCAGCAGAGCAATGGTATTAATTGAGTCTTTCACCAGGCCGACAATCGCCTGAACAAAAGATTCGCCGATGGTTTCCAGATCACTCGTTAAGCGAGAAAGCGTGACACCCGTCGGAATGTTATCAAAATAACTGCGCGGCAACTTAAGAACACGGGCAAATAATGCCGAGCGCATATCGGTGACGGTGTACTGGCCGGTTTTTCGCAAATTGTACGAGTACGTTGCATCAACGATATAGTTTATCATCAGCACAACGACCAGATAGAAAATATGCAGCCACAGGCCATTCATATTCCCCTGAACCAGATGAACATCAATCACCTGAATAATCAGCCACGGAAACAACAGGCTGGTAATAATAGAAAGCGGTAACATTGCGATACCGAGTAAAGCAGAGGCTCTGTATTTTCTGGCGAAACTAAAAAAGTGTTTTAAGTAATGAACATCAACGGCCTTTAACATGGACCAGCCTCCGTTTCATTCTGCTGCAGCTGCCAGGTTTCATAATAATAAGGGCAGGTTTTCAACAGAGCTTCATGACTACCGTGAGCGATAAGCTTACCCTCACCCAGCACGATAATTTCATCCATATATTCAAGCGCACTGACACGATGAGAGACCACCAGAGCAGACTGCTTTTTCAGCCGTGTAAACAGCCCCTGCAGAATTTTACGTTCGGTTTCATAATCTACAGCCGAAAGCACATCATCCATAATGATCAAATCACTCGGCTTGAGCAGCGCACGGGCAATGCTTAAGCGCTGCTTTTGACCACCGGACAGCATGATGCCCTTTTCGCCCACAAGTGTCTGGTCGCCTTTTTCAAAACGGGAAACATCGCCGGCCAGCTGACTCAGCTCAAGTACCTCATCAACCTGAGCTTTTGCAGTATCTGCATCACCACTACCAAAGCGGATATTCTCCTCAACTGTTGCTGAGAATAAATAAGGGTCCTGCGTCACCGTCTTTATATAGCGACGTAAGTCCTTACGAGCAAAAGTTGTTATATCCTTATCTCCAAGAAAGATACTGCCCGCCGGAACATCAAGGTGGTGGTTCAGGCAGTTCACCAGCGTTGTTTTACCCGCACCGATACTGCCCAGCACACCAAGTTTTTTACCAGCAGGAATATCAAAGCTGATGTTATTCAGAATTAATCGCTCATCACCTTTATAGCTGAAGCTCAGGTTTCGTACCGAAAGTGTCCTGCCCTTCAACTCATCAGCTTCCGGCCTGGAAAGATGTGCAAAATCCTGCTGGGGAATTTCTGCATTCAGAATCGTCTGCACACTATCAATACTGACCATGCCACGCTGATAAATGGTTGCTATACGACCTAACTGCATGAGCGGCAATGCCAACAATACCGAATAAGAAAGAAAAGCGGTAATTTCACCAAGGGTCAGCTGCTGCTTTAGCAGCATGTAACCACCAAGCCCAAGAATCAGAATTTTCATCAGGTTATTGGCGAATTCCAGAACTGGTATAATAATTGTTTGAATACGGGTAATCTGCATTCTGCAGCGCAGTAAAAGCTGATTGAGTTGTTCGGCTTCAGCCTTTACCCAGGGCGACATCTGCTGGCTTTTAATCAGATCGATACCGGATAAAAAATTCATCAATTGAGCAGAGAGATCCTGCAAACGACGCAAATGCTCCGCATGAAGTTTTTTCAAGCGCTTAAAGCCAATACGAAAAATCACAAACGCCACTGCAATAGGAATAGCCGAATAGAGCGTCAGCTCGGGCGAAATGCGCCACATCCACAACGGCGTAAGCGATAGCGCAAACAGTACATTAGTAAGCTGTAGAATACCTGAGCCAAACAGCATACGAACACCGCTCAGATCATTATTGATAATTGAAATGAGTTTTCCCGAGGCGAACTTTTCATGAAAGTTGTTTGGCAGACGATTAAGTTTTTGCAACAGATCATTTTTTAGCGCGGCTTCGGTTATGCGGCCGGGGTTGAGCGCGTAGATGCGCGAGAAAATACGAACCACAATCATAGAAGCGGACATCACCACAACCACCCAAACATACGTTGTGAGCTGTCCATGACCAACCTTTGAAGCATCATCTATCAGGTCAATCGCCAGCTGTATATAATGCGGAATTTCTACCTGAAGCCAGTTCACGATAAAAATTAAAACAACAGCAAGCATGTATGACTTACGATTCAAGCGCAGACAATGCGCGATAAACTGCCTTTTATTCATGCAATTCCTTCTTTGCTGGATGATAGGTGCCGTACTGATCAATACAGACTTTCACAATGCAGTGGCTCGGCTCACCAATTTCTTCCAGCGCAACCAGCAGCCATTCTGGCAAACGCGCAGGACGGATTTTCACGCCGGCCTTTTACCTTCACTTATATTTCATCAACCTTCCAGCTTTCACCTAAATCTTGCAACTGGCAAGTTCGGAGTCTGCGTTACCTACCGAATATGTGAGGCACCGGAGCCCTACTTACTGTCCTACAATATTATGTCACCCTCACAGATGGTACAGGTAGGACTATTTTATAGCTAAAAACGCCCAATAACTGGCCTTTTGTTTACTATTTTTTGCGAAAGACCAATCCACATACCACCCTGCCCTTGGTACACCCACATTTTACTGTTTTTCTATGAGTTAGCAACCACTCTGGTGGTACAGTCAGGAAAATTTGATGGCGTCGTAAAAAGTCCGATCTACTGCGTTGTAGGTTTTTTACGAAGACAAGACATACCATATGTATAGTCCTGTCTCCGCAAAAAACACTACGCCTCGGAATCTATCGCTTACCTGTATATCAAACTTTTTGCCTTAGCCATCTGAAGCTTTGAATGACCTTTTTACGAGTTCATCAAATTTAGTTGAAATATCAGTTAGTATTCGGCAAATTTGAATCTCTCGAGATCCTCCGCTAATGGAATCCGTGCTATCCCCAACTGCAAGCGGTTCCTCTTTCAGACTCGGTCTCTCGGGGACGAGAATTTAGTTCTCTGGTGATCAGGTTCAGGGCAACCTCACTTCTAACAATGCCAATAAATAAAGCTTCCAGGTCCTAGCACATATCTTCTTTACATCCAGCCTGTATTCGCGTAAATCAATGATGGTGTCATTCCGTTTTCATTATTATTTTTTGTTCTTCATCTACCTGAAAGTAGCAAACAACCGTATTCACAACCCTACACTCCATGAAACAAGCAGGTAATACCAACGGGGAACTCCCCTTCAAGACAATTATTCTTACAACATTTCTCAGCATGTTGTTTGGGGCCAATGCGGTTGCTGTTAAAATATCCCTTTCCGGTCTTGGCGTGTATACAACTGCAGCAATACGCTTTGGCGGCGCAGCCTTGCTGCTTTTGATCTGGTCCCGTCTTGGTCATAAAAATCTACGTATTAACCGCAAACAGTTTGGCCAGCTTGTATTGCTGACCCTGATATTTTTCCTGCAGATATCTTTTTTCTATTCAGGACAAAGCCGAACATCCGCCTCACATGGTGTCTTGATTGCCAATATCGTACCGTTTGTTATCATGATTCTGGCTCACTTTCTGCTGCCGGACGACCGCATTAATACGCGTAAAGTTGTTGGTCTCTTGTTTGGTTTTGCTGGTGTCGCCCTCGTTTTCAGCGACAGTTTGCAGGTATCTACCCATCACTCACTTCAGGGAGACATACTCATCGTCTGTGCTGTTCTTTTTTGGGGATGTAACGCCACTTTCGTCAAGAGAATCATTTCCGATTATACTCCGCTACAAATCACCATATATCCCATGCTGCTAGGGACTCCTCTCTATACGATCTGTGCCATACTGTTTGATGAGCCGATGATTACCTCGCTATCATCCAGGGTAATTCTTTCCATGCTCTATCAGACTGTTGTCACAGCTACATTCGGCTTCATCATCTGGAACGGTCTTGTCAGCAAATATGGGGCGACCACCCTCCATTCCTTTCTTTTCATCATGCCTGTCTCAGGAGTCTTTTTCGGTATCCTACTCTTGGGCGATCCTGTCACATCATCTCTGATAGGATCAATAGCACTGGTCACCATGGGCCTTCTGGTTATTACTCGAGGGCCATTTCGGAAGATCAAAAAACAACAGCTAGAACATTTCTCTCCTGATATCTCCAAAAGATAGTAACAGGGCCAAAACACATTAGAAGTGGCAATCTTAACACATAGCTAGTGCCTGTACGAAAACCCACCTTCAGCTGACGGCTAGATGTAATCAAGCGTCATAAATCTCAATTTCATAGAGGTTTATTTTGGAAAAAAACTGCCCCCCTAGCCCTTATCAATTATATTTATCTGTCCCGATAGTTTTATTTAACATATTGTTGTATAATATACATATCACTTACAGGTGATTAAGATAAAATTTAAAGAAAAGATGTTCACATACAACCTATATAATAAGAAGGAAAGGCTCCCTAGATAAGCTGCATGTCCAGAATTAGAGGAGGTTAATAATGTATATCAAGCAATCGGATTTATTGTGGGGATTAGATAAAGAGTTTATTCAGGCATTTATTGAAACTTCTATGAAAGAAACTCACCCAGAAGGGTATGTACTATTTAACGAAGGAGATCCGGCTGATTTCTTTTTTATTTTAGTAAAAGGAAGTATCAGCATAAACTTGGGCGACGAAGAAAAATCAACATATCTTGTCAAGCACGCTGGTGAGGCGTTCGGATGGTCAAGCCTCGTCGGGGTGGAGAAATATTCGGCATCATGTGTTTGTTTACAAGAATCCATGTTCATGCGATTTGCTAAAGAGTTTGTTCAAGAAGTGACCGAAGCAGACCCCAAAAATGGGATGGAATTCTACAGAAGGCTAGCACGGATGCTTGGTAATAGAATGATACTCAGCTATCATCCAGAAGCTGAAATAGTTCCTGGCGAATTGAATTTCACATTCGGTACTGGCTCAAATATTGAATCACATACATAGCTTTAACGTAACACTGTCCAATGTCAGGGAAGGTAAGGTTTGTGTATTTCGTACAAGCACAATCGGATAACCTGGGGGGCTTTTCCTGGAAGATAGGCGTTGAAGGCTTGATGTTTATGTGATTGACACATAGAAGTTAGACCTTCCTCGGTTTGGTATTCGATCACCTGAGGTGAAGAAATTAGACCATATCTGATCAGGAACAGGTTCAATCTCTCTCATGTGCTCCATAGGGTGCTGGGGCCAAATCCTGAGTTCTTTGTCAAAAAGTGAATAGAAATAACCTCCAAGGGTGTAACCCTTGAAGGCCGAAAATCTTGCAGGCTGACAGCTCGTGATTTTGGTACAGAAATCTCTCAATCCATTATGGATAAAATGTTTGAACCCTTTTTCGCCAGTATTCAGCGGCAAAAGGGTCCGGTTTAAGTCTTAGCATCAGTTACGGTATTGTATCCAAGCATAATGGAACACTCGGGGGGGGGGATTCCATACTGAAAAAATATACCGACCTCATTATTAATGATTCCCGTTTCGGAGGACTAATGAATAAGGATAAAAAAGATATCCATATTCTGGTAGTTGATGATGAGGAAAGTATACGGGATACTTTTGCAATGTTTCTTGAGCGTGAGGGCTATGGCCGGACCACGACCGCCTCTGACCTAGAGGAAGCATTGCTGCTGATCAACGAAGAACAATTCGATCTAATTATCAGTGATATTGTCCTTGGGGACTCATCTGGAACAGATCTACTGAAATACATTCAAAACACCGGTATCCAATGTCCTGTGGTTATGATTACCGGCTTCCCCAACTTAATTACCGCAGCCAACTCTTTGAGATATGGCGCATTTGACTACATCTCAAAGCCCGTTAACAAGGAAACATTACTCAGGTTTGTTCCACTGGCTCTACAGCACGGCGCCCTTGAGCAGGAAAAGAAGGCATTGCGACTTGAAAACGAGCGATACAGACGGTATCTGCATGTGATTTTCAGTTCAGTTTCAGACGGGATTATCACAGTAGATAGGAAAATGAGTATTATCCAGCTCAACAACGCTGCATCTTATTGGTTTGAAGCTGCGCAATCCGCAAATGGCATGAACCTGACAAAGCTGGAAGGAGACGTTGCTGTTGCCTGCCTGAGTGATGCACGCTCAGTTATTGCAACACAAAAAACTGTGCATGAACATCAGGTCGAATGTTTTCTCTCCAGTGGGGAAAAAAGGATGATCAGCCTTACCGCTTCACCTCTACGTGACGTAAATGAAGAGTTCGACGGTGTAGTTATTGTTATCCGCGACATCACCCTTGGGGTACCCGAGGCGAACAGATCTCAGTTGAAAGGGTTTCACGGCTTTGTCGGTGCTTGTTCTGTCATGCTGGAGGTATATGCGCTCATCCAGAATGTTGGTAAAGTCGATACCGCAGTTCTTATCACAGGAGAATCTGGCACAGGAAAAGAGCTCGCTGCAGAGGCCGTCCATCTGGAAAGTAAGCGCAAACAGATGCCACTGGTAAAAATTGACTGCGCATCGGTGGCTGAGACTCTACTGGAAAGCGAGTTGTTCGGTCATTGTAAAGGAGCCTTCACCGGTGCAGATAGAGATAGACAGGGAAGATTACTCCAGGCGGATAAAAGTACACTATTTCTCGATGAAATCGGGGATATTTCTCCACGGATGCAACTGCGCCTGCTCAGATTTTTGCAGGAAAAAACGTTTACACCGGTAGGGCAGGATGAACCTGTAAAAGTCGATGTCCGTGTTGTTGCTGCTACAAATGTTGACTTGCAGGAAAAGGTGAACAGTGGGGGTTTTCGTGAAGACCTCTACTACCGACTTAAAGTTATTGAAATTGTTATCCCACCACTCAGGCAGAGGCTTTCAAGTATTCCTGTTCTTGTCAGGTACTTCATCTCTTATTTTGCAGAAAAACACAGTCTGCCCGTGTATTCGATTTCAGATCAGGCAATGGAAGCACTCCATTCATATACCTGGCCAGGGAACGTAAGGCAACTTCGTCACATTATTGAAAGAGGCTGCATCATGTGCAGTGGAACAACCATACAAGTCGAACATCTTCCAGACGAGATCGTTGTCCCGCAAATGGAAAATCAGCCCCACTCAGGAAACAGGGATTCTTTTTCAAAAGAAATCAGGCAGACCAGCTCGCCCTTACCATTTGTACATGAGCAAGAACTACTTCTCCAAACCCTTGAAAGGGTGAACGGGAATAAATCAAAGGCAGCCAGGTTGCTCGGGATCAACAGAAGTACTCTATACAGAAAGCTTAAACGATATAATGTTTCCGTCGACTAACCGGAACATTTCATGATAATATTAGGTTGGTACGATCTGTTTACCTGATTATTTTTGTGGTACACTTTGTACACAGACAGTTTTGTTGCCCGTTTTCACTCTTTGAGCGAACCTGTAAGCACCATGGGCGGCGTTATCATGACTTTGCGGCAACATACTACAACTTCAGCCTTGATGCCCGGTCCATCCTCCTTTCAGATTCGTTAAAAACAGGGCTAAGCGACAGATCAGAGACCAATGTTCGTACCCTGGCCCCACAGACCACCTGTCGCAAAAAGTGTTGCATTTCTGTTACACCTGTCGCAAGCGCAACAGTTTAGTGGCACACTTTACATTATCCAACAGGGGACATTACAGGTTTTTATTGTTTTATTTCAATACATAACGCATTAAGTACTACAATGTGGTACGCCGCTTGCTTCATTCCAAGTATACGATTGGGCAGCATCAACCTGAAACTATCACTGGAAATGGAGAGTATTATGAAAACAAGAACAGCGATTACCAAATCAGGCGTATCTAATCCTTCGAAAACAAGAACGGATACCAATACCACAATTGACAATACTATTCTCACAGTAGTCGGGCTTTTTGCTTCTGCCATTGGTCTCTGGGCATTTGCCTGCATCATCGGTGGAATGATTGCTGCTGGCGGCCCTTTTAGTCTCGTAGCAGGGTGGTTTAAAGCAGTTAGCGGCCTGTGATGAAAAAATCATTGCCTGCTTACAACAAGCACATCATTATCTGCTCCATTACAACGTAAGCTAACCTCAAATTTTAAGGATTAAGGAAGGTAGCAAGTCCAATGGGCACGGTCATCAGAAATCTCTTTATTATGTCAATTGTCCTATGCTTTGTATTCCTGGCGTGGTCCGTCTATAATATAGAAAACCGACTCCCTGAAAAAAGTTACGACTTTTTCCTGCAGCAAATTGAGAATAAAACCGCAGAGCACGTTGATGTTACCGGCATCAAAGCCGAGGTACAAACGAAATCTGGTCTTTCATTTCGGGTGTATCTCGGTGAAGATAGCAATTGGATAGACAGGATTACTGCTTCAAAAACCATCGAAGTGACGTTTCACAGAGACTTCAGTCCTTACTATTTTCAGGGAGGGCTGGTGGCTGTTGCAGTACTCGTCCTTGTCATCTTTTTCCCTGTGTATAGAAAAAAGCAGAACGGTGATGACCTTCAGTTTGCAAAAGATCACCTTGTACGGCCATCTAACAGCTCAAACACAATCCGCTTCGATGATGTTGCAGGGATACCAGACGCAAAAGAGGAACTCAAGGAAGTCGTTGTTTTTCTCAAAACCCCCGAGACATTCGAAGCAGTAGGAGCAACTATTCCTAGAGGCTTGCTCCTGCAGGGCCCCCCAGGTACCGGAAAAACTCTCCTCGCACGGGCTATTGCAGGTGAGGCAGGGGTACCTTTTTATAACTTCAGCGGATCTGATTTCGTCGAAATGTTTGCCGGTGTGGGAGCATCCCGGGTAAGAGATCTTTTTACAGAGGCAAAACAGAATGCACCCTGCATTATCTTTATTGATGAGATTGATGCGGTAGGAGGCCATAGGACAGGGGGGGCAACGGACGGCAATGACGAAAGAGGTCAGACACTGAACGCGCTTCTGGTTGAGATGGACGGCTTTTCAACAACAGATAATGTCATGGTCCTTGCCGCCACAAACAGACCGGATATTCTTGATCCTGCATTACGTCGTCCAGGACGTTTCGATCGCCAGATTACAATACTTGCACCCGACCTACGAGGCCGTATAGAAATCCTTAAGACACATTGCAAAAAGGTAAAGCTGGCAGATGATGTTGATATTGCAGAGATTGCACATTTCAGCTCCGGTTTTACCGGTGCCGAGATTGCCAGCCTGGTAAACGAAGCGGCATTACTTACAGCAAGAGAGGGAAGATGTGTTATCGAGCGGTCCTCTTTTGATCAGGCCAGGGACAGAATACTGATGGGGATTGAAAGAAAAGGAATGGTCCTTACTCAAGAGGATAAAAAGATTCTTGCCTACCATGAAGCAGGACATGCAATTGTTGCCAAACTACTGCCCGAAGCTGACCCCATTCATAAAATAACCATCATCCCCAGGGGGCGCTCCATGGGGCAAACCCAACAACTTCCTTTGGGGGATCGTTATGCCTACGGAAAAGGCTATCTTATAGACCGTACCACCACGCTTCTCGGCGGACGTGCTGCTGAAAAACTCATTTTCAATGAATTCTCAACAAGAACAGAAAACGACCTTGTCCAGGCCACAGATATTGCCACCAATATTGTCTGCAGGTGGGGGATGAGTGAAAGCCTCGGCCCTCAAACACATGTTGTTGAGGAGAGTAGTTTTCTCGACAATACCAGCAGGCGCCGGGTGATGTCTGATGAAACTGCCAGTCTGATTGATCAGGAGGTTAAAAATCTGCTGGACTCCTGTTACGAAAGAGCGTTGAAAATACTTAAGCAAGAGGAATACTTCCTCAATGTACTCTCTGAGATTCTTATGGATATGGAGACCCTGGACAGTGAGGAATTTGAAATCATTCATCAATGTTCTCTCGTCAAAAAAGAAGAGACAACTGTTGAAATGGATGATAACGATAAAGAATGGTCCTTTTGCCCGGTAAGGGGCCAACGTACGAAAAAGGTAAGTAGTTGCTCCCCATGATATGTTCCATTATGTTTAATGCCTTACCTGCATACTTCACGTGTCGAGATGAACTCAAATAATTGATAAAACTTGCGGTGATATGTTTTTCATGGAGGGCAGGCTAACGAAGGGTGGCTTATGTTTTCACTGCGTAGACTTGTCTGGTTCGTATTCCCCTTGACAGTTATACTCCTTGGGGCTGTTATTGTACTGGGAACAAGACAATATATAGTATCGGGTAAATACGCAGCTATTATCAGTGAAACCGAAAGAGCCATTTTTCATTTTTCCACTGTGCGAGAATCAGTTACAGAGACCTTGATTACAAAAGATGGGCCTGGTCTCATTACTCTTATTCCCGACATGGAAAAGTTGAATTCTACCTTTGTCCGCATGCAGGATAATCCCCATGTTCCCAATGAGTTAAAGCTGAACTTGATTGACAAAAGTGACATTGCTGGAATTGTCATCAAAATGAGGGCAATAGGCATTGGTGCTGGCGGTAAAGGCCAGAAGCAGGATATCCAGGAGGCGATGCGTACCATTGGGACTCACCTGTTGAAATATGATCGTGTTCTCGCCACCCAGGCTCGCTCAAGGATCTCCAGTCTACAGTTAATTATTATAGGTTCACTGGGAATTGTCGTCAGTATCTTGAGTTTTTCCCTTATCCTCCTCTACCGTTCTTCCATTATCCCCATGCTCTACCTCACAGAGCAACTGCAGAAACATGATGGCCCCTACGAAGATATTCAACTGGCAGGACCCAACTGTCTGGAGACCGTGGAGCTGGTCGAAGCAGTACAGCACAGAACTCAGACAACCAGCCACTATGGAGTTTTTCATGGTGAAAAAATAGATCCAGATCACTATTCACTTCTCGCAGAGATTATAAATGATTCAACAAACCAACTGAACGGGCTGATAAACTACACTCAGCTCCTTGCTGACACGGAAGAACAGACGTATTCCAGACAGCAAAAGGAATTACTGGGTAAAATATTAAAGACAGGTACAGGGATCGCCAGATCATGGCAAAAACTACAATAGGAGGAAAACATGCCGGATAAAAGTCCTGAACTCGGAGATGAATACAATGACAAAAATATTGAATTCAAAGACCTGACCTGGCAGGAGCAACTGGGTGTTTCATGGAAAACGCCCATGGGTCTATTTGGTGTGGGAATTACGACCATTAGTTTTACGCTGCTCATCCTTGGCCTGAGTGCACACATCTCAGGCCTCATCGAAAACCACTATGCAGCTATCGTTACATTTATGATTTTCCCTGCAGGAATCGTCTTTGGCCTGGTACTGATTCCGATATCCTTTTACTTTCGAAGAAAAAAATGGTTCAGGCACAGTCTGAGTGCCTCTTCCATGGTCATCGATCTCGGCAATACCGTGCACAGACGTGCGGTGAGCTTATTTTTGGTTCTCTCTGTTGTCAACATTGCACTCTTTTTTCTTGTACTCTATGAAGCCTACCATTTTACGGAATCTGATTACTTCTGCGGCGTTGTCTGTCACCAGGTTATGGCCCCTGAATATACCGCCTACCAGCGATCTCCCCATGCAAAAGTAGGTTGTGTCAAATGTCATATCGGCTCCGGTGCCGATTGGTATGTAAAAGCAAAACTGTCAGGGTTGCGTCAAGTTAAGGCAACGTTTGATGGAAATTTCAGCAAGCCGATACCGGCCCCCGTCGAACATTTACGTCCTGCACGGGACACTTGCGAGGCGTGCCATTGGCCGGAAAAATTCCATGGCAAGAAGGTTAAGCAGTTTATTTCCTACACAGACGACAATCAGCTAGAGCCTACGGTTGAGGAAATAGCCCTGCGGATCGGCGGTAGAAATCCCCTTACGGATACATTTGAAGGAATCCACTGGCACGTCAGCAACGACGTAAAAGTCCAATATTATTCATTAAATAAAAACAGAACCTCAATTGGGCAAATCAGGGTAACCAAACCAAATGGAATCACCGAAGAATATAATAACGGATCCACCAAAGAGGATGGAGAGGATGGCGCCCACTGGCGAACAATGGATTGTATCGATTGTCACAACCGGCCGACTCACGTTTATGAAGATCTTGAACAAAAGATAGACGAAGGCCTGTACAGTAAAAAGTTAGACCCGACTTTACCCGGGCTACGTGCAGACTCTTTTAGCGTTATGAAAACAGAATACAGCAGCAGAGAAGAAGCAAAAGAGCAGATTGTAGAAAATCTGATGTCTCTTCAGGCCACGAGAAACGGTACTGAATTCGTATCTGATAATGAACAGCAAATAATAGTTTCAGGCAATTATTTACTCGACCTCTACATGGGCAATGTCTGGCCCAAGATGAATGTGAC
The DNA here is from genome assembly GCA_047622095.1 of Desulforhopalus sp. Taxonomy (GTDB): domain Bacteria; phylum Desulfobacterota; class Desulfobulbia; order Desulfobulbales; family Desulfocapsaceae; genus Desulforhopalus_A. The sequence continues at coordinate 109,977 of JBLHNU010000005.1, forward strand.
ATGGGGGACATACAAAGGACACAATGGACATCTCTACGCCGATGATGGTTACGGCTGCTTCCGCTGTCATGACGATGAACATGAAACAGAATTTGGCAAAACTATTTCACAGGATTGTGCACAGTGCCACGATGAGCCTTAACCCATGAAATTTTCGGGTTAGGCTATTGGATCTTGATAAAGAAAGTGCTGTCTCCAAAGTTTCGTTGAACATTCCAAGATACAGTGACCAACCAGTACTTGGTTCAACATAGGAACACATAAATCAACATACAATCACCCAAATTACCGTCCCAATAAAAAAAGCACCTAACGCAAAATGCGTTAGGTGCTTTATTTTATTGGAGCCAGCATGCAGGATCGAACTGCAGGCCTACGCTTTACGAGGCCAATTACCGCATGTTTTCGGATACTTAAAAAATGATAAACACTGAACAAACTTCATAACTACAGAATCTTCATGCTATCTTTACGAGCTATTCTTTAATAATATTTTTCCTATTATTCCAAATATTAATCACAACCGAACTATTGACCGGAAGGTGACAGGAGAATTAATCTGTTACCAAGCTCCGATATGACACTCTATACTCCGCAGATCGGTAGTTGAGCTATTTCGCTTTTCATGACCATCAGCTAATCTGCCCCATTGGTAAAGATCCCCGCAAGCTTCCGTGTCGAATGGACTAGTTGCTACACGGGAAGAACCAAGGTTGCGGTCCATCCATACACGCCCTGTTGCCAATTTGACTGTCTCAAATTGAAAGTTATCAATCTAATCGACATAGGTCACATCGACTCCCCTATCAATAAGGATAGGAATATGTATTGTGGTTGAATCAGACGGTTCTGACCTAAAAAATTCGACATGACAACACTTACAGATGAGCAAATTGAGGGGCGAATTTTATTACTGAATCTGACTCCACGAAAAGTATTAGGAGGCTTAACTCCTCTGGAAGTCTTTACAGATAGACGTGTTGCACTTATTCCTTGAATCCAACCCTCGATAACGCCAGTTATATTTTTATTGGTCGTAACAAATATCGCTATCGAAAAATCTAAAATTAATTCTATATTCACATAAATGAGTCTGTTGATTTACTTGGATTATGGCTCGAGATCAAGGCATACGAAAAAAATAACCACAGGCATATATTTGATATTCCGAGGATTATTTTTTTCTTAAAACGAAGATATCGGGGCAAAAGGCAGTAAATCAACGGCCTCATAAATCATGTGGGACTTCTGGTACATAAATCCATTCTTTAGAACAGCGAATGACTATCTCATATCTAAATGGAATATTACGTATACACGAGAATAAGGTTTAATTCAAATCAACTGAGAGAATTGTGATCTTAGATGTGGCAATGTTGAGGTTCAGACCAATGAGTAATTGTTGGTTTTGGGGTAGTTTATGCACTAAAGGTCACAAATAGTCTCACGCTAAAGCAAAAGTCTTTCTAGAAAGCATTGTTAATGCTGAGAAGCGATTTCTTCCGTCGAGTTGTAGCTCTGCAAAGCTTTTCTCCCGTTATTATGTATAACTCTTTGTGTGTGACTCCTGTGCTCTTCAATCACATAATTTACAGCCCAAAAAACTTTTCGTCAAAATCAATTTCAGAGATACTATCCACATGATTTGCAAGATTCATCATTTCGGTATAGACATGATTTTTACCAATATTGGGATAAACTATATTGAACTGTCGAAATCTCCAGAAGGATGTCGCTACTGCACCATAGATTATATGAAGCTGCAGCAGTTCCTTTTCCAGTTTTTCAAGTTGTCTTACAGACTGATACCCTTCAACGAGTGAAGTGGCCGAATCCAGGGATAATGTTTCTCCAACAGAACAACTACCCGCAATACACATCCCCAAGTCGAATACTAGAAAATAGTGACACGCCTCTTCAAAATCCAATACCGCTGTTAATTTTCCGTTGTGAAAGAGGATGTTGTCATAGAAGAGATCTCCATGAACGAATCCCTTTGGCAGCCCATTGTTGAGACAACTCTGCAGCTGTTTGGTTTTCTCCTTTAACCATATAGGATAGTCTCCATCACTGGCAGTGACTTCTATAAATTTCTCAATGCCATAGGAAAATGTTTCAAGTAAATCAGACGGGGCAGGAACACTGTGGAGTTTTGCGAGCTCCTGACCGATCTGATAATACATTTCAGCTGAAAGTAATTTTTCGACATCTCCCTCGATATACTCTTTTATATAGACGGGCTTTCCTTGATAATCAATATGTCCGGTAACCTCCCGTGTCTTTATGAGTCGAGAAGTTCGAAAACCGTGATGATTTAGCTGGTCAAGGGTAGAAGTGAGGATTTTTATGTCCTTTTCGCTTTTTTCATCACAAACCGACAAGACATATTTCCCCCGACCTGTCGTAATGATGACGCTGGAATTGGCCTGACCTCCATCCATTATCTGGAAATCAAGTAGTTCCCCGAGATCATAGCTCTGTAGGAGATTTTTTATGGTTTGAGATGTCAGGACTGTGTAGGTTGCCATAGTGTAGAGTGTGTTTGGGTATTAATGTTTTAGTACCTTAGAAATTCATTTCTTATTATGTATGAATGAATTTCGTGAAGGTACTTATCCCGGCTCACTTCCGTTTTACCAGAGTTAGGTTATACTGTCTCAGCGGCGCCAAGATTCTTTATGTGCCTCCACATAATCAGCTAGCGCCTTCAATGCCCTTGGCATAACTTTTTCACCATAACCAACTCGGAAAAACCCACTGTCGTCTGTACCATGTTCCGAAAAAACATAGGCGGGTTTAATTGAAATTCCATCTTTAGCAAGTTCTTCCCCAAGCTCATCTGACGTCAGTGGTCCATTGAATTTCACGTAAGCAACCGCACCCGCATTTGGTCGCACCCATTCAAATAAATCACTATATTTTTCAATGAACTGCTCAAGCAACTTTATATTATGCCGAATAATTTTCAAATTTTTCTCAAGAATTTTATCACTAGCACGCAAGGTCATGATCGCCTGAATTTCACTCGCCCGACTGGGACAGGCTGTCCCGAAATACTGGGTATCAATGATCTTTTGCCTCATTTCAAGATCCTGCAATGCCAACCAGCCAATGGTTATGCCACAACCACCCCACGGTTTTGATAATGTAACAGCACTTATTCCTTTTTCGTAGAAATCCGCCATTGCCGGGAGTCGGTCAGCACCGTTGTGCTCCAGCAAACGATACACCTCATCCGAAAGAATATAAATTCCATTCGCCTCTGCTATCTCTTTGAGCTGTTTCTGCACCTTGTGGCTCATCAAAGTACCTGTAGGATTATACGGTTCATTGATGGCGATATACTTTGTATTTTTCTGCACGGCGGCTTCTACAGCCTCCGGATTTATCTGCCAATTCGTTTCTGGATGGAGACGAATTCTGGTCACCTGACTGCCGGCACGGACCGGTGCTTCTTGAACGGATTGATAGCCCGGGGTAAACACGATTGAATGACAATCTTTGTCCAGTAAAGCATTCGCGGCAGTTTGCAACGCTACTTGTGCTCCTGGAAAGACTATAATATTTTCCGCCTTAATATCCGGACCATAAAGACCTGCTATTTCTTCACGAAGGTCAAGACTCCCACCGTTAGGCGTATACATCAGTGAGTGCTTATTATATTGCTTTATGATATCAAGATCGCCTCTTTCTATCGACAGATTGATAAGTTCATCATTATTAAGTGGCTCAGCAAAAGAATTCGACAGACTAAATGGAGCGTTTGCCGTTACAGATTTATGTCTTTTGGACCAGGGTTCACTCAGTGTCATATCGTATGATTTCCTTAATATATACTATTCATTCTCAAGATTTTCAGCAGTGGTTGGTGGTTACCGTGAACTTCAACGACGGTTTTAATTTTTTTATCAGTGGGTTAGTATTTGTTTCATAAATAGCTTCAATCGATCACTCTTTGGATTGTCAAAAAAATCTCCTGGAGACGCCTGTTCAACGATTTCTCCTTGATCCATAAAGATTATTCGGTCTGCAACTGACCTGGCAAAACCCATTTCATGGGTAACACAAATCATAGTCATCCCGTCTTTTGCTAGGTCGGTCATGACTTCCAAAACTTCGTTGATCATTTCCGGATCAAGAGCGGAAGTCGGCTCATCAAACAGCATAACCTGTGGATTCATGCATAAGGCTCTTGCTATCGCTACACGCTGTTGCTGTCCTCCTGACAACTGAATCGGATACTTATCGGCCTGCTCGGGAATTTGAACCCGTCTAAGGTAATGCATTGCAGTTTCACGGGCTTCCTCTTTGGATCTTTTACGTACCAGACGTTGGGCCAACATCAGGTTCTTTAATATCGTCTTATGAGGGAAAAGGTTGAAGGATTGAAATACCATTCCCACTTCACGTCTGACTGCGTCAATATCAGTAATTTCGTTCGTCAGTTCAGTACCGTTAATGATGATTTTACCGCCGTCGTGCTCTTCAAGCCTGTTAATACATCGAATCAGTGTGGATTTGCCGGATCCAGAAGGACCGCAAATAACAATTTTTTCTCCCTTGCTAACTTCAAAATTGATATTCTTCAATGCTTGAAATTTTGCAAAATGTTTGTCTACATTCTGCATCTGGATTATAGGTTTTTCTTCAATCGTCATTAGCTTAATCCTAACTTTTTTGTATGGCGGCTCATAAGATTTTCAATTCCGCCAAAACTTCTTTGGATAACAAACGTCATAATCATATAAATGATAGCAAGAGATATAAAGATTTCGTACGGGGCAAAGGTTTCTGCGACAATGGTGCGACCAATTCCGGTCATATCTGCGACCGTAATAGTACTGGCAAGAGCCGTGCACTTCAAAAGACTGATAAATTCATTGCTGTAAGCAGGAATAGAAAACCGAATAGCAATGGGTGCTGTGATGTGGATAAACCGCTGACGTTTAGACAAACCCAGGGCCGATGCTGCTTCAAGTAGCCCTTTATCAACAGCAAGAATACCACCCCTAAGAATTTCAGTTGTATAGGCTCCTGAGTTTAAAAACAGTGCTACAATAGCACAGCCATATCCCTCCCTTAGTACCGGCCAAAGAAAGCTGTCACGAATTGCCTCAAATTGCGGCAATCCGTAGTAAATGATGAACATCTGTACCAGAATGGGAGTACCGCGGAAGATATAGATATATGCCTGTGCCAACCAGTTTAAATACCACTTACCACTTATTCTCATCAGCAGAAGGGCAATGGCCAGCACTAATCCTAGAAAAGCAGAAACCATGAGCAGCTGCAATGTCATGCCTATACCAGACAACATTTCTACGACGCCAGCGGTTATCAAAGAAACAGACTCAGTCATCATGACTCCTTAAGGTGTTGATTAGCATATTTTTCAAGTACCATTACTGTCAAAGTAATGACTGTTGAAAATCCCAGATAAATGCAACCAACAACAATGTACATCGTAAAGGGTTTACCGGTAACACTTGTGGCCTGTTTGGCGACGTATAATGTTTCGTTTAATCCAATAATTGAAATGAGCGCAGTGTCTTTCACAAGAGACAGCATGTGATTGCCGAAAGACGGCAGAGCCACGCGCCACATTTCCGGTACCTGAACATGGATCAAGGTATGGAAGCGTGATATTCCAAGCGCTCGTGCGGCTTCAACATTACCGGGGTCTACTGCTAGAAATGCCCCTCTAAATGTTTCGGTGGCATAGGAGCCGACAATAAAGGAAATTGCAAACGTACCTGCCCAAAATGGAGGTATATCGAGAAATTTAATTTCGGGGTTGAATATCTGGGCAACTGTCGTCAAGGCGATGGCGGACCCAAAATAGAGCAACAAAATTACGAGAATCTCCGGTGTCCCACGAAAAACAATTGTGTATGCAGATGCTAGTTTTTGGGCAACTCTGTTATTTGAAAGTTTTGCGGAGGCACCAATCAAACCGAAAAGCACCATGAAGCCAAGCGATGTCATGAATATTTTGAGTACAACAACAGACGCCCAGAAATAGTCGTCCCACCATCCGGATAAAACTTCCAAAATTTCAATCTCCTTTTTGTACTTAAATAAAACAATTATGCTTGTATACAGACAGGGCACTAGATGCCCTGTCTGTAAAGTGTGAAAGTTGTTACAACTCGCTCCATTCTTCATTGTGAATCGGGAATGGGAAGGTTTTCAGAGCATACTCAGTAAGCTTGCCGTCTTTTATGAGTTTTTTCAGGGCAGCATCCACTCGAGCTTTGAGCTCAGGCTGGCCTTGTTTCATGCCAATACCGCAACCAGGGCCAAAAAACTCAACCTCATCAATGGGTGGGCTTTTAAATTCATAGCCAGCCCCATCAGGCTTGCTTAAGAATTTCAGGTGGGCTTTCATCGGGTTGGTCATGATCATGTCCACCCGTCCATTCATAAGATCCAAATATCCTGTTTCAGTTCCATCATAAAGGATGACTTTTGCATCCGGAAATTTAGCCTTGAAGTAACTTGCGTAGGTGGAGGCGCGTTCGATTCCGATACGAACTTCATTAAAGTTTTCAACTATTGCCTTGCCGTCTTTGTCAAACAGTTCAACATTTACTTTCTTGGATCCAATAAGGCGGCCAACGGAAACCCGGTAAGGAATTGAGAAGTCGATTTTCTTGGCGCGGCTTTTCGTGATTGACATCGAAGCGACAATTAAGTCAAATTTATTCGCCAGGAGTGCGGGAATCATACCATCCCAAGCCTGACATACAAACTCCACCTCTACACCGAGGATATCTGTAACCCCCTTTGCCACATCAACATCATAACCAAGTAAATCACCGTTAGCATCTTGGTAATTGAAAGGGAAATAGTTACATTCCATACCAATCCGCAATGATTCTTTCGCAGCGACAGGCCCCGCTATAAAAAGCGATAGCACGCCCACAACTAATAGTTTTATTGCTTTTGACTGAAATTTCATTTTTCCTCCTGTAAAAGGGTTAAACTACTTTTGTGCCTTACTCCTGAAAACCTGTGTTACAATGAGAAGCTTTAAAATACCACAAAGGCACTTACACCCCTCAGGTAAGCGACAGACTCCGAGGGGTACTGAAAAGATTTCCGGTTTATGTCCTGTTTACCGGGATTAATTACCATACAGTTTAATTCTTTTTGGCGTTCGCTTGGGTCATGCCATGTATCAACGCTGTCTTTAATTTCGTACAATCACAGAGTCTTAATAGCTGAAACTGATCTTTTACTTCTTCAATAGAATCGTGCATACCTGTTGGGGGAAGATCGCCATCAAGTTTGAGCGCTTTTCGTGTAATGTTAGGAAATTTTGCAGGATGTGCCGTAAGCAGGCTGATCACTTTTGTGCCAGCATCAAAGGACGGTATCAGTGCCTTGGCTGCGGCAACGGCGACAGCCCCATGAGGATCAAGGAGATAACTGTCAGCGCCTCTGTATGTTTCCGCTATAGTCGACAAAGTATCATCGTCAGAGACTGCAACGGACAAGAAACCATGCTTTATTTCTTTCATCATAGCTTCGTCAAACTCGACATATCCCTGCTCCTGATACTCACTCATCCACATTTTAAGGGTCTTGCTATCCTGGCCTGAGACAAAATAGAGAAACCGCCAGTAATTATAAGGTAGGGCAATATCGATAGCATTGGAGGGAGTCTGTTTGAGTTTTTCCCTCGAAAATCTATTCGTTTCAAGAACTCGATGAATTGTTGCATTACTGTTGTTAGCACAAATAAAAGACTTAACAGGAAGCCCCATTTCACGAGCCAGATATCCGGCGAATAAGTTGCCAAAAGCACCGGTTGGCACCGAAAAAACAATCTTTTCGTCAATTTCCTCAACCGTCTGGAAATAACCATAGAAATAGTGAATTGCCTGAAACATGACGCGGCACCAGTTTATGGAATTCACGCTGGACAGCCGAAGGTTTTCCACTAGTTTATGGTCCTCAAACATCTCGGCAATAACAATATCCAGATCATCCCCACCATTAAGGCAGTTTTCAACAGCAACAGCATGAACATTAGGCACCCCAAGGGTGGTCATCTGTCGTTCCTGCTCCTCTGAGATAAAGTCCCGAGGATACAATGTCCAGCAGTCTATGGTTTTCTTTCCGCATGAAGCATAGGCTGCAGCAGGACCAGTATCCCCTGTTGTCGCAATCAAAAGAGATGCCGATTCTCCTCTGCGCTCCAACAGGTAATCCATGGTATTAATCAAGAACCCCATTGCAACATCTTTAAAAGAGAGGGTTGGTCCATGGAACAATTCCATCACAAAATGATTGGATTTTTTATCTAAAGGAAGAACCGGTATGATATCGGGGTGTGTGAACGTCTCTGTGCTTTTTCTGATAAGCGTTTTAAGATCGATTGATGGAATTATGGAGTTGTCTATGTACAAAGACAGAATTTCAAAGGCTAAGTCATTAAAAGACAAGTCTGCCCATTCGAGGAGTTGCGCCTCAGAAACCCGAGGGATCTCTTGGGGGACAAACATTCCACCATCCTCAGCAAATCCACGTAAAACTGCGGTTTCAAAATCAACGGGCGCAACGCCACCCTTAGTGCTCACATATTGTAACATAGCTATACTCTTTTTCCGGTGATAGTTATTCTTTTCTTACGCTTCCCCAGTTGCAAAATATACCGCTTTTGCAATCTGGATATCCTGGACGGCAACTCCGGTTAGGTCAGCTATTGTCAGCTGATTCTCCGAGGTGCGTCCGAGGTTCGGATTCGAAATCACATTACCCAGTTCAACCACACTTTCTTGTTTGATCATACCGGCCTCAAGGGCTTTATGAATTTCACCACGGGTGAGGCACTGCTCTATGCTGTCAGCAACAATAATGTCGGCTCTTTTCAGAATTTCGCTGTCTAACTCCTGTTTTTCAGGAGTGTCAGATCCCATGGCAGTAATATGAGTACCGGGTAACAGTTGATCGGCTTGAATCAGAGGAGTGCGACTGGGAGTAGCAGTTATGATCAGATTGCACTGCTGGGTTACGATCGCTACATCTGTCGTTGTTTCGACCGTATATCCTTTTGCTTCCATCTCAGACTGATAGGAGGTGAAATCATCATTCTCCTGCCCCCAGACGACTATTTTCCTGCAATCAGTTACGGATTTGAGATATTCGACCTGTAACCTACCCTGTATTCCGGTCCCAAAGACACCAATGCCATTGACTTCTTTTGGCGCCATATACTTTGCCACTATCTGCCCGGCAACGGCAGTTCTTACATTGGTGAGATAGCCTTCATCGATTAAGACGCTTATCAACATTCCAGTTTTTTGGGAAAACAGAAGCATCAGCCCAGAACTAGATGGCAAATCCAACTTATAGTTTTCATAAAATCCAGAAGCAATTTTGATGACAAAATAATCGTCCTCTTTTATGTAACCATACTTTATATGGGTATCCCCCGGTGGGTCTTGAAACACCAGTTCGCCAACAGGAGGAACAACTACATGATTTTGTGAATAGGCGACAAATCCCTGCTCCAGTTGATCTGAAATGTCTATTTTATTAACAATTTCCTTGATTTGGTCTGCATAAATTATCGAGGGCAATTTTAACTCCTTATAACGTGCAAAAGTTTCATTAGGATGATGTGAAAAGTTGATGAGTAGGTGAATCTAGGGAAAATGAGCTATGATTTTAATGTTTTCCAGCCCGGATCGACATTCTTTCCCCAATAAGTAATTAACGCAATGCCTGTATATTCCCCTTGTCGTTTTTACGGATCAGTTTTAAATCTTTATATATTGTTGCTCTTGATACACCGAGTATGTCGGCCAGCTGGTCAACCGACTTGCGTGCGTAAAAAAGACTTTGGGCTTCGAGCTTTTTAACCAGAGATTTTCTGTGAGTTGAATCAATCTTGTCAAAACTGATATCGTTGTCGACCAGAAATGAACGTATCTCCAGCTTGATATTATCCTTCCAGGCATTCTGGAACAGTACCTTTGGCGGCGTGTCCAAACTCATCGGTCGCAGGAAATTCTCAAGGACACTAAGACTGGCTTCCATAATGGAAAAATCAGCGTTGGTGCACATAATGCCTACAACTTTCCCATCATTATCTTTTAATGCGGATGAAATAGAGCGAACTCGTTGACCTCTGTTTCCCGCGTTCTCATAGGGTCCTTCAACGGCGACCTCATACGGAAATTCATTGTGCCCTTTACCAAAGGGCCCGAGCTGAGAAGCGTCTCCAATTTTTCGATTGGAGTATGAATTTGCAATATAAGCTATGGTATCGCTTTCAATATCGTGTATCACAACCTCAATATAGGGGTGAAATAATAGAGCAATGGCATCCGCAATAGGGATATATCTGGTTAACCAATCTTTCATTTTGCCTCAGCACAGATGATATCTTAGATATCTATGTAAATTCATATTGTCTAAAACAGACATTTTGTCGTAACGAAATATGCAAGAGTATATGATTGCTGTCAACAACAATTTACAAATATGCAAGAAAGTTCGATTGCAATGAACAACAATTATAAGCGTAGAAACAACTGAACTGACGTCAAAGGGGCCGATATTGATTCAAATAAAAATATAATGCTTGATGCTCGTAAATTTATAAGAGTTGAGATAACTAAGTCATGTACCACCGGCAAAGCCGGTGGCTTGAAAGCCTCTGAAGCGCTCAAACCGGTTGAAAACCTGGTATCACCTAGAGGTGACTGTTAAAACAATTTCAATTGTTCAATACGTTTGTCCTCTTTCTCTTGCCTTTGAATATACTCTCGCACGGAATCCTCTTCCTTACCAACCGTCGACACATAATATCCTCTTGCCCAAAAATGCTGACCAACAAAATTCTTCTTTCGTCCCTGAAAATTCCGAGCGATTTGTATCACGCTTTTACCTTTGATAAAACCAACAACCTGAGACACTGAATATTTGGGTGGAATAGAAATCAAAATATGAACATGATCCGGCATTGGATGCCCTTCAACCACCTTGCATTCGAGAAATACGCCCATTTTTTCACTTGGATAGCCATTTTCTACCGTAACAACGAAGCACTGGTAATGTAAATGGCTACAACCTTCGTATACTAGGAATCACAGCCATTTCAGACACCCACTAACTCCCCTACTTAATTAATACTATTTCCTTCTTCAATTCCTCCAACCACCCTCTTCTCTCATTCCAATACAACAGCCGAGGAAGAGACAGGGGTGAGGACGAAGGTTGCAATGCAGGTTCTGAATCTAGACGAATGTCGGCCCTGCGAAGCAGGGTAGATTCAGGTTCTGGTCTTGAACCCAGGACGACTACCCTGTCGCATGACGTAGGCGATTAATGAACAGGAAACCATCCAATCTCTCACCTTCTGTAAACACTGTGTAAGATGCTACTCATCCGGCCCTTATGGAGTTTGGTGTTTTTTTGTTTCATCGCTCCGAGGCTATGGGCTACAAAGCGATAGCTGTTTTAAATGATGTGCTGGATAAAAAGACTTCATGACACATTCGTGCCATTTAGTCTTTTTCAAAAACTGGCGATCCTTACATCAACAGACTGACTCACGTTGGCTAAGAGACAAGGTGTTATAGCTTTTGTGGATGCCATTTACCTTGCTGCAACCTATTCTGAATATGTGACCTATAACTGGGAGGACTAAGCGGTTTTCTCATTTTATGGCGTGTACTGTTGCAGAAAAGACAAGCAGCAACAATGTTGGTTTCGTGGTCCTTACCTCCATCACAACGAGCTAATAAATGCTCTGCAGTAGATTGGAACCTTGTTGCATATTTTGGAGTGATTTTATGTTTGCTGGCAAATTCTTTTGGCTTGCCTTCCCACATAGGACTACCACAATAATAACATCGACCTGACTGTTTCTTGAATGCAACTTGACGTTTGTTTGGGATCGTACTGGACATGTATGGACTCCGAAAAGGTTACGGAGGTCCACTTGTAGAGGTAATTCTTATAGGACAAGTAGACTTCCTGTTTCTTTTGAAGCCTACTTTTTTGACTGGCACTAGACATAGGTAGGCTTCTCTTAATTGAAGCCCGCCTTGGCTGATAGCCACTAACGGGAACCAGTCCATTTCGGATACTGGCCACCAATATACTACCATATCAGTAGTATGGGTTATGAAATGAACCTGCATTTATGATAAATGCTGGCCTCCAAGTGCTCTTATATGAGAGACACCCTTCACTGTCCGCTTAACGCTTGAAGTGTTAAGTCATTGGCCTAACCATAATGCAGCTACGATATCTGTCAACTTCATATTATTCCTATATAAACTCTACCAGTTTGGCGAATTTTAGGAAGAACTTCTGAAGTTACCCTTTTGCGAAATGCCTTTGCTACTGGCTAATGTAATCTCATTACCAATGCTTACATCCTAGACCTTAATGCTTTCGACACGAACATGACACCCAGACAGATTGCTGAGGTAAGTTGCACAACCGATTCTTCAAACTTCTCTGGAACAGGAAGATTGCAACTCTACAGGCAATGCTCTTTTGCAGGTTGCCTAACATTCGTTCTTTCAGTATAACCAACCGTATCAAAAAGATATTCCACAGTTTCTCTGTGTACCCTGTATTAAGAATTCGTCAAAAAAAAATAAATTCCAGAGGTGATTCAGTAATGCTGTATGGCGCAATGAATTTTCCGATATCACCGTTATTTAGGGAAATTGAGACCTTTGCTCAAATGGGCTTCGATTATCTTGAACTGGCTATGGACCCACCGATGGCGCACTATTCCACTCTTTCTAAAAATATGGATCAAATCAAGCGTAGCTTAAAAGATAAAGAGTTTGGCTTAATCTGTCATCTGCCAACCTTTCTCTTAACTGCAGATCTGACAGAAAGCATTCGACACTCATCGGTTGAAGAAATGCTCAGATCCCTAGAGATTGCTGCTGAACTCGGAGCAAAAAAAGTGGTTTTGCATCCAAGCATGGTTTTTGGTATGGGACCTTTTGTTATAGATACAGTTAAAGGATATTTTTTCGAGTTTTTAGCAGAAATGGTTGTCGCTGCAAACCGGATGAAACTGACTATCTGTTTAGAAAACATGATGCCCAGGAATATGTTAGGCGTGGAACCAGCAGATTTTGAAGAGATATTTGAAATGTATCCCACCTTGCAAATGACATTGGACACAGGACATGCCAATATCGGCTCTCCCGCAGGAAACCGATTGTTCGAGCTGGTGAAACGGTTCGGAAACAGACTTGGCCATATCCATATCAGTGATAATCTGGGTAAGCGGGATGATCATCTGGCTGTAGGGCAAGGAACAATCGATTTCTCGGCTCTCATTAGCCATCTAGTAAAATTGGGCTATGATAACACAATAACTCTTGAGATATTTGATCAAGATCGCCAGATGCTTACTGAGAGCCGAGATAAAATTAAGAAATTATTTGATACGCTGAAGAAATAACATCAAAAAAAAACAGCAAAGTCAGTTGGAATAATTTCTCCACTCCAGGGACAGTTCGTAAGAGATAATGCTTTCATGGACTCCTATAGAAAGACCAAAACCATTTCAATTTCAAATTTCACTTTCTATATATTTTTTGAAGCCGTATGTATAGGATGGCCTGTTCTTGTGGTTAGGATCTTGGTACATCACAAGATGTACAGGTCAAGAAGTATTTCATATTGAAATATTAGACAAGACAGAGACAGTCGGGAGAGGGGGTGTCAATAGTTTCAGGGGGTATACGACCTCTTCAACCTATATAAGCAAATCATTAAACACTGCAAACACTGGTGTTGCAGTGGATGTCATGTGACTATATTCTGACAGCTTAAGAATACTTCCACGCTTTTGAGCCATTATTAAGAGTCAGATCTTCCAGGTAAACGCATTGAATGTGGCCCCACAAGACATTCATGCTGCAAGCAATATGATTGAAAAGGATATGGATTAGGACGACAACAAGGAGCTTAAAGGAGAAGTCTCACCATTCCCCGGCAACGTCAGAGCATTAGCCGATAATACCAATATAGTTGTTTTTTTCTCGGTTGTGGCAACTACTACTTTCTTGATCACAAACCAATCGCTGATGCACTACACAGTTTGTTCAACATTCCACAGGGTAGCCCCTTTTCAAAAAGAGGCTATCATCGTCTATCAGCAATACATTACTGATCATCCCCCACAGAACAAACAAAAGCAACCGACACCTATTGAACCAATCGAGAGTACAGGATTAATTTCAAAGACGATTGGTGATGTTGCCACTACGTTACCAGAAGATCTTGCTGAACAACTTGCTCAAAAGCTAATACAAGCAGGCAAAAAAAGACTTACGGTTACAAGTCTACAGAAGGCTTTCGAAACATATATACCTCTTGAATCTCAGGCAAGAGGTTGGAGCGATGAAGGATATGTTAGAAAGATTAAGAGTGACATTCAGTTGTTTATTGATCTGGTAAAGGTAGAAAACTGTTGTGATCTTAACAATGAACTAATTGTTTATTATAGTGACACGGTCAGACAGTTACCCAGAAAATATGATTCTAATCCACGGTGTCGGGGACTCTCTTTTGAAGAGATGGTCAAATTGGAAGATGAGAAAATGACTAGTCCGAAAACGATAAAAAACAAGGTTAATAATGTTATAGCATTTCTAGAATGGTGCGAAGGAAGGAATTACATTGATGTTGAGTATAAAAAACCATTCAAAACAATAAGGAAAGTACGTGGGGGCTCGAAAAAAGGAGGAATACCTGTTGCGTCTGCTAGAGAAATAGTAGGTCATGAAGATGAAGATATGTCTTATGGTGGTTATGCTGATCCCCTCGACTTACCTAGCAAGAAGAAGGTAATTGACAAAATCAAGTACCCTTCTGTTGATTGGAACTTAGTAAAAGAAAGAGAATGGAGACAGAATCAACAAGCCTCCCCTGCCCCACCCCAACCAAATGAAGAATCCTAACAGGCAGACAGTCACAGAACTTACCGACCTCCCCAATATCGGTAAAGCTATCGCTGGTGATCTTCGTACAATTGGTATTACCCAGCCTCAAGATCTAATCGGCAAAAATGCTTATGATTTACACAGTGAACTAAAACGGGTAACAGGAGAACAGCATGACCCTTGCGTAATTGATGTTTTCCTTGCTGTTATAGACTTTATGGAAGGTGGAGATCCGGTTTCTTGGTGGAGGTTTACTGCTGAGCGGAAGAAGTATCTATCACGAAATAATAAGGAGTAAGCATGCTAGAAATGATTGATATTGGTGTTGAGAATACTATTGCTTATCGTTTTGGTGGAAAGATCACTGAAGAGGAGATGACCGCAATCCTCACTATCTTCAGAGAGAAAATAGATAAGGGAGAAAAGCTGAATGTGTATCAGGAGGTTGTAAGTATTGGTGGGGTTGAACTTGATGCAATGATTGAAAAGTTCAAATTCTTCCGTGAGGTGGGATTGTCACATTTTGACCGGATAGCCGTTGTCGCTCATACCAAATGGTTGCACAAATTGGTCGACCTTGAAGATAAGCTATTTAAGAGTATCGACATGAAGGGTTTTTCTGTTGAGGAGAAAGATCAGGCTGTTGAGTTTTTGAAGAGTAGATAACTAGTGATCAATTAATTGCTATAGGTGCTGACAATGGAACGTATTCAAATCGTTACTACCGATATCACCAAACTAAAGGTCGATGCAATTGTTAATGCCGCAAATAATAGTCTCTTAGGTGGTGGTGGAGTCGATGGTGCCATTCATAGAGTAGCAGGACCGGAATTATTAAAAGAGTGCAGAGGTTTAAATGGTTGCCCTGCAGGTGACGCTAAAATATCTGGTGGCTATAATCTTCCTGCAAAATTTGTAATACATACCGTTGGTCCCATATGGCAAGGTGGGGGTAACAATGAAAGTGCCTTGCTTGCATCATGCTATCAAAAGAGTTTGCAATGTGCCCTTGATAATGACTGCAAAACCATAGCTTTTCCTGCAATCAGTTGTGGAGCCTATAATTTTCCAGTAGCTGAAGCCTGTGATATAGCAATGAGTGAGGTGTATAATTTTCTAGAAACAAATAACATGATTAACACTGTCTATTTTTCTTGTTTTTCATCATTAGTAGAAGAAGAACTTCACAGGGCTAAAAGGGAATGGGAACCTTCATTATGAAAACTACAATAACCGATATCTACAAAGGGTGGACGATCACAGTAACTGCCAAAGACGATCAGTGTTCTCATTTCAGCTTCGATATCACCAGCCAATCAGGTTACGCTCAACATGTACCTATGGGTGGTATTACTGAGGAACGGGCAATTGAAAGAGCCAGAGAAA
Source organism: Desulforhopalus sp. (assembly GCA_047622095.1). Lineage (GTDB taxonomy): Bacteria > Desulfobacterota > Desulfobulbia > Desulfobulbales > Desulfocapsaceae > Desulforhopalus_A. Next base: position 126,299 of record JBLHNU010000005.1, read on the forward strand.
TGATCGATAATGAGATTGCTTTTGCTGATGAAATGTAGAAAGTAGTCCCAAAAAAACGCAGAATTTTTTTCACTTGTTTTCATTTTACTTGTTGATTGGATGCTATTTAGAAAAACATGAGTCACCTTCATCCAACAATTCTGGTATTAATATTTATCTAGAATCTCTCATATGACAAAAAAAAAGAAGCAGAAGAAATCTTGTTGGGGCGATATTGAAACGCCTATAAAACAATTCCAAAAAGATCAGTTGCTTGATTTAATCCGTGATTTTTATCGTTTATCTCCTGAAAACAAGGATTTTCTCCACACAAGATTTTCAAAAAATGAAGACCCTCTCCCCCGATATAAAAAAATTATTCAAGACGCAATACATCCCTATCTTGAAGACAATGAACCATTAGAAATTGAAAAAGCAAATGATGCTATTAATCGGTATTCAAAAGCGGTGGATAATTCTATTGGGGAAGCGGAGTTAAGAATTTTCTACGTAGAGTGTGGAAACAATTTCACATTAAGCTACGGTGATATTGACGAAGATTTCTATGATTCTTTACTGGATATGTACGAATACGCTATTGAAACTGTGCTGGAAACCCCAAAAGAAGAACAAGATGCTTTTCAAAAAAGACTAAAGGAAATCATGGAATCAGCCTCCCATATCGGTTGGGGATATGGTGATGGACTTGGTGATATATATTATAAAGCATTCCCTGAGGAATAATGGGTAAATCAGTCAAAGAGTATTATCCTTATGGAGCCTCTTTGTCAGCATTTTCCAGCTTCAATTCCTACTCTTCTTTATCCACCATACGCATCAGTTCAGCCTGAAAGTCAGCATCCTACATAAGTTTTTTTAGCAAATTGATTTGGAAATACCAGAAAAAATGCTCAGAAAATTTCCGAAAATTTTATATTTTTTTCGGCATATTAAAAGCGGAACACCACCATCTCAAAAAAAACAGAAATCACTAGTGTACGTGGTTTTTGAGGGGATGCTACTAACCAATCAGATCCGACTCATAAATATGGACTCCAGCCACAGGTTCTTCATGAGCAACCTTTACCATAAATTCAGCCACAGACTCAGCTTGTACAGGACGATATTTTTTCAAACCTCCCTTCAAAAACAGCTTCAGTATAGGAGTCAACCAAGCCCCTAATTTCTCACCTAAACGAAATTCTTCTCGTGAACCTAAAAGTAGTGATGGTCTGATGATACGTAAGCAAGGATAGTTGAGTTGTTGTAAAGCCTGTTCCATCTCCCCTTTAACTCGGCTATAGAATACCTTCCTGTAGATCCCACTATGAGTGCTTTACGGGTGGTCATTTAGCACTACCACCATTGTTTACAGCTTCTCTCAATTCTTTACCAACCTTGAAGAACGGTATCTTCTTTGCTTTGACATCGGTTTTTACACCAGTTTTTGGGTTTCTACCTGTATATGAGTCATAGTGTCGGATGGTGAAGCTACCAAAACCTCTAATCTCAACATTCTCACCATTCACGAGTGCATCTGTCATCGCATCAAGTATGGTAACGACAATGCTGGTTGCTTTTATGTTGGAACAATTTAATTCTGTAGATAGTGCCACTTCCAGTTCTGATTTGGTCATCCCCCCCCCCTAGAGATTATAGAAATATATACTTCACTACATTATCATTTACGTTTAATCATACTAAAAAACTACAATACGTGGATATTCTTCAAGCATCCTATCCCAAAAGCCACCACTAAAATCCATCACAACCACAATATTCCAATTATCAGGACTAGCCTCAACAACGGCATCAACAATTTTTCTACCATATCCTTTTTCAGATGATGCAAGTGAATAAAATTGGACGGTAGAAATGTCAGGGTCAATGAGAAGTTCCACACCGATTACTCCCTCTTGATTCATTGTTGTTACAGGGTGTTTCTTCTTATCGGTGCTTAATAGGTTGGAGGCACAAAGTCTTCCGTTATAGATCTTGATGTAGCTTAAAATGCTGATGTGAGATAGGCTTTCAGCAATTTGGAGATATATTGGATGTATGCTCTTTTTGCTTACGTTGGTAGCTTTGAATATCCGTTTACCATCAAGAATGGATGGATTGCTCACTTTGTTTCTGCCTTGTACAATATCTCTTCAGGAAATACTTCTATAGACTCTCCGGTACTCAATGCAAATTCTGTTGGCAGTTCAGTAATAATATCTCCCATCACATTATCTTCATCTACGAACTCAACTCTTAAATCTATATAGCCACCATCAACACGCATATTCTTACCCTTACCTATACCGAAGAACACCCTGATAGTAATTATGTCGTCTTCCTTGAGATCCTTTAACGCTACACCAGAATAATCAGGAAGTTCAGGAGGGTAAAAGTTGGGCTTCTTAGTATTATTACGGCTGTAGACATGGTATCCATCCTTCTTGATGTCAGAGTAGAATGGTGGTTCATTGGTTGGATTCTTTTTGGGAAATTGGATGATTGTCATGGATTGTGCTCGAAATAAAGGGTACCGAAGATGTAGTCCTTGTATTCAGAGGCATCCATATTCCCACGGAGGATATCAGCAGTTTGCCAAAGAAATGACTCTAATTTTTGGAGTGTTAGCATTGTGTGGATGTGTTCCTCGTATTCTTCGATAGGGATATGTGTTAGTATTATGTATTGATTATAACAATTTAGAATAACATCAATTTATACCACTTTTAAGGTTCATAGCGAAGCGGTATTCGGGGGAGTGTGAATATATGGTAGAGAGACAACCTGATTTGTTCTCATACATTGTACCAACAGACAGTGGATTTGCACCTAATCCTTATGGTGGTATCTGCACTCTTGCTTGTTGTAAGCCAAAGATCAGACAGTATGCAAATGTCGGTGATTGGATTATCGGCACGACTCCAGCGCCAGATAAAGGAAAACTCGTCTATGCAATGCGTGTAGACAGAGGATTAACATTCGATTTGTATTGGCAATTTCCAGAATATGAGTGCAAGAAGCCCAATAAGGATAATGGGTGTGGTGATAATATTTACAAGAGAGATTCTGGTGGTAAACTTGTGCAGGTGAAGAATCTCTCTCACAGTGATAAGCATGTTAAAGCGGATACCAGTGTAAATAGAGTATTGATCTCTAAAACATTTTACTATTTTGGTGCAAACTCTGTTGAAATACCAAAGAAATTCAATTCGCTGATCCACACGACACAAACACATCAAAGCATAAAAACAACATCAAAAAAATACGATTTTGTGACTGCATTTATTGATTGGCTTCAAAAGAGTTTCGATCAAGGTATTCATGGTGAACCAGCTAATGTGAAAGCGAAATGTAAATTACCTGAACTTGATGTTGTGAAGGATGGTTGATGGAAGATTTCGATGACCCTGCTGATCTAAATGGTGACGATGACGGTGATGGTGATGGTGAGCTTGACGGTATATGGGAAACACGGTAAAGGATTTATTGAGTGCCATCACAAGAAGCCTGTTTCTGAAATCCAAGAGGGAGAAAACACCAAACTCTCAGGTCTGGCTGTAGTATGTGCCAGTTGTCATCGGATAACCATAATCAAGACGCGATGCAATCCAACTGTCCTACAACAAAAAAAGCATCTACCTCAAAAAAAGAGATAAGTGCTTGAATTTGTATTGGAGCCCACAACCGGAATTGAACCGGTGACCTCATCCTTACCAAGGATGCGCTCTACCAACTGAGCTATGTGGGCAATCTACTACAACATAAAACAAATGGAGCGGGAAACGAGACTCGAACTCGCGACCCTCAGCTTGGAAGGCTGATGCTCTACCAATTGAGCTATTCCCGCATTATGTACTGCTTTAATCTACTTAATCTCATGGCGGAGCGGACGGGACTCGAACCCGCGACCTCCGGCGTGACAGGCCGGCATTCTAACCAGCTGAACTACCGCTCCAAAAGATTCATTTATTACTTGGTGGCAATGAAAGCCAAACACTAACTGTCCCACAACTGTCTTATAACTAATAAGACACAAAAGACACCCTGTGGCATACCGTCATTAATACCTCCGCACTCAGTGTCTCTAGCCAGTTACTCGGCACATCATATATATTTATATCAGGGAAAATGCAATCGATATAAAAGACTAAGAAATAAAACAAGCCCTTAAAGGTTATTTTTTTGACATATCAATCTGTTTTTACATCATGTTTTCAATTTACCATTAGTCACTAAGTAGCCGAAGCAAGGTCACATAACACATCGACTAAGGTCACAAATCTGTACTTTTCGCTATTTCAATTTTCTCCAAGATCCCTCTTTTCTCATTTTGTACCAGTTTCACTTATACTTAGAAGTGGTCCCTACCTTTAAACCAAAGCACCAGAGTTTTTAAATTATCGAAGGGCAGAAACCGTTCTCGACCTTTCAGGGGTCAGGACGTGTTTAATACCTTCCGATAATATTGTTGAATGTTTTTAGAGAAGGGAGATTTGTGAATTTTATTTAAACCCTGAAACTTCTTACTAAGGCGGTTGGCTTGAAAGTTTTTTCTTTAATCATATACAAAATTTACTTAGGAGGGGCTCTGGTTGGGGGGCGTCAGTGATTCAGCATAAACAATTTTTGGTGCTTAAAACATTTCTCCCCTATCAGGCTAATTATTTCCTAGTTCTGAAGCATTCTTTTCAAAGAAAATACGTACGAATCCATTTTCTTTATCTTCATCCCTACGAACAACAGACCAATTGTTTTTCTTAAAAAAATTGACCGCTTGTTGATTACCCCCAAACGTTTCTACATGAATAACGCTATTACCATGATTGTAAAGCTGGGTTTCAGAATGAGTAAGAAGCTTTGAACCTAGCCCGTTACGATGAAGAGCTACATCAACCATAATGAGATGGATCAAGTCATCAAAGTAAATCGTAAATGCGGCAATAGAAGTATCTAATATTAGTACATCGCAATTATCTATTTGGTTTTCTAGTTCCTCATCAGACCCACCACTGCTAAGAAACCAATCAATCAAATTATCTCCAAGAAAGGGACGATAGCTTTTATCAATGGTTTCTCGTGCTATTTCTTGAATAATACGAAGGTCTTCGAGGGTTGCTTTTCGAATTTGAATACTGTTCATGTCTCTTACTCTTGATCCTAGTTCTCGTTATGCTCCCACAGTCTTAGTTACACACATTCTTAAAACAGATGAAGATACCAATCAAGAAAGCCCAAGCCTACACAAAAAAATGAGTTGTGCCTAAATGTATAAGATTCTTTAAGGGGAGGGTTCTCCCTTCGGGATAGCTGATCGATACAGCAACGCAGTAATGGAGTCGCGAAACGTTACCCTTGTTATCGTAATCGGTGCTACAGGTTATAATCAGTTCTTTTCTGGTCGAGGATCATTTACTACTAGATTCTCGAAGAGCAATACACAAACCTCAACTCAGTTTACATGTGCAGGCAAGACTCGTTGCACTGAAATGACATCATGCAAAGAAGCAACGTTCTACCAGCAAAATTTTCCGGGTATCTTGATGGATAGCGATGGAGACAGGATACCTTGCGAGAGGCAGCATTGCAAATGTGCTACTGGCGTTGAATTTGATTTAACATAGAGAATTTTACCAACGGTGGCGACATAGCGACAACCTGATATCTGCATAGTCAATCGCCTCAATTGCGGCGCAGAGAGACTTAAGGTCATTTTCCGCATACCGGATATAACTTACACGTTCATCTCTTTCATGGCCGACCAATGCGGTGGCAAGGACCTCTGGAATACCGGTTCACCACAGCTTGGTAATGCTGAATAACAAATTCCAGGGAGGCTCTGGTCGTCACCGCCCACACCGATTTAATCAGTCAACGCTCTTCAATTTCAGAAAGTCGAGCTGCACTACTTCGGCAAATGTATCATAAATCACTGAATGGTATTTTTGCAGATAATTCGCTACTTTTTCATTGTCCAACAGCCTTTTCAGGTATGCCTGGAGCAACGTCAGATCCAACATATCCGTTCCATACGCATCTTTCAGTGAGCGAATATCGTCACTCAATGAGATATTTTCTTCTTCGAGCCGAACACGTTTTTCCAAAGCGGCAGGAGAAACTCTTTTCTTTACCACCCCTTCAACAAGCTGATCATCCGGAGTGCCCTCAAGTAAATTTTTCACATAACTAAAACCATAACGATTCTGATCGTTCATGAGCATAGCGACTCTGATCTGACGCGGGGCTTTCATCTTTTTTAACACTCGGAACACTTTCTCCGAGATTATTTTGTCCTTCAACAAGTCAACCGCTTCTGGACAAATGCCTTCCAACATCGTTTTCTTGAATCGGAGCGAACGAACATCAATATTCAGAGCATTAGCGAGTTTGTTTTCGGAAACCCCAGCATCTAAGGCTTTTACTATCATTTTATGCTCTTGTATTGCCGAGAGTCGATTGATATATTTGTTGTAGGTATAGCCTTCGTCATCTATGGATACCAAACAGGACACCCGTTCTTCTCCCAACTCTTTGAGTGCCATAATTCGCAAATGCCCGTCCAACAAAAGATACTCCCGGCTCTTTTGAGCCAAAGCGACAACAGGCGGTTCAATAAGCCCCACTTCAGAGATGGACGAGAGTATCTGTGAATATTTTCTTCCCTGCTTAACTCGAACTGATAAGGATTTTGTCGGACGTAGTTCAACAATGGCAAGGTTGACAAGCTCTCTCTGAAATCCCTGTTTTATACGGCCGCTCATGTTATTGTACCCCACCAAGCAGGTCGGACAGTTGTTTAGGAATATCGTTCAGACCTTCTGCCTTTAATTGATTGGAAAAGTGAACATCGTTCAACAATTGGTTGAGAGCCGCCGTTGAAAGCATCAAAACCTGCTTTATGTAGTCGGCCTTAGCTAACAAGCGCTTTTTACTTTTGAGACTGTCTTTATAAAAAGCAACTAATTCTTCAGATGATAGAATTGATTTCTGCCTTGATGGTCCCGAAATCTTTTTACCATAGAGCTTACGCCTATCAAGTAATTTCTGTACGATTATCAACTTGCCACCACTCAATTGTCCGGTCTCGTGTGCCTCAGCCAGCGCTCTTTGAACCACAGCATCATCCTCCGTTGCAATTTTGAGTGCAATATAAAGCGGTATCCGACCTTTTTCCAAAGCGTTCACCAAACGCTCTTCTCCTTCTTCGAGAAGCTTGATTATTCCGTAAATATAGTCCCGACCGAGAGTCGTCTTAGCAGCAATCTCGTTTTCGTCGTATCCCAAATTCTTAAGATATTTTATGCTTTGCAGCAGTTCCAAAGAGCTGCTGTTCCGACGAGCGATATTCTCGATAAGGCTCATTATGTGTGCATCTTCTGAACTAACGTCGATAACAAGAGCGGGGATTTCTTTTTCTCCGGCTTCTATAAAGGCGTCTAGTCTTCCCTGACCGCATACGAGATTGTACTTTTTGCCATTTTTTGTCTCAGTTTGCGGCGTGACGGTAATGGGACGCTTGAGGCCAATACTCTGAATATTATGGCGAATCTCTGCAGCAATTATCTCATTGCGCACTCTCGGATTTAAGATGTTTATTTCACTAACAGAAATAAGTTGTACCGAGTTTTGTTCCATTTCAGACCGCCTTATCAAGACCGATGTTGACACTCATGCCTAGCAAATAGTCCAAACTACAAAAGCGGAAACTATCTAATAACTCGGCATTGTCTTCGCACAGCTTCAATTCGTGTGCCCCGAACTCTAAAGAGGGCAAAATATAATAGTCATAAATCTTTTCATTACTGGCATCCATACGCACGGCAACGGTGATATCCGGATGCAAACCGGTATCAAAACGAATTTTCCACCGAAATTTTCCTGAAACAGTCCGAATGCACCGGCTTATGACAATTGAAATGAACAGATTATAATTCAGTTCCAAAAGGTCGGTTTCCGGATCAACACACAGCCGCCTCCCGCAAAGTGTTTCAATCCTAGCCAAGGTGTCCGCTATAACATCACTATGGATTTCGCGCAGCTTTCTGTTTATTTCGACATACCGATAGTCACGCTCCGGTATGTACCCAATAAGCCGGTATGCTCTCAGTAGGCCACCGAAACGGTGGCAGTACAGACTGCTCGGCGGCATCCACTCAGACTCATCGATAATCATCGCCGATAACAACCCTCTTTGAGATTGGAGTCTTTTGAGGCGTTCCAGCAATTCGGCATCCGAAAACTTTTTATTCCGTTCCTTGATTTTTTCCTGCACTATGTAAAAGCGATCAGCATCAATAACCGGACTGAACGCCCCTTCTTTTCTAATCCACTCGCTTTCCGGATTGTCTCTGGCTTTGCTTTTTAACTTTCCTGAACGACGATTGAACAGATTGTTGCCTATATATTTTTCGTTGGTCAGTATGTCACATACAGTTCCCCGCGTCCATGGCCGTCCGAAGTCCGTTTTCCAGCCTTCAGCATTCAGTTGCTGCGAGATCTCATTTTCATTCAATCCGGCTATAAATTGATCGTATATCCAGCATATCTTCTCCTGCTCCGGCAGAGGGCCGGGAACCAGAATCACTCGCTCGGTCTGAAGACTCTTGCGCTGTCCAATGGCCAACTCCTGCTTTGGCTTTCCAAATTCGTCTACTAACATTCTACGGAGACCGAATCCTGCAGGGCCACCCTGGCGATACCCTTTCATGACAAGATTACACTGACCGACAAACACCTTCTGAGAAAGCTGACGGCAATAATCACTGGCGCTTTCATCCCGCAATAAAGTTATAATACGATGAGCAATGTTACTGGTTAACGTGAGCGGTTGATCACAGGAATGACATACAACATTTTTTCGTTCCAGCCGCATGCGGTGATAATCAGCCTCACGGCTGTCCACAAAACGACCCCAGCGGCTATCATCCAGATACAGCACAACGTTATATTCGTTACGGTCTTGTTCCACGTCATCAAGCATTGCCTGAAATTGCTCTCGCTTCTCAGCAGTCATTCCACTAACGCCCAGATCAGCATATGCTTTGACAATTTCGATACCGTATTTAGCGGCATAAACCCGTATTTGGCGTTCTTGATTCTCCGGCGACTCCACTTGCAACTCTGTGGACATCCGGATATACATAGCGCCTTTAAGATACAGTTTTTTGATTTCGTCTGTTGTATATACCGTTCCCGTCTGTCGCATCTGTCCGATATCTCCCTATTCTTCCTAAAAACACTCGATGTTTACACTTTCAACCAAGGGGAACCGTATGTCCAGAGGAAAATTGTGGCAGATTTGCCACAAAAATGGATTCAGCAATAGGCACTTAACGGAATATATAGTGAACATGATGCAAAAGAAGAGAATTACGACAAAACAAGCGGCCATGGATCTCAACATACATACAGAGCGCGCTCGCAACTGGTATTATCGGAATACTGGAATGACGGCTTTAGACTTGTTAAAGATGATGCAACAATATGAGTTTATAAGAAAGGTGGTTCAAAATTCGTTACCGCACAGCATGGATTGAAGCAATGCGGATACAGGTGAAGGCGAGCCCTGGTCTGTCCCTGTACACATTATCAGTCGGAATCCACAGTTGCTTAATCCGTTTAACAAGCGGGGCAACACGCCGGGCCTTATTCCAGCCCAACCACTTTTCCACGCCGGGATGGAAACGTTTTTTCAAGGATTTCTTCAGAATTTCAGATAATGGCAGGAATTGAAAGCATGGCTATTATGAATAAAGATTGCCATTTCACCCATTACTTCTGGAACAACTATGACAAAACCGGTCAACGCCTCAGAATTCAGACAACTTCTCACCTTCGCCTACCCTGAACGGAGACTCCTGTTCTGGGGCACTCTCTTCCTGGCGCTGGGTTCGCTGGTTCTCCTGGCCTTCCCTCAGGCCGTGCGGATAACCATGGATGAAGCTGTAGAATCCAAAAACATAAGCCTCATCAATCAAATGGGAATGTTGATGCTTATCCTGCTGGCAGTCCAATCTCTTGCCACAGCTTTACGCTACTATCTCTTTACCCTGGCGGGCGAACGTACCGTCAAAAGGATTCGTTCTCGACTTTTTGATGCCCTGTTAGAACAAGAAATCGGATTTTTTGATGACCAGAAAACCGGAGATCTCATGAGTCGAATCAATTCCGATTCGACGGTTCTACAAAATACACTCAGTGTCAATATCTCAATGATCTTAAGAAATCTGACCGCTGCTGTTGGAGGTTTGGTGTTTCTCTTTTATACCTCATGGAAGCTGGCAATTATTCTGCTAATTATTCTCCCACCCCTGGCCTTGCTCGCAGCCCGATTTGGAGGCAAGGTGCGAAAAACGTCTCACACGGTTCAGGAGTCTCTGGGTAATGCCAGTGGAATAGCCGATGAATCGTTGAGTAATATTCGTACAGTGCGATCCTTTGCAGCAGAACCTGTGGAGAGCGCTAGGTTTTCACAGGCCTTGGACAAAGCCCTTGATGTTGCAAAAACGAAAATCAGACTGATTGCAAAGTTTATGGGAGGGATGTCTTTACTGGGATCTCTTGCAATAGTACTCATTCTATGGCTGGGTGGAAGAATGGTAGTAGGGGGCGAACTCTCGATCGGAACCCTTTCCGCCTTTATTCTCTATACGATGACCGTCACCATATCAGTGAGTAGTCTCGGAGGGCTTTGGACAGATTTCATGAATGCCGCCGGAGCCAGTAGTAGAATCTTTCAAATACTCAACCGAAAACCGGCAATTGTCAACAAAAAGGGCAATACTCTTACTCGTTTACAAGGAGAAATCTCCCTGAAAGATGTCCAATTTTCATACCCCACAAGACCAGAATATCAGGTCTTTCATAGACTCAATTTGAAGATTGCAGAAGGCGAATCAGTTGCTCTGGTGGGCAGATCCGGCAGTGGAAAATCAACAATCTCAGCACTAATCCAGAGGCTCTATGATCCCGAATGTGGAGAGATATTCATTGATCAGGCAAATATCCTGGATCTTTCAGCCAGCTGGCTCAGACAACAGATCGGGACAGTCTCACAGGAACCGATTTTGATGTCCACTTCAATTCGGGATAACATTGCCTATGGTAAACCAGATGCACCCTTTGAGGAGATAAAAAAGGCGGCTGAATTCGCTTTTGCCAGTCTTTTTATTGAAGAATTTCCAAACGGTTATGAGACCCTTGTCGGGGAAAGAGGTGTACAGCTTTCGGGGGGACAAAGACAAAGAATTGCCATTGCGAGAGCGATGTTAAAAGATCCTCGCATTTTAATTCTGGATGAGGCTACAAGTGCCCTGGATGCCGAAAGTGAAGACCTTGTACAAAAGGCATTGAATAACCTCATGCACGGCCGAACGGTTCTCATCATCGCTCACCGCCTGTCGACGGTAAAAGATACTGATCGAGTCATTGTTCTTGATCAGGGGGAAATTGTTGAAGAAGGGCATCATAATGAACTGATCAAGAATCAAGATGGAATGTATTTTAACCTGGTTCAGAAACAGCTCTCTTCTTACTAACCCAAATTTCTCATAAGTTAAGGTGCAAAGAACAATGATAATTTGAACTACAGTAAAACTGTCTTCCATTCTTACTTTGGATCTTTACCCCGAAATTTCAAAAGGAGCCAACCATCCCAACATCTGGAGGCAAATATGAAGAAAAATATGTTGTTTTATCTCATCGTGATTTTTCTCCTTGGATTAATCGGATCACCGCTTTTGGCAGCTGCTCGTTCCTGGGAGATTGATAAGGAACATACAAATTTCTATTTCAGCATCGACCACATCTATTCCAAGGTTCAAGGCCGTTTTTCCAATTTCAAGGGCACCATTGTTTTTGATCCCGACGATCTGGGAGAGAGTGCAATATCCTTTTCCATCAAAGTCAAAAGTATTGATACCGGTATAGGCAAACGTGACAAACATGTACTGTCGAAGGATTTCCTCGATGCGTCCAAGTATCCCTTGATTACCTTTGTCAGCAGCAACATTACCAAAGAAGGAAAAAATACCTATAACATCAAAGGCACATTGACAATAAAGGGTGTTTCCTCTGAGCTGATTGTCCCACTCACCTTTGAAGGAGTAAAAAATCACCCATTCTCAAAAGGATCGGAAGTGGCAGGATTTAATGGTCGCGTGTCCCTTGACCGACTGGCCTACAATGTTGGGGACGGAAAATATTATAAAATGGGTGCTGTCGGTAAGGATATTGACATACTAGTGACCATCGAGGCGTTACGCAAAAAATGAAAACCAATGGAGCCACTGCGGGAGTTAATATAAAGAGTAAAATTGATCGCAGGCGTTATCTGGTCGTCCGCAAATTCTTTATCAGATCTTTTTTGCATCTTATTTTCTGGGATATCATCTTGAACCGGCCGGTTCTTCGCTGGCTGAGGAAGAACCCCACAAAGCGCTGGCAGAACATCAGTCGAAGCTATCGCGATCTTGCAATCGACATGGGTGGAGTATTGATTAAACTTGGCCAGTTTCTTGCTGTGCGGGTCGATATTCTGCCCCAGGTCGTTACCAGCGAACTTACCGGTTTGCTCGATGAAATTCCCGCAGAACCAAGCGCAGCAATTATCAGCCAGATCGAAGATGACTTTAATCGACCAATTACAGAGCTCTTTGAATGGTTCTCGCCTGTACCCATAGGTGCCGCCTCCCTCGGCCAGGTTCACCCTGCCCGCCTTGCCGGGGATCATAGAGATGTCGTCGTCAAGGTCCTTCGGCCGGGCATCGACATTCTGGTTGAAACCGATTTAGCGGCGATTTCCCTGGCCATTGGCTGGCTTAAGCGCTACCAACGGGTCGGCAGGAGGGTTGATCTGGACTGGCTTATCGAAGAATTCTCCAAAGTCACCAGGGCAGAGCTTGATTTTACAGCCGAGGGCAAGAATGCAGAACGGTTCGCAGACGATTTTAAGGATGATCCAGGGGTGTACATTCCCCGTATCTATTGGGATTACTCTGCGGCCCATACCCTGACCATGGAGAATGTTGGTTATATCAAGGTTGCCGACCAGCAGGCGATGGGTTTGGCAGGTATCAATACGGTGGATGTTTCCAAAAAAATCTACAACATCTATTTACGGCAGATTTTTGAGACCCACTTCATCCATGCCGACCCCCATCCCGGCAACATTTTCATAAGGCCACTACCCACAGAGGCGGAGCGAGAGATGGGGTTGACTAAAATTCATATTGGCGACCCGGTTGGGTACCAGGCAGACCGTCCATTTCAGATCGTTTTCGTCGATTTTGGCATGGTTACCAAGATCCCCAACCGGCTGCGATCGGCACTCAAACAATATGCTATTGGAGTTGCCACCCGTGATGCTTCTCGTATTGTCCAGTCGTATGTGCAGGCGGGGACACTGCTTCCGGGAGCCGATCTGAAAAGACTGGAAGAAGCACACCAAGCCCTGCTAAACCGCCTATGGGGAGTAGATGCTAAGCAGATGAAAGATGTCGTTTTAGCCGACGCCGAGAGCCTGTTTCATGAATACCGGGATGTTATCTATAATGCCCCTTTTCAGTTTCAGGCTGATATGCTCTTTGCCGTCCGGGCAGTCGCCATTCTGTCCGGTATTGCCACCAAGCTCAATGAGAATTTTGACCCCTGGCAGGAGATCATCCCATTCGCAGAACGTCTCGCATCTAAAGAGTTTTTCCTCAACTGGCAGGAATGGTTGAAGGAAATTGTCACCTTGGTTCAGACTATCTCCAAACTGCCTAAGAGTGTTGATGCTGCCATAAGTCAAGCTCGGGAGGGTAACTTAACACTGAACAATGCCTTTGCACCAGAAAGTCGTCGATTGCTTATTCGACTTGAAAAATCAATCAATAAACTGTCCTGGACAATCGCTTCCGTGGGTCTGCTCATCGCCGGGGTAAGCGTCAGCGACAAGACTCCGGGGAGTTGGCTGTGGGTTGTTCTGGTGGCGTTTGCAATACTCTTTTTCCTCTGGGGTTTCTGGGGTAATAGGCACAGATGATTTTCCGGATGGCTGTCCGAGAATGCCCTATCTGAGTCTATGCTTCCCTGCCTAACCCAAATTCCCCATGAGCATTCTGTCGACACGGAATGTTGTGAAAGCAGGTTACTGCTTATTGCGAACTATTGTTGTGATTTCGACAAAATGCTCACCAAAGGTCCGTCCATGTAGCGCTAAACTCTTCGTTATGGACAGATAATAATGCTAGCAGATATGCAAACAGAGTGAGATTCGATTTCAACTTAAAACACAATGTCCCGTTTCAAGACAAATCCAGGATAGATTTCCAGCTGTTCGCGCTTATTCTATACTAGAGGTATTCTCACCAACCGTGTCAGTGGCCGGAGCAGTCGCTCTACTCCTAGCGAAGTGGTTTCCTGGCTGACAATTTCACACCACATTTTCCTCTTCAGGAAACAAGACTTCTCTGACACAGCAGCTCAATAAACGATAGGAGGTTTGTTATGCTCGCAGCAGATCAGGAACGTTTAGACTGTTTCATGATAGGGCTTAAACGTCGTAACCCAAGTGAGCCTGAATTCGCCCAGGCTGTTTATGAAGTCGCCCTGGATATTATCCCATTTATTCGTCAAAACCCTATTTATGAAGAACATCGGATTCTGGAGCGTCTCACCGAGCCGGACAGGGTCATTATCTTTCGGGTGAACTGGGAGGATGATGCAGGGCATATGCGTGCCAATCGCGGATATCGGGTCCAGCAGAGTAATGCCATCGGTCCGTATAAGGGAGGAATTCGTTTTCATCGGGATCTTCAGTTGGATACGTTGAAATTTCTCGCCTTTGAACAAACGCTTAAAAACAGCCTTACTGGTTTGCCCATGGGTGGTGCCAAGGGCGGTGCCGACTTTAATCCTAAAGGAAAATCTGAAAGAGAGGTGATGCGATTTTGTCAGAGATTTATGTCTGTCCTGGCTCGGCATATCGGGCCTAATACCGATGTTCCGGCAGGCGATATCGGTGTCGGTGCCCGGGAAGTAAGCTACATGTTTGGACAATATAAACATATGGTCAATGAGTTCTCAGGCGTTTTGACCGGCAAGGGGATTTCCTTTGGCGGCAGCCTTATCCGAACCGAGGCCACCGGATATGGCACAGTATACATGCTCGAGAATATGCTCAAACATCATAACGAGGGCCTTGAGGGCAAGGTTGCTCTCGTTTCAGGAAGCGGTAATGTCGCCCAGTACAGTGTAGAAAAGCTCTGTGAACTAGGGGCCAAGGTTGTCACCATGTCCGACTCCTCGGGAACCATTTATGATCATGAAGGGATAAATAAGGAAAAACTAAACTATATAAAAGAGTTGAAAAATGTTCGTCGTGGTCGAATTGACGAATACGCCAAACACTATAAAGTGAAGTTTTATGAGAAAGCCCGGCCCTGGGATATTCCCTGTGAGCTGGCAGTGCCTTGTGCAACCCAGAATGAAATTAGCGGCAGTGAAGCAAAAAAACTGATTAAAAACGGCTGCATGGCGGTTGCGGAAGGCGCCAACATGCCCACTGTCCAGGAGGGTGTTGACGCCTATCTTGATGCGGAGATCCTCTACGCTCCCAGTAAGGCTGCCAACGCTGGCGGGGTGGCTGTGTCCGGGCTTGAAATGACTCAGAACAGCATGCGGATGTCATGGTCCAGAGATGATTTGGATCGACGGCTGCACACCATAATGCAGGAGATTCATGATAAATGTGTTCTATACGGTGAAGAAGATGGAAAAATAAATTACCGTAAAGGTGCCAATATCGCAGGGTTTATCCGCGTGGCCGATGCGCTGGTGTCCTGCGGGAATATATGACCCAGCTGGCATCCCCACCCGTTTATTTTTTCTTGATGAAATAGTCTCCATAATATTTGAGCTCAGCGATTGATTCTTTGATGTCCTCGCAGGCCAGGTGTCTGCACTTTTTAATGAAAGGTGGCAGGTCGGGAGCACAACGCAACGCCAACTCTTTGATAGTGCTGACGTCGATACTGCGGTAATGAAAGTAGTGTTCCAGCTCAGGCATGAACCGGGCAAGAAAACGGCGATCCTGACAGACCGAATTCCGGTTATCACCCTTTCTAGAGTTATATTCAGTTAGGATAAGGCATGTTACGGTAAAAAAGAATTGAAAAAAAATTCCGGCTGGATGATATCCAGTTTCTGGATACTAACTTATTAAGTATACTAATATTAATAATTTATCACCATGAAAGCAATTCTTTATAATAATTATGGATCGCCTGATGTTCTATTGATGGAAGATATTGAAAGGCCGATTCCGGGCGACAACGAAGTCTTGATCAAAGTTTATGCAGTATCCATAAACTCATGGGACTGGGAAATGTTAACCGGCAGGCCTCTTGAGTATCGATTTATCAGTGGTCTTCTTAAGCCAAAAAGCGCGAAGTTGCATGGGTGTGACATCGCCGGACAAGTCGAAGAAGTCGGAAATAATGTAAAGACTTTTCATGTTGGAGATGAAGTGTTCGGCGATTTATCAGAAGGAGGTTGGGGTGCTTTTGCTGAGTACACTTGTGCTCCTGCAAACAATTTAATTCTTAAACCTTCCAGTATGACATTTGAAGAGGCAGCATGCCTGTCTCATGGTGGCAACCTTGCTGTCCAAGGTCTCATTGATTTCGGAAAGATTAAATCAGGACAAAAGGTTTTGATTAATGGTGGGGGCGGCAGCACTGGTACACTGGCTATTCAAATAGCAAATTTATCCGATGTTGAAGTAACCGCTGTGGATCACACCGTTAAATTAGATATAATGCGTAAACTTGGCGCAGACCATGTGATTGATTATACAAAAGAAGATTTCACCCAACTTGGACAGAAATATGATCTTATTTTTGACGTAAAAACAAATCGCTCTATTTTTAATTATCAGCGAGCATTACGCCCAAATGGAATTTATGCAACGGTAGGAGGACAAACTTCTCGAATCCTTCAAGTTGTAGTTTTCGGAAAACTGTCTAGAAAGTACAAAATGTACTTGGTACCTTATAAAGCAAATAAAGATTTGAATTATTTAATTGAGCTTTTTCAAGCAGATAAACTTAAACCGGTTATAGATAAATGTTTTCCCTTAGAAAAGACAGCTGAAGCTTTTCGGTATTTTGGCGAAGGACTTTTTAAAGGAAAAATAGTCGTAACATCAGGAACACAACATAACCTAACAAAGCGAATCATCTCGGAAGCAAATTACGTAAAATGTGGGTCACCTTAAGGTGGCTATATGCCATCGGGGTGTCTTATCAGGCATATTACTCAGAGGTTGGGAAAGCCAGCCACAAGGGGAAGGACCTGACGGAAGCACGAAGCCCATAAAGAAAACTCTTACCGGACATGTAGGGTTGGATAAATACGAGCCAACCCCACTGAGGGCAATAGCAACTGGATCTTGTAACGGGTAACTGTGAAGATCTGCGCGAAAGCGAGTGTAACCGAAGAACCGGATGCGGGAAAACTGCACGTCCAGGACTGTGCGGGGGGGCCTTGGTAACAGGGGTTCCTACCGTGAGATGCATGATATATTGAGGACAATATGAAAAGAATTTTATTGGCTGGATCAACGGGTTACTTGGGAGTCTATATTGCGAAGGAACTTCAACAAAGATCCTGTTTTTTTAGGGCTATTGCTCGAAGCCCAGAAAAACTTGAGCAATATGATATTAAAGCCAACGAAATACTTAAGGCAGAACTGACAGATCCGGATTCCATCAGAGAGTGCTGTAAAGGTATCGATGTTGTTATTTCAACTGTTGGCATTACAAGGCAAAAAGATGGTCTTACCTATATTGACGTGGATTATCAAGCGAATATGAATTTGTTGGAAGAAGCTAAAAAGAGTGGCGTTAAGAAATTCATTTATGTTTCAGTTCTAAATGGTGAAAAGCTCAGGAATTTGAAAATATGCGATGCAAAAGAGATGTTTGTTGAACAATTGAAGGAGTCAGGGGTAGATTACTGTATTGTCCGTCCAAATGGTTTTTTTTCTGATATGTCAGAATATTTTAAAATGGCGAAAAGAGGGCGAGTATATCTTTTTGGAAATGGAGAGCTGAGAGCGAATCCAATCCATGGTGAAGATTTGGCGACTGTTTGCATAGATGCTATCGACAAGTCTGATAAAGAAGTTGAAATAGGAGGTCCCGAAACACTCACTCAAAATGAGATAGCATCAATAGCCTTCGATATTTTAGGCAATAAACCGAAAACAACTCATATCCCAGATTGGCTAAGGGTTGCAGTTCTCAAAGTAGTTAGGTTATTTACCGGAAGCAAGGTCTATGGACCAGTTGAATTTTTTTTGACAGTCATGGCAATGGATATGCTTGCCCCTGAATATGGGAAATATACGTTAAAAGAATACTTCACCAATTTGAATATCGCCAATGTATAACAAATTAATCCAACAAAAAATCGGGGCGAGGCGCGCGTGCCAAATTGAAAGTATGTATTGCCCTGCTTTATGCTGATTATTGCGTTGTGCGTGTCCCAGCAATTCCCAGCCACCCTTGAAACGCTGCAATAGCGCAATTTAATAAAGGAGTCTTCGTAAAGATTGTACGAAAAATATTCGATTACGATAAAATTTTACTTGACATAAAAGCGAGCTAAGAAAC
>JBLHNU010000006.1:0-131141 GCA_047622095.1 Desulforhopalus sp.
TTATTGTTTTATTCATGGCCTGCCTCCTTGATTTTGGCTCTGAGTTGTTGGCTGTTGCTTTCAACTTAACCCACGTTTGCAAGGTTGGCAGGTCTGTTTTGCTTAGGTGGTAACCATTATATCTATCTGTTTTGATAGACGTAAAATTTAGGCTAACCTTTAATATCTCAACGTACGCCCGACCCACATATTATGATTACACAGGAACATTTCACCGCAATCATCCTTGCAGCAGGGACATCATCTCGCATGGGGATGCCAAAACAGCTCCTTGAAGTAAATGGTATGTGTATGCTTGATCATGCTATTCAGGCAGCGCTTAACGCTGGAATGAGTGTGCCAATTGTTGTCCTTGGGGCAAACGAAAAAAAGATAAAAGCTCAGTCTCTCCTGCTTAACCAGTGCAAGGTGGCACTCAATAAGAAATTTGACCAAGGCCAATCCACATCGCTTATAAGGGGTGTCCTCTCATCGCCCTCAGAAAGCACTGCGTACATCTTCATACTCGCTGACCAACCCCTAGTAGGTGGTGAACTTGTACTTGAAATGATAAATGAATTTAGAAAAGTAAGAGCTGACATTCTCTACCCCGAATATAAGGGACAAAGAGGTAATCCGGTTATCATTACCTCGAGACTACGTCATCAGCTTCTTTTATCAAAAGGAGATCGTGGGGCGAAATTTCTTTTTTCAGACAGCACATTGAAGATAGTCTCCTACCCTGTACACACCGATGCTGTAATTACTGACGTCGATACACCAGAAGATTACCAGAATATTTGTAGCCATAAATTATTCTAGAAAATCTGGTGAACCAAGTATCTGCATTGCTCTAATTTTAACCCGCCCTTGTCCTACATTATAGGCCTTTTTAGCCTTCTCTGGCGTAATCATCTCCGGCTTCAACCCAAAGCGCTGCGCGACTATGGCTGGATCAATAAGCGGGGTACCAACCATACTATTGACATCTTCAGCCACAGGTTTCGGCATTTTTGCATCAACTAAAGTCTGGGCATCCCGTAGTTCATGAATCTTGGTTTCATGAACATCCGTATAACCGAGAACTTCTAGTCCTTCAGGTCCATAGCTGCCCGACAAGGACAAGGCCTCCTCTTGAGCCGTTCTCCCGTCAGGAGATACACTAAATGATTTGTCTGCAAGTTGTACAACTGCACTCACCTCAGTTATCCCTTGTGTCCCAACGATACTCAGAGGCTGCAATCGAACCACACCAGATCCCACAATAATATCAGCAGTAAGTTTAGTAAACTCGGTGTTTCTTTCTTCGACCGATGTCTCGTTTAAAAGCAGAGCAATACCTACAATCCTACCACCATCAATTTGAATATTCCCTTCACCGACAAAACCCGCTCCCAACTCAGTCCCTGACAAACCTGAGCTTTTAAGGGTAATACTTCCCTTCATAGGACCTGATAAAAATGGCATACCTATCAACTCTTTTGAAAATGGCTCCATCTCAACCTGTTGCAATTCAATTCTACTTTCAAGTGACACCAGATCGTCATCAAATCTTATGGTCCCATCAAACTGCCCCGTTCCTCCGTGAAGATCAAATATTCCATTTTCTATATTCATAACGCCTTTATCAGCGCTAAGCTCCATATTAACATTGGTGAATTGAATATTGGAGAGCTTAGCTTTGTCGGCTTTCATTTTTATCACATAAGGAACTGATTGTAACGATTTCAGCACAGGGCAGATTACCTCTGGCCTTGCTTGTTTATTCCCCGTGTTTTCCTGGGCAAAATAGTGATCAAGGTCGATACGCTTAAATCTGAGTTCAACATCATTAATGACTTCTTTTGCAGAATCATGAATGAACCTATACGTAAAGGGAGCATTACCTATTATCCCTGAACCAGAATCAACGCTGTACTTTTGATAATTACCAAAGAACTGGCCATTGAGTTCGATTGACTGGTTCATCAGAGCGGGAGAGATAACATCACTTTTCCCCCCCTCGGAACTGCTATACAGGTCTGACATTAAGAATGCAGGTATGTTCACCTGCAGGTCGCATTGCGTCATAGTCAAAGGGTAGGAGCATTCTCCTTTAACAATCCCTTGAATACGATCATTGACCTGCAATCGCACATCCATATAAAGAGAACTGAGATTCGAAGATATAGGCCCAATACTACCGGCCGCCCTCATTTGATGTCCATCCGCTTTTGCTTTAAAATCAAGCTTAGCAGAGTTTTTAGAAGACACATCATTGAGTAGCACCATCAGATCATCAATCTGGTGATCTGAGTCACGTTGTCTGTCGCTTAAGGTAATACTCCCCCCAGTTACTGCAAAAAGTTCTACAAAAAACTCTTTTGAAAATAATCTACTTACAGTTGAAGCAATATCAGATTCAGCATGATCGGATTGCGAAGAAATCTCCCAATTAGTTTTCCCGTTTTGCTCACGCTGAAGGTTAACATTGAGACCACTTACAACAAATCTTGAAAGTTCAAATTTATTGATAAAAAGTGGGAGCAACTTCACTCGTGCTTCAAAAGAATCTATTTGAATGAAATCTCCGGCAATAAACCCTTCAGGATTCCCAAGTCGCATATCAGAAAAGGTAACACTCAACCAAGGGAAAAAAGTCAAGCCAAAGTCTGAACCTACGCTAAAAGGCCTTCCTGTTGTCCGAGTTACCTGCTGTTCTATCTGAGGAAGAAATTTCTGAACATTAATCAGGACGGGCAACAGCATTAAAGTAAGACTCAGCAAAAACGCTGCAACCACAAGAGGTACAACACCATATTTCAGAAGTTTTTTCATATGAGAACCTTATGCAAATCAACCTGATCGAAAAATACGAGAAATCATACAGCATACCTTCGCTATTCTATTACGAAGTACACAATCCATGTCTAGCAACAATATCCTTTATTATGAATAATTTATATAGAGATATCAAGTCATTTAGAGGAATAAATGCAAAGCGATTTTTGTGGGAGGGATGTACGACTCAAATTACAATCAGCAAATCTGACTTACAAAATAGGGACTGGAATTGTCTTTTGGTAATTATACTAAACTTAAGAGGAATGGGATTTTAAATGGTTTTCCGATAAAGCCCTGCTTTATCAAGATAATTACCCAAACAACCTATTTATTATTTTTAGGCATAGACATTGCATTAACATAAGTAATCCGAAAGGATTTTAACTAACCCCCCCCAAATCGGGTAGACTTTACGCAGTTTGTATATCTATCCGATTTTTTTTGTTTTGTGATCATCTCCAGAAAGACAAGGATCTACCGATAGCCTATGAGTGCCTTGCGATAATCATAGTAAGCCTGTCGCGATGCAATGTATGGATCAAGAGAAAATCTCTTCAGGTCATCATAGATATCTGGATTAAGGGAAAGAGTATTCACCTTATTTGATGTGTAGTATGAAATATCAAGTACACGGCTCTCATGAAAATAAGGAATTGGGTGGGTATAGGCATCCACAAACAGACCAACAGAATCTCTTATACTGGAAGGTCCAACCACAGGCCAACAGATATAGACTCCGCCTCCAACCCCCCATCGTCCCAGCGTCTGACCAAAGTCCGCTTTTCTAGGTTTAATATCAAACTCAAGATTTGCAATATCAACCAAACCATACACGCCTAAGGTGCTATTGATGAGAAAGCGGCTCAGTACAACCCCGGATTGCCTTAATTCACCTTGTAAAATGGAATTAACAAAACGAACCGGAGCTGCAAGGTTATAGAAGAAATTACCAAAGGACTCTCTCAAATCACGGGGAAGAGCCCAGATATAGCCATCGGTAAGAGGGCTCAGAACCCATTCATAAACCTTATCATTAAATGTAAAAAACACCCTGTTAAGCGGCTCTAATGGGTCACTGATACTTACAATCTCTTCCCTATCAAAGTCGTCATCATATTCATCATCCCACTCGTCGTCGTCTTCAAAATCATCACCGAGTAAATCGGGAAAACTATTCTGACTCGTCACTGTAGCATTCGCCATAACTGACGATGCAGGAACTATAACAGACATAATAACAACTAATAAAAACACTATTTTTTTCATACACTTATCGCTAAAATAACCTAATGATCTGTTTACATTGATCTTCTTGTTAACTGGCTTACAAGTACACCCTTGGTCGCTTTGTACAAACTTACTACCCGACTCCGAATAGTCAACCGATTATCAACAAGAGTCTCCAACACCAGAAAGCACAGTCGAGGCATGAGAAACAACAGTTCCCTGCATTCACCTTCCTTTCCCCTACATAGTTCACTCATTTCCCATCACCTATCTAACACGTACATTATTATATTTTACTCAATATTTGGCCATCAACATTAAATGCCAGTGCAACTCTGGAACGTGCCTGCCCATGGCGGGGAAAGAAATATTTTGAACCTGTGTATACGGCTTTACCTGTATTGTGGGAATAGGTCGCATGACTGATTTGACCGCATCATGTTTTTTTCAGTATGTGCCGAGATTGCAACCTGGTAAAAAAATGCTCCAAAAGCAATTGTCATGATGGACACAAGCAAGATATTTTTTGGCGCTTTTTTCATTTTCATTTTTTTCAACCTTATCAATAATTACTGTAGATCCAGCGGCAGGGGCAATTCAAGTTCAAGGATCATTGCACGTGCAACAACCCGCGCAACCCCTTGATAAAAAGCCGAATTCATTGCCCCTTCCCCTCTCATTATCTCAAGAGATTCTTTGGCCATAATATAAAGAAATATTTGAGAATGCAGAATATCTATCCATGCAGTAATCTCAATTTCTGTGGCATCCGGTTTAGTGGCAAGATAAATACGCTGTGCAGCCTCAAGGTCCGGTTTTATCACGGTTTCAGCAAAGAGTGGAAATACCTCTGAAGGCTTCATCAGTTCTCTCAGCACCAACTGTGTCGTCCAAGCGGGAGTATCTTCTTTAAAGTGGTCATAAAAAGTTCTGTACACAGTTGTTCGAATAATTTCAGATCTTCCCTCCCGCATCTCAAAGAGAGCTGGGTTTTCAGCAATAACTGAAGAAAAATCCGCACAGGCGTCATATTCTACAGCATGAGTTAGGGCTGCAAGATAAAGCTTGTCCTTACTGCCATAATGATAATGAATGGCACTCAGTTTCACATCAGCTGCTTCGGCTATCATTCTCGTACTCACAGGTTCAAAACCATGGAATGCAAACAGTTCTCCGGCAATCTGCAATAAATGCTCTTTTGTATTTGGTCTATTTTCTGCCATTTAATCCTCCTACATCGTTCACTACATTTCGTTACTGTAAGTACTGATCGGCAAATTAGGTCAATCGACCTAATTTGTCAACACACAGTTCTAGTTTTTAGAATAATCAGTCTAATGTTTATGTTTCCTGCCACTTCTTCAACAATTATCGGGCAATGACAAGAGAGGGTGATAAATTTGGATGTATGGAAAGAATTTACAGGATGTTGTATATACGACGAAATTTCTCACTAGTAATTAATGGATTGTTGATACAATACAGCTTTCAAAGAGTTCATTCTATTTTATAACAAAAAACGTGAAAAACATGACGTCCAAAAAGCTTCATCATCAGAACAGTATTCATCTAAAACCATTTGTTTTTTTCTCATTTTTACGGTTCTCTCAATTTCACAGTTCTCTTCCCCAAATCTTCTGGCAGGTGAGATCACCTACGATGCTGAATGCATGCTTCAGTTGATATCTAATAACCCCGACTCAATGACCATTGGTGAAGCCAAAACCCTATGTTACTCTCAAGAAGCCGAAAAACCGGTAATCCAAGAGTTGCAGGACGAAGATACGGGACTAGTGGAAGAACGACTTGCCATAGACGATAAAAACATTCTGACTCCCTTTTCACTTATGGCACATAACTCCAATTATCTTCTTGCAGGTGCACATAATTTTCATGGATGGAGCTCTACGGTGTATGAAGATGCGATCGACGAGGACATTACCTTTGACCACACTGAAATTCAATTTCAACTCAGCATTAAAACCCCACTTGCGATTGATCTTTTTGATAAAAAAATTGATATTTTCGCAGCGTATACGGTTAGGTCGTTCTGGCAGGCTTATAACAGCAATATATCATCACCTTTCAGGGAAACCAATCATCAACCTGAAATATGGGTCCAGACAGAACATGACTGGGAATTCCTTGGTTTTAAAAATAGTGCGAATATTCTAGGAATCGCGCACCAATCAAATGGCCAAGCGGCGGGACTTTCCAGGAGCTGGAATAGGGTGTATGCAGGAATTCTTCTGGAAAAAGAAAATTTCGCCATCTTTCTCAAACCGTGGTTCAGAATTCAGGAAGATGAGTCAAGTGACGACAATCCAGACATTACTGACTATCTTGGCCACGGTGAAATACACTTAGCCTACAAAAAAGAAGATCATATTTTCACAGTCATGAGCCGTAATAATCTGGAGTCCGGATTTTCACAAGGAGCTGTGGAAATCGGCTGGAGCTTCCCACTCTTTCATTATGATTATGTCAAAGGCTACATTCAATATTTCTCTGGGTATGGAGAGAGCCTCATTGACTATAACAACTATGTCAACAGGATAGGTTTTGGACTTTTACTGACAGATATTTTATAGGATATCTAAATCTTGCAACTGGCATGATTACACCATAAAAACAAACATGGCAGCAAGTGTGATAAGAAAACTAAAAGGTAGAACGAGTGCCTTCGAGGTGACAGGTGCATCAACAAGGACCCTTTCAGTCACTCGGTACGTTGCATATAAAGCCGCTAAAAGACCACCAAAAACTGTTAAGAATTGAAGAACATAGGTTGAGTCCGAGCTTATCAATCTTATATTTTCATAGCTATACGACATTCCAAAGAGCTCTCGTAGATTGGGAATAATCCTTCCCGCGCCACTCACGAAAAACTCAAGATGCACAGCCATGTATGCTCCAAGAATCAGCGGGATAAACCCATACCCCAGCAATGGCAACAAAAATGCTCTGTCTATCTGTGCGTACATGGACTGAGTGGTAATGAGAAAATAATACCCCACTTGAAAGATGAGGATCAGTGAGAAAAATAACACACTGGCGATGAACCATCCGGGCAAGTCTATCCCATACATTGCCCCCAACCCCTCCACACACCAGGCAACCAACTGACGAAATTGATCCTGCAGGGCAAAGGGAAAAAATATCGCCCCCATGGATACAATTAAAAAGCTATCTGCCCTTCGGGGAGTCTCAAGGGCCCAAAGCTCTTGAGGGGCCAAACGCACATTGAGCTGAACAGAACTGTTTTCACATGATTTTATACACTTACCACACATTATGCAGTCACGGTTATTATCTACCAGGTAAGGATGTCGAAACATAGGGCAACCCGGCACCTCCGAATCCCCATGAAAACATGAGTGGCTCTGACACTGGTTCAGACAAACATGACTATTGGAGCGCATTTCAACCACAGAAGGCATTGAAAAAATAGCATTTACAGCTCCAAGTGGACAAAAATAGCGACACCAGGCCCTTCTTGAGTAGAGCACACTGAAAAGAATTGAACCCAGAGTAATTATGACAATAATCCCCCCGGTGAGATACCGATTATGATAAGCATCCCACACTATCTCAATCCAAAACACCAGAATACAGAGAACCGCCATTACCCAACCGGCATTATTCTTCATAAAAGGCGGTATTTGCCGAGTGGGTTTAATGATGTTTTGCAAAATCGTACCCGGCACCGCAAACGAACAGACACTACACCAGGTTCTAGCCAAAAAGAAAAATGAGAAAAACATCAGTGGCCAGCCGACATACCAACCAATTGTTAAACCAATATTTGAAGTCGGATCAGACGGCCCAGCAAAAAGAAAAACAAGTGTAATAAGCATAACACAACCGATTACAACCTGCGGTACTCTTGGAAAAACCCAGCTTGAAAGATATTTCCTAACCCAAGGAATACGCAAGAGATTATATTCCCACTTCCCTTCTGTTTTGGGTAAGCCTAATAGAATTTGCTCCGGGTCAATTTCGTCTTTTTTAGCGAGCATCACAGCACGGCGAATGACACTTGAAAGCTCTGTCAAATTCCCGGGCCAATCGTAATTCATGAAAATACCGAGTGTCTCAGGATTTACCTTATGAATATTTTTCCCGTATTCTTTACTGAAGCGGCTAAGATAATGAGAGACAAGGCGTGGCAAATCCTCTTTATGGTTACGTAGAGGAGGTACCTCAAACCGCTGGTCAGCAATAAGGGAGAGAAGCTCTGGAATGAGTTTGCCTGTACTCTGCAGATGCTCAAAGGAGTACATAGATATAAACACAATTCTCGACTGCATGGCCAACTGTTTTTTACTGCCAACATGGGTGTAGATACTACTCTTAATGATTTTAACCAGCTCTTCCTGCAGTTCTTCTTCCATAAGGTGGACATGAGAGAAAACAATTGTTCCACCTGATGTCTGTTCAAAAAAACCAGCTTGCCTCGCCTGTGCAAAAGGGAAATTATTCTGCTCTAAACCAAAGAGATTTCTTTTGAGTGGGAGAGGCTCAAATTCACGCAGGTCAATTTCTAAATATTGATTCCTGGCTCGACTACTTTGGGAGTGTACCTGATGCGCGATAATTGACTTTCCTGTCCCAGTTTCACCGCTGAGAAGATACGGATTACTGTTTGCTGCGTACTGATCTATCACCGCCTGGGTCTTTTTTGCCGTTTTTGATTCACGAATATCACTTTTGCGATTTCTGGTAAGTCTTCTAAGTTGTATTGCTGATACGTTTGTATCTTTAAACAGAATTACGTCATCTGCTTCAGAGGAGTCTTCCTCATTGCTATGGGAGACATTTGCATCAACCTGATCAAAAAAAGCAACACGAAGACGTTCAGCAAGGACCGAGTCGAGTTGTTTATGTATCCTGTGATTGGTAAGAAATGCTGTTTTGAAGAAACGTTTGTCAAAGCAGATAACAACAAGATCACACAACGCTCTCACGCCGAGTGATCGCTTCTTATTTGCGAGGATGCCTGTTTCACCAAAATGCCCACCCGGAGCAATCCTCGCTACAATTTTAGTGGCACCAGCGTCATTATCTAGAACCAACTCAACATCTCCCACAGCGATTACATAAAAGATATCGCTGGGATCCCCTTCATTATAGACGTAGTCCCCAACAGAAATTATCTGCACCCGTGCAACTTCTGCAAAGGAGACAATCTCAGAGACCGAAGCATCTTTAAAAAGGATTGATTGGCTTAAATGCTCTACAATAACGTCGCGCTTCATTTTCTGAGCCTAAATATGAAAATGGTCTTCAATAACATCTGCGAGTAGCGGTGCAATTGAATATACATCCAGAAAGGGATCACCATCTCTTCCCGGATAGGTATCTGATCCTATTACTCTACTAATAGGTCCATTTTTAAATTTATCTATTGAATTTCCTGCCATGACGAGGTGGGTAGCATGGGCAATGACCTCCTTTGCCCCCGCCTCCAGACATCGCTCTGCAGTCTGAATGATAGACCCACCCGTACGAATCATATCGTCACAAATAATAACAGTTTTCCCCTGAACCACTCCGGATACCTGACTCACAATGGTTTTATCTGTATCATAGCGGTCTTTATCTGCAGCGGTATGAGGGCAGTTCAGCAAACTGGCAAGCCTGGCTACTCTTTTAGAAAAACCATAGTCAGGAGAAACCAGAACATAGTCAGTAAGACCTGAGTTTTTGATTTTATTGACGACTAGCTCATCGGACCAGACATGCTGAGTACGTATTTCTCCAGCATGGGCGTGAAGTACTGCTTCTGAGTGTAAATCAACGAAGGCGACAAAACTTGGTCGTGCCCTAAATATCTGACGGGTACGAGTTATACCTTTTGGTAACTCAAAAGTTCCTGGCTTGGCTCTCTCCATCGTAGAATAGCCAAGAAAAGGGATAATGACGTTTACCGATGCGGCATTCCAATACCACCCTCCAGAAATAAGATCTAACAGCTCCTGATGAGCACTGTCATTATGAGTAACACCTAAAATAACGAGATCTTTACCTGAAATAGATTCTGGAAACGAATGGAATCTTTCGCCATCAGCAAACTCTTTACGCTCCATTTCCGTAAAAGGCATCCAGAGGCGTTCAGCAAGCTTATGGGCCAGAGGCGTTGAGGCACTGTTCGCGACCAGAACAATATTATCTTTTGTAGTCATCTCGCTCTCTATATATGTTTGAGGTGCCGTAAGACACCTCAATTAGCCGTAACTGTTTACAGCTCAGCCACAATAGCATCACCCATTTGGGCAGTGGTTACCGGCTCTGACTTACCACCAGTAAGATCGGCTGTCAGTATACCTTTGTCAAGTGTTGCAGCTACTGCGTTCTCAATTGCCGCAGCGGCATCGTCAAGACCAAAACTATAACGTAACATCATAGCTGCAGAAAGTATCTCAGCAATGGGATTGGCAATTCCCTGACCTGCGATGTCAGGTGCAGAACCACCCGCTGGTTCGTACAGACCAAATTTTTCGCTATTAAGAGATGCTGATGCCAAAAGTCCCATGGATCCGGTAAGCATCGCGGCTTCATCGGAGATGATATCACCAAACATATTTCCACAAAGCATGACATCAAATTGATGTGGATCACGAACTAGCTGCATGGTTGCATTGTCCACGTAGATGTGATTGAGCTCTACATCCGGGTAGTCTTTAGCAACTTCGATTACCACTTCACGCCAGAGCACCATGGTGGTTAACACGTTAGCCTTATCAACTGAAGTCACTCTGTTTTTTCTGACTCTTGCAGCATCAAAAGCCATTCGGGCAATCCGCTCAATCTCTGAACGCTTATACCCCATGGTGTCGTAGGCGTATTCATCTGCTCCAGAACCTTCTCTTCCCTTTGGAGTTCCAAAATAGATGCCTGAGGTGAGCTCGCGCACGCAAAGTATATCAAAACCTTCACCAATTATGTCAGCTCTCAAAGGACATGCGCCGGTAAGCGATGGAAAAACCTTTGCAGGACGGAAGTTACAGAACAGGTCAAAGTGTTTTCTAAGAGGAAGCAGTGCAGCTCTTTCAGGTTGTTGCTCTGGAGGCAAACTTTCCCACTTCGGGCCACCTACAGAACCAAATAAAACAGCGTCACTCTTTTCGCATAACTCTAGGGTAGCTGCAGGAAGTGCCTCTCCATGGTTGTCAATTGCAACCCCGCCAACATCAGCGTAATCGTAGGACAACTTAAAATCAAATTTTGCCTGTACAACATCAAGAACCTTAATGGCTTCCTTCATTACCTCTGGACCAATTCCATCACCTGCGAGAACCGCTATCTTTTTCATTTATCCACCTTTCTATATTATATTTTATATTTTATGTTTAATTGACTGAATCTCAGTATGTTATTTCCCTTCAAAGAAGAGCAGCGTACGCTTCGCACCAGATTGTGGCAACACATGCTCCACAGCCTGCCCTACCTTAAATCCTGATTTTTCGACAATCTCTGTTGCGTCACTCAACTCTTCAACCCATTTAGGGCCTTTCATGCAGATGAGTTCCCCTCCCGTTGTCGAAAACTCCGAGACCATTTCAACAAAAGGACCTATCTCCGTTACCGCCCTGCACGTTATATGGGAGTAGGCTCCTTCACAGAGATCAGGCTCATCTTCGAGACGATTTGCACGAATATCCACATTATCGAGTCCCAGTGTACGAACGATGTGCCGTAAAAAACTCACACGCTTAAGCCGTGGTTCGACAAGGGTAAGATTAAGAGAATTACCAAGAGCAGCTTTACAAATGAGCCCTGGAAAACCTCCCCCCGTCCCGATATCGAGTAGATGGGCACCATCGCGCTGTAAAAATGGTAAAAGAGTGAGTGAATCGAGAAAGTGCTTTTCAACTATTTCACTATCTGGCGTGGACTTGGCAATAAGGTTCACCTTTCGATTCCATTTCTTCAACTCGTTGAAATACACCTCAAGCGGTTCATAGGCATCACCGGCAACAGTGATCCCCAGTGAGTCCACTCCTCTTTTAAGCTCTGCTTTAAAATTAAAACTCATTTCTCAAGCCGAACAGCTACAGAGTTTGCGTGGGCGCCAAGTCCTTCAAGCTTTGCCAGTCGCATTATGTGCTCAGCATCAGCTTCCAGGGCACTCTTTGAATAGCTAATAATGGAACTCTTTTTCAAAAATGTTTCTACACCGAGTGCTGATGCAAACTTCGCCGTTCCCATGGTAGGTAGCACATGATTTGGCCCCGCGAGATAATCACCAGCAGCCTCTGGACTATTGCTGCCTAAAAATATCGCGCCGGCATGACGGATATGGGGCAACTGTTCCCATGGGTTTTCAATATCTAGTTCTAAATGTTCAATGGCTATAGCATTGGCCGCTTCTATCGCCTCTTCGAGGTCATCTGCAACTAAGATCACACCGTGATTTTTTAGTGCTGTTCGGGCTATTTCTTCACGGCCCAAAAGAGGCAACTGGCGTTCAAGTTCCTCAAGCACTTCAGCTACTAATGGCTCATGGGTGGTTATCAGGATGGCGAGAGCCTGGAGATCGTGTTCAGCCTGGGCAAGCATATCCGCCGCCACATGGGCAGCTTTTGCCGTCTTATCTGCTATAATCAAAACTTCTGAAGGCCCTGCGATCATGTCAATGCGAACCATTCCAGAAACCTGACGTTTCGCCTCGGCAACATATTGGTTTCCAGGTCCTACTATCACATCAACCTTTGGAATAGACCCTGTTCCATAAGCAAGAGCACCAATGGCCCAGGCAGATCCAGCCTTATAAATTTCTGTAATCCCTATTTCCTGAGCAGCAACAAGCAAGTGTGGGCTTACCGAACCGTCTTCACCTGGTGGGGTGACCATGATACGTTCCTGCACTCCTGCAATAGCTGCAGGAATACCGTTCATAAGAACAGAAGAAACAAGCGGTGTAGAGCCTCCTTGACCACCGGGGACATAAAGACCTGCAGAATCAACTGGGCGCACAAGACGACCAACTATAGTTCCGTCTTCTCTCGTCTGCATCCAGGAGTCTTCCATCTCCCGCTCATGAAATCCGTGGATTCGTTCAATCGCTTTTTCCAGAGTCTCTAGAAAGTCACTATCAACTTGTTCATAGGCGGCAATCAACTCCTTGCTATTGACTTGAAGCTGACTTTTAGTCAAATTTGGCGAATCAAACGTTCTTCCATATTCAAGAACAGCGTCGTCACCTTTTTCTTTTACCGCTTTTAAAATCTCGCTTACACTTTCCTGACAACTGCTGTCTGCCGCCTGAAACCTATCGAGCAAGCTATCGACGACTTGCAGTCCTTCTGGAGTTGCAATACTAAATGATGAAATCAACATAATTCCTCTTTCTACCAAACAGGGTTACCTCTCGGAGCCCCTGCAAATTTAACCAATTTGCACAGTACGCAAACTGTGTTCGTTTTTTGAATAAAACAGCTTGGTAACATACGCTATTTAGCTGTATTTAGAAAGTTCAACAGCACGTAAATTTATCAAAAAACAACATTTCCACTACAAATCACATAATATTGTTCAAAAAGTGCATCTCAATGTTTTATAGTACCATTTATGACGTTAATCTAGATCGATTATACCTTTATTTAACTATTGAAAGGCTTATTATGTATTGTCTTGGTATTTTAGGTTTTACCTTACGTTTTATTTTGTAGAGTGTATCTTTTATAGATTCACAAATATATAAAGACAAATTGGCTCCTGTTACCATGTACACGGGGGCGTTGAATACATCTGGAGCTGTTATGGATTTCGAACCCAAATGGATAGCGTGGGAAATTACCCGTCGTTGCAATCTTAAATGTGTACACTGCCGCTCATCTTCCGAACTTAATATTGAGGATCACCCTGATTTTAGCCTGGACGAAGCAAAAGCTATCATGGATGACATCGCATCCTACGCAAGTCCTGTACTGGTTCTATCGGGTGGAGAGCCGCTTTTAAGAGAGGATGTTTTTGATATCGCCAAGTACGGTACTTCAAAGGGTTTTCGAATGTGTCTTGCCACTAATGGAACACTTGTCACCGATGATATCTGCCTAAAAATAATAGACGCTGATATTAAGATGGTCTCCCTGAGCCTCGATGGTGCAAAACCCGAGACCCACGATGACTTTCGTAACCAACAGGGTGCATTTGCCGGAACTATGGAAGCCATACGGCTCTTCAAAAAACACGGCATTAAATTTCTCATCAATTCATCTTTTACCGTTCGTAATAAAGATGAGATCCCTGAGATTTACAAACTGGTCAAAGAACTTGGTGCTACCGCATGGTATATGTTCATGATTGTTCCTACCGGACGCGGTGAAGATATCATGGATGAACTCATCCCACAAAAACTCTACGACGATATTCTTGACTGGCATTACGAAGTGGAGAAAGAAGAGAATGAGCTTCTTATGCGGCCCACCTGCGCCCCTCATTATTATAGAGTGATCCAAGAAAAAGCTAAAGCAGCTGGTGAAAAGGTCGAACGAAGAAACCTCAACTTTTCCACCGGTGGCTCCAAAGGTTGTCTTGCCGGACAACTTATCTGTCTCATTGATGTCGATGGCGAAATTTTACCGTGCAGCTATTTCCCTAAATCTGCTGGCAACGTAAAAACAACGCCTTTTAAAAAGATTTGGGAAGAATCTGAACTTTTCCTCCAACTCCGAGATTTCAAAGGATATAAAGACAATTGTGGCCAATGCGAGTATAATAGTGTGTGTGGAGGATGTAGAGCAAGGTCTTACGCAATGACTGGTGACTTCCTCGCTCAGGAACCATTTTGTAATTACGTTCCATATAAATTACGCAACAAAGAATAGACAATATCGCTCTTTAACACCGGTAAACGGTAAGCAAACCGGCATAAGTGCCTCGAAGATCTCTCTACACTCGCTATCTGGCGCTTGTATGAGATTTCCAACGTTAAAACGCACTTCGGATTTCTTGTTTTTTATGACAAGCTTCCAGGAGTAAGGCACTAAAACGGTTAACAATAAATTCAAATTAACTAAAAAAATAATATGAATGATACTTTTCTTAAAGCCTGCCGTGGCGAAAAGACAGACTACACTCCCATTTGGATGATGCGTCAGGCTGGACGGTACCTCCCCGAATATCAAAAGATCCGTGGTAATGTTACCTTTCTTGAACTGTGCAAAACCCCGGAACTTTGTGTCGAGGTGACCCTCCAACCGATAGACATCCTCGGTATGGATGCTGCTATTTTGTTTTCAGATATTCTCATTCTCATGGAAGCAATGGGTGCCCCTCTTGAATTCCATGACGGAAAAGGACCTATCTTTCCTGAGACCATAAGAGATCAGGCAGCTCTTGATAAACTCATTATACCTGACCCAGACGAAGCAACAGGCTTTGTCATGGAAACCATTCGTCTATTGCGTAATGAGTTACAAGTTCCACTTATTGGATTTGCAGGAGCACCCTTTACCTGCGCGACGTATCTCATTGAAGGTGGCAGCTCAAAGGTTTTCTGGGAAACCAAGAAAATGATGTTTACCAACCCTACGCTTTTCCACAACCTCATGGAAAAGATAACTGACGCCACCATCCTCTATCTGGATGCACAGGCTCGGGCTGGAGCTCAGGCTCTTCAACTTTTTGACAGCTGGGCTGGGATCATGGCTCCTTGTGATTTTGAAGTGTTTGCATTGCCCTATGTTCAAAAAATACTTGCTGCTTTACAAAAGTATGATATCCCACTTATCTATTTTGCCAACAACGGCGCAACCCTTCTTGATCTTTCCGTAACCTCAGGTGCTGATGTTATCGGTCTTGACTGGCGAATTAATATTGGCGATGCAATAAAGAAGGTCGGAAAAAGATCAGTACAAGGCAACATTGATCCCTTTGCGCTTCTTTTACCAAAAGATGAGCTCAGAGCCCGAATTGGTCGCCTGCTCGACGATGCAAAAGATGCCCACGGTCATATTTTTAATCTTGGCCACGGTATCCACCAGTTTACACCACCGGATCAAGCGAAAATTGCTGTGGATGCGGTCCACGAACTCAGCTCTAAATAATCGAAATCCATCCTATATGACGAGACCAATTCCATCCATAAAAGAGTGTCTATCCTTCATAGAACACTACGAAATGCTAGGTAATATTCGTGACCATTCCTTTATGGTCGCGCGTGTTGCCAACGCATTGGTTGAAGGTCTCGTCCACAACAGGGGCCCATCTATACCAGACAGTAATAAAGTAATTGCCGGTGCACTCCTCCACGATATTGCCAAAACGCGATGTTTACAAAATAATGGCCACCATGCAAAAGACGGCCAAGACATCTGCAACGAGCTTGGCTACCCAGATATTGGGGTGATAGTTCTGGAGCATGTGGTGCTTAAAGACTTCAATGCACATCTTTATAAAAAAGGTGACTTTGGAGCAAAAGAGCTTGTCTATTATGCTGACAAAAGAGTCCGCCATGATCAGGTCGTTTCACTTCAGGATCGACTTGATTACATAATCGAACGCTATGGTAAGGGCGACCCTGTCAAAGAAAAATATATTCATCACAATTTTTCCACCACCTTCAAACTTGAAGAACTTCTCTTTGCCCATCTGGACTTTTCGCCAGAAAATTTAATTCTACAACTTACAGATAATTTTTTAACAGGAGGTTCAAATCCTGCTAGGTAAATATTTTTTAAACGCCTGTACGTGTAATTGGAACAATTAATTCCTATTTTGAGATAATTTTTATTTATAAAACCCATAGATAAAAATGATTATATTTGTTAGTTTTTTTCTGCACTAATAACCAATCAATACTTTCAAGGAGGCTTTACTGATGAAACAGTTAAAACATGTCGTCCCCTCAGTTGTTGCAGCATTTTGTTTAAGCGCAAGCGTTGCAATGGCTGGAACTCTTGACGATGTTAAAGCTAAAGGCTTTATTCAGGCCGGTGTTAACGGTGATCTGTTTGGATTTGCTAAACCGGATTCAAAAGGTGTCTGGAAAGGTCTTGACGTGGACACCGCTCGCGCAATTGCCGCTGCTGTCTTTGGCGATGCTGATAAAGTTAAGTACACTCCACTCACTGCTAAAACCCGTTTCACAGCCCTTCAATCAGGTGAAATTGACGTTCTCACCCGTAATGCCACGCAGACACTGAGCCGCGACACCTCACTTGGACTCAATTTTGCCCATGTGAACTTCTATGATGGTCAAGGTTTCCTTATCCCAAAGGCACTTGGTGTTAAGAGTGCAACAGAACTTGACGGTGCCTCTGTCTGTGTTCTTCCAGGAACCACCACTGAGCAAAATGTTGCAGATTACTTCCGCGTACAAAAGATGACAATGAACCCGGTTGTCATCGAGAACACTGCCGAGCTCTCTAAAGCATTTTTTGCTGGTCGATGTGACTGCATGACCTCTGATGCTTCTCAGCTTGCAGGAATCCGGGCAGTAGCCCCAACGCCTGCAGACTACGTTATTCTTCCAGAAATCATTTCCAAAGAGCCTCTCGCCCCTGCTGTTCGTCATGGCGATGACCAGTGGCTAGACATTGTAAATTATTCAGTTCTCGCTCTCATCGCTGCTGAAGAAATGGGGATTACCTCAGCAAACATCGATGAGATGATGAAAAGTACTGACCCTAAAATCCAAAGATTCCTTGGCGTTTCCGCAGGCAATGGTGAAGCCCTTGGTCTCGACGAAAAATGGGCCTACAACATCATTAAGCAAGTTGGTAACTACGGCGAAATTTTTGAGAGAAATGTTGGAACAAATACCCCACTCATGATCGAACGTGGCCTCAATGGCCTCTGGAACAACGGCGGGTTGATGTACTCACCTCCTCTCAAGTAACACATACTGTTCTTCAAAAATACCCGGGGAATTACTACCCGGGTATCGTTTTATCTCTGTATCTCAACCTTGCAACTGACACGTTCGGAGTCTGTGCTACCTACCTGATATGCGAGCCACCGAGGCAGATTAGGTGGAATTGCAAATCCCGAAGAGTATAAAATATTACCCATGGAATGTTATTTTTTAAATAAGTACCATGGGCGTACTGTACTGTTTTGCAAATTTTAATTATTTCCTTATTTTGCGTATGCAAGATTTAGGGTGTAGGTGAATATGAACACAACAGCACCAGAAAAAATCCCGTTTTTCCGAGATCCTTCAAAGCTCGCTATATTCTATCAGATTCTCACAGTTCTCGGAGTTGCTCTTCTCAGTTATTACTTGATAAGTAACACCCTTACCAACCTTGAAAGACAATCTATTTCAACCGGTTTTGGCTTTTTTGAAAAAGAGGCTTCCTTTGAAATAGGGGAATCACTCATCGAATACTCTGCCGCTGATTCTTACGGACGGGCACTGTTAGTAGGATTTTTAAACACCCTTATTGTATCGTTTATCGGTATTATACTTACGGTATTCTTAGGAACATTTATTGGTATTGCCAGACTTTCATCCAACTGGCTTGTTTCTAAATTATCTGCCGCCTACATTGAGTTTTTCCAGGACATCCCAATTCTCCTACAGCTGTTTTTCTGGTATGCCTTTTTCTATGAGGTACTACCATCCCCCCGTCAGGCACTCAATCCTATTGGTGGGGTCTTTCTCTGTAATCGAGGGCTTATTTTTGGAATCCCTGAATGGCATACTGCTTTCCTCTATAGCTGGATAGCGCTTGTGGTTGGCCTTGTAATTATCTTCTTTATGAAAAAATGGGCATCCAAAAGACAAGCGGCAACAGGACTTCTTTTTCCAACCGTCAAAGTCTCTATATCCATTTTACTAGGACTACCACTTCTTGTCTGGTTCGTCAGTGGTGCCCCTACGGATATGAGCGTGCCTGCACTTAAAGGTTTTAACTTTAAAGGTGGAATTACCATTAGCCCAGAGTTTACAGCACTCCTGCTTGGCCTTGTGCTGTACACTGCAGCCTTTGTGGCAGAAGTGGTCAGGGCCGGAATTCAATCAGTCAGTAAGGGCCAGACTGAAGCCGCTATGTCCATTGGTCTCAAACCAGGACATGTCCTCAATCTTGTTATTTTACCCCAGGCATTGAGAGTCATAGTACCGCCACTGACCAGTCAATTGTTAAATCTCACCAAAAACAGCTCCCTTGCTGTGGCTATCGGCTATCCTGATTTCGTCTCTGTTGCGGGCACAACTATAAACATAACCGGCCAAGCCATTGAAGGTGTCGCCCTTATTATGATCGTTTATCTGATCTTTAGTTTATCGACGTCGGCATATATGAACTGGTACAATAAAAAAATTGCCATTGTGGAAAGATAGGGATCTATTATGGAAGAAACTTTACGCCCAAACACAAACAAAGAAATGAAACCTCCGATTACCAACGTTGGTATCATCGGCTGGATGCGTGCGAACCTGTTCAATGGTTGGTTTAATACAACGCTCACTCTTGTCTTTACTTATGTACTGTATCTAACAGTCCCACCGTTTATAGAGTGGGCATTTATTAACAGTAACTGGGTTTCCACCAGTGAGGAATGTAAAGCCAGTGGAGGCGCATGCTGGTCTGTTGTTACTGCTAATATTCGGTTTATTCTTTTTGGCTTTTACCCGCATGCCCTTCAGTGGAGACCACTTCTTGCAGTAGTCATTCTCGTCCTTTTACTCATTTACAGCCAGAACCGTAAACATTGGCGTAAATCTCTTGGTTATGCATGGGCAATTGGTCTGTTTTCTATGGGACTACTCCTTAAAGGTGGACTATTTGGCCTCGAATCAGTTGACAGTACAAACTGGGGAGGACTTCCCCTTACATTACTACTCTCCGTATTTGGTCTCACAGCGGCTTACCCGGTAGGTATAGTTCTGGCCCTTGGACGTCAATCAAAAATGCCGATCGTTAAAGCATTTTGTGTGACCTATATTGAATTAATCCGTGGTGTTCCACTCATTAGTCTGCTCTTCATGTCCTCTGTGGTTTTTCCTCTCTTTTTACCGGAAGGCGTGACCATCAATCCCATTCTCCGCGCACAGGTTGCAATCATTATGTTTACTGCAGCCTACATTGCAGAAGTTGTTCGTGGAGGATTACAGGGCGTAGACAGAGGCCAATACGAAGCGGCAGAATCACTGGGACTGACCTATTTTCAATCCATGCGCCGCATTATCTTACCCCAAGCACTGAAAATCGTTATTCCACCGTCCGTGAGTATTTTAATATCTGCATTCAAAGATACCTCACTGGTCGTCATCATTGCACTCTACGACCTACTTAAGACAACTCAAACGACGCTTACTGATCCCAGATGGATGGGTTATTCTACAGAGGCATACATTTTTGTTGCTTTGATTTACTTTGTCTGCTGCTTTTTTATGTCCAATTACAGTAGAAAACTAGAAAAAGAACTAGATACCAGTCTCTAATTAACATAGATTAGGAATTAAACAAAAACGTACGAATCAATGGCCAATCAAAGTCTAAACTCTGAAAAAAATGACATCAGCGCCTTAGGATAAATTGATGAACGAAAACCTTACAGATACAAACAATCAGGACTCCCCTATTATCACCATTGAAAATATGCACAAATGGTATGGTGATTTCCATGTACTCAAAGATATCAATCTCACTGTCCAAAAAGGTGAACGAATTGTTATCTGCGGACCATCAGGTTCTGGAAAGTCCACTCTTATTCGCTGCATAAACAGGCTTGAAGAGCACCAGCGTGGAAAAATCATTGTCGATGGCATTGAACTTACCAATGATCTGAAAAACATTGAAAAAATCAGAGTAGAAGTGGGAATGGTCTTTCAACATTTCAACCTTTTCCCCCACCTGACGATTCTGGAAAACCTCACACTTGGCCCTATTTGGGTTCGTAAAACTCCCAAAAAAGAGGCTGAAGAGATAGCAATGTACTACCTTGAAAAAGTACGTATTGCTGAACAGGCGAACAAATTCCCTGGCCAACTGTCTGGAGGTCAACAACAGAGGGTAGCCATTGCGCGAAGCCTCTGTATGAAGCCAAATGTTATCCTCTTTGATGAACCAACATCAGCACTTGATCCTGAGATGGTAAAAGAGGTTCTCGACGTTATGATCAGTCTGGCTCAAGATGGAATGACGATGCTGGTGGTCAGCCACGAGATGGGTTTTGCAAAAAGTGTGGCTCACCGAGTCCTTTTCATGGATGGTGGAGAAGTGCTTGAAGAAAATGAGCCGGAAGAATTTTTCGGCAATCCTCAGCATGAAAGAACGAAGCTCTTTCTTAGTCAGATTCTCGACTAGGCTGAACATTTAAAGGTATTCCCCCTGTGCTTAACACATCCCTACTAGCGCTTTTTGTGCCGACCTTCTTCATGGTCTCAATCACTCCAGGGATGTGTATGACCTTATCACTCACCCTTGGAATGTCCCTGGGGCTGCGCCGAACCTTCTATATGATGTGGGGGGAACTTGTAGGAGTAGCACTCGTTTCAATTGCTGCAGTTGCTGGAGTTGCGGCGATAATGCTAAATCATCCGCAGGTTTTCATTCTGCTCAAGTATTGTGGTGGTGGCTATCTGACATATGTGGGCATACAAACGTTGCGATCCAGAGGGAAAATGACTCTCTCTGACCAATCAGAAACCGACCATCACGTCAGCCCAACAACTCTTGCTACACAGGGATTTATAACAGCAATAGCCAATCCAAAGGGATGGGCTTTTATGATATCCCTTTTACCTCCGTTTATTGACCAAAACTACCCAGTCACACCTCAGATAGCAGTTCTTTTAACCATCATACTTTTAATCGAGTTTTCCTGTCTTGTCATTTATGCCAGCGGCGGTAAGCGACTCCGCACCTTTTTAAGTAAAAAGGGAGGCACCCAGATACTCAACAGGATTTCCGGAGTGCTCATGATAGCAGTCGGCTTCTGGCTTGCTCTGGGATAACACTGTCACCAAAGCCCACTCACGCTAAACCCCGAAAAATAGCTTTATACAAATCATCAACACCACAGTATAGAGAAATGTCATCCCAAGCCCAGCTTTAATATAATCTTTCGTTCTGTATCCTCCTGGCCTCATGATCATTGCGTTTACCTGATGCGTAGGCAAAATAAAGGTGTTTGATGCAGACACAGCCACGACGAGAGCCGCAATCAGAGGATCGGCTCCCACAGAGACGGCCATGTTCATGGCAAGTGGAATCATCAACACCGTTGCTCCAACATTTGAAGCCACCAGTGAGAAAAATGAAGCAAGAATTGAGATAATAAGCATAAGGACGAGTGGCGTTGGGTTTCCTACCATCCCCAGCACTGAATTGGCAATGTAAGCAGCCGTTCCTGTTGTTTCAAAGGCAGTTCCTAGAGGAATGAGTCCCGAGAGTAAAAATACAGTTCTCCAATCCACCGCTTCATACGCACGATCTGCAGGAATTATATTGGTAAGGATCATCCCAAGTGCTCCTGCAAGCAGGGCAATAGAAAGCTTTACCTGTATAACGAGTGCAAGAAAAAGAGCCAACATTAAAAAGAAAATAGCACAACGGGTTCGTTCAGGCTTGAGCTCTTCATCATAAATATCACTCAGGAAAGCTATGTCCATCTGGGCTGAAAGCAAACGAAACTGTTTCCACTGCCCCTGCATAAGAATAGTATCACCTTGCTGCAATTTAGTAACATTAATTGCATCCATGATGATTTCATCACCCCGTACAATGGCCAGTGGATTGATATGAAACAACCTTCTAAACTTGAGTTCTTCCATGGTGTGCTGGCTCAAATTTGAATGGGGTATGACTACACCCTCAATTACTCCAGACTCATCAGGGTAATTCTCAGTCGCGAAAACATCATATTCAGGTTTTATAATCCAGCCCTGCTCTTCTGCCAGACGATTAACATTTACCTCAGAGCCAACCACCCAAAGTGTATCGGCGGCTTCAACATGTGAATCTTGTTGGGGGGATAAATTCTTTTTAAAACCACTTTGTTTGGCTATACCAACGACCGTAACGTGATACTTAGGTCGAATTTCAAGTTCCCCCAAAGTATGAGTAGGATAAAAAGTTGGTACTTCAAGTTCATGACCTTGCCCAACCTCACTTCCATAAATTTCATGGAGTCTTTTGTCCATGTTATCATCATCAAGACTACAATCAGCTGAAGGAAGAATCTTTTTGCCAAAAATGACGAAATAGATGAGAGCAGTAACAAGAAGAGCAATCCCAATTGGAGTAACACTTAACAAACCAAAGGGGGTAAAGGCTGTATCACCAACGGTAGCCGGATTATTTTTCCACCACCCCTCCATTAGATCATTGAGCATAATAAGCGGACTTGACCCTACCAAGCTAAGACAACCGCCAATAATAGCACAGAAACCCATGGGCATAAGTATCCGGCTAACAGAGATATGTAATTGTTTACTTATTCTAACTGTAGCAGGCATAAATAGAGCTGCAGCACCAATATTTTGCATAAAACTCGAGATCACTGCGACAGTCACAGAAATTACAGTCATAATTCGATTTTCGCTGCGTCCCGCTACTTTTATGATCTGTGCTGCGACCAAATTCATAACCCCTGTTTTATTGAGTCCAGCCCCAATTATCATAACGGCGATAATGGAAACGACCGCATTCGAACTTAACCCGGCAATGGCTTCTTCCGCAGTTATAACTCCCGAGAGAGGTAGCAGGACCATCATGAGCAAGCCAACGAGGTCTACACGTAAGAGATCAGTGACAAAGAGAAATACTGCCAATCCCAGCAAAAAGAAGACAATATACATGTCTGTTGTTATAATTGCTGTTTCCATTCAAAAGATCCTTTTTATATTTTCACGAAAATCCAAAGCCATTTTATTATGATGACACATCCACTTCTACAAATCGCATAACTGCTGTAATAAGAGCATACCCAATTATTTTCATTAGTAATTGATACAGGTCAATACAAAATTCATGAGAATTTCGGGCTAAGAGCAACCACAGTCACAGGAGTCGCCTGAACCACCTGATCCACAGCCTGCTGCAGTACTGGCAAGAGCGGCTACCACCTCCCGATTGTCAACTTCTTCGATGCCAAGGATTTCAATGTTAAATTTCATAACCTCAGGCCGAATAAGCCCATCAACAAAACCTCGAACTAAGGGGAACAACCCACCAAAAGACTCAGCAACTTCACTCCCTTTGACAGTAAGTTCAACGTGATCACCAAGACCTCTGCCCTCCAAACAACATTCAAAGGGAGAGAGACCATCGCGACCAATACCATAAATAAAAGAAAGCCTAACAGGCTCTCGTGGAGAACCATTTAAAGCAGTATCTATCGAGTTTACAACAACACTCACTTTATTCATTGATTTCACTTTGGACATAAGCGCACCTATTATTTTATTTAATGTAAGGTTACGAAATAAAGCATAACATCGTAGTGACTCACCCATTTCTAACACATCTAACACGCCAGAAACATGACTTTTTGCCCAACAATGAGATCTTTCTTTCTTTAAAAGAAGGAGCAAATCTGTTAAGCATATTATTATATGTCACATCCAACACAAACAAGGGAGTTAGAAAATGGTTGAATCTCCAGAAAAAGATACAAAGCAAGACTCTATCAAAATAGAAGAGAATATAATTGTT
The DNA here is from genome assembly GCA_047622095.1 of Desulforhopalus sp. Classification (GTDB taxonomy): domain Bacteria; phylum Desulfobacterota; class Desulfobulbia; order Desulfobulbales; family Desulfocapsaceae; genus Desulforhopalus_A. The sequence goes on from JBLHNU010000006.1 coordinate 24,645, forward strand.
ACTCTCTTCAAAAAGATACTGGGTATCAATTACCACGAGTACGGTGGTAAAAAAGATATCTTAAAATAACGTTATTTACGCTCTTTTTGTTGTACTTGATAATACACGCGAAAGCTCAAGGAGTTGAAATGGTTTTTTAAGATCATTGTCAAATCCACTTGCGAGATATTCATCAATAGCTGCACCAGGGTCTTCTTCATGGTAGACAATATACCTGATATCAGCAGCAAAGCTGTTAAACATATCCATAATGTTTTGTTTGGCCATATCTCTTATCAAAGTACTTGCAATCAAAACAATTACATTATGTTTCCCATCTCTGCCAACACCCTCCACTTCTTGAACTATATCTTCTAAAGAATAACAAGCGACATATTGATACCCAAGATAAGAGAGCATCTCCTGGGTGAGCTCATGGGCTGCATGATTTTCATCAGCCACAACGACCAGTCCTTTTCCTGACGGTAAAATCTGTTCAGCTTTTTTTACTGACACAGCGTCTGCTACGGCTGGCAAATAGACAGTAACCAGACTCCCTTTCCCAGGTTCTGATTCCATAAATATTGCACCTTTATGCTTTACGAGAATCGAACGAACAATGGACAGCCCTAACCCACTTCCCTTATTACTGTCTTTTTCTTTTGTTGAAAAATATGGATCAAAAATCTTATCAATTACATTCGAATCAATTCCTGAACCAGTATCTGAGATGGTAATTTTTACGTACTTTCCTTTTGTAAGAGACGTAATGTTGCTCTCAGATAATTCTTGATTACGGCAACATATTGTTATAACGCCTTCTCCACCCATAGATTCCTTAGCATTTAAAACGATACTTTGCACAACACTATCAATCTGACTCTTATCCACTTTAACTTTCCAGAGCCCATCTTCAATATCATAATCGCTGCTTATTGTGCTTCCAACAAGAGCAAGAGGAACAGATTTTCTTAATATATCTGATAGTTTTCCAATCTTGACATCGGGTTCGCTCCCTTTTGCAAAAGTAAGCAATTTTTCGGTCAAATCTTTGGCTCTAAGTGAGGCCTTTCTTGCCTCAGACAAAAGTTTTCCTACCTGTTTGTCGTTTTCTGTAAATCGTTCAATAAGAGAGAGGTTACCTAAAATAGCAACGAGGATATTATTAAAATCATGGGCTATTCCTCTCGCCAACACCCCTACTGATTCGAGCTTTCTAATCTTGAGAAGCTCTTCTTCTATGAGCAGCCGTGAAGTGATATCCTCAAAATTGAGAACAATTCCCTGGGCACCACCAGCAAGGATAGTCTTCCTCCCCCGTACAGCGCAGCTTATTGTTAAACCGTCTTTTTTCTGTAACTCTGTTTTCTTATTAAAAAGGCCATCTTCATCTAACGGGTTTGAGCTCCTTATGAATTCATCAAAAGAATGGCTGTCTTTATGCAGTATCCTTGTTGACTCTCCTATAATCTCTTCAGCCTCATAACCTGTGATCTTAAAGAATTCCCTATTAACACGTAATATTTTGTAATCATTCGTGACAAAGACAATTCCAACAGGAGAGTTATCAAGTAGGGCCTGCACTTCTTCCCCAACAATTTGCAAGTGGCGGTTACTCTTTTCCGCCATGTCTTTGGCTTGAATCAGTTCCACCATTCTTTCATCGACTTTTTTTTCAAGCGTTCGATAGGACTCTTCAAGATTGCCACTCATGAGGTTAATTGCGCCTGCAAGCTCACCTATTTCATCCTTTCTAAGAGAGATGTCGGAAGTAACAAATTGTCCTTGAGCGATAGTTCTTGTCGTTTTTGATAGCTTAAGAATGGGTCGTACAAATTGCCTATGAATAAAGAAACTTACTGCCCCACCGATAACCACAACAGCTATGCAGAAGGCCAGAATAATATAAAAAGAAGTTCTGTTGATATTCGTATATACCGAACCGACATACAACCCCACATCAACTCTGCCATAGTGAATACCATTTTCAACTATGTCAGCCGTAAAAGTGCGAACCGGATCCGTTGTTCCCTGTCGACTTACTTCAACATCTCCAACGAACTCCCCTTCCTTTACTGTCAACAAATTGTCTTTTTCATCATAGATATGACAAAACGCGATCAGCTCACCCTGCTCAAACTGAAAAGCATAATTTTCCAGATAATAAATATTAAATTTTTTTAAGGGTACAATAGATATCTGAGCAATAAAGCGAGTCACTTCAGCGCCATACGTTTCAACTTGCTGAAGCATCCGTGTACGTTGTTCAGTAATCGCGACATGGGCAAAAATGATAAACAGAATAAATATAATAAACATAATCCCAATGGTGATACGACAGCGCATACTTGAACATGAAAATTCTGTTCGGTTTGCAAAATATGTTTCTCTATTAAGCATGAATAATCAGGGAAGGTAAAGAGGGTCTGAAGGATAGACTACTGTAAAAAAAAATCATATTGTTATCTATACCTATTACTTGTTCGTACTTGTTTCAAAAGTTGAAGGGACTTTCAGAGTATCTGTCACTATAATTTTCTGAGTAATTATTTTCTCTTTCACCGTTTGCAATGCATACCTGACCTCATCATTTACCACCCCACGGCTAAACAACATAGGTGTCAAAGAGACACCACCATTTTCCAAATCGAAACAATGAATTCCTGGAACAACGCTACCTGCAAGAATCTCTGATAACACAGTATAAACAGCCATGTCCAGTCGTTTCATTACACTGGTCAATACATAACCTTTTGCCATGTGATCCTGATCTGAATCAACGCCAATCACATACCGTTTACGTTCTGCCGCAGCACGAATCACACCGTTTCCAGACAATCCGGCAACACTAAAAATAATATCCACGCCTGTATCATATAGTTCATGAGCTACACGATATCCAAATTTGGGATTGTTGAATCCGACTCCCATTTCCCCACCACCATCTAAGTATCTATGGGTTACTTCTATATCTTTATTTACATACTGAACCCCTTCAACAAAACCGCGCCTAAACGAAGCAATAACTGGAACATCCATCCCTCCGACAAATGCTATTTTTTCAGTTTTTGTTACGAGTGCAGCTAAGGTTCCTGCTAAAAAGGCCCCTTCATGTTGACTAAAAACAGAGGAAACGACATTCTTAAAAGCAGACACCGCTACATCATTGAGAATAAAGATCTTCTCAGGATTCTCCGGTGCATACTCACTTATCAGGTCCTCAAACTCCCAACCGTTGGCAACAATGATATCGACGCCATCATCCAGCATATTCTCAAGTTCATATTTACGCGACAGAGGACCTGTTTCACATTGCCCTATGACAAGAGTGAAACCAAACTCACTTCTCGCTTTGACAAGACCTGCATAGGTGCTGTCATTAAACGATTGATCTCCTAACCCAGATGCAGGAACAAGAAAACCAACTGTTACCTGGGCCATAGACACACCAGGTAGCAACAAGAAAAACAACAAACAACAAATATGGTTTTTCAAATATGTAAACATGTGTAATTTAAGGCTCTACAGAAGAAACAACAGATAAAAACATCCACACCTTCCAAAAAAAATCATTACTTCTTCAACTTATATCACAGAGATCGTTTTTTACAAAATGACTACAGCATATTACTGCATATCAGTGGAGCCGTAAAACCTGAGTCGAAGCGCATTAGTGACAACAGAGACAGAACTCATTGCCATAGCCGCTCCCCCAAGCATTGGGCTAAGAGCAGGTCCACCGAACGGCACGAGAATACCAGCGGCAATCGGAATCCCTACAACGTTGTAAGCAAAAGCCCAAAAAAGATTCTGACGAATATTATTCATGGTAGCACGACTCAACCCAAAAGCCTTAACAACCCCATCCAGATTACCGTTCATCAGCACAATGTCTGCTGATTCCATCGCAACATCAATACCTGTTCCCATGGCTATACCGACATCAGCCAGTGCCAGAGCAGGCGCATCATTTATGCCATCTCCAACCATCGCCACAACCGCGCCACCTTGTTTCAATCTTTTAACTTCATTGGATTTTTCTTCTGGCAAGACACCAGCAACAACCTTGTCAATACCTACCTGACGCGCCACAGACAGAGCAGTTTTTTTATTATCTCCGGTCAGCATCACAACATCGATGCCCATTTGTTTTAGTTTTGAAACTGTAATAGAGGCTTCTTCTTTTAAAGGATCGGCTATTGCGATGATTCCTTTGAGTACGTTATCAACAGCCAGATGCAAAACAGTCTTTCCTTCCGTGGATAATTTTTCGAAAATACTCTCATATTCATCTAAAAATCCACTTATATGATTTTCTTCCATCAATAAGCGGTTGCCTAAAAATAGGCTTGAACATTTTTCACCAGTCCGTAATGTTCCCTCCAGCCCAAATCCTGGAAACGCTTTAAATTCTTCAACTTGTTTAATTTCCATCCCACTCTCCCTGGCAGCTCTTACTATTGCACTACCTAGAGGGTGCTCTGAGAACTGCTCGGCTCCTGCCGCAACACCTAAGAGATCCTCCTCTGTAAAAGAGCTAAAAGATACAATATCCGTCACTTCAGGCTGTCCCTTGGTTAACGTCCCAGTCTTGTCAAATACCACACAATCGACATGCTGCGCCCGCTCAAGCACTGCACCGGTTTTGACAAGCACTCCCAACTGTGCTCCTCTTCCTGTTCCAACCATGATTGATGTAGGAGTAGCCAGCCCCATCGCACAAGGGCATGCGATAACCATGACCGCTATAAAAATTCGTAAAGAAAAACTAAAATCCGCACCACCTAAAAAATACCATGCAAGACCTGCTACAAGAGCAACACAGATAACAATTGGAACAAAATAAAGACTTATACGATCAGCAAGACTCGCGATTGGAGCCTTGCTTCCCTGGGCATCCTGGACAAGAGTAACGATCCTAGAAAGCACTGTATCACGACCAACCTTGACTGCTCGAAAGTTCAAAACACCTGTCGTGTTAAGAGTTCCAGCGTAAAGCGTATCCCCTTCATTTTTAGACAGCGGAAGGCTCTCTCCTGTCAGCATAGATTCATCAACGTGAGAGTCCCCCTCTACAACCAGGCCGTCTACAGGAATACGCTCACCCGGATGAATTAAAATAATATCGCCAACACCCAGTGACTCAACAGCCGTTTTTACCTGCTCACCATTTTCCATAATGAGTGTTGCTGTCTCAGGTGTGAGTTTCATTAGAGATCTGATCGCTTCCCCTGTTTTCACCTTTGAGCGCATCTCTAGGAACTTTCCAAGAGATATGAGTGCAATGAGCATTGCCGCTGACTCAAAATAAAGATCATGGGCTCGCAAAACAGGATCAACACCAAGGACTATTTCCACAAGGTTCCAACTTGAGTACAAAACCGCAGCACTTGTGCCTAAGGCAATCAAAGAATCCATATTTGGAACTCCTCGAAAAAGTGCTGGAATTCCATTCATATAAAAATTTCGTCCCAAATAGAGTACAGGGAGAACAAGAACAAATTGAATCAGACTATGGATAAGAGGAGAAGTATCGGCTCGAACAAAAGACGGAAGAACAAGTCCTACCATCGGCCCCATTGAAATAATCATGATAAGAAAAGCTAAAACAAATTGAGGAATAAGCCTGCGCTTTAGTTCTACCAGCTGCTGTTCAATAGTATCTTCCTGCTTTTGATTATCCTCTTCTGTTTCACCTCTTGCTACAAAACCAAGATTACTGATGGTTTCCTCTATTGTCGCGACTGAAACGACTTCCGGATCGTAGACAACATTTGTCCTTGCTGTAGCAAGATTCACACTACAGCTCGTAACACCCGAAAGTTTTCCAACGACCTTTTCAATGCGAGTGGAACAGGCTGCGCAGTGCATCCCGTCAATTGCTGATTGATATTGTGTATTTCCCATGATGTTTCAAAAGTTAATGTTTTTCTTTAATATGAATTACAATGTGCTTATCTTTATTTCTCAGTGAAGGCCTATAATCCTCCTGAGTAAAGATAGTAACGCTTTATCCTATGGCAAATGAAGGGACGCATTCAATAATTATTTCCTTTTATTTGCTACGTGAACAAAATCCAAAAATTTTGCAAAGAGGTACCAATGAACAAAACACTTCTCTCGCTCATATGTGCTATTTTCCTTCTTCCTTCTATAAGTTTAGCAAATGTACTCAAACTAGGAGAACCACTATCTCTTACTGAAGTGACTAAGGTTTCCGAGATAAACAAACAACCAGATAAATACTTGGGCAAAAAAGTATTAATTGAAGGCCTTATTATCGATGTCTGTGCGGCCCGTGGTTGCTGGATGGATATAGCCAGTGACGTTCCCTTTGAAAAAATCAAGATTAAGGTTGTTGATGGCGAGATTGTTTTCCCAATGGAAACAAAAGGAAAACAGGCGCGGGTTGAAGGAATTGCTGAAGAAATCAAACTCACTAAAAGCCAGGCTCTTAAAATGGGTAAACACTACGCCGAAGAGCAGGGTGTAGCGTTTGATCCCACCTCTGTTACTGGGCCAGTCAGTTTCTATCGCATCCGCGGAACCGGGGCCGAGATTGAGTAAGAAAAAATGGCGGAAAATAAATTTTAGCCTGCATAGAGATATCGGATATTTCTGTGTAGGGCTCACCATCATCTACGCAATAAGTGGAATCACTCTCAACCATATATCACCTACCTTCAACCCGAATTACCAGATTGAAAAAACAGCAGGTTCAGTCTCCCCTCTTCCTACAGGAACAGAACCAGATATGGAATACATCCAGAAAATACTAGGAGAATTGGATGAAACCGGGAAATATAAAAACGGTGCCTTCGTCTCGCCCAATGTACTTCGTGTTTTTGTAGAGGGAAACACTCTTGATATGAATCTCAATACTGGTGTGGTTCAAATGGAAAGGGTGCAAAAACGTCCCATTCTATATGGGATAAACGCCCTTCATCTCAATAAAGCAAAGGGCTTGTGGACATGGATTGCTGATATTTATTGTATTGCACTTTTCATTCTTGCCCTATCAGGAGCACTGATGATCCGTGGCGGGCAAAAAATACGCCACCTCAGCCTTACAAGCCTTGGGTTTATCATCCCAATTGCCTTTCTTTTCTGGATTTAATTTGCACGAAAAGAGGCACCTGTCAAAAATGAAAGGGTTACCTCATATTTAAACTAAGAGTTTTCAGAAGTCATACATAAAGGAGAAGCAAATGGATACAATCAAGGTTAGTGGCATGAGTTGCAAACATTGCGTTAGCGCAGTAACAAAAGCTCTTGAGGAGTTAGAAGGACTTGAAAAGGTGGTAGTTGATCTGACAACAAACGAAGTATCGTTTGTAAATAATGGTGTTGAACGAGAAAAGATACGGTCCGTTATTAGCCAGATCGGTTTTGATCCCGCTAAATAATGTGTATTATCTGTACCAATCAATAAGAGAAAAGGCGCTGGAGGGTTCTCTCCCCAGCGCCTTTCTTATTTGCAGCTATTAATAGTTGATATTATGCTCAAACTCTCTGAGACGTTTGTGGATTGAGCGTAATTCTGTAATCGTTGTCCAGTTTGCAATAAAGATAGAAAATGATTCCCGTACCTTACTAAAAGCATTGGATACCTGTACAAGTACACCAAGGGTAATAACGCCAGTAAACAGACCTGGTCCCATTATCAGATAGGGTACAATGACCATCAACTGCTCAAAGAAATTCACCCAGATATCAAAATATCCATAGTGCAGAAAGAGTCTGTTGTAGTTGAATTTCAATCCGGTAAACAACTCAACAATCGTATCAGTCTTACCATAGTTAATTTTATCATCTTCTGCGTAAACCAGCTCTTTACGAAAGGCTGCCTCAACCTTTTGGTTGTTGTATTCAAGCCCAGGAAGCTTTATCCCCACAAACCAGGATATGACTAAACCACCTACTGATACAGCTATTGCAACCCACACAAGACTTCCCGGAATATCTTTGAAAAAGGCAACATCCACACCGGAACTGAGTCCCCAAAGAATTGGTAAAAAAGCAATAAGAGTCATGATCGCCCTTATAACCTGAAGACCAAGGCTTTCAACTATTCTGGCAAAGCGGTAAATATCTTCCTGAATACGTTGACTGGAACCCTCAACCTCTTCCTCTACTTTTTGCCATCGTGATACATATGAAAACGTCATCGCCTCACGCCATTTAAACGAATAGACCCTGGTAAAATAAGAGGTTACAGTGGCAATCAGCACGTAAGGGAAGGCGATTTTGGCAAACATCAACATTTCAGCCCAGAACTCTTCAATCTTATGTTCCGTCGCCTTTTGCAGAATGTTATAAAAACTGCCGTACCACTCATTGATCTTTACGGTCAACTCCACTTGTACAAAAAGGGCTAGGAGTAAAAACACTCCCCCACCATAGGCCCAGAAAAACCATTCTCTACTTTTAAAAAACGATCGAAACATTTCTCTTTTCCTTTATGTATTCAATAACTCAACAAACAATTTCAAATAAGACACAGCGCTGCAATCAGAAAAAACATCCTCATGGAGATTGATCTGAAATTGCAACAAGTGGAAAATGATAGTCTATTCGAACAAATAGCACACCAGTTTTCACCTACCATTACCTAAAAGTAATCTATCTGCATCTAACGATTGACAATTGTTTTATGAGGCTAGCTGGATAAACCAGCCAAGCGTGAAGAGTGCTACACCACCTCCCCCACCCCCCAGATAGAGTGTTGGAAACTCGGTGACAGGCCAGTATCGTCTTTTTGCCATAAAGCTCGTTACAAAAAGCCACGCAAGAGTCACAAAAACTGTAACCGAAATGATTAAAAACAGGCCAATAGATTGAAGCTGTAGAGCTTTCAAGATGAATTCTCTGCAACTAACAAAAAGAACCATCCATAGAGAAATAAGATGGTAATACGCTCTCATCTTAGGCCACTCCAACCTATCAAGTACCGAAAGGATTCTATACTGAACAAAAAATGTAACAGGCCAGACAGTCGCCCCCCAACCAATCAAGAGTGGATAATCCACAGGGCCGCTTATAAGTGCAAGAGTCAAGACGCACAACATAATGGGCAACTGAAGCAATAGGATATAGTGCAGCTTGTCCCAATGGATTTTTGCCCCTATGATCCCTGCAATGATTGAAGTTGCTGAAATGAAAAGCAGCACACCATTAAACTGCTCTGGGAGGACGATATTCATGTAGATTTCCCGTAGGCCACCTGCATACCACATGGCCGTTCCAAGAAAGAATAGTACACAAATACTCCAACGATCCCTTTTGGAATTACTTATGGAGCTGTTCTCCAGATAGTATGGAGAGAAAAGTGCAGAAAAAGCTATAAAACATGATTCTAAAAAATAGGAATTCAAAAGGATAGGTGCACGAAACGGGTACCAAACAACAGCAAGAAATAGATACAAACCAACGCATTGCAACAACAGACCCAAAAAACGTACGCCAAATCTACTCGACCTTACTCCCGCACAAAAAAGAACTCCTCCCCCAAGAGTAGACAAGAAGGAGGTCCATTGAGGCTCAAGGATAAAAAGCAGAGAGAGAGCGAGCAACAAACCAAAACCTCGTAACGCGAAAGAGTAGACCATAGAATTTGACACGCTCATTACTCTAACTCCACCTTGTTACCCTGTCTCTGTTCATCTATCAGTCACACTAAAATAATTTAGCACCCCACAAGGGGATACTCTGTTTAGTCCCCCCTTGAGGGGGATAAGTGCCTTAGGATTACTATACGTCCTTCTTTCCAAACCAGTCTTCAGATTTTCTTGTTTTTTCTGATTAGCTTTCAGTAGTAAGGCACTAAATATCCAGGCCAGCCTGAGTTGGCAGGGTAAGTCCTAACACCTCTTTTATAGACTCTTTCCAGCGTATTTTTTCTATACCCTGCAATTCCTGATACAGAAGGTGGATCTGCTCATCACTCTGTCCTCGTTGGATTCGTTCAATCTCCACCTTCATCTGCTCGCTATCGCTTACAAGTCTTTTATCAATCTTATTCATTTTCCCAATCCAAACAGATTGAGAAACAAAGGGAAGAAGTTCCTGCACCATGGCCACAACATCTTCACGGTGAAGCATCGGTTCAACACTAACCGACGTTGCAAAACCACGTTCAAAGGAAGATCTAAGACACATTAGTCGCTCCTGATAGTCAGGAGCCTCATGTTCCCAGAACTTTAGAATCTGTTGATCTCGTGCCGTAATCGTAAACCGAAATAAAACACGTTCCCGGTCGCTATAAAACTCCTGGCACAACCTCTGAATACAATTTAAATGCGGTTTTGAAACAACAAGAACATTATTTCCGGCATCAAGGAGATTTTTTAGAACCTTCACACAGCTTTCAATATTTTCCGGAACAATATCGTGGGCAGCCGGAAACATAACTTGTCCATCAAAAAGAGGATGTTCCTTGTCTACCTCTTCTTTTAGATCCTGCGGGTGATTCCATTCAGAAGCCGTGACGAGCCCTTTTCTGGTCACCTGATTATAACGGGCATAACAGTACAAACAGCCATGGGGACACCCACGACTGCAATTTATCTCAGCAACCGCCCACTCTCTTGTGCCACGAATCACGCCCTTCCCGCTCATCGGATATTCTCCATCAAACGAAGTTTATTCGTTCCATAATGTTAGAAGCTCTCCACACCCTTTCTTAGCAAGAGCCATCATCGCAAGATATTCCTCATCAGAATAAGGTGTTCCCTCTGCTGTAGCCTGAATTTCAATCCATCGACCGTCACCTGCCATAACAAAATTTGCATCGGTTTCCGCTGTAGAATCTTCTGGATAATCAAGATCAAGTAGAGGCTTACCGTCAAGCATTCCAACAGAAATGGCAGAAACGGGAGTAATTTTCGGCATACTCTCAAGCCCACCTCTCTCAACAACCTTTTTCAGTGCATCGACTACCGCAATTGCAGCCCCTGTGATAGAAGCAGTTCTGGTACCACCATCTGCATTTAACACATCACAATCCACCCGAAATGTTCTCTCGCCAATGGACTTCAAATCCACCATCATCCGCAGCGAGCGCCCAATAAGTCTCTGAATTTCCATGGTCCGTCCAGATGCACCTTTGGTTTCCCGGCGATACCTGCTGTCTGTTGCACAAGGTAAGATGCCATACTCCGCTGTTATCCAACCTTGACCACTATCTTTTAAGAAAGGTGGAACTTTTTCTTCAACAGAAACACCACAAATAACATGGGTGTTCCCCATTTTAATGAGCACAGAACCATCTGCCTGATGTTGCAGACCTCGCTCAATGGAGACTGGTCGCATTTCATCGTTTTTTCTGTCATTACTTCGCATATAATTCCTTTAGATATATTTTATATTTTTACAACAAAGAGTACTTTTCTTAAGAATGCTCATTGTAAGTCTTCGCATCTGCAAACGGATATGATGTACGCAAAGGAGTATGACTAAATGAGGGGAGAGTGCCCCGTCAACGTAAAGGGGCACTCTTAAACACTTCCTGAGGTGAAATCTCAAAAAAAACTACCCTCTAGGATAGCTGTCTATAGTTGGTTGCATTGCTTTTCCAAGCCAATCGATAGTTTTACCAAGATGACGCATATTATCCATACCTTCAGCGTCTTCAGCCACATCTTCTTTGCCCAGACCAATTCCTATATTCCAGTAAGTAGACCCGGGAAGAACCATTCTGGACATCTGAAACATATGATTAATCGTATCGTATGCGTGGGTGGCACCCCCACGCCGTACTGCCACCACCGCAGCGCCGATCTTGCCGGTAAAAGCATGGTTATTTGCGTAGGCAACATAACCTGCTCTCTCAATTAAGGCTTTGAGATCAGCAGATACAGCTGCAAAATAGGTGGGTGATCCCAAAATTATGGCATCTGCACGTAACAGTTTTTCATGGATATCGTTAAATTTGTCTGTTGTTACAGAACACTTATTATCTTTATTTTCAAAGCATTTCTGACAGGCAATACAGCCTCTAATAGCAGTTCCACCAACTTTAACCAATTCGGTCTCCCAACCTCCAGCGTCCAGTTCAGATAACACTTCTTTTAAAAGCATTTCAGTATTACCACCTTTTCTGGGACTTCCGTTAACTGCGACTGCGTACATAATCATCTCCCGATAAAATTGAATAGTTGACTATTTTTTTTGGTATTTAATAAAAAAAATCAAACCAACAAGAATCATTGCAAGACCTATAAATGCCAGGATACTAGGCATATTACCGCCCAGTAAAATAAGTCCTCCCAAAAGTGCGAAAACAACCTCACTTGCTTGCGTTGCATCCACTCCTGCCAATTCATTGGACGTTGTTGCCAGATTCCTTGCATATAAAAATATACTTGTAGCGCATATACCGGAAAACAGAGCAACAAGAGCACTATTTAATATTTGTCCAGTAGAGGGTAGAGGTGGAGAAATCACGAACACCAAAACAAGCCATAACGGTACCGAGCCAAGCGTCATCAAAAACACTTTATTAAATACATTACTCAAAAGTGGGGAGTGGATTTGAGGAACTCTATTACCTTCTCCATTTGTGGCCTCCCATACCAACTGATTGCCAAAAGGGTAACAAAAAGCAGCCACCAGAACAGGTCCCCCTCCAACAAGAAATTGTCGTAAATCAAATTGCTCTACATGGGACATATTGACAAAAAGCACTCCCAGAAAAATGATGGATGAAAAAAGCCAAACTCGTTTAGGGAAACTTCTTCCAAAAAACATAAAGACAAAGAGACTAGCCACTACCGTGAACTGCCATGTTGCTGCAATCACCCATCCTGGTGAAAAATCTGCAGCAAAGCAGATAAGTGCATAAAAACCTCCAAAGCCAATACCACCAGCAAGAGTCCAGAATTTCCAATGTACTCTAAAAAGCGCCAACACATCGTAAAGCTGTTTAACTCCACCGTTATATAGGGTGATCAACGTTAACAACAAAACCATAAACGCATAACGCAGGGAGGCGGACCAAATCCAATGTCCTCCAGCTAAACTCATCACTTCATTGAGAATGAATGTAGTACTAAAAAAAGCTCCGGAAAGTATGCCTAAAGCAATGAGTTTAATCATTAGAGTATGAGTTTATATCCAATACGAACAAGATACATATAAGTAAACATTCAGGTATAACTTACAGTTATTTACGCCCACGATAACGACTTCTTCGCCCGGCATCTTGAACCTTCCGTTCTTTTTTATCACCCTCATCAACCTGTCCATTCTGGGTATACACTTTAGGTGTTTTTGGCTTTTTAGGCCGCTTCGGGCGACGATCAAGCCTTGATGCCGGAACGTCATTGACCGGTTCAAACCCTTTTATATACTCTCGTTCAATCAACTGTTTAATCAGATACTCAATATCAGAAAGCTGCGCAAACTCGTCAGCACTCACAAGAGACACCGCCTGGCCTTTAAAGCCTGCCCGACCTGTCCTGCCAATCCTGTGTACATAATCTTCGGCAATATTGGGCAGATCAAAATTAACAACCTGCGGTAACTGGTCAATATCAAGCCCTCGAGCGGCAATGTCTGTCGCTACAAGTATTCGCACCTCACCCGCCTTGAAATCGGCCAGAGCCTTGGTGCGGGCATTCTGACTTTTGTTTCCATGAATTGGGGCAGCCTTGATTCCTGCTTTTTCCAGCTGTTGGGTCAACTTGTTCGCACCATGCTTTGTTCTGGTAAAAACCAGTGCCTGCTCCCAGTTATTTTCCTTTATCAGGTCGATCAAAAGGAGGGCTTTTCTTTTCTTATCTACCGGAATAAGCCACTGTTTAACGCTCTTTACAGTCGTGTTTCTTGGAGTAACGGAGATTTGGACAGGATTTCTCACGAGTTTTTTCGCAAGCTCACGAATTTCTTCAGAAAAAGTTGCAGAATACATCAAGGTCTGACGCTGCTGAGGTAAAAGCGCCAGAATCTTTTTGATATCATGGATAAATCCCATATCAAGCATCCTGTCCGCTTCATCTAAAACAAGCACTTGAACCTGATTAAAACGGACGGCATTCTGATTATAGAGATCAAGTAATCGTCCAGGAGTTGCCACCAGAATATCCACGCCTTTACGAAGAATCATCATCTGAGGATTAATCTTAACCCCACCAAAGACAACCGTTGAAGTAAGAGGCAGGTGTTTGCCATAGGCAATGAAACTGGCGTTAATCTGTGCCGCAAGTTCTCTTGTAGGGGTTAAAATAAGGGTCCGTACCTGATTTGCTTTGGCCCTTGGCCCTTGAGACAGTTTTTCTAGAATGGGCAGAGCAAAACCAGCGGTTTTACCGGTACCGGTCTGAGCTGCAGCCATGAGGTCCTTACCTTCAAGTACCACTGGGATTGCTTTTTCCTGGATTGGAGTTGGGGTTGTATAGCCCTCTTCTTCGACTGCGCGCAGAATGGGCTCAGATAAGCCCATGGTATTAAAACTCATAAATATCTCGTTAAATTACGTTGTATGTTGTCTGTCTTATAATAGTAGGAAATCCTACAGATCGTAGGGACCTACTTTTTATTTTTCGTAGGGAGCTGAAAAAGCTGTTTAAACTTCGTAGGTACTCCGGTATCAAAATGTTGTACTTCCCCCGTTCGTGGATGAGTGAACGAGAGAACCTTGGCATGGAGAGCCATTCTCCCCATAAAATTGGCACCCCCACCGTATTTTTTATCGCCTACGATCGGATGTTTAATATCTTGCATATGCACCCGTATCTGATGCTTTCGTCCTGTTTCAAGATTTATCTCTAAAAGAGATAAATCCTTTGTACTGTCAACCTTTTTGTAATGTGTGATCGACTTTTTTCCCGCTTTATCATTTTGAGAGGAATAGACGACAAACGCACTGCTTTCTGTCAACCAGGAGGTGACAGTACCTTCAGGAGGATCGACGACACCCTCAACAACACCGATATAGGTTCGTTCAGCGATTGTGGTTTCCCAGGTTTCCTGAATCTGTAGCTTCACTTCTTCACTTCTTGCAAACATGAGCAGGCCAGAGGTTTCACGGTCAAGCCTATGAATAATAAATATTTTATTATCATCATTTTTTGTTTTGACATACGCACTCAACATAGAATAGGCGGTTCTTCTTTTTTCTTTATCAGTTGCAATAGTCAAAAGCCCCGCAGGCTTGTTAATAACAATAATATCTTCATCAATATGAAGAATATTCAACTCGCGGGGATGGGATACAACTTTTTTCTTATCCCAACTCACCTCAACATCCTGGCCCGGTATAAGTACATAATCAAATTGCGTAACTGCTTTACCCTCGACTGTTACCTGTTTATCCTTTAGAACCGCCTTGAGTAATTTCCTGGTTCTCTTAGGGAAATTCTCAATAAGGCTGGGAAGAAGAGTCTCCTTCTTTTCGACCTTATACGAGGACAAATTGTCTTTTTTCGGACCGGGCTTTCGTGTCTTGTTTTTAACCTTCATTGCTTTCTCTCGTTATTTTATAACGCTATGGCCAGCAGATTGTAATTACTGAACCTCTTTTATAGTCAGATACCACCCCATAATAATCATTTTCTCAATAAGACAATTAATTGTCGACAACTTTCCGTTTTTTTAATAAAAACATTCTTTAGCAGTTGCAAATTATTCAGCATTTATTTACTTAGTTAATTATCTGATTTTTATAAAAATTGATGGCTAAACAACCGGAGTCCCCATGAATAAAAGTAGCTGGATCCCAATCAGTATAAGCTTGATTTTCATCGCTTTGGGCGCAATAATGGCGTTCACTGACCTCTTTCATCCTATCATTGTTTTCATCCACAGTAAAAACATTACATCACTTCAGATCGGAGCTTGCATCTTCGGCGCAGTTATCGGGTTCTATTTAGTCTTCCATTTCCTCGTACGGTTAGGTAGCTATTTCCTGCCTGAAGATTAAAAAGTCGACATACCTCAACATGTATGAGGTACAAAAAACAGAATCCTCATTAAAACAATACAGAGTTTCAATATATGAGTCTGTTGATTTACTAGGATTTTGGTTCGAGATCTAGGCATACGAAAAAAACAACCACAGGCATATAATTGATATCGGAGTCTGCGCTTACCTCCGAGGATTGTTATTTTCGTATAACGAAGATATCGGGGCAAAAGGTAGTAAATCAACGGGCTCATATATCTTTGGTAAATAGTGCCACTTCATTTGCCAAGCGGGTCTCACCACCTGATGGTGTTATTCGTTTTTTTATTAACTTTTGGGGGAGGATAGTTAAATCATGCGTAAATCACTACATCTCGCAACACTTGCACTCTGCGGACTGTTTTGCAGTACTGGTGCACTGGCAGGAAATGCTGACCAAAGTATGGATACAGCAATACAGCTTGGGGTTCGCCCTGCCTATCTTGTAAAAGACATGGACAAAGGAGAGCTTAAAGAAGCCCTTGAGTCTTGTACCAATGGTCCTTTTTACAAAACTGATTTTTCCATCGGCCATCGGGGCGCAGCCATGCAGTTCCCAGAACACACCAAAGAATCCTATGAGGCTGCCGCCACTATGGGCGCTGGTATTATTGAATGTGATGTAACGTTTACCAAAGACAAGGAGCTTGTTTGTAGACATTCTCAGTGTGATCTCCAATCCACCACCAATATTCTCTCCATTCCAAAACTTGCAGCTAAGTGTTCAGAACCTTTTACCCCTGCTGAATTTGATGCAAAGACAGGTGAACTCATTAAACCCGCATCGGCAAAATGTTGTACCAGCGATATCACCCTAAAAGAGTTCAAACAACTCAAAGGTAAAATGGATGCTGCCAACAAGAATGCCACCACAGTTACCGAATATCTAGACGCAACTCCGAGCTGGAGAACAGACCTTTATACTGCCCATGGAACTCTTATGACCCATGCGGACAGTATCGAGCTCTTCACCAAACTTGGCGTTAAAATGACACCTGAGCTCAAATCCGCTGATGTACCAATGCCTTTTGATGGAGATTTTACGCAGGAAAAATATGCCCAGGCAATGATTAATGAGTACAAAGAAGCCGGTGTTGCTCCTGAGAATGTATTTCCACAGTCTTTTAATCTCGACGATGTACTCTACTGGCTGAAAAATGAACCAAATTTCGGTAAGCAGGGTGTCTATCTTGACGATAGATACGATGTAAAGACATTTGATTTGGAAAAGCCTGAAACCTGGTCCCCAAGCATGGAAGAACTTTTTTCCAAAAATGTCCGTATTATAGCTCCACCTATGTATTTTCTTCTTACAGTGAACGCCAAGGGTGACATTGTCGCTTCTGAATACGCAAAACAAGCAAAAGCTGCGGGACTTGAAATTATCACCTGGACACTTGAACGTTCCGGTCTGCTAAAAGAAGGCGGTGGATGGTATTATAGCACCGTAAAAGAGGCGATTAACAACGACGGAGATATGTTAGAGGCCCTTGATGTGCTAGCACAAGAAGTTGGCGTCATTGGAGTCTTTTCTGACTGGCCAGCAACAGTTACATATTATGCAAATTGTAAGGGACTATAAGCATTAGCACCTTTCATCCCCCACTTTAGGCGCAGACGTCTAAAGTGGGGGATAAAAACGTACCTAGACCTCTTCCTCTCTAATCCGCTTTGTACTCATCTCTGGATATTTCTCATCCATAAGTTCCTCCGCTTCTGGGTAATGCTCTCTCACACAATCTGGACAAATGCTGTGGCTAAATTGGGCCTCTGTATGCTTTGACACATACGCTTCCACCCTGTTCCAATACCCTTTATCATCTCTTATCTGTTTGCAAAATGAACAAATTGGGACAATTCCTCTAAGGGTCTCTATTCTCCTTTTATACGCAGAGATAGACAGATTGACCAAAATAACCACAACAATTGTAACCACAATACAAAGCAAGAGATTAACCAGAAGCGTCCTGTAAATCTCTTTGACAGCTTCTGTCTCTGGTTGTTCTACAACGAGATGCCATTTGAACTCATCTATATAGCGAATATTTGTATGAACCACCTGGCCATCTTTTTCGTATTGAAAAGAACGCCCGGCTAGGGTCCCCATATTGTCTTGAAACAGTTGAAAAGATGTAAACTCTGAGAGGTCACCCATCTCGGTATCAAAATCTGAGCCAGCCAGTTGCACTCTGCCCTTATCATCAATAAAATAAATAGTTCGGTTGTATTTTTTCTGATACACCTCTATCAGGTCTTTAACAGCGTTTACCGTGAGTCCTACACCTGTTACACCTATGAAGTTTTTTTCGTAATCAAAAACCCGGTAATTGACAAAGATAGTCATAGCATCTTTATTGGCTTTATCAGGATCAACGTTTATCTCGTAGTCATCTTTAAGTTCTTTTACCCTAAAATACCACTGATCCGATATGTCCTCTGAAGACACTTGCTTTAGCACCCCGTCAGCGTGATAATATATTTTTGTTGCATCTGAGACAAAAAAACTTGTGAACGTATTGTACTCGATCTGGATTTCATGCAAATATCTCGTTATATTTTCAGTACCCTTTTCTCCTCCGAGAACCCAGTCGCGCAGAAATGTATCCGTTGCCATAACTGATGAAATGAAAACCGGTCGCAACAGATCCCTTTGGATTTCTGAATAGATATTATCACTCGTCAGCGGCAGCTCATTCAAAGCAATCTCTGAGCGCAGTGATTCTCTGGAAACAAAAAAACTGGCAAGACTTGTAAGGAGAAATCCGGTAACGATTAAAACCGTAATAATTGGTACAAGTTTGATTTTCTCAAAATCTCTTGCCATAAATTAATTCCTCGCTAATTGAGTCTAAAATTTAGGAAAAACAGAGAATATTCATCAGTGAAGCTATCACCCACATCATTATAACATAGTGATAATTGCTCTGTATAATTTGCCTCGGAGATACGTGATACCTGCTCATTAAAGCAAGACCAATACCGGACAAAGGACTGCTTCCGGTACCTATAGCCCAGCTACATAAAAACATAAACGCGAGTTGAGAATGGTCCGGGTTAAGAGGCAATAACAGAGGGCTGGTAATTGCTATACTCACCACGGGATGAACCCCCATAAATCCGACAACAAGCATCACTCCTAAAACAATAGAAAAAAGTAATGGACTAAATTGCATTCCTTCCAGATTAAAAAGGTGAGGATACACCAAGGTTATTGACTTTAGACCTGTGGAGAACACTCCTGCTGCCAAAAAAAGGACAAATTGACTGTTTACCGATAATATTCTGTGCTGCACAAATTCTTTAAGTGCAGCCATTCTGGGCCTACTTCTCATAAAGACAACGGCCCCAATAGGAGCCACTATACAGATAAGAATCAGGATATTCACACCAGACCAAAAATGATGCACACAGATTACAACTCCAGCAAGAAAGACCGGAACCATTAAGCTTTCAAAACGTATAGGAAAACCAGAGAACTCATTTTTCCTACAACAGCATACCTCCACAACAGAATATGCAATTGCAAATATACTCATGATCAGTCCCGGAACCAATGTCTGTTTCCACAACATATCAGGTGCATAGGTCAATGCGACCCCAGTTGCAATAAAAAATGGGGACCACCATGCTGCGGCCGAAAAACTTCGCGCCAAAACGATCATCTGATCCCGCGATAATTTCCCATTTTTTCGTAACCTATCGCCAAACACAAAGAGCGCTGAAAGATTGATTACTGCACCAAGAAAATGTATCCCAAGAGCCGTAGTAACGACAGCACTGCGACCTTTTGGAAGATCCGAATCTTCATTAGTCTGGTTAGTCAACGTAAGAAAGGCAACGGCCACAAACATTGCGAGCACTGGGATATTACCGGAGAACACTTGGCCATACCCAAGAAAGACACCTTTTCCTGCTGAAAACAATATTGCACTAAACCCGAGAAACAACAGAACGAATGCCTGTTGCAAAGCACCTTTTCCAAGGCTGCGCCACATTAATATTGGTACCAGCCACGCAAGAATTGTCGTAAGGATAAGTACAGGTGGGAATTTCACACTTATCAGAAAACTGATAAGCATTGCTACAATCATATAACCAGTATAGTTTTTCATCATCCGATAAACAAAGTATTAAGCTGAACAATCTATCTTTTATCGGGTTTATTCACCCAACCATATCATTATAAGAGTATCACGTACCACATTTAGAACAACAGTGAAATCAAACGTATTCACGTTTCACATAGAAAATTAAAATTAGATATGACAGGACTCATTGATGTGTTTCTATTTTTTCGGCTATAAGACTTAGTTTCACTTTTCGCTGGATCAAATAAGAGTCGTTTGTCAAGGATCGCAAACGACTGTCATACTCAGGTAAGTTGGTGGTCTTAATCAAGTAACCCCGCATAAGCACATAAGTCATGTTCATTTAGTTGAGCACTTTTTATCTGGTGAAATAATAGGTCATGTTAATCGTGATTCAACACGATTATAAAAGGTCGTGAGAAAATTATCACAAAAACTGAAAAACTGAAAAACTGAAAACACAGTTACTACCTCATGAAAAAGAACGCTATAAAGAAAGAGGCGTAAATATTCATATATTTTCATCTTTACCAGCCTTTTACAAACTATAATGATACAGAAAAGAGTGATCAAAAATAGTGCACTGTGGATGCTCTAAGGTAAGTGTCAAACAATGGAAATCAATATCAAAGGGCGAAAAACAAGCAAAGGAATGCAAGCGTAATAGGTTTACGAACTGTTTACCGAATTATAACCTTGGCCACCTCTTTAAATGGGCAGGTTCAGTTAACAACTGTAATAAAAAAAACCGCAGAACTGATCTCTCCAACATGGATAAACAGTCTGCGGTTTTTATTAAAAAGGCAATTGTCAGATATGCTAAAGAGAAACACGTCTCCTAAAACATAAAACCTGCCAGTTCAAGATTTAGATACCAGATAAATACATCCTATTTTTTCACTTCAATTGCAGCTCTAGCAGCAGCCAACCTTGCGAGTGGGACCCTGAACGGTGAACAGGACACATAGTTCAAACCAAGTTCATGGCAAAGCGCAATGGACTTAGCTTCACCACCATGCTCACCACAGATTCCCAGCTTAATATCCGGATTCGTTTTTCTTCCTTTTTCTACGGCCATCTTCATCAGCTGTCCAACACCATCGCGATCAATAGTTTCAAATGGATTTTCTGGCAAGATACCATTCACGATATACTCAATGAGGAAGCCTTGCTCAGCATCATCTCTTGAGATACCATAGGTGGTTTGGGTCAAATCGTTAGTACCAAATGAAAAGAACTCAGCATGTTCTGCCAGTTGATCCGCGGTAAGTGCGGCCCTTGGTATTTCGATCATAGTACCAAACTTATAGTTGATCTCAAGCCCCTGCTCTTCCATCACCTTTTTGGCTTCAACTTCAAGAAGTTCACGTTGAAATATCAACTCATTGACATGACTTGTCAGTGGAATCATTATTTCCGGCCGTACGTCACCACCCTCTTTTGTCACCAGACTTGCGGCTTCAATTATGGCTCTTACCTGCATACGTGGAAGATCAGGGAAATGATTACCCAGACGGACCCCACGCATCCCCAGCATTGGGTTGTCTTCACGGAGCAATTCAACGCGAGCCAGCACCTTCTCTTTAACTCTAACCTGCTCGAGAAGATCATCAATTACGGCTAAATTTGGAGCATGTTGTAGTTTTATTTTCAGATCTGACAGCTCTTTGACAAGAGAGACATGATCTGGCAAAAATTCATGTAATGGAGGATCAATCAACCTGATAACTACCGGTAAACCATCCATTGCACGGAACAAGCCTGTAAAATCCTCACGCTGAAATGGCAGGAGTGCTTTTATAGCCTCAATTCTCTCTAACTCCATTTCAGCAAGAATCATCTGCTGCACAAAGGGGAGGCGTTCAGGTTCCATGAACATGTGCTCAGTCCGGCAAAGCCCTATACCTTCGGCCCCATAGTCTCTTGCACGGGTAGCATCAACCGGATAATCGGCGTTTGCCCAAACTCCGAGAGTACGAAATTCATCTGCCCAGCTCAGGAGTTTTAACAACCACTCGTCTTTAATATCTGGTTGTTTCGTTTCAATTTTACCTAAGAAAATCTCACCGGTGGTACCATCAACGGAGATATATTCCCCTTCTCTGATCACTTTGTTGCCGACTCGGATTTGCCTTCTGGTGAAATCGATATCCATTTCATCAACACCAACAACTGCAGGCGTTCCAAACTGCCTGGCCACAAGTGCGGCATGGCTCGTTCTACCACCTCTACTGGTCACAATACCCTGTGCGGCAAGCATACCATGAACATCATCAGGGCGTGTCTCCGGTCGAACCATAATGACATTTTTGCCTTCTTCCTTGCCCCATTGTTGGGCAAGGTTGGCGTCAAGAGCAACAATTCCGACGGCAGCACCTGGAGAAACATTAAGCCCCGTTGCAAGTAGTTTATCTTCCTGCGCTGCATCCTTCATCGCCTGACTGTCAAACTGTGGATGAAAAAAGAAATCGATAAGATCCGGGGTAACCCGCATCAATGCTTCTTCTTTCGTTATCAAGCCCTCTTCTACCATCTCTACGGCTATTCTTACAGCGGCCTGCGAGGTTCTTTTTCCATCTCTTGTCTGCAGCATCCAGAGTTTACCCTTTTCTATGGTGAACTCAACGTCCTGCATATCTCGGTAGTGGTTTTCAAGTAGAACGGCAACTCGCTCAAACTCAGCGTGAACTTCAGGCATTTCAGATTTGAGAGCAGAGAGATCTTTCGTTTTTCTTATACCAGCAACAACATCTTCCCCTTGAGCATTGGTCAGGTAATCGCCTTCAATTCTGTTTTCACCAGTGGTTCCACTTCTGGTAAGAGCAACTCCAGTCCCACTGTCATCCCCAAGATTTCCGTAAACCATGGCAACAATAGTTACAGCAGTTCCAAGCTTGTGATCAATCCCTGCAGCATTTCTATAATCAATTGCACGCTTACCATTCCAGCTCATAAATACGGCTTCCGTCGCCATTTGCAGCTGTGCGTAAGGCTCGGTTGGGAAATGGTGATGAGTATGGAATCGGAATACGTTTTTAAACTCTTCAGTGACGGCCATCCAATGCTCGCCAGTAAGCTCAGTGTCGGTCTTTACCCCTACTTCTTTTCGTTTTCGACTGATGACTTCTTCAAATTTGCCATCAGGGATATGCATTACAACACTACCAAACATCTGAATCAACCTGCGATAAAGATCATAGGCAACCCTTGCATCACCAGTGCTTTCGATCAACCCTGCAACGGTCTCGTCGTTCATACCAAGATTGAGAACCGTGTCCATCATTCCCGGCATGGAAAACTTTGCACCGGACCTACATGAAAGGAGAAGTGGATTTTTCGGATCACCAAAAGTCTTACCTGTAGCTGCTTCAATCTCACTCAACGACGTAATCAACTGCTCCCATAAACCATCAGGCAGATGTTCACCCAGTGAGAGATATTCATTACACGCTTCAGTGGTGATGATAAATCCATCGGGAACGGGAACCCCGATACGAACCATTTCGGCAAGATTTGCTCCCTTGCCTCCAAGCAAACCACGTACGTCATCCCAAGAGCCATCAACATATTTTTCAATTGCATCGAGTTCATTGAATCGATACACCCATTTCTTACTCATTTCCCATCTCCTGAAAACTCACTGTTCAATATTATTGATTACATTTCAACACAACGCTGATCTACAAAATACACAAAAAAAGTATAAAGGGAAACAATTCAATCTCATTTTCTCACTTTTCCATACAACAACGCCTAACACATGGATTAAACATCATAATTTAAAATGGGTATAAAAAGTAGAAATGTCTACATGCTTGGAAACAGAGAAAGAGTGGAGAGACGGCAGAGCAATAGTTCAAAAAAAGAACTCGTCAGATAGATTATCTATAATATGAAGTAAGTGCAGGGAATACAGAAAAAAGAAGTGGTGAAAAAATATTGAAAAGTTGTCCCGGATGTCCACGAAACAACCTTCCAAAAAGTGAAAGTACAGCAAGATTATTTCAAAGTAACCTAAAGAGTATTTTGTACTTGCTCAAAATAATCTTTACCAATCTTTTTCCCCCAAACAGCATAGACGGGACCACAATCTTTTATCATTGCGGCCTTATCTTCTGCAGAAAGTTGATAAAAAGTAACCCCTGCTTTTTTTGCTGCTGCAATCTGTTCTTCCTGCTGCTGTCTGGTTAATTCTCTTGTTGTAGCACTTTCTTCTTTTACAACCCGTAGAAATATTTCCTTAAGATCAGCTGGAAGCTTTTTCAACCAGTTCTTATTAATGATATGAACATAGAGTCCCTGTGCATAATCGAGCTGGGTATAATGTTTAGCCACTGTAAATTTCTTTGTGATATTACAGACAATAGGAGTGTGGTCTAAACCGTCAATCACGCCAGTCTGTAAGGCTTGAGGCACATCAGGCCAAGGCAGTACAGAAAATTTGAGATTCCACGCTTTATATACATCGATATTTACAGGTGCCTGAGCAATACGAAAATTCACTCCTTGCGCCTGCTCCCTGGTCGCAACTGGCTTTGTCGTTGCCCAGCCGTAGGAACCATAACCTGTAAAATCTAGAACTTGCATGCCTTTGGAAAGAGCAGCATCCCGATACGGGTTCCAAAGTTGTTCATTTGATCTGAATTCCTCAAGCTTTTCAAAGCTTTCCACAACATATGGTAAATTAACAATACCTAGAGCTGGGGCAATATTGGCAGCTGCAACTGATGAACTCATCATTCCCTGCACAGCACCAAATTTTAATTTATTAATAACATCTTTTTCACCACCAAGTTGAGACAATGGCCTAAAATCAACATAGATCTTGCCACCTGTCTCCTCCCAGATACGATCCCGTATTTTAAAACCTACAGCAACACCCTCAATTGCGGGATGTCCCACACATGAGAGTAAATAGACGTATTCAGCTTTTGAATGGTCAAAGGAGGGGCTCCACTTCTCTAATGGATCCTTTTTTGCAAAACCTGTTGAACACATAAATATATTCAACGATAAAAAAACGACAGCCCAACATACATTTTTTAAAAAACGCATTATTCCTCCTAAGATTCAATAGACAATTAAAGTTTCTTTGTGAAAAAAGTAACAGATGTTGCTTAGAAAATCAGCATTAAATCTTGCTTAAGTGCCCTAAAAGTCATTGTTTTCACAATCTCCACACATTACGCATTCACCCACAATGCACATTCTCCTTATCAAAGAAGCAACATTGCTGAAATTGCTTTATTTTCTTAACCTATACCGCACTGACACCGTATTTAATTCACTAAAAGGTTTACTTTTGTTAAAAGTTTATGGTAATGAAGAACTCAAAAACAAAGACATAGGCTATGTTCACCATCGCCAAAACAAAACTATTGATTTGAGGAAATTAATGAAGAAATTACTCACGACAATGCTCCTTATTGCTCTCTGTCTACCCGGATCACTTCTCGCAGCCGACAAAAAGAAGAGTCCACTGGATGCCTGGCAACCAAATTTTGATCCTAAAGGAGCTGAATACACCTATATCCTCTCCAATGTTTCACATCCTGTCATCGAAGGAGTCGCTGTTGGTTACGCAATCCGTGATAAGGTGTGGGAGAAATCAGGTGGAAGACTCTACGTAGATTTCCGACCACTTTCTCAGATGGGAGGAGAAAAAGATGTTATAGCAAAACTCAAACTTGGTGCAATCCAGGGAATGATGAGTTCATCTGTGGCTGCTGCAAATGTCTCTGATCGCCTGGGAATCGTTAACCTGCCTTATGTTGTAGACACCTTTGACAAACTCGAGACGTTTAGAAATACACCTGAGACCTGGGAACCTTTTGCTAACGGTGCACAAAAACAAGGTCTTCTGGTGGCTGACGTAACCGGCTACGGTCCTTACGGCTGGGCAACGACAACCCCGGTTACAACTATTGCCGATGCCAAACAGACCAATTTCCGTATTGCTCAAGCACCTGTAAATACAGATCTCTACAAGGCGTGGAAGCTGAAATTCACCGTTATGCCTTGGCCGGATGTCCCTCAGGCTCTTCAGACAGGCGTTATTACTGGTCTTGACCACACGGCTATTGTCTGTAACATCACCAAAAAATTTACCATCGCCAAATCTTTTACTGAGCTCAATTATGCACAAGGGCTCTTTGTCCATCTTATCAATAAGCGCTGGTTTAAAAAGCTCCCTCAAGACCTGCAGGATATTCTCCTTTCTGTAATCTCAGAAGAGAGTGAAAAAGCAAGAGCAGCAACCCGCATTCAGCATGAGACACAGGTCGCAAAAGCCAAAGAAGCGGGCGTTAAGTTTATCTCTCTTTCAGACACTGACATTGCAAGCCTTAAAAAGATGGCAGAACCAGTACTTGAAAAATGGAGTAAAAAAATAGGACCGGAATACTTAGAAACCGTTCGTAAAACACTCAAATAGTAATTGTAAGTACTACTTGCAGTTCAATGTTGTTTGAGAAAAGAAGTAGAGACGAAGCGGGTAATCCACTTGCTTTATCTCTACTTTTTTTGTTTTTAAATATCCTCGCTTACGAGTTTGATGACGTATCCAGAATTATTCACAGACTAATTTGCCCTTGACTAACACCATAAAGTGCGGGAAAAGCTAATACTGCATAAAAATGAAGTATATCCCTCATGAAAAATGTTCCTCGCACTCATGCCATGAAGCGGTGATTTGCTCAACTCAGCTGTTACGATAGATATGTTTATTAAAATCTTTAAGTTTATCGACAGACTCTTTCTCCACATTGAAGAATGGTCTCTCTTCCTCGCTGTCTGTATCGCACTCTGTACCGCGATGGCAAACGTCATCCTGCGCAAAGCCACGAGTGATGTCAGTCTCTATTGGTCCGACGAAGTTGTGCGTAAGGTTATCTTCTTTTCAACATACATTGGTTGCGTAGCTGCCATACGCAACCGCTCTCTTATACGAATTGACGCCCTGCCCCAAATGCTCCCCATATTAAAACGGCCACTCACTCTCTTTTCACACGTGGCTGTTCTTATTTTTTCTCTTGTTATGGTCTATCTCGGTGCCCAGATGACATATATGATGTTTCTGGATGAATATGCCCGCACTGCAACCCTGCAGATTCCTGAATATTTATTCTATGCAGTCTTGCCACTCATGGGAGTCATGATGTTTCTGAGAACTCTCATTGTCATGCGTGAAGATTGGACCGGAATCAAAGACATTACGGGAGAACAATAAGTCATGGATAATAGCTACCTCCTCATCTTTGCCCTTCTACTCGGATGTCTTGCCACAACAGTGCCTGTCTTTATGTCGCTATTTTTTACCGGTACCGTTGGTCTTGTCTATCTTCTTGGTATTGATGCACAGATAGTGATTGAAGTACTCTACCGGAGTATGGACAAATTTGCCCTTGTGGTTGTGATGTTTTTCGTCCTCTGTGGCAACATTATGACAACAGGCTCCATCGTAAAAAAACTGATTAATACTGCCAATGTCATGGTTGGTTTTTTACCTGGGGGACTCGCTATGGCGGGTGTTCTTGCCTGTGGCTTTTTTGGCGCTATATCCGGATCGACTGTTGCAACGGTGGTCGCCATCGGCGGATTTATGATTCCTGCTCTTATTGAAAATGGCTACGATGAAAAGTTCTCCGTCGGAATCATGACCACCTCTCCTATTCTTGGGGTTATCATCCCACCTTCCATTGCAATGATACTCTACGCGATGGTCAGTAATGATCAGTTAGAAGCACTGTTTCTCACCGGCTTTATCCCTGGGGTGATCATCATGCTGGCTATGAGTTTATATGCCTATATCGCCTGCAAGAAGATGGGGATGAAAAAGCGGCCTCGACCGACTTGTACTGAAATCATTTCGGTGCTCAAAGAAAGTATCTGGGCTTTGATGCTCCCGGTACTTATCTTTGGCGGAATCTACTCTGGCCTTTTCACTGCCAACGAGGCTGCCGTCGTAGCCTGTTTTTATGCTTTTTTTGTAGAGATCGTGCTACACAAAGATATGAAGTTTACTGATATCAAAAAGGTAATCGTCTCTTCAGCACTCACATCTGCTACTCTTCTTATCATTGTAGCTGGAGCTTCCGTATTTGGGGAATATCTGACTTTTGAACAGATACCTGGGAAGATTGCAGCAGTGGTCGTAGACAATATATCCTCTCCATGGGTCTTTCTTCTTTCTGTGAATATACTTCTGCTCTTTATCGGCATGTTCATGGACATCATCTCCGCCACGCTCATTCTCACACCGATCTTTCTGCCCCTTCTTGGAAAGTTTGGCATCGATACCATGCATTTTGGGCTTATCATGACAATTAATCTTGGTATAGGTTACTGTACCCCTCCGCTGGGCGTCAGCCTCTACATTTCAGGGGCCACAGTTGACAAAGATATTGTTTACGTTACAAAAGCTGTGCTTCCATTTTTGCTCATCCAGATAGTCATTTTGTTTATTCTCACGTTTATCCCAGAAATTGTTTTACTCCTCCCGCACCTTATATACGGAGTAAACTAGCCCGAAGTCCTCAAGGTTTGATGAGAATTTCAAGCTAGGAGATATTCTCAACCAGAACCCTGTTGTATAATTTCATTGCAGGATATGAATCAGGGATTTACCATACATATGTATGATCAAATTTTAGCTCGCAAGATAGTCAGACGTACCTTATGGCTGCCCGCCCTTTCGCTAAAAACTTACAGGGAGTAGTAATGGCTAGAAAAAAAATTGGTGTGTTAACGGGTGGCTCCGGCCTCATTGGCGGAACAATTGTTAATTTCTATAAGACATATCATCCAGATACTGTGGACATCCGAGCCCCCAGTAGTAAAAAGCTCTCTCTTAGAGAAGAATCTGATATTCGCAGATATCTCCTTGAAGTCAAACCTGACTTTGTTATAAATGCCGCAATGGCAAATCTGGGTTCTGATGGCCAACTAGCCTATGAAGTTAACTATAAAGGGCCAATCAATCTTGCAAGGGCAACCAACGCCCTAGGCATACCTTTCATACACATCAGTTCTGCCGCAGCTCTGCCCTCAGGTATTGACCTGACAGAAGATCAGGCTCTTCCTATTAGTCCTTCACTGAGCAATTATGCAAAATCAAAACTGATGGCAGAAGCCACCCTTCATTTGATGGCTGAAGAGAACGGCCTCGATTACACCTGCATCCGCCTCGCTATCGTTTATGGCGCTCATGATCATAAAATCCAGGGCTTTCATCGACTTTTATTTACTGTAGCAGATGAGGCTATTCCTGTTCTTTTTACTAAAAAAGACACCCTCCATTCATACACCAATGCCAGAAAGCTTCCTCATTTTATCCATCATACCCTTGAAAACAGAGCGGAATTCAATGGACAAACCTACCATTTCGTTGACAAAAACTCCGTGGACTTGGCAACACTTATTCTCACTATAAAGTCCTATCTTAATCTTGAAAGACCTCGGGAAATCTATGTCCCGTTCTGGATTGCAAACTATGGAAAAAAAGTTATCGATTTCGTACTAAAAGGTGTCCGAAAACTTGGTATCCAGGCTGCAATACCACCCGAACTTATGTTTTTAGACAGTCTTTACAATCCGCAAACACTATCTGCAGAAAAGCTCAATTCCTCTTCATTTATAGACCCGATGCCGGAAGAAACTATTTTTAGCAGACTACCTGAACTGGTCGTTTACTATCTCGCAAGGTGGTCTCACGCAAACCTTATCACAACCTTTAAGGACATCCTCGAAGAGGAATCTGTTGAAGATATTTTTGATCAAGACCCCAAAAGACTCCTCGAGTTAGTCCATGCGCAGGGACTCCATCCATTTGAAGATATGGAGAAACGTAGATAGGATGAGCGTAAATAACGTGATAATTTTCAATAACTCACCTCACCCTTCATCACGCGGAAACCATTTTTATAATCTAAAAGTAAGAATAACTTTCAAGTAACATAATGTTTTCAGGAGATACATATGGACCCTAAAATTCTTGTACCCTTTGATGACTCAACCACAGCGCAAGCAACCATTGAGACTATCATAAAATTAAAAGATCGTTTTTCAAAACACCTAACCCTGCTTTATGTGATTAATAATGATCAGTTGGCCTACAGAATGATCCCTGATTTCCAGGTTGAAATGGTCAAAGAAAATGCAACCAAGGCTGGCAATCTGCTACTTGAGCGCACCAAGACAAAACTTACAGAAGCTGGCTTTACCTGTGAACTCATTCTTGAATTCGGCGACCCCAGAGCCATCATAGCCCATCTCGCAAACAGTCAGGATTACCAGCTTGTCGTTATCGGCAGACACGAAGGTGGAGGAGAAATCAGAGACGTAATCTTTGGATCTGTGGCAAACCACGTCCTCCATAATGTGTCCTGCCCTGTACTCCTCTTTTAGCTTTTTTCATAAAAAAACAAATGATAGAAAACATGTTTATCGATTACTAATTATTAAATAAATACAGTAATTACTCTGGCACCACCAAAACCTATCTCCCTGTTTAAACGACATTAGACTTTCATGACCATACCACTTTATGGTACAATGATTTTCATATTCTATATCTAAATCATTCAAAGGTGGTTGTAACATGAGGCTTTCACTCAACCCACTATCAGTGGCTTGGTGCAACGCCATACATGACAAACGGTCCTGATATACAGGGTAAGCTCGATATAGGGGTTAACAGTTACTGCATCAATACCACCGGCAACTGGAATGGTTGTGGCGCATGCCATGCTGGACTAGGTGCTCGACCTGAAACCACAATGACCACCAATCAACTCGAAAACATTGATTGTCTGATATGTCATCAGGATGAATACAAACGAAAAAAGGTTGACGGAGTATTCATACCTGATACCGCTGCAATGACAATCTCCATGAGACTCGCAGCGCAAACTATCCATCTTCCGACACGTCAGGGGTGTCTGCAATGTCATGCTAAGGGTGGTGGAGGCGATAACTTTAAACGTGGGGATATGACCCTTGCCCACGGGAAAACAAACGACCGAAATTTTGATGTACATATGGGCACCAGTGGCGCTAATCTCACTTGCCAAAAATGTCATACAACGGAAAACCACCTGATGGCAGGAAGAGGCTCCGATCTGAGACCAACCGATCTAGACATTGAAATGTCCTGTGTTGATTGCCATGAAGGCAAAGATACAGCGAGCGGTCATAGCAATCGAAATATAGGCCGACATGTTGCACGGGTTGCCTGCCAAAGTTGTCATATCCCTACTTATGCAAAAAACGCCAGTGACACCGTTGCAACAGAAGAAACAGAAAGCCACAGAGACTGGCAACAACCTCACTTCACCGGTTCCACCCCAATTCACCCAACAATAACAATGGATGGAGACCTTAGCCCTAAATACCGCTGGTGAGATGGTAGAAGCCGTTCCTACCTCCTTTTTGACCAGGTACCAACACCAATAACCGGACCTATTACTACATCTGAGCCCATAGGAACGGTTGAGAGTTCAGCCGCAAAACTGTATCCTTTCAAGCACAAGACTGCACTTCAACCATTTGATAGTACAGGTCATCAATTGGTCGCCCTTGACACGTCAGAATATTTTGCAACCGGTGACTACTTTGAAGCCATCAAAGATGGTCTTGAGAATATGGGCCGCCCCCGTTCTGCTTCTGTTGAGTGGGTCACTACAGATACCTATCAACTCATTACCCACGAAATTTCACCAGCAAATAAGGCCCTGAACTGTACCGACTGTCACGACAATACTGACAGAATGGACTTGCCGGGAGAACTTGGATTTGCATTGAAGGGAAATAGATCGCAAGTGTGCAACCAATGCCACGGATCAGAGGATGACAAGGATGATCCAATGTATCTCTGGATTCATGAAGAGCATGTGGACGATGAAAATATTGACTGTTCACTCTGTCACACATTCACCCGACCTGAGAGAGGATTGAGCAAAGCAATCATACAAGATGATTAAACGTTTCCTCTATCTTGTATACGTAAAATACGAAAATAATATAACTTTGCAAAACAGCACATTACGTTCAAGATATATATTTTGAAATCACAATCCATGGAATTAGAGAGCTTTTTCCATTTTCCGCTCAGGAATACCGGATTGCACCTTCACTTCTCGCATTTTCTTGGGAAAAAACATAAAATGCAGGAATCGAACAAATAAATAAACAACGAGCATACTGAGAGGTAGAAGAACAAATAAAACAAGGGGAATCAGCCAGATATAAACGATATAGTCAGGACTAATAATCATATTAATCTCCACTCTGTAAAGTAGATTTCCGTACAGGGAATCAGCACGGCGCGATAACCAGAGTCGTAATCGTTCTGAAAGTTTTGTAACCCAACATCAATTGGGTGTATTACCTTAATGATAATTAATATTATATCATTTAGGACAAGGCAGTACAATTGAAGTAAACACCTACTCCCCACTAGGTATTCATACCTATATGACTGTTTTATGGTCAATTAACATACAGATAGTTCTTAACTACAGTCTCCATGTTGTTTGAATAAAAGTAGTTTAGCCTTAATTAAATTATTTCCCCCGTATTCCTCCTACTCCAAAGGAGCTGTCTTCAGCTCATCTTCTATTTCGCTGACTATTTTTTAAATGAAATAAGAATACATCCATTTACCATCATCAATCGCCTGTCTCTGTATAAACATGCTCTCCCAAACTACCTCTCACATCTTAAATCCTTCTATTTTTTGCAAACACCATTGATCTTGAAAAAAAGCTACGATATGATGAGATAACTTTATAGTATTCAACAGTTTACAAATATTGATTAACCGGGCAAATAATGACAAACTTATTCACGTACGGCTCTCTGATGTGTGATGATATTATGCTGCATGTATCGGGGGAAAGACCAAGCCACCAGAAGGCACGTCTTAACGGTTTCTTCTGCTCCCAGATACACGGAGAGACCTATCCAGGGATCTATTCTGACGTCGAACATAATGTCGAAGGTGTTCTCTATTTTGATGTTAGTCAGAGTGCCCTGGCAAGGCTCGACTGCTTCGAAGGCGAATATTACCAGCGAAACGAAATAACTGTCCTTTGTTCCTCCCAGGGTAAAATTCTGGCTACTGCATATATTATAAAGCCTCAATATAGTCATCTCCTTACTGGGAAATTATGGAACTACGAGGAATTCCTGCGCCACGGTAAAAAAGAGTTTGAAGCAAAATATGTTGGATTTAAAAGATGTAATAGAATGTAAGGTTCATCCAGAAGAGGCGTTATGAATGATTTCAAATGGAAGCATTTTCGTGGTGAGTGACTTCGCGCCATGCTGGCAGGTGTTGTTGTTCGACTCGATGTTGCACATTCAGATGAGGGAACCACCGCATGGGTTATGTTTGGCCACGCTTTCTAAATATTGCGAATTTTCTCAGCAGAAACATCGAATAACTTCACATAAAAAGAAAGCCCTGAAAGTAGATTTCTACTCTCGGGGCTCTGTTAATATACATAACGACTTACACTACTTACAATTCTCGTTTATCGATGACACGGTCGCCTTTTCCATCAAAACGCTCTAAGGTTCTTTCTTCAACAAGTTGAATATTCACCCCGATTCCGAGTTCGGACGCCATTTTTTTTCGTATAGAATCAACGAAGGCACGCTGCTTTTTCATCTCATCAAAAAATATTGATTCTACAACTTCCACCATAACAGTGAGCTTATCTTCATTATTCTCTCTTTCTACAATAAGCCTGTAGTGGGGTTCGGTCCCTTCCATTTCAAAGAGAACTGTTTCAATCTGAGTAGGAAATACATTAACACCTTTAATGATCAGCATATCATCAGACCTACCCATCATTCGTGAGACTCTGTTAAAAGTACGCCCACAGGGACATGGTTCAGGTAGAAGCCTGGTCAGATCACGGGTACGGTACCTGATGACAGGAAACGCTTCTTTGGTCAAAGTCGTGATTACCAGTTCTCCTACGTCACCAGGTTTTACAGGCTCTAGTGTATCTGGGTCTAATATCTCAATGAAGAAATGATCTTCATTGACATGCAGACCGTTACACTCAAAACATTCCCCTGCAACTCCGGGCCCCATAACCTCAGAGAGGCCGTAGTTGTCGGTTGCTCGTATGCCGAGTCTCTCGTTAATCTCCTGACGCATTGCCTCAGACCAAGGCTCCGCACCAAAAAGACCGTAACGAAGAGATAGACCATTAGGGTTAATCCCCATATCCATCATCACATCAGCCATTTTAAGAGCATACGACGGGGTACAGACCAATGCTGTAGATTTAAAATCCTGCATTATCTGGATCTGACGTTTGGTGTTTCCGGAAGAAATAGGGATGACCGATGCCCCAAGCCGTTCCGCTCCATAATGCAGACCAAAACCACCAGTGAAGAGACCGTAGCCAAAGGCAATTTGAATCACATCATCAGGTGTGACACCTGCACCACACAGAACTCGTGCAACCAGGTTAGACCAGGTAATAATGTCGTTTTTACTATAGCCAACCACAGTTGCCATTCCGGTGGTGCCAGATGAGGAATGCACACGAACCACATCACGAAGTGGGACTGCAAAAAGTCCATAGGGATAGTTATCCCTCAGATCCTGTTTGAGGGTAAACGGATAATCTCTAATCCCCTCAAGCGAGGTGAGTTTTTCTGGGTTAAGATTTAAACTGTTATACTTATTTCTATAGAACGGGACATTCGTCCCCACCCTTTTCAAGGTTGTCTGTAATCGTTCCAGTTGTAGCTGTTCCAGATTTGACCTGGAAAGACATTCTTGTTCCTTTTGCCAATACATACAGTCTCAGTAGTCAGAATATTATTGTTTACACGCCGATACAGTGCCCCGCCTGTACCTAGGAGCCTGTCCGAGAATTGCCTCCTAGAGAGAGCAAATCTGTTCCCTTGAAAGAATAGTAAAACCGTCTTTTTTCAGAGTTTCAATTGCCTCATCCATCTTCTCAAAACGAAAGATAAGCACTGCATTTTCACCGGTTTTATTGACAAAAGCGTACATGTACTCGACATTAATACTCGCGTCTTTGATGGATTGTAAAACCCGGGCAAGTCCTCCCGTTTTATCATCCACTTCAACGGCAATAACATCTGTTTTACCAACGGTAAAACCGTTTTCTTTTAACACCTCTTTTGCTTTCTCTACTTTGTCAACAATGAGGCGTAAAATACCAAAGTCTGCTGTATCTGCTACAGAGAGTGCACGGATATTGATATTATTGTCTGCAAGAACCGCAGTAATTTCAGCAAGTCTTCCAGATTTATTTTCCAGGAATACTGCAATTTGTTCTACCAGCATAAATCCCCCTTTTCTTCGTACCTTAGAAATTCACTTTCTCTTTAAAAATGAATTTCTTTAAGGTACGTGTCCCGGCATACGTCTGATACACCAGGATTAGATTTTTCTATTATCAAATACCCGCTGCGCCTTACCTTCACTGCGCTGGATAGTTTTTGGTTCAACAAGTTTAACCTTACAGCTCACCCCGAGGAGGTCTTTAATCTCTTTCTGGATATGCTTAGAAAGGTTTTCAAGCTTACGGATCTCATCGGAAAAGAACCCATCACTTACTTCAACCTGTACCTGCATAGTATCAAGATTTCCCACGCGGTCCACAACAATTTGGTAATGAGGTTCAACACCATCAACTCCCATGAGTACATGCTCAACCTGGGACGGAAAGACATTAACCCCACGGATGATCAACATATCATCGGTACGTCCGGTAACTTTTTCCATACGAACCAGGGTTCTTCCGCATGCACACGGTTCATAAAAAAGACGGGAAATATCTTTTGTCCTATAGCGAATAATAGGAAAGGCTTCTTTTGTAAGGGTTGTGAAAACCAGTTCACCCTTTTCACCAGGAGGAAGAACTTCTCCTGTATCAGGATCGATAATCTCAGGGAGAAAATGATCTTCAAAAATATGCATTCCACGGTCGGTATGCAGACATTCCTGAGCTACACCCGGCCCCATCACTTCAGAAAGACCATAAATATCTGTAGCCTTAAGGTTCAGCTTACGCTCAACCTCTTCGCGCATATTTTCACTCCAGGGCTCAGCCCCGAAAATGCCAACCCGAAGTGATAGCGACTTCGGGTCAACACCCATAGCATCCATAGCTTCTGCAAGATTAAGCGCATAGGATGGAGTTGACAAAAGAACAGTAGACCCAAAATCTTTCATAATATTGATCTGACGCTTTGAGTTACCTCCAGATACAGGGATAGCAGTGGCTCCCAATCTCTCAATTCCGTAGTGAGCACCCAAACCACCGGTAAACAAACCATAACCATAGGCGTTGTGAACCATATCGTCTTTTGAGGCTCCTGCGCAACAGAGTGCCCGAGCCATTACATTGGACCAGGTCTTAATATCTTTTGCAGTATATCCTACAACGGTAGGCTTACCGGTTGTTCCAGATGATGCATGGACCCGTACAACTTGATCAAGAGGGACAGTAAAGAGCCCAAAAGGATAGTTATCCCGCAGGTCATTTTTTACCGTGAACGGTAATTTAGTAAGGTCAGCAAGCGTCTTAATATCCTCAGGCTTTACCCCCGCCTCATCCATCTTTAACTTATAGGGCTTGACGGTTTTATACACTCTTGCAACAAGGTGCTGCAATCTTCTTAATTGGATAGATTCAAGACCTACTCGAGGCAGGGTCTCGATCTCTTCTTCCCAATAGGTTACTGTCATATCATCCCCCATATTACTTGCTGGCGTTTCTTCCCGCGGCAAATGCTTTTAAATTTACATCGATGAATTTTTGAGGTACGCGCTTTCGTATAATCTCTTCAAAATTAGCTTCATCAACAGGTAAAAAAGCCGAAAGAGCTCCTACCATAACCACATTAGCCGTTCGCACTTCGCCAACTTCTCTTGCAATATCAAAAGCGTCCACAGGAACGACGACAATATCTCTTTCTCTAAGATGATTCAAAACATCTTCAGGGTATTCCGCCTGACCTGTTGCAACTGATGGAGGAAGAATTTTTTGCGTGTTCACAACAACCTTACTTCCCTTGTGTAAATAGGGAAGATAGCGTACCGCTTCCATCATCTCAAAAGCGACCTGAATATCAGCACAACCTGGTTCAATGAGTGGCGAATAGACTTTTTTGCCATAACGAAGTTGAGCCGTAACTGAGCCACCACGTTGTGCCATGCCATGTACTTCACTCTTCTTTGCATCGTATCCTGCCGCAAGCAATCCATACACTGTCACTTCACTAGCAAGAAGAATGCCCTGACCACCTACCCCTGAAAAGAGGATATTTCCTGTAGCTTCCATTATTTCCCCTCTCCTCTGGTAATAGCATCAAACTTACATAGAGATGCACATTGGCCACAATCGTTACAAAGGATTTCATCAATCTTGGAAATTCCTTTCTGTTTTTTTCTATAGCCTTTTTCTTCAGCTTCCCCTTCTGCAAAAGTAGTCCAACTGATAGCGGGGCAACCCAGACGGATACAAGACATACAACCAACGCAATTTTCCTGATTGGTGAAATAGGAGACCGGTTTTCTTTCCTTCATTTCAGGTAAAAGAACACAGGGTGCTTCAGAAATCACAACAGAAGGCTCGTCCAGATCGACTGCTTCTTTGAGTACCTTTCTGGTTTCAACCACGTCATGTGGGTTCACCTTGAACACATGTTTTACACCAACGGCTCTACAAAGTGCCTCGATGTCAATGGAGTTGGCTGCTTCACCTTTCATGGAGTAACCACTGGTCGCGTTTTGCTGCTGGCCAGTCATTGCTGTAATACTGTTATCAAGAATGATGAGAGTCGACGCGGAGTCATTGTATACAGTATTGATAAGGCCAGTGATACCGGAGTGGATAAAAGTAGAATCACCGATAACTGAAACAATTTTATTGTGTCCACCATCACCGAGTGCTTTTGCCATTCCGTGAGCAATTGATACCGAAGCGCCCATACAGACACAAGAATCCATTGCCGAAAGAGGTGGGAGAAAACCGAGAGTATAACAACCGATATCCCCTGAGACAAAGACCTTCATCCGCGAAAGATTATAAAATATTCCACGGTGTGGACAGCCTGCACACATATTTGGTGGTCTATTAGGCAGCTCGACTGGCGCAAACAATTCTACTTTGGCAGAAGGATCAATAGACTGACGAACAATCGCAGTATTTAATTCACCCTGGTTGGTGATGAGATCTTTTCCGTGGCAATCAATCCCCATGGCCTTGATATGAGTTTCAAGAAAAGGGTCAAGTTCTTCCACCACATACAGTTCATCGACCATTTCACTGAACTGGCGAATTTTCTTTTCAGGAAGAGGCCAGCACATTCCAAGTTTTAAAACTGCAGCTTCAGGAAAAGCTTCCTTTACATACAGATAGGAGACTCCAGAGGTGATAAAGCCTTTTTTAGTGTCCCCTTCTTCTATCCTGTTAAAAGGCGTGGTTTCTGCAAGCTCTCTACACTTTGCCATGCGCTCTTCAACCACCTCACGCCGTTTACGGGCAATAGCGGGTAGCATTACAAACTTCCCTGGCTGCTTAGCGACCTCTTCCACAACCTTTAGAGCCTGTTTTTCGCCTTTTTCAACCACCCCTTTTACATGGGAAACACGGGTAGTGATGCGTAACATTATCGGAGTATCAAGCTCCTCGCTTAGTTCAAACCCAGCCTTAACCATATCTTTCGCTTCACTGGGATCAGAAGGCTCAAGCATGGGTACTTTGGCAGCAAAGGCATAATTTCTATTGTCCTGCTCATTTTGTGAAGAGTGCATTTCAGGATCATCGGCACTAATCAGAACCAATCCCCCACAAACACCAGTATAGGAAGCGGTAAACAGTGGATCCGCTGCTACATTCACACCTACATGCTTCATTGTGGCCAGAGCCCTACCACCGGCAAAACTTGCACCGATAGCAACTTCAAGACCAACTTTTTCATTCGGAGCCCATTCAGTATAAACGCCCTCGTACTTTGAGAGGTTTTCCATAATTTCTGTTGATGGGGTTCCAGGATAACCTGAGGCAACTGCTACACCAGCCTCATAGGCACCCATAGCAATAGCTTCATTTCCTGACATCCAAAGTACATTTTCACTTTTCTTAGTCACAATCTCTCCCGAATAATAGAAATCAGATTTGAGTATTTGATTATTTTATCAAACCTTAATTGCCAGTCCTCATTAAGGACCTGTGCAAATTTTGTTATATAAACGAACAAAGCAAATTACTCTGAAACTTGACGTTCAGGCAAGTTATTTTTCACTTCTTCACAATCATCTGTTTTTTCCCTTGGATCTATCCTCTTTCTCTTGTAATTGGAGGTTATAAGAAAAAGTAAAACTGGTGAAGATCTCCTTTACTTTGACACCTAAATCTTGCATTTGTATAGTTTTAGAAAATTGGGAAAGAATGTAGTTTAAAATGATATAATAAAGAGCAGACAAACCTGTTCCATACCGTTTATCCGATAGGAGGACAGCCATGTATATAGGCAGAATAATGCACACAGACCTCATCACCGTAGCCCCTGAGACTACGCTTGTTGAGGCAAGAAAAATCATCGAAGATAAATCAATCGACCACCTACTTGTTGTCGACAAGAACAAAAAACTTGTAGGTCTCCTTTCTGATAGGGACCTTAAGCAGTATTGGGCATCTCCTGCAACCTCACTGTCCACCCATGAGCTGAATTATCTATTGGAAAAAGTTCTCGTCTCTATGGTTATGGTGAAAACAGTTGTGACAATACCAACAAGCACCACCATCGAGCGAGCGGCACTTATCATGCAACAGAATCGCATTAGTTCACTCCCCGTAATGGAAAATGATGAACTGGTGGGGATTATTACAAGTACAGATGTTATGGGAGTCCTACTGGATGCCATAGGAATAAGCGACAATTCTATTCGGCTTAGCGTCTTTGTCGATGACACAATCGGAAAGCTTGCAGAACTGACTGAAACCCTCAGCCAAGCTGGTATAAACATACAGAGTCTTTTTTGCTGGCCAGAGAAAAACCATACAGACATAACTCAACTGTTACTCCGCGTCGCCTCAGATGATGGACCTAAAGCTATTGAAGCCTTAACGAACAAAGGATTCAAAGTCAAAAACAAGTACGAAAAAGATATTACACCTTTCCTGCCTTAATACATTTTGGCAGTGGACATAAAAAAGGAGCGTTCTTCTTAATTGAAGAGCGCCCCTTTTTTATTTCCCTGATTTTCTCTGTCAACTTCGACTGGCAAATGCCAGTTTACCACCTAAATGACCAGCAATTCCAGCTGCCCCTAGGGCAACAGCTGCAACCGCAAAATACAACATCTGTGAAACAGAACCTTCAGTTGCTACGGCCGGATCAATTACATGCCAAAAGACCAGAACGTTGACTGAGGCCAAAACAACCAGAGCACATATAATTTTTGTGATAAAAACTACTGTCTTTATTCCTTTGTATCGCTTCTGCCACTCTATGTAGCCAGTGAAAATAACAACAGGTAACGCAAGCAACACTGCAATTGAATTATAGAATGCCGCTGTTTCCAATGACACTATATTAAAAAAGATCGATAATCCAAGAAATACGACAATAACGGGCAAGATCCCGCTAGGAAAGTGCGTGTGAATTGAGTGAAGATGGAATGAAAAAGAAAGCGATGCAATCTTATCAAAGAACGTTGTCCCTTCCTGCGAAGTAGCTACACTTGTGGTGACGGTCTCTGCACCTGCCGCTTCGGCGCCATCGTCTTCGCCTATTAAAGTTTTACCCTCTACATCTACCTCGACAAAAAGACTTCCATCAGCACCACATAACGGACATTTTTCTGGAGGTGCATCACCTTCATGTAAATACCCACAGACAGTACAACGCCACCTACGGTTGCTGCCACTTTGGATTGTTTCTGGAGTAACCAGTTCCGTCACCACCTCTTCTACTTCAACAACCTCCTCAAATTGCTCTGCAGTAGCTTCACAGACTGGACATTTTCCAGGAGGTTTTGGCCCTGTATGTAAATACCCGCAAACGGAACAGCGCCATTGTTTTTCAGGAAGTGTTTCTTGTGGCGCAGCTGTTTCAACTTGTTCCTCAATATGCACCGCAACTTCAACCTCAGAAGAATCTGGTTGTTTTTGAGTAAACATCTTTTCTGGCGCTTCGCACACTGGACATTTTTCTGGAGGTTGATCTTCTTTATGAATGTATCC
Organism: Desulforhopalus sp.; assembly: GCA_047622095.1. Taxonomy (GTDB): domain Bacteria; phylum Desulfobacterota; class Desulfobulbia; order Desulfobulbales; family Desulfocapsaceae; genus Desulforhopalus_A. The sequence goes on from JBLHNU010000006.1 coordinate 65,897, forward strand.
GCAAACCCTGCACTCCCACTCGCTCATTTATATTTCCTCATTAGTTCAGTTAGTAGAATTGTAACGCACCTCCTCTTATTAAAAAATCCTGACAAGAAGATCAAGAAGAGAAAATTCAAAAACCATCACTTCTGAGGCAAAGTAACAATAAACGTAGTACCTACGCCCTCAGCCGTCTCAAAAGAAATTGTACCTCCATGCTTGCTGGTTATTACTGAATGAACAATAGCCAGTCCCTGCCCTGTCCCTTTACCTACCTTTTTAGTGGTATAGAATGGATCAAAAATTCTATGTTGAGCATAAGCAGGAATACCAGAGCCACTGTCTTTAATACGAATTTCAGCAAAATCATCAAGTTGTTTAGTGGTTATCAATATCCGCCCTTTTTCACCCTCTGGATTTCCCCCCAGTTTCGCTTCGATTGCATGGGCGGCATTAACGATCATATTTAAAATCACCTGACCTATCTCATCTGATAGACAGTTCACTTGAAAAAGGCTCTCATCTAGATCAGTTTCGAGCTCAGCTACGTATTTCCACTCATTTCTGGCAACGGTTACGGTTGTTTCGATTATTTTATTAAGATTTACCTCAGTTTTCGATCGACTACCTGGGTGAGAAAATTCCTTCATCGCAGCAACAATGGTTGCAATACGACCAACCCCCTCCCGACTCTGCTTTATCGCAATAGGGATTTCCTCCATCAAGTACTTCAGGTCAATATCTTCTGCGAGTTCTTCTACGTTCTTTATGTACTCCTGATTCATCTCACCTTTGACAAGAAGTTCATGCCCTTCTCTACATTTTGTGAGTAATTGGATTATCTCGCCAAACGATTCCTCTAAGAAATCAACATTAGAGCTTACAAACTGGGTGGGTGTATTTATTTCATGGGCAATTCCAGCTGCAAGTTGACCAACGGACTCAAGCTTTTGAGCTTGAAGCAGCTGAGCTTCCGTCAGTTTTCGCTCGTTGACCATCTCAACGAGTGCATTATTTTTTTCAGAGAGTTCCTGAGTTCTCTTTTCAACAAGCCGCTCTAGATCCTCACGATACATATCATGCGCTTTTTTTAACGTAGCGTGGGAAAGAGCAAGTTCAATCGAATGTTTCAATAATCCCATATCCTGAATAGGTTTTTGGATATAGTCTCTAGCTCCATGCTGTAGGGCTTCGATAACATTTCCCATAGTGCCTTCACCTGAAATTATGATAACAGGCAATAATGGGATATCGATCTTTAACTTCTTTAACAGCTCAAGACCTCCCATTTCAGGCATTCGTAAATCTGTTATCACAAGATCAGGTTGGGTTCCTCTTATAACTTCAAGCGCTTCGACACCAGAACATGCTCTAAGAACATCATATCGTTCAGCCTTCAGATACGCCGTCATCGAAGTACGCGTGAAGGTATCATCTTCAACAATTAACAATGTTGCTTTGGAAGTAGCCAATGTGGTTTTTCCTCTCATAATAATTATGTAGGCCTAGTCCGAATTTCTAATGAACATTTTGTTCGTCAAATATCAAACGCTTGTATTTACAAACTGTGTTCAATTTTACAGCAAGCCACTGACTGACAAAATGTTCACCAGAGGTCCGCTAAATTAAATTTGCTCAATAGCCCGACTATCTCGTGCTTCAGCCGGTAGCTCAATTACAAATTTTGTGCCCTTCTTAAACTCTTTATCAATCCAAATCAATCCACTGTGCTTTCCTGTCACAATCGCATAGGAAATAGATAACCCCAGCCCCGTACCTTCCCCCGGTTCTTTTGTCGTGAAAAATGGATCAAAAGCATGTTTAATCGTATCTGTTTTAATTCCTGGCCCATTATCTTCAATCTCTATGTAAGCAGTATTGTTTTTTAATTTTGTGCGAATGAGAACTTTAGGATTTGCAGTTTTAACCTTACCCATAGCGTGTACTGCATTCTTGATCACATTAAAAAAGACCTGTTCAATCTCCATCTCGACACAGTGAATAAAGGGAAGATTTGAATCATATTCTGTCTCAAAATTGACGTTGATTACGTTGTACTTTTTCTTCAGATCGTAGTCGGAGAGTATCAACTTAACAATTCGATCAAGGAGATGGGCCAGACGAACACTAGCCCAATCCCCCTTACGAGGTCGGCTAAATTCCAACAAGTTTTTTATAATTTCACTTGCCGTAATGGCCGAAGAACGAATGCCGCCAATAAAATAGTCCAAGTCTTGCTCTTTTGCATATTCTTGTACTTTTGAAAGATCTACATCATATTTACTTGCAACCCTGACACTTTGCTCATTTTCAGGATCTAAAAACATTTCAATTAATTGTGCCGACTGCATAATCCCACTAAGGGGTGTATTAATTTCATGCGCGATTCCGGCTGCAAGTCCTGCAATAGTAGAAAGTTTTTCTGATTGAAGAATCAGCTCATTAATTCTGTTTTGCTCACTTATATCGACAAAAACACAATGGATTTGCTGGACAACACCGGTGCTATTTTTAGAGATACTTGCATCCAATTGAATACGTATTTCAGTAAAGTCACTTTTCACTACGTCAAGCTCAAGGGACTTTGGCTCTTTATCATCTTCAAAACTTTTATAAAAATCCTTATACTTCTGAACATGTTTATCGCATAGAAATGACTCAAATAATTTTCCAACAACAGCATTTTTTTTGTAACCAAGGGTTGTGAGCCAGGCATTATTCACCCCCATAATCCGACCATTCTCATCAAGGGATTGGTAAGGTAATGGTGCATTTTCATACAAAAATCGAAAATGATTTTCTGACTTTTCTAAATATTTTTCTATCTGTTCCTTGTGGACTATTTCTGCACGCAAGCCGTCATAAAGAATACCGTTATAGAGTAAGAGGCGAATTAAACCTTGTAATGATAGGGCTAAACTTATGTAGTCGTTAATTTTTTCAGCCAAATACCGTCCAGAGATCCGTATCACAGCACTTTCTGCATCATCAACTTCCACTACGTAATAAAAGCCATTAATGGCTTCACAACACCAAATCCCTTCTGCCGAAAACTCAGTCAAGGATACAGGGACAGCATCTTTAATAAAATGAAACGTTTTCACCCCTCTGGAGACAATTTCAACATCAACATCTTGCGGTGCCATAAACATATGAAATAGATTAACAACCTGTTTCTCTGCCATCTCTAAAGATACGGCAGGCTCAAGGCCTCTCAGAAGACCAAGCAACAACTTTGCTTCAGAAGCTTCACTCTTCGCCTGAACTAATTTATTTCCCCCTATGTTTTGCTGCCATTCTGTCATAGCACGACATAGATGTAGTCCAAAAAATTCACAACCAACTTCAATGTGTTCTCCATCGATACCAGCATACCTACAATAACTCTCAAATCCATCCTTCCCTTCATCATTAATTAAGGTATCTAAAAAAACGATTTTACGAACGGATTGTGCTAAAAAATCTTGATATTGAGATTTTGTAAAACCAAAAGAATCAACGTTGCTCTGCCAGTTTTTGAGCCATCCTTGAGACACAAAATACGCTCCTTGACGCATTAACTGCTGTATCTGTGCCGTTCCACAAATATAAGAGAAACAGTTCGTCTCACGTACAATAGTGAGACCAGAACTATTGTTAAGTTGAGACAAACAAATGCCTCCCACGACGATGATATTGCCGTTATCAGGTGCAAGATCTGTGATTTCCTTTTCTGAGAGCACCCGCCGGCCACATCGTGCAGGAAAAGAAACCAGATTAACATCTTCCCACCCTCGCTCTTTAAAAATCGTAAAGGCCTCTTTAAAGAAATTTTCACACACTGCAATAGTTAACTGATGAGCTAAACACTTTTTCATAACGTTCTGATTTCCTCTGGTGAGGTAATCGGATACGTTCCACACTGCCTTACTGTAGTTGACATTGCATGCAGAACCTCGTCAGGCACCTGCCAGGGGATTTCCCCATGTCCATCGGCTAAAATAAAGCCACCACCTGGGGCTGCCTTAGACAGTAAATCGGTTACACTGCTTCTCGCCTCCTGAGGGGGCCAGCTACACATTTTTATGCCATTTAGATTTCCAATCAAACTCAATCGACCTCGTGATTTTTCTTTCAGCTCGTTAATATCCTCATCTTCCCCTACACCGACAGCCCCTGTACCTGTGGAAACAACATCTTCAATGATCTCAAGACACGTCCCTGAGGCAAAGTGAGTAGCTACCAAACCATTTATTTGGGGAAGGGTCCTCTTTGCCACGTCTAGACCGGATTTTCTGTAAAGGGAGGCAGGGACCATAGATGGAGAAGCAACAGGGTCAAAATAACAAATGGCAGTCGCCCCAGCTGCAAGCTGAGCATTGGCCCACTGGACACAAAACAGTTCATTAACAGCCATCAACTGATAAAATGACTCTTTATCATGCAATAATAAATCAAGGTAATCTGGAAAACCCATTTGCATGACAGGCAGGGAAAAAGGCGAGACCACCACCCCAATAATGGGAACATCTTCCCCAGCTTCGACCTTGAGCAGCTCTATCGTGTTTAATGCCTTTCTCAGGCAGGGTGTATTCTTTACGTCGGGAACCTTGAGCTTTTCAATATCCCTTCTGTTTTTTATAATTGGGCTTCCCGCATTCGGAGGTCCGTTTGATACGTATTTTACGTCGCCACCAAAAGCTTCCACCTCAACTGCTGCGTAGGTAAAAGGATAGTAACAATCGTGTTGGTATTTTTCACGCAACCTGAGTTGACCTTCGACAATATTCTCAGGTTTTGAGAAATACTCTTCAATTGAAAGACCCAGTTCCTTCGCGCCATGCATCGTCAGTAAAAGGAAAAATGGAACACGATCCGGTTCTTTATGACTCAGAGTTGTCAAAACACGTTCCATAGAAGTCATTGTTTCCATCAGCTCAACTCCTCTACAAGGTGATCTACAATGTGTATGGAATCAGAAGCAACTGTGCCATAATCATCTGCCCCAACTTCCTTCCAAAGATTTTTATCAAGCCGAAACGGGGCACCTCCAACCACTATCTCGGTTTCCAGATGTTCCAGATCAAATCGTTTACGCAACTCCTTCACAAGAAGAGCAGAAGGCAATATCAGCACAGACACAAGAAGAATTTTAATATCTTTTTCTTTAACAGAAGCCACAATCTCATCAACATTCATTCTACCCAAATCAATTACAGAGTGGCCAGACGCGATGAGTGACGATTTAACAATCATCTTTCCAAGAGCATGATAGTCTTCAAGCAATACCAAGGCTATATTGGGGGTAGAGTCATTACTGTTGTCAACCACGGGTAGGATGTTGACTAAATTTCCTCACAAATCTGAGCACTAATGTAGACCTGTGCTAAAGCAATTCGACCCTCTTCCCAACCCGCCCCTATTCGTTCTAAACAAGGAACTAGAATTTCTTCGACAAGGGTGAGAGGGTTTTCATGCTGACGACTGAGTTCAAATGCCGCATCCTTATCCATCTCAAGAAGGGCTTCTTCAAAAGAATTTATGAGGTTTTTGTTTGTGAAGTTAATCATTAATCCACCTGCAGGACCCTATCAACAGCCTTAACCAACTCATCGTCTAATAAAGGTTTTTCTAGTATTGCCTTCACACCAAGATCGTAAAGTTCTTGTTCTATTTCCGGGTCACTCATACCTGTTAGAACAATGACGGGTAAGGTTGGTACTAGTAGTAAAATCTTTTGTATGAGTTCCCTCCCTGAGAGTCCAGGCATAGTAAGATCTGTCAGCAAGAGATCATATTTCCCTGGATTTATCGTCACAAGATCCAAAGCATCAAGGCTCGTCGTGGTCACTGAAACACTATACCCGTCATCTTCAAGTCGGCGCTTATTTAAACGAACTAAAAGAGGTTCATCATCCACAACCAGAACGTGTTTTTTTGTCACAGTCATTTTCACAATTGATTTTTAAAAACAAAGAAACACCATCTTTTTCAGTAAATATTATCTCAGGATAATTCAAACAATGTCAAGGTGCTTTTACGTATTTTGAAAAATAATAACAAAAGGATGTAGCTTGTAAATAAAAGAGGATAGAGGAATTCGGGAAACTGTATTTTGATTGGGGTAACGAGGAGATGTGTGTAACTACATTTGGTAATAAAAAGGCTGGTATTGGAAGATTGAAAACCAGCCCTAAAAAATACTTTTACATATTAATCGTCAAAAACCATATCTGTTTTCCACTCTTGCCAGACCTTACCGACCAGATCGATATCAGGTTTGAGTGTTTTTTTGCCTAGCGTCCATCCAGATGGAGTTGCTTCAGCACCTTGTATTTCCCTCACCAGCTGAAATGCCTGCACCTGACGGATTGTTTCATTTACATTTCTCCCAACAGGCGGGCTAAGCACTTCAAAACCTTGTAGCACTCCATCAGGATCAATAATAAATCGCCCGCGGGCCTCTACTCCTGCATCCTCATCAAAAACGCCATAGGCTTTACCAACCTTACCACCGGCATCAGAGAGCATAGGGAACGGAACACCTCCATCTACCATCTTACTGAGTTCATTATCATCCCACATTTTATGGACAAACATGGAATCAATAGACATGGACAAGACTTCTACCCCAAGCTTTTGTATTTCTGGATATTTTTCAGCGACCGCTGAAATCTCAGTTGCTCAGACAAAGGTGAAATCACCGGGATAAAAACAGAGCAGAACCCACTTGCCGAGATAATCGGACAACTTGATATTCACAAATGTACCCTTTTGGTAACCAGGTGCTGTAAAATCCGGTACTTTTTGTCCAACCATTAACATAGGACGCTCCTTCTTTATCTCTTTTTGATCTGTAGTTTTACTTTCTTCAGGACGTTCACCAACAGGACCTCCGGTTGGTCTGGCACATCCAACACTTTCCTCGGCCATACGTACCTCCTTAATTATTGATTAAACTGCAGGTTGAACGGTTCTGTTTTTATACAGAAAAGATCCTCTTTTCTAGGAGCTTGTCTGAGAATAGGCATTTTGTTCAAAATCGAGTAATTCCTAAAAAATAAGCACAGCCATATATTTGATATCGGAGTCAAACTTACCTGCGAGCATTATTTTTTGGGAATTCCGAAGAATTGAGGCTGGTAAGCGCAGACTCCAAGAGGGCATTCTCGGACAGCCTCCTAGTCTGATACCTTACCAAATAGGGTGTCAGTAAATTTCACGTACCAGGCGGCAGACTGGACTTGAATGATATATGCAAGAGCTATAACGAGGGCTGCGTTGGCTCCTTCTGTTCCAAAACCGTTAATCGCAATAGCAAGAGCAATAGAGAGATTTCTCATCACAGTGCCATACACAAGGGCAATGGCATCACCACGTTTGAAAAATCGTTTCCCAACAAAGGTTGATAAACCGAAATTAAAAAGATACAAAATTACAAGGGGAACAAAAATTGTTAGAAGTAACCCTGGATCTGCCATTATAGTCTTCGACTTGAGTGCCATGGCAACAAAAACAATACCAAGTACACCTATGGTTGAAATCGCTGGAAAACGTGGTCCTATTTTCTCTTTAAATTCTGGGAGGGTGTATTTTTTCAATAACATTTGCCTGGTCACAAAACCTGCAACCATTGGCAAAAACACGATAAAAAGAATTTGTTGCATCACTTTTACAATATTCACCTGCACTGTAGCACCAAGAAGACCGCTTACATAGAATGGGGTGAGCAGGGATCCAAGAGTAAGTCCGATTACCGTCATATTAATAGCTGCTCCCATATTACCTTTGGCAAAACCGGTCCACGAGATAGTCATTCCACTGGTTGGTAATAATGAGGCCAAAAGCAGACCTAAAGCCATATAGGGTTGATCTGGAAAAAACCAACGACCAAGCAAAAATGCAGCAAACGGAATAATTCCAAAATTAATAAATTGGGTGGTTGCCTGAAGAGGTAAATCTAACCCCTGCTTTAAATGCTTAATATTAAGCGTCACCATCATGGGATAAACCATGAGGAAAGTGAGTGGAACAATGAGGCCTTTTAATGTGAGTACAAGTTCGGCATCCAGAGCAGCGCCAAATGCAAACCCAGCAATCATCATCACAGGTATTGCTGATACAAGATTCTTATTTACACGGATGAGGATTTTCCACATAATTCTTTTCCCTTATTGTTAAAAATCATTAAAAGAAACCTACATTTAATTTGTGCATATGTTATATTTATTCTTTCTTGATTTTTGTCAAGGTTATGTATTTAATAAAATGCTTTAATTCAATTTTCAGTCATTTACTGATAGGAAATTAATATTTTACTTTTCAAAGAAAATGAACCAGCAAAATAGTAAACCACTCTCCACATTCACCCACCGCCATTGCATAATGTGCGGCCAGGACAATCCAAACTCATTCGGATTAAAGTTTATTAGAGAAAGTGAAGGGTGTGTTTCAACCAACTTCACAGGTAATGAGACGATGCAAGGTTATGAAGGGATCATGCACGGCGGTCTCCTCTCCGCTCTTCTTGATACCGCCATGGCGCATTGTTTATTACATGAAAACATTGAAGCAATGACCGGAGAGCTTAACGTACGATTTATCGATCCGGTCATCTACGATAGTACCATGGCCATAACGGCGTGGATTGACGCCTCTCTTCCACCGCTCTATCATCTGAAATCACAGATAAAAATTAACGATAAAATTGTCTGTAAAGCGAAAGCTAAATTCATGCAACGGGACTACAATGAACGCTGAAAATATTCGAATTCAAATAGTTGTCGATAATGAAGCCCAGGAAAGTTTACGAGCTGAGCACGGTTTTGCGCTCTGGCTTGAAGTGGATGAGCAGAGAATACTTTTTGATACAGGGCAAAAAGATGCTCTTGTATATAATTCCGAAAAATTAAATCTTGATTTAGGTGAGGTAGATACCCTGATATTGAGCCATGGACACTACGACCATACTGGTGGACTTGCTGACGTTTTATCGTGCAACCACCATGTCAATGTGTACTGTCATGCTGCTGCATTTCTCCCTCGCTATTCTATTCATAACGGAATTGCAAAACCTGTAAAAATGACAACCCGGGCCATGAGTAGTATTGGCAGTCTTCCTGAAGAACGGTTACACTGGGTGACCAAATCTATCAAAACCTCCAAAGCGGTTACATTGACAGGCGAAATCCCAAGAAACGTGGATTTTGAAACAACTGGTGGGGCTTTTTATTTTGATAGAGATGGCAAAAGAACCGATGCAATAGTTGACGACATGGCCCTCTGGGTAAACAGCAGCAAGGGACTGGTCATCTGTATAGGTTGTTGTCATGCAGGAATTATCAACACCTTAAATCACATTAAAGCTGTGAGCGGAACGGAGAAGATACATACACTCATAGGCGGTCTGCATCTCAAAAATGCTGATGACCAACGTCTGCAGAAAACTATAGATCTTTTAAAACAAGAAAAGATAGAAAACATAATTACCTGCCACTGCACCGGTGATATTGCTCATCAACAGCTGCAAGAACAACTACAGGCCAAAAAAGGCTTTGCAGGTATGAATATCCAAATACAAGAGTAGAAAACTATGGATCACACAACAAAATTAACGACATATCTTGAAGCTAATCTCCCGGAATTCACAAATGATTTTGTCGAATGGCTTAAGATTCCATCTATTAGCACCCTGCCAGAGTTTAAAAGTGATGTACACCGCGCAGCTGTGTGGATCCAGAACAAACTTGCGGAAATAGGTTTTGAATCACCAGAACTGATTGAAACAGAAGGACACCCGCTGGTATATGCTCACTCAATCGTAGATCCTGCACAACCAACACTGCTTATTTATGGACATTACGATGTCCAGCCTGCCGATCCTCTTGAGCTGTGGAAGAATCCACCTTTTGATCCCACCATCAAAGACGGCAATATTTATGGACGTGGAGCAAGTGATGATAAAGGCCAGATCATGCTTGTGGTTGCAGCTCTGAAAGCCTGGTTTGCAGTCTACGGCGCACCGCCTATCAATATAAAAATTCTTCTTGAAGGAGAAGAAGAGGCGGGTGGCGCCTCCATTGCAGCATTTATTCCCGAAAATAAAGATAAACTTGCAGCAGATGGTGTACTCATCTGTGACACACATATGCCAAGCTCTGACCAACCTTCTATTATCACTGGGCTGCGTGGTATCATATACACCGAACTCAAAGTAAATGGTTCAAAAACTGATTTACATTCCGGTAGTTATGGCGGTGTTGCGCCAAACCCAATCCACGCTCTCTGTCTGATGATAAGTAAACTCAAAACAGAAGATGGAAAAATCCAGATCCCAGAATTACAAGATGCCATCCCAACGCCCACTCCTGCAGAGAAGCAATTCTACCAGGACGATCCTCTTGAAATAGGAAAAGCACTCTGTCACGAAATGGGTGTTTCTGAGTTAGTTGGAGAGAGTAACTACCCTCCACTTGAACGCCTTGGTGTGCGACCAACTCTTGAGGTACACGGTATTGCCGGCGGCTTTACCGCAGAGGGCGCAAAAACGGTTATCCCAGCAGAAGCAACAGCAAAAATTAGTCTCCGAATTCCGCCTAGCTTTGACCCAAACATGGTGTTTAACTGGCTCCAAAGCAGTGTTAAAAGAGTCTCGCCACAAGGCTACAAGGTCCAGCTTACGAACATCCACGCCGGGTCAGGAGTAGATGTTGACCAGAACAATCGTTTTTTTAAAGAAGCATCAGCATCCCTTGAAGATGTATATAAAACAGCTCCTGTTTCGCTAAAAGAAGGAGGTTCTATACCCATTGCAGCACTATTTGATCAAGAACTCCACCTTCCAGTTGTACTTATGGGGTTTGGCCTCCCCGATGACAACCTCCACGCTCCCAATGAAAAGTTCAATCTTCAACAGTTTTTCCTTGGGATGAAGACAGTGGCCAACTACCTTGGTAGGCTTAAAGTCTAACATTTTCTTTGGCCCATAAGTGCCTTCCTCAGTATCTCTTTTTGAATTCCAGGTGCTTGTCCCAGCATCTGGAATACTGATGTTCCTTTGAGAAAACCAACAACTTCTGAAAGTTAAAATTTTGGTGGTATAGATAACAACAAATGAACGTGGTCTTCTTGAACATTCATTTCCCAAATTTCAAGCGTCTGTCAAAGCAAATATTGAACCCAGCGAGTTACAATCTGACTCACCATATTGTCTGCAGAGAACCTTTTTTCAACCTCTTGTATTTTCCTGTTAATATTATTTTAATTTCTGTCGATAACAATATAGAACAACATAAAGAAAACTCATTTAACACTTTTGATATTGTATATTTATACGGAGCTCAGTATGACATTCACAGCCACCTCAAACGCCGCATTGACACAAAGTCACATCTCTCAGCAGAAAACTGAAACCGATACTAAGCAAACTCAAAATAACAAACCCAATTCTACTTCAGAGAATGATCTTTCTGGGAAAAAATTTCAGGACAACGTAGCACTCAGTCAATCAGAAAAAAGTAATCATTCTTCAAAGGTGATTGATAAGAAATCAGTAGAGACTCTCCTACCTCAGACTCTAAAGTCGATCCTTACTCATAGCAAAACAGCACTATCTGCCCAAGCCAACATCACCCCGCAGGCAGCAAGAGAATTTCTTTCCTAAAATGGCTACATTGCGTATCCGATATCCCAGGACGAGTTGGAGTCTAACAGTGATGGCGTCGTAAAAAGTCCGATCTACTGCGTTGTAGGTTTTTTACGAAGACAAGACATACCATATGTATAGTCCTGTCTCCGCAAAAAAACACTACGCCTCGGAGTCTATCGCTTACCTGTATATCAAACTTTTTGCCTTAGCCATCTGAAGCTTTGAATGACCTTTTTACGAGTTCATCAACAGTGGATAATCCATGAGTAGTGAATGGTTGAAAGATATGGATAATCCACTGCAACTCGTAACCACAGTAGTCATAGCAACATGCTAGACCTATCCTTTACATAGATCCTGTAAGTCACATATCTTTTAACTAATGAAGTTTACTCTATGCAGTTTTCGCAAGTAACTTGCTGTGAGAAATAGATACACTTTGATATAAGTGTTGTTATGAGTTCTTAATCCACTTAGTAAGCTCCGAGTACAGCACTTCTAACGAAAAAGGCTTAGCAATAAGTGCATCCATACCTGATTCAAAAGCGTGAATACGATCTCCAGTCATTGCCGCTCCAGTCATTGCAATAATAGGTAATCTTTTTTGAGCACTCTCATTTTCTCTGATTTTTTTAGTTGCATCGAGTCCATTCATAACAGGCATATGAATATCCTGATGTGGTCAAGTAAAAACGGACATTTTCTTAAGCAGCTATTTTCATTGTCATCAATTCTTCAAACATATCAGGGCTGAGATATCCCAAATAAGAATACAGTCTTGTGCTATTGTAAAACATCTCAATATAATCAATAATATCTCCCCGTGCTTCCTCTCTCGTTGAGTAGGAATAATCAAATACCCGCTCAGTTTTTAAGCTACTGAAGAAGCTTTCAGCAACGCTGTTGGCCCAGCAGTTTCCCTTCCTGCTCATGCTACAAACCATACCATTGTTTTTGAGCATTCTTTGAAATGCCTTGCTGCAATATTGGCTGCCACGATCTGAATGAAACAAAAGACCTGGTGCAGGTCTACGGCGACCAATGGCCATCTCTAATGCCTTCATCACAAGTTCTTTTTTTATTCGATCCCCTATAGACCAACCGACAACTCTACGAGAGAATAAATCCAAAACGATTGCGAGATACAACCAACCTTCAGTTGTCCATATGTACGTTATGTCAGCGCAGTAAACGTGATCTGGCTCTGACACTTCAAAATTTCGTTCCAACAAATTTGGAGCCACTGGGAGATTATGTTTACTGTTTGTGGTGACTTTGTATTTCTTTTTCTGTTTTGCTTCCACTCCGGCGAGCGTCATCAATGTCGCTGCTTTGGCCCGGCCACAGTGCTCGCCTTCTGCTTGTAACTCTTTTGACATCCTGCGTGCACCATATGACCCTCGAGTTTTGCTATGAATCGCTTTTACCTTAGGGATGAGCCGAGAGCGTTCTTCCTGGAGTTTAGGTTGATCTCTGCTTCGCCAGGAATAGTAGCCGCTGCGACTAACTTGCATCACTTCACATAGTAGGAATACTCGATACACCTTCTTCTCAGCATCAATGAACTGATACCTTATTCCTGTTCTCTCGCGAAGAAGGCTGCCGCCTTTTTTAGTATTTCTCTCTCTAATTTGAGTTGTATATTTTCTTTGCGTAAACGCTTTAGTTCAGCTTGTACAACGGCCGGGCCTCCAGCTGACATCTCAGAATTCTCTGAATGCTCAACCTCCTTTCTCCAGCGGCCAAGCATTGCAGGGTTAACTCCAAGGTTACGGGACGCTTCAGCCACCGAGTGGCCCTGCACAGTTATAAGTTTCACTGCCTCATCTTTGAATTCTTTTGTGTAGTTTTTTCTTTTACGCTTTGTCATTGAACACCTCCTTAAGATTTTGTAATTCAATCTTAAAAAACTGTCCACTTTTTCCCTACCACTTCAGCAGAGAGAGGATTCTTTTTGTTGACGACGAAGAAATACTTACCACGATGGGCAAAACTATGCTCGAAAGGCTTGGTTACCATGTAACCGTAAGAAATAACAGTCTTGAGGCTTTAGAAACTTTTCAGAACCAACCCGATACATTCGATATTGTTATAACTGACCAGACTATGCCTGGTATGACGGGTAGCGACCTTAGTAGGAGAATGCTACAGATTCGTCCTGATATCCCCATTATCCTTTGTACTGGCTACTCCACTATTATTACTGAGGGAAAGGCGAAATCTATGGGTATAAAAGAATTTGCATTCAAACCACTTGCCAAGAAGGATATTGCTAAGTTGATCCGCAAAGTTCTGGATGTCTCTTGAGATGATAATCTTAAAATGACAGGAATTTCCAGTCTACGATTTTTTAATAAATTTTAAAAAGCGACAACGCACGACGATTGCATAATCAATCTTTGACGTGCAATCCCTGCTAAGATGAACCTCAAAGAGGTCCATCTTAACAAGACGTTATACCAGTAACACTATCTTAAAACCAATATCAAACCCTACGATATGGAAGATAGGTTGGTTTCCACATACACGCTTCTACATACTCTGCCAAATCTTTTGTATGCAGCTCATGGTCTGCGTCATCTTTAATTTCTTCTTTTATCACTTCAATAGCAACGTGAAGAGAAATTTTCTGCAAATCTTTTATTCTTGGGAAAACGGTACCTGCATCAAGGTCTTCTTTCGCAACACAGTCTGCCAAAGCATACGAGGCAGTTGTAAACATATCAACCGCTACGGTATGTATTTTGGTCAAAATAGCAGCAAGACCGACACCAGGGAAAATAAACACATTGTTTCCCTGCCCGATTCGAAAGAGTTGTCCTTTATAGTCCACATCGTCAAACGGACTTCCAGTAGCGACGATTGCCTTTCCATCACTCCACGTATACAAATCCGCTGGCAGTGCTTCGCAGCTACTGGTCGGGTTGGATAGAGGAAATATTATTGGTCGATCAGTGTAGCTGAGCATTTTGAGGACGTGTTCTTCTTTAAAGGAAGAACCGACCCCACAGGTGCCAAGGAGCACTGTAACTGGCACATTATTTATAACTTCCGTGAGCGAAGCTTTTCCTTCTTCCTTCACGTCCCAGCTAGAAGCTATTGATGCATATTTTGCATACGGTTTTTTGTACTCGTCAAGATTTGGCCTATCTTCAAACACCAGTCCTCTGGAGTCCAGAATAAATATTTTTCTCTGCGCCTCTTTTAGGCTGAGCCCTTCTCTCACGAGCCCTGCACAAATCTGGTCGGCAACTCCAACGCCACCTGCTCCTGCCCCATAGACGAGAAAAGTCTGATCTGTTAATTTTTCTTCCTTAATTTTCACACCATTAAGAATACCAGCAAGGACAACCGCCCCTGTTCCCTGGATGTCATCATTAAAAGATGGCAACTCATCAACATATCTATGCAGGTTATTGAAAGCATTAGACTTACTAAAGTCCTCCCATTGTAGAAGGGCATTAGGGAAATTCCGTTTTACCTGAGTGACAAATTTATCAATGAACTGATCATATTCGTCACCAGTCATACGTTTTTGCTGTATTCCAAGATACATAGGATCATTCAACAGCTCATCATTATTGGTTCCAATATCGAGCGCAATTGGTAGGCAACAAGCGGGATGAATACCTGCACCCAGGGTATAAAGAGAGAGCTTTCCAATTGGAATCCCCATGCCCCCTACCCCTTGATCCCCGATTCCAAGAATTCCCTGGCTATCTGTTACGACAATAATTTTAATTTCTTTAGAAGGAAAATGATTCACCATATCTTCCATATTATCGACATTTGCCGGAGTGATATACATTCCTCTGGGCTTTTGATATCTGTGACTGAACTCCTGACACGCCTGCCCGACTGTGGGTGTGTAAATTATTGGAGCCATTTCTTCTACATGTGCGGCTACCAATGCATAAAAAAGAGTTTCATTTCGATCTTGAAGCGATCTGAGAAAGATATATTTCTGAATATCATCTTCAATATTCGTATATCCCTGGTACACTCTTTCTAGCTGATCTTCAAAAGTCTGAACCCTGGGCGGCACTAATCCATCAAGATGAAAGGCAGCACGTTCTTCTTTGCTAAACGCTGTGCCTTTATTTAAAATTCGATCGTTCAGTAAATCTATACCAACAAGGGAAACTGGCCTGAATTCGTTTCCTTCTAAATCTTGCCATTTCAAATACTTTTCAATTGACATGCATTTTCCTTTCTTATTTACAGCTATAGACTTAACGGCAGATATTGCCGGTAATAACTTCTTCAGTTCCAATTCCCATTAGTGGAATCAGGTTAGTATAGACTCGAAAAGCAGGAGCTCTTTTGATTGTTTTTTCGACGTCTTGAATGTCGATTACCCCAATCATTGACGAAAGACAACCACAAATGGTAGATATATAAACCATATATTTTTGATACTTTACTTGCAAAAGCTCTTTATTGAATCCAAGCCCTCAAGATTATGACTATTGAGAACAAAAAAACATCTTCATTATAATAAAATCCAGAAATATTGGGCGCGCTATTTTTTCGGTAGCCATAAACAATCCATATACTTTTTAACCTAATGAGATATAAATTTCTGCGCTTTTTGTTTTAGTTCAATGCTTTTGGACTTACCCTTTTTGTTATTTTAGCAAAAAAAAGGACAAGCAGCCTCGGATATGGGGACACGATTGCTCTCATTATGGGATTGATTACCGGAACTACAGGTAGAATGGTGCGTGACATTCTGACTGGCCGTATGCCATTGCTACTCGGAGAGGAATTCTATACGACGCCAGCACTCCTAGGTGCAACCATGTTTTTTCAATTAAGGTAAACTTATGAAATCTAATACTAGTTTTTACTATATCCTGGAATCGTGCCTGCTGCTCCTGCTCATTTCTGGCTGTTCTGTCGGTCCCCAGATGCTGCAGGACGTATATTTAAGCTACAACGACCGTGTAAGAGCAACGGCCGATGAAGAATTATTATTAAATATTGTTCGATTACGCTACCTCGACACCATCGAGTTTCTCGCCATCAATTCGATCAGTGCCCAGGCCTCTTTCAATGTAACGTTGGGGGCAGAAATAACCTCCAATAATATTGATTCTACGCTGATCATCCCAGAACTGCACTATTCCGATCGGCCTACATTTTCTTTCAGCCCACAACGGGGAACTGAGTTTGCCAAACGTCTTGTTGAGCCTATAAATATAGATACCCTTGCTTACCTCGCGGCGTCGGACTGGCCCATCAAGATTTTGATGCATCTATTAGTAAAAGAAATCAATGGCATTGTCAACGAGTCGCAGGGGGATATGGAGAGTTTTTACAAAATCGCGAATACTCTTGGGGATTTGCAGAAAAAGCATAAGCTACTTATCGCTTTCACCGAACACCAGAAACCGATATCTGCCCCAATTGAAAATAACCTCCTTAAACCTTCCGATCTCATTTCCGCCGCTAAGGCTGGCTATACATTTATACCTGATACAGATGGCCTTCATGTGAGGCTCTTCCAACCCAAACCTCAACCGATCATGTTGTTGCGAACCACTCCTCCGGAATCGAGGGATATTCTGAAACAGCTTGGAGTTATGAAGACTGACGATGAGCCAATCGAACTGCGTGCCGGTAGCAAACGTGATCTAAACTCCGCGACTTACGATAATCTTCACTTACGGACTCGCTCGGTGTTAGGTGCCATCGTCTATCTTACTCAAGGGGTGGCCCCTCCACAATCACACATTGACAGGAATCTAACGTTCAGCACTTGGCCTTTTCCTGGACCCAATAACGATAAAATTGACAAGGTCTTCAAAGTTCAATCCTCATCATCTAGACCACAAGCTAGTCTCGCTGTGCAATATAGGGGGCACTGGTTTTATATTGATGAAACTGATCTTACCTCTAAAGCGACCTTTCTGGTGCTCTCGGAAATATATCGGTTAGCCCTTATCGGTTCAGACCAATCCCAGGCACCTTTGCTCACTCTGCCACTTGGAGGACCGTAACACATCGTAGCGATTAATCGCAGGGGTGCAGCCAAAGATGGTTTGTATGATTGGAATCTTATTACCAAGGAGATTTACTACTCTCCAGGTTGGAAGTGCATGTTGGGTTACCACGATAATGAACTTCCAAATGATTTCTCAGCTTGGGAAGAATTGACAACGCCTGAAGATGTGAGAAAATCGTGGGAAATGTAGCAGGAACTGGCGAATAAAAAACGTGTTCGTTTTGAAATGGAATTTAAAATACAACACCGCTCCAAACGGTTTGTGAGTGAACATTTTGTGCACTTGGCATTGAGGTTAACTTTATTCATTTTATCTCACCGGACGGCAGGTTGCCTTATACTCGAACGAGAAGTGCTTCCTGAGCAAGAACGCCTCTATTCTTAAATAGACCAAAGCGGAGTTTACTGACGAAAAATTTAAACCATCTCAATACGTTTCGTAAACTTCAATTCTATTCTTCCCATTTCTCTTCGCTTCGAACATTGCCTTATCTGCATTTGCTATGACATTTTCCATATTAACATGACTTTTTTCTGAAGAAAAAGCGACACCGATACTACATGTCACATTGAGTTGACAATCTTCTACTAAAAATGTTTTTTCCATTGAATTTTGAATTCGCTTGGCGACAACTAGACAAGATTCAATTTTGTCTGCTTTCATTAAAACTATAAACTCTTCCCCACCCCAACGTACTATAACGTCATTGTCTCTTATAACTTGTGTGATTCGGTTTGAGAGGTCGACCAAAATCACATCTCCGCCATAATGGCCAAACGTATCATTGATTTTCTTAAAATCATCAATATCAAATAAAATCACAGAATTATAGTAGTGCAACTTTGACATTACTGATCTTCTATTTCTGAGGCCAGTCAGCAAATCTCTCTGAGCTAAAAAGAACAATTCTTTAATTTTTTTACGCAATTCCATAATAAATTTCTTTGCCAGGAAATATGTTATGAATCCCAGTATTAATAAAAAGAAAAAAGTACTCGACAAAAGACTGAAATCAAATGGATACGATACAGATATTATCCAATAACCTGATGGAATATCAACTTTCTTCTCTTCGGAGATGTCTTTTACATCAAATCCTGAATCAAAGACTATATGTGAAGATGATTCATCGTTCTCGAACTGTCTAATTTGATATTTGTAGTTATCAGATATCAGGCCCAATCCCTTGATAAAATCTTCAAATTTTAGCATAAAACCAAGTTGCCCCCAGTAGGAACCATCGTTCAACAAAATAGGCAAACGCGTCATTATACCTATTCCACCCTGAACTAATTCTACTGGTGAGGTAATAACTATATCATTTTTGTATTTTACTCTTAAAGCACCATCTCTCTGAGAGGGTATCATTGTTAAGTCGATACCTTTCATCAATTTATTTGGATCGTATGGATACAAATACACCGCAGTCGTGTCTTTGAATATTCCAATGTTGCTAATTATATTTTTGTCTGTTCGAAGTACTTGTTCAATAAAATAGTTCAACTCGTCGATATCCACTTCAGTGTGAAGACTGACGTAGGTTGCAACTCCTCTCATTCTATCGATATTGTGAGTTGTTATTTTATGTGCGTTTGATTCAATCAATAATAACTGCTGAGCCATGTCACGCTTCTTTTCAGCAATATTTTCAGTCAAATCAAAATATGCAGCTAACAAGAAACTGATCAATAGTAACGCAGGTATAATATTTAACAGTATATTCTTAAACTTTAAGATAACAACAACTCCTGCTGGCAATTATTAACCCGGCGACAAATTACACTGACGTAGCATAATTTGTCGGCGAGTAGTAATTCTGTTTATGATATATTATACTAGTTATTCGTATCTTTATGTAGCACAAATCATCTTGCATCAACTACTGTTCTTATCAAGGTGCTAAGATTATTATTTGTCACCGGTTTTGTCACAAATGCGCTTATCCCAATTGCTTTTGCTTCCTTCTCATTAATAATAGTTGAATAACCGGTACAGAGGATAATGGGAATATCCGGACGGATCTGTAAAATATTTCGAGCGAGATCACAACCCGTCATATTCGGCATGGTCTGATCTGTGATCACAAGGTCAAACTGTTTTGGTTGGGCTTGAAATGTTTCCCAGGCATCAAGGCTGTTCATACTTGCTGTAACGTGGTAGCCAAGTTTTTCGAGCATTTTCTTATTCATATTGACAATTGCTTCTTCATCATCGACAAACAATATTTTTTCATTTCCTAAGATAATTTCGTCAACAATTGAAGATTCAGAAAGTGGTTCTTTATCAATAACCGGGAGAAAAACATGAAAAATTGTACCTTTGCCAAGTTCACTGTCAAGTGAGATAAACCCTCCATAACTTAGTACTATACCCTGAACAATCGAAAGCCCCATGCCGGTGCCTTTACCTATCTCTTTGGTTGTGAAATAAGGGTCAAATATTCTGTTTATCGTATCCTTTGCAATGCCATGGCCAGTATCGCGTATCGATATCTTGACGAAAACCCCGGCCTCGATGTTGTGATCAAATAACACCTCTTTCTCACTGAGGATGATCTCTTTCAATGAAATATCTAACATACCACCAGTTTCCTCCATTGCGTGGTAAGCATTGGTGCAGATATTGATCAGTATTTGATGGAGTTGCGTTGGATCGGCTAAGATAAGACCAGTTGGTTGATTAACATTCTGGTTGATAATTATTGAAGACGGAAGTGATGGGCGAAGTATTTTTATCACTTCCTCCACAAGTATTCCAGGCTGCAGGGGAGTACGCTCATTGTCCGATTGTCGGCTAAACGTAAGTATCTGCCGAACGAGTTCTTTCGCTCTATTACCAGCTTTGATCACCTGGCCTAAGTTTTCATTAATCTCTGAGTCTTGTATACTTTCATATTTTGCCATCTCAGTGTAGCCAAGAATCGCGGTCAGGATATTATTGAAATCATGAGCAATACCACCGGCTAGTGTTCCAATTGATTGCATTTTCTGTGATTGGTGCAGTTGTTTTTCAAGTGAACTTCTCTCATGTTCTGCTCGTTTTAAATCCGTAATATTGGTTAAGGTTAAAAGGACATTTTTGATCCCTCCGACTGTCACTAAAACGGTTGAAATGAGCAGATTCAGGTTTGTTTTTTGGTCGTGGAGGAGGACGGTCAGTTCATCTTCTTCTTCATCGTGGGGATTACCTGTTTGAAAAGTGTCTTCAACTCTGGTTCTTATTGAGCAGAGTGAGCAGGCAGGGGTGGTCCCACACCCTTTGCCTGCAAATGAATGAATGCAACAGAAAGCATCACCACCTAAACGGCCGATCAAATCTTCTTCTTTTCCACAAAATATACGTCCCTTACGGTTGATTCTTTCAATTCGGCTCTCTTCGTTAACAACAACGACAATGCTCGGCGTACTATTGAAGATAGTGTTTAACGTTTCGGCCTGAGTCGCAAGTTCAGCTTCACCCAGCTTAATTCTGGTGATGTCGGTATAGGTGCCAACCATCCGTATGGCGCGGCCACTGCCGTTACGAGTCACCACTTTTCCACGTCCTAATATCCAGATCCAGCCACCACTGTTGACCTGCATCCGATACTCGACCTTGAAAGCTTCATTGTGGTTTTCTACGCAATCTGAATGCGCTTTGAACACAGTTACTCTGTCATCGGTATGAATGAGATTATTCCACGCGTTGATGTCAAACTGGCACTCATCTGATGTGTAGCCAAGAATGGTTCCGCAACTCGGGCTGAGATACATCTCATCAGTTTCAACATTCCAGTCCCAGAGGCCATCCTGAGTCGCTTCCATGGCAAGCTTGAATCTCTCCTCACTCTGGAGTAGTGATTTCTCTGCTGAATCAAGTCGCTTTTCGGTATGTAACTCACGACACACGCGTTGGAAAACTTCGGGTAAATGGTCGGTGAAATCGAATCCTTTTATTAAGTAGTCCCTGGCACCGAGTTTCATCATCTCGATAGCGGTGCTCTCGTCGCCATGTCCGGTCATTGCGACAAAAGGGATGTGCATGTTGTTTTTATGCAAGGTCCCGATAAGCTCGGTTCCTTTCATGTCCGGGAGTTGCTGATCAATAAGCGCTATTAAATCCGGGTTTTCCGTGATTCGCTCTAAGGCCTCGGCACCAGTTAACACACCGTCTGTATCAAATCCAGCCCTGCGCAGCGATTTTTGTGCCAGGTTATTCAACCCTTCGTCGTCCTCAACAACCAGTACACGTCTCTTTTCCAGCGATCCGGTTTTGACGTTCCTGTAGGACTTGATTTCTTTGGGCATTATCCCTTGGACTCCCCATTTATTTTAGGCACTTGAACCACTGACAGGAAAAGTCCCAATTGACGAATGGCGGTTACAAATTTATCGTAATCCAGGGGTTTGGCTATGTAGTTACTGCAACCAAGAGCATGACATTTTTCTATCTCCCTCGGATCGTCTGTCGTAGTAATCATTATTATCGGCATTTTGCACAACTCAGGATCTGCTTTTACCTGCTCCAACACCTCAACTCCATCAATTCTTGGCATTCTTATGTCGAGCAAAAGGAGGTAGGCTATCCCTGATTTCCGGTGATTTCCCTCACCTTTCCTGAACAAGAAGTCCAGGGTCTCTTGCCCATCCTTAAAGTGTAGCAGAGTATTCACCATGCCCGCACGTGCTAGATTCTTCTTGATCAATCCGGCGTGTCCCTCGTCGTCCTCGGCCACGAGGACCACCACATCTTTATGCATCAACATTTCTCCCTTAATTTACTCTGTGTTTCTATTTTTCCTGTCGGTAGTGCCACATAAAAGCGGGTGCCTATACCGATCTTCGATTCTGGCCAAACTGTCCCATCTAATCCATCCAAAACCCGTTTGACAATGGTCAAGCCCAACCCTTCGCCTTTACTATGCATTGGGTCGAGTTGATGGAATATCTCGAATATTTTATTTAGATGGGCCTGGTCCATACCAATCCCATTATCTTCGATGCAGTACACCGATTGTTCTCTCTCAACTCTTCCGCTGATCTTTATAGTTCCAGGACGTTGTGGGTCCAGGTATTTCATTGCGTTTCCAATAATGTTTGAAAAGACCTGATTGATTTGGTGAACATCCCCCAGACATGTCGGTAGAATGTCGACTTCAAGTGTCACACCCGCTTCCTTGATTTGAAATTCTGTAGCACCAATAACCTTGGTTATTAGATCGTTCATATCCAATGTTTCAATGGTTACCTTTTCTCGTCCTGAACGCGACAAGCGTAGTAGTCCAGATAAGAGGATATCCATTTTTGCTGCACTGGTTCTGATGAACCGTATTGCTTCTGGAATATCCTCATCGAGAATTGGAGCTATTTCCTGAGGAATCTCTGTAATCGCAACACTCGTAAGAGTACGCTGCAAATCTCCGATTGAAAAATCCAGTTCTCGGCTGTATCCATCGATATTCACCAGAGGGGAACGTAGATCATGGGAAACTACATATACCATCTGTTCGAGTTCCTCATTTTTTGCCGCGAGATCAGCCGTAAACCTGATTCGTTCCTGTTCAGCTTTTTTTCGATCTGTAATGTCTGAGAAAATGCAGGCAAATTGATTGGCAGCTGGTTGGTAAGATGTCACCGCGAAATGCTTATCAAGCTCAACCGAATAGTTCTCAAAAAAAGCAGGTTCTCCGGTTAAAGCAACGTGACCGAAGGTTTCAATCCATTGCTGTTCCATGTTGGGCAGGACTTCCAACACCGTCATTCCAACAATATCCGCACCTTTGAGACCTGTAATGCGCTCAAAAGATGGGTTGACGGCCAGGAAACGATAATTTTCCGGTTTCCCCTGTTCATCGCAGATAATTTCATTCAAGGAAAAACCGTCCATCATTTCTCGAAAAAGTGACTGGTAGTCTTGCTCCAGGCGGCGACGTTCTTTTTCGGCCAGTTGCGACTTGGCCATGATGCGTGCCCGCAGAACACTTTGGTACGCTGTGGCGGATAGTTGATTGGCAAGGGTGAAGAGAGCTTGGGCTATTTGCTTAAATCGTTCTCTGGACAATACGGGTATCTCACGAAAAGCCACAACTGCTTCTTCTACATCTGTATCAATTTCTTCTGCATACTCACGTATCTTTCCCTCGGTTTGACTCTCGTCCCGCACTTGCCCTATCAACCAGTTGGCGATATGTTTTCCACCTACCGAAATCGCGGCGCCTGCATCCCACATCCCACAACTTAAGCAGGGTTGGATAGTTGGACCGTCAAGTGATTGGCGACCGATCGCTGCATCCGAATTGTAACAATTGACCAGTCCTTTTTCTGTTTTTCGGATTATGTCATTGCACAGCCGGCTAAAGTTAGTGGGTTGGGTTAAAGGTGTTCCATCCGGCAAGGTAATAATCGATGCAACTCCAGTGGCTCTGGCAAAATCATCCTGAAGACGTTGAAGATCTTCGAGTTCGAACAAATCTTCAAAATCGATCTGTTCTCGATTTTCTGAAGATAGAGACAAAGAGACTATGCGCTCTCCCAAAACCTCTGTTGCCCAATTGTTTTTACACTCTGCTTGTTCGAGTGCTTGGACCCTTTGTTCCAATTCTTCATAGGTAGGTTTTGAGGGCATAGTCATTACCTTTTTTCAAATAAATATGTGGTTTTGATTCCTCGAACTCGAACAACTAAGCAAAGGTTGCTCAAAAGCACAGACATCAAGATGTGTAGTCTCAGGGCAGGAATCACTTCAGCATTGTATGATGAAATTAATCATCGGTATCCAATACCTTTTTAATATCGAGGATTCCGATAAGAACATTGTCCATTTTGTAGACACCAGAGAAAAACTCGCCTTGGATTCCCTTCATGTTTGCAGGGATCAGCTCTTTTTTAGACAAATCGGCCTCTACGACGTCACCAATTTTTTTCACCATTAACCCAACATAATTACCCGCTGAGTTGACTATCACATTTCGTGAATCAAGAGATGTATCAGTTTCCCCCAACCCAAGCTTTTTGCCCAAATCGATAATCGTTACTATCTGGCCTCGTAAATTCAATATCCCTTGAACATACACAGGTGACTGGGGAACTTTGGTCACCATGTTGAGTTTGTTGATCTCTTGTATTTGCAGAATGTCTATGCCGCATAATGCATCCCCAACGTAGAAAGTTGCAAGTTCGACACTGTTTTTTACTTTATCAAAATTTGTGTTTTCCATTTTTTCTCAATTTTTGCGGAGTTGAGGAAGGGCCCAGTCCTACATCATACTCACTCTCCATATGAATTTTAGGCGATTTGCTACGCATCCTCGTCATAGGTAACATCCATTAAAGAAATGTTGTCAGTACTCCACTCAGGAAACAGTGTGCCAATCAGCTCCTTCACATTCACAAGCATGGTCGTGTGGCCATTAATGATTGTCGATCCTTCGATCCCTGTCTGAGATAAAGTTGCATAATCGATATCAACATCTATCTCGACGGCATCAATTGGACCGATTGCCAGAAGTCCGACGTTCTTGGATCCATAATTAAAGACAACGACGAGTAAATCATCACGTTCAGCTAACGGCTGAACCATGGCAACATCGTTCATGCAAATCAGTGGAAGACTGCCATTCCGGTATTGCATAACTCTCTTGTCTCCTAGATCTTCAACCTGAGAGTATTTTATTTTCTCAATACGTTCCACTTGATCGAGCTTAACAGCAAACTGCTCCTGTTCTGAAGATCTAAAAATGAGTAGTGATTGCTGATTGTTACGTGCCGAAACTGCCTCTTTTGCTATTGTCGCCACTTCAGAAGCACGATCTGAATTCTCAACTGATGTCATTTGTGCCATGCGGGCAAGGTTGTTGACGTCGAGTATCAACGCAATCCTGCCATCCCCCATAATGGTTGCACCGGCATATCCCTTACAGTTTTGGAGATGAATGCCTAAAGGTTTGATGACAATTTCTTCAGAATCCTGCAGCTGATCAACTATGAGACCATATTTCATGACTCCAGTTGATACCACAACGATGTTTAAAGCACTGGTTGCTGCGAGTCTACGATCTGAAGCTGAGCGGACAGCCTGGTTTGAATATTCTGAACTTTTTGTTTGTTGTTTGTTTTCAGCTTCAGAGTTATGTGATGGGGATATTTTCCCCCTGCGGTCTGCTATCAATTGACGACGATCTGGCATGATTCCATCGTCATGAGGATCCACATATGTTCGCTTGCTTCCAATAACGTCAGCAAGACGTATCAATGGGAGGAGCTGACCACGTAATCTGACAATCTGGGCATCTCCCACACACTCAATTCGTTCTTTAACTTGACTTGCAGGAATTCTTAAAAGCTCTTCAAGATTAACCTGGGGAATTGCATATCGTTCTCCACCTGTCATAATAATCTGACAGGGAATGATGGCTAGAGTCAGGGGCAGTTTAATGGAGATCGTTGTTCCCTGACCAACTTCCGAGAGAATATCAATATTCCCTCCCAGTTTATCCAGACTGGTCTTCACCACATCCATTCCAACACCTCGGCCGGAAGCATCTGTTACTTGTAAAGCGGTGGAAAACCCTGGGAGAAAAATCAAATTGATTTTCTCCTTCATCGACATGGCCTTAACCTGATCGTGAGATACCAAACCTTTGAGTACCGCCTGCTCTGCAAGTACGTCGCCATCAAGCCCCTTGCCGTCATCACTAATCTCAATACCTACCTGGCCAGCCTCGTGAAACGCCCTTAAACAGATCTTCCCAGCCTCTGGTTTTCCCTTTTTCTTTCGATCAGAAACTGTTTCAATACCATGCTCAACTGCATTGGAGAGCAAATGAGTAAGAGGAGCACCAATCTCCTCGATGATGGTCTTATCAAGCTCTACATCTTTCCCCAGGATTTTAAAATCAATTTTCCTGTCAAGGTTTTTTGATAATTCCTTGATTACGCCTGGGAATTGGTCAAAAAGATTTGCAGTAGGCTGCATTCTGGTTTGCATTATCGCTTCTTGCAGCTCTGAAGTGATCATATCAATCCGTTGTCCAACACCTTCTACATTCTTGTAATCACTTGAACCAATGGTCTGTAGGAGTTGGTTTCTGCTCAACACTAATTCGCCGGCCAGATTCATTAAAGAATCCAAGAGGCTAACATGTACACGTATGGAAGTGTCACTGCCTGGTTGTGATGTTTTGGATGGCACCGTGGATATTATACTATCGTTTTCCATGAATATTCTCAATTTCGCTGGTGTGTCATGATTTTGAGGTGATTGGTTTGTCATTTTTGTTTCGGCGGAATGTAGATGAACAGGCGCCACTCCAGATAGACAAAAAGAACAATCTATCTGGAGTGTGCAGAGGGAACAGTTGCCTTTAAACTTAAGCGACCTTAAATCTACTCACCAGACTGTTGAGTTGCTCGGCCAATTTGGAAAGATCATTGGCACTTTGATTCACGTTCTGACTGCTGTCATTAATTTCATTCGAGCCTTCACTTATTTGATTGATATCCCGACTGACGTCTTGTATCGCGATTGAACTCTGGGCTACATTTTCGTTAACTTCCCCAATACCTGCGGCAGCCTGAGCTACATTTTGTGAGATTTCCGATGTGGCTGTAGATTGTTCTTCAACAGCAGTTGCGATAGTTGTAATAACATCATTAATTTCATTAATAACACCTGAAATTATCTGAATATCTTCGATGGTGGAATTGGTTGTACCCTGCATTTCATCTATCTGATTCTTAATATCCACAGTGGCTGCTGCGGTTTGTTTGGCAAGTTCCTTGATTTCGTTTGCGACTACAGCAAATCCTTTTCCAGCCTCACCTGCTCTTGCAGCTTCAATTGTAGCATTAAGTGCGAGTAAATTTGTCTGTTCTGAGATTTCTGTTATCGCCTCGGTGACTTTACCGATTTTACCAGCGGCCTTGCCAAGATCATTCATTTTAAGGGAAGTCTGTTCTGATTGTATTACTGCACCTTCTGAAATAGACTTGGCTCGTGCTGCATTTTCCGCAATTTCGTTGACGGTTGCAGACATTTCCTCAGCGGCAGTAGCTACCATGCCAACATTGCTTGCCGACTGTTCCATAGCAGCTGAAACAGAGCTCATGTTAACACTCATTTGCTCAGAGGCAGATGCCACATTGTTTGAACGATCTGATGCGGTTTCTGAAGTTGATGAAAGTTGTGTTGATATTGCTGCAAGCTCAGTTGAAGAGGAAGACAATGTATTCACTCCAGTAATAATCTCTTTGATCATTACACCGAGTTCGGTAACTGTATTACTTAAAGAATGAGACATTTTACCAATTTCATCCTGCTGGTCAACAGTCAAAGTGTCGGTAAAATCACCTTTTGCGACTTTTTCAACAAAATCTACAACTTTTTGCACAGGCCCGGTGATAGAACGGGTAAGCACGACACCAAAGACGATACCTACAAGTATGGCAATGGCTGAAATAATCAGAGTGAGCCTGATTGCATTCTCACTTTTTGCCTGAACAATTGGTCCTAGAATATCTTGTTCTTCTTTTACTGAAAGTTTTACTGCCTCAACTGCAGCAGCAACTTGCGGGCCAATTATATCGAGTGTATTTGTGATAATATCATTACGTTCCTGAATAATTCTATCAAGGTCTGTGAACGCATCAATGTAGATTTTTGCTTCTTCTTTCACCTTGTCATTTAGAGCACGGCGTGTTGGATTTTGAAGCATCGCATCAAGAGTATCAACCACCTTAAAGAGACTAGAGTATTCAGACTTTATCCGATCAAAATCAGCAGGTGCGTTAGTACTAAGATATTTCTGGCCATAGAGTCTACCCAGTAGCATATGTCGGAGAACAATCCCTGCCTCATAAGCGGCTTCTGCATCACTATCTTCTTTGGCGGTTTTCATGATTTCCGTTAAGCTCTTTTCCATACTGGGCCCGTAACCTCGAAGCCTCTCACCGACTATCATGTCACGTTCAACTCGAATTTCCTTGACCCTTTCAAAAGCTTTCTCATATTCATGCATTTTGTCTGTAACAATATCAATTTTCTCTGCTCTTTCAGGGTTATTGATCTCTTTGTGCGCCTCTTCAATAAAGACATCCATTTTTGCAAGATACTCATCAAACTGCTTAATATCTTTAGCACTACCGGTCGCATTAAAGTCTTTAACATTCATTCTGACCATCAGCATATTTGCCTGCAATCGACCACTTAAGTTGGTATCTTTTGCAAGCCCGCGATATTCAACAAAACCGTCCGCCACCCCACTTAATCCGCGCCATGAGACGATTGAGACGATGACAAGAAGCAGGATTATAAAGCCGAATCCCATTCCCATTTTTGCTGCAAGACTTAAGTTTTTCATTTTAACTCCAGTGAAGATTTCTTGTTTATTGGACTTGGACTCATTATTGACGAGAATTGTTAATTGATCGCTTACTGATATGTCTGATAACTGACGATAACTCTTTGGTGGAGAACGGTTTCACCAGATGATAGAGAACACGCAGTTCACGTACACTGGTTTCCATTGATCTAGGGTTGTCGCCGGTTATGGTTATAAAATCGAGGTTAGGCTGATGTTCTCTGAGAATCTTTATGAGATCTAGGTTGTTATCGGTGTGTTGATTGATATCAAGTACCACAAGATCATAGCTTATTCGGTTTGCTAATATTATCGCTTTTGCCGGATTGGTGGCATGATCGACCCTAACGTCCATCGTATTAAAAAGTGGCATCATCTTTCGAAGAAGATTGTCGTCCTCATCAATAAGTAAAATCTTAAAAGTGTCGTGCGTTGAAATTTTCAATCTGCTTTGATTTACTTCTTGGGTCGGCACAATATTCTCCTATATCTTCTGATATTTCCGACCCTAATCCGGTGAACAAAACTGCCGGATAGAAGCCTGGGATTTATACAAAGATGCAGAAATTGCGCCAATAGCAAAATAATCAGCTATCATTCTGGTAATAAAAGGTAAAAAGAATTTCAGGAAAATGCAGAGAAAATTATTTTATGGGGCACTGCTGGGACATCCTTCAAATTATGTCGCATTAAGTTATTGGAATAATAAGAACTTTTAATGACGGGGGCATAATCTTGCCACAGGGGGCACGAATGCCCCATTATTTCAATTTGGTGATGCTGTGCTGTTTAACTTTACGATATAGTGTTTTTCTATCAATCTGGAGGGCCTTGGCAGTCTTACTCTGGTGCCAGTTATGCTTTTCAAATTGTTGGGTGATAACCTGTTTTTCAAACTCTTCAACCATGTCTGTAAGAGAGTTACAGCTGTCAGAAATGCACTTCCTACCGTGTAAGTTATCTGGCTTATCATCATCTCCTACTATGTCTATAAAATCAATCGTTCCCATAGTCAAATAACGATGCATGGTATTCTGTAATTCCCTTACGTTTCCTGGCCATGCATGGGATTGTAGTAGATTTCTTATCTGCGATTGTAGTGTCTGTGTTCTTTCAGGGTCATACAGATCAAGAAAATGTTCTATGAGGAGACGAATGTCTTCTTTTCTTTCCCGGAGAGGCGGGAGATTGATAGGAATTACGTGTATCCGGTAATAAAAATCCTGGCGTATCGCCCCTTGCTTGACCAGTTCTGAGAGGTGCTTGTTGGTTGCTGAAATAATCCGCACATCGGGATTCTTTTCTTCAGTACCGCCAAGCGGAGTGAAGCCACCACCCTCAAGAGCCCGGAGTAGTTTGGCTTGTAGTTGGAGCGGAATATCTCCGACTTCATCCAAAAAAAGAGTGCCACCATCGGCGACATCGAGAAATCCGTATTTTTCAGTAATTGCACCAGAGAAGGCTCCTTTTTTGTGTCCAAAAAATTCACTTTCTATCAGATTTTCTGGTATTGCACTGCAATTCACGCAGATAAAACGCTCATTTTTTCTCTTGCTGTTGTCATGAATTGACTGGGCGACAAGTTCTTTTCCAGTTCCGGATTCACCGCAGATAACCACACTTGCATCTGAGTCAGCAGCATTGAGTATCGCCTTATACACTTCCTGCATCGGTTGACTCTTGCCGATAATACTGCCGAACTTGTACCGGTCTGTCATCGAAGCAAGGAGACGGCTGTTTTCTTTTTGTAATTTTTTTTCTCTTTCCTGAGATTCGAGGAGTTGCTGCTTCTGTTCAGTGATATCGATCAGCACAACCTGATACTCGATGATGTTGTTTGTCTGGTCGAAAATGGGCAGGAATGTCGTTTCATACCATAGCCCATCCTTCGGGTTTTTCACCTCCTGCTGCAGCGGTTCTCCTGAAGAACAAGAGACGCCGGGGCACCAGTCACAAACTTCATCAAAACCATAAATCGCATTATAACAAGGAAGACCACGAAGATCCTTTCCTGCATATTCTGTAAGGAGATTATTAGCGTAGGTGATTATAAAATCAGGACTGCAAGTAAAAACATAACCGGGAAAATGTTCTATGATTGTATCAAGTTTTCTCTCAAGCCCTTCTTGATACGCATTGTTTTGGTGAATAAGAGCAGCTTTCTCTAGCGCCTGTTTTACTGCATGTTCCAGAATTTCATAATTCTCTATTGGTTTGGTAAGATAGGCCCAGGCTCCGAGGTGCAGAGCCTGGATCACGTCTGCCATCTCACCCTCCCCGGAAATCACAATTATTGGAGTTTCTGGACTCGTCGCCTTGATTTCTGTGAGAACCTGAAATCCATCAACGACTGGCATTCTCAGATCGACCAGAATGAGATCAGGGGAATGACTGCGGAACATTTCGAGGCCCAAGGCACCATTTACGGCGGTAATGACTCTATATTCTTTCAATTCAAAATAGCTTTGAAGGATACTAAGAAGCATCGCATCGTCATCGATGCATAAGAGAGTTTGTGATTGTTTCATTGTTTCAAAGACCTCATAGCTCTTCTTGATATGTTCAGCAAATGGCTCATAGTAAAAGGTTTTTCAACAAAATTGATTATTCCCTGTTTGTGAGCAGCTTCGGCATTGATGAGATCACTGTATCCTGTACATAGAATAACAGGCAGATCAGGCTTTATCTCCAATACTTTGTTAATAAGCTCTATACCGGTCATCTTTGGCATAGTCATATCTGTGATAAGCAGATCAAATTGGTCAGAGGCCACTTTAAAATGTGCAAGCGCCTCCTCTGGATCACCGAAAATTGTAGCCTGATATCCATATTTGCGGAAAACTTTGCCGAAAATTTTCTGTATAGCATTCTCGTCGTCAACAAAGAGGATCCGTTCACTGCCTTGTAGACCGCAGTGTGGTACGCTTTTTGTAATTGCTTTGACATCTTTGCCATCAGATACTGGGAGGTATACGCGAAAGGTTGTGCCGACACCCCTTTTGCTATCGACGAGGATATAACCTTGGTGATCGGCAACTATACCGTGCACAACAGCAAGACCAAGACCTGTTCCTTCACCAACTATTTTTGTTGTGAAAAAGGGTTCAAATATCTTCTTCATTGTCTTGTCGTCCATACCAGCTCCAGAATCACTCACACAGATCATCGTATACTTGCCAGGAGGCACGGTTGTCCCACACAGTATTTTAGCTTTTTCAAGTTCCTTGTCAATTACTCTGATGCGTAGAGTGCCTCCCTCTTTCCGCATTGAATGATAGGCGTTAGTGCAAAGGTTCATAAGGACCTGGTGAATCTGAGAAGGGTCCGCTAGTATTGTCCCACTACTGGATATTTCATGACTAATATCAATTGTGCTTGGCACAGTCTGACGAAGCATGGCGACAACCTCTTTAGCCAGACTTGATATAGATAATTGGAACTTTTCTTGTTTACCCTTTCGGCTGAATGTGAGGATATGCTTAACAAGATT
Source organism: Desulforhopalus sp. (assembly GCA_047622095.1). GTDB lineage: Bacteria > Desulfobacterota > Desulfobulbia > Desulfobulbales > Desulfocapsaceae > Desulforhopalus_A. Next base: position 98,338 of record JBLHNU010000006.1, read on the forward strand.
TCTCGCCCTGTTGGCCGCCTGAGTGACGCCATCGAGTGATTCTTTTTGCTGCTCAGGGTTGCCAATGTGCATCTGGGCGAGCTGGGTGTATCCGTAAATAGCGGACAGAATATTGTTAAAATCATGTGCTATGCCACCAGCAAGAGTACCAATCGCCTCCATCTTTTGAGCCTGCTGGAGCTGCACTTCAAGCATGGTGCTTTCCTCCTCGGCCAGTTTCTTTTCGGTGATGTCCCTGAATTCAACGGTCCTTACAGTTTTATTCTTGTAAGGTATATTTCGAGCCTCTAAACGTACTGGATATTCCTCTCCACTTTTACGTAAACCAATTGCCTCATAAGGTTTATCGTAACCGGATAGAATCTTATCCATCACATCGTTTTTTGATTTTTCTGCAATGAGCAATAAACCATTCATCCCAATCAACTCAAATCTAGAATAGCCTGTTATGTCTACAAGTCCCTGATTGCATTCTAAGATAATACCCTTGTCATGAATTGAAATTCCGCCCATAGAAGCATTATGAAGTGCCTTGAAGCGTTCTTCACTTTCCATAAGAGCTATGATGTTTAACCGTTTTTTCGTCATTAAAGTCGCAAATATCCATGAAATAACGGCAACAACACAGGATAGAGTGGCAAAAAGCCAGAGTAGATTGATTGTATGACTTTTATAAATACTCCGGAAAGTCTCCGTTGGGACATGGTGAACAATTTTCCAAAAGTACTGTTTCTCTTCAAGCAGACCCCTTCTATTTCCAGAAGGTATAACGATATCAGTCATTGATGAAAAAATAGCAGCTTCCTGAAGAGGATAAACGGTCGTAAAAGTGATCAATCCACCGTTAAAATCAAATTGACCGAACTCTGCGTTTTGAATCTGCTTCCAGGCAGCAGGGAAGATATTGGCAAAGGTGGCTTCCTGTTTGTCCTCATACATAAAGCCCCATTCTTGATCAGAGTTTTGCCCTCTTAACCAGTATCCATTATTGTTTAAAACAAACAAATATTCATAATATTTAGAATCTTTTCGTTCAAAAGCACTTATGAGTTCTGCTCCCAAATAATTGAGAAGAAGAATCCCTTTTTTGTTTCCTTGGTTGTCAAAAATAGGTGTACCAAACCGAATCATAGGCTTTATAGGTTCTTCAATTTTGCCGTGTTCAATGTTCAGATCGAACGGAGAAATAAATATTTCACCCATCCCAAGCTTAATGACATCCTTGAAGTAATACCGACCAGCCTTATTCTGTAAATTTTCAATCGGAACCACTGCAGGTTTACCGTTGTTGTAATTAATCCGTACGATTTCCTGACCTGTTTTATCCAAATAACGTATCTGATCATACACTCTCTTATTTCGTGAAAAAATAAGCAGGTTCTCCAGCAGGTTATTTGGAGGACTACCGCTTTCAATGGTCTCCGCAGCGTCAGAAGATTTGGCAAGTGTCAGCAAGTCAGATGTAATAGAATCCAAAACATCATTTACTCGTCTCTGTTCTGCCTCGAGGTAACCGACGGCTTCAGATGCAAGCTGTATTCTCCTATGTTTTTTTTCATTTATCAAATGTATTACAAGAAGAATAGTGACCAGAAAAAGAGTTGTCACAAATATGGCAGAAAAGCATTTGAAGAAATATGTTTCATCAGATTTCTTTGGCATAACCACTTAAATATCCTTTATGGCTTTCTTTTGAACGGTTCAAACAAATACTCAAGACCATTTACCTTTATTTCATAAACTACGGCAAGCTGTCGACCCAACTTACCTGCAGGAAAACCCTGCTGAGCAAACCAAACAACATAAGGCTCAGGGAGGTCAACAAGGAGTCGGCCTGCATGTTTGCCAAAAGGCATCGTTGCCTGGCTCAGTTCGAGAAGTTCCGTATGGTCAAATGGTATTTCAGTCATAATAGCAACTCTACAGCGAACTGCCATCAACGCCAGCTTCTTCAAAGGAAGCCATATCACGCATCATGGCACAAGAAAGGTCAGCAAGATTCATAGTAATGGCAGCGCCAGTCCCCTCTCCCAGGCGAAAGTCGAGATCGAGAATCGGTTCCAGTCCCATGAGCTCCAAGGCGGCCTTTTGCCCGACTTCAACAGATTTATGCCCTGCTACAAGATAATCTTTAACGTCAGGGCAGATTAAATATGCGAGCAACCCTCCGGCAGTGGAGATTATACCATCAAGCACCACACAACATTCTTCTGAGGCTGCGGCCAGTATAGCCCCACAGATTCCGCCTAGCTCGTACCCACCAACAGTCCTCAATAATTCAAGACCATTTGCTCCATCGGGTTTATGCAGCATGAGGGCTTTTTCAAGGACTTCCTGTTTGCGCTGGAGCCCTCTATCATCAACACCGGTCCCACGACCAACCATTTCCCCTACCGCAGTACCTGTGGCGGCACAAATGATAGCGGTCGCACTGCTGGTGTTACCAATACCCATTTCACCAAGGCCAACAATTTTGCATGGATCTACTTTTTGTTTTTCATAAAAACACTCAGCACCATTTTGGATAGCCCGAAGGGCCTCGTCCTTGATCATGGCATCGGTGATCGCAAAATTTTCGGTACCATAGGCTACTTTTTTCTGCATGAGCAGTGGGTGGTCATCAAAGGTGGTGTTTACTCCCATATCTACTACAGCAAGATCTATATCATACTGTGAGCAGAAGACATTGATAGCAGCACCACCTTTTAGAAAATTGTCGACCATCTGCACGGTAACCTTAGCGGGATAGGCAGAGACACCCTCTTCGACCACACCATGATCCCCAGCAAAGACAAAGATCCTTTTAGTATCAACTTCCGGTTCAAGGCTTTCCTGTATCGTGCTGATCTTTACAGCCAGAGTTTCAAGACGGCCCAGAGCTCCTAGGGGTTTTGTCTTCAAATCGACCTTTTTTTGGGCCATATCGGCAAAACTCTTTTTAGTTCCCGTAATATTTGCAACTAATTCCGCAAGTACTGGAGGCAAAGATGCTTGAGCGCGTACTACCGAGAAATTACTTGGGCTACTCACTTTCGGCTCAGCTTTAACATCGCTCGCGCCATCCATATTGACAACGCATTTCAACCGTTCTCCATTCAGAATTGACGGTAACAATGCCTGCACCTCATACGGACTTACTATGCGTTCAATCAATAAGGATACGTCTTCTTGATACGTGTTGCAAAAAGAAAGGCCCTGAGCCATATCAGATCGCTTTGGCCCATAGCTACCCGTCACAACCAATTCTTTATAGTGAATCAGGTTGAGAAGATTCGTATCAATTTCCCCATTTTTGCTCAGACCACTGAAAAAAGCCAGGCGCCCTCCCTTACACAGTTTTGTTATACAGAGACTAAATGCGATATGGCTTGCACAACAGTTTATGGCCAGATCAAAGTCGGCGGCAATGGAGTCTTTACAAAGCTCAATTGAGTTTTTCTGAGCTAAGGTTGTCAGCAGACTGATTTTTTCCTCACTCTGCTCAATGACTGTAACATCACACCCCTTATCCCTTAGCATGAGGGCGGCAATCATCCCCACCACTCCACCACCGTAAACAATGGCACGCTCTCTCGGCATTGGTCGCACCATACAAAGGGCGTTAATGACACAGCCTGCAGGTTCTGCGAAGGTGATGAGTTCAACCTGAAGATTTTCTGGAACCGGAATAAGACTCTTCTCAGGAACCAGAACGTGAGTGGCAAAACCACCATCGGAGTGAAAACCGATAATCTTCATCTCTTCGCAGAGGTTCTCCCGTCCACTAAGACAATAGGTGCAAACTCCACAGGATTGTCCCGGCCAAACCGTATACATTTTACCATCTCGTTCATCGACACCTGCGATCTCATGTCCAAGGACACGGGGGAGAAGTAAATCCCTATGTCCCTGTTGCCACATCTTCGCATCAGTCCTGCAGATGGCACAGGAGAGCACCTTTAATCGAACCAAACCTTCTTCTCTCTCAGGAATATGAGAAGCTTCTTCAACACTTAAGATTCCGGTTTTTTCAAGTATCAATTTCATGCATTTCACTCTAAGAAAGGTTCTTCGCAAATAACAAGCTTCATAAGCTGAAACTCTTCAGTTTGGGTGCGTATTTGACTACAGCGCTCTTTTACCTCTTCAACACTTTTAAGAGGAAAGACAGAGGCCTTATTCATAGAGCAATACTCAAAACCCGTCTCCAAAAAACGAATATACTTTTCCCCTTCTTTGACGATGAGTAGCTCCGTAGTCGACACCTCACCCATTTCCAAGTGCCTCCAGTTTTGCTCGTCCCGCATCAGTATCGCGGTTTTGTACAGATACCCACTGTTCAAGAGTCTTCAGTGCCTGGCCAGACATTAAAAGCTCCCTTGCTTTTTCTACGCCGTCCTTAATGGTAGCCACATCATTTTGAACGTAAAAGATGAGACCACTGTTAAGGATAACTGCATCGTTTTTAGCAACCACCCCTCTTCCTCCAAGAAGTTCATACATATCCTTTGCCGCTACATCCCGGTTCTTCTCCGACGATATTAACTCTGGGCTATATAGACCTACACCGACATCCTCAGGCATAAAAGAGAGTGGTTTTATGGTGCCACCTTTTAACTGAACGCCCACGGTTTCGCCACAGACTGAAGCCTCGTCCATCCCTTTGTCACTGCCGTTAATGGCCCCGTAGACAATAAGAGCATCCCTATAACCAATTGCCTGCATAACCTCTGCAACAGGCTGCAATAAAGATGGTGAGTACACACCTCTGACAGCCACTTTGGGAAGACCTGGATGGGCAAGAGAGGCTGCAATATTAAGTGGAGAACCAAAACAGATTTGAGAGAGAATTCTGCCAAGCGCCATAGGATGAACGGCAGGGCTCATACCATTGAAGAGGCCAATTCCAGCCTCAACCACGCTCTTTTTAACAAGATCCACACCGCACTCAACATCTACCCCGAGCAGTTCTGCCATATCAACAGTTCCGCAGGATGAGGTGATAGCTCTGGCACCATGACGGGCAACCTTAACACCACCGGCTGCTGCCACAAGAGAAGCCGCTGTACTGATATTAAAGGTCTTAAAGGTATCCATACCAGTGCCGCAATTATCAACAACTGTCAGATCACCAAAATCGACCTTTTCGGTATCAAGCTCATAGACCGCCTTCCAACCACCGGCCACTTCCTGGGCCGTCTCGCCTTTTGCGGTAAGTGCTGCCAGAAAAGCCCCCTGCTGCATCTCGGTAACTTCATTACCAAGCACCATGGAAAAGGCATCATAAGCGCACTCTTCAGAAAGGTTCTCTCTTCGGATAAGAGTACCTATGCATTGACCAAGTTTTTGATTTTTATCCATATCCACAGCAACACCTCTGTATTTTAAGTCGTCTTTTAACGTATTATCACCAAACGGATTTCAGGACACGAAGTAAGGAACTTCAATTGGGTATGACTCCGTATCCAGTACAGCATTATCCACAGTTCTCAATCTTGAAGGAGTGAGAACATAGAATATGCACAGACACAGAGTGGCTCCAGTGGATAAACTCTGATGAAGGCTTAGATAAAGCCATCATAACAGGCAGGCTTTCTGACTTGCGGATTATCCTGCAACGTATCCGCCTTCCCGGATGTTTTCCAGTGACGACCCAAACGCTGAATAAGGATTGAGAAAACACATTTTTCTCAGTTACTGCAGCCTCCGCATACAGCAAGGACTGGCTTGTGACGGATTCGCACCGTCTTTCCTTTTAAATTGCACCTGATGAAATTCTTATACCATCTAAATCTTGCATGCGCAAAATAAGAAAAGAAATAGTCGGTTCAAACAAAATACTACAATTATTATGTTTTCCTGTGCTAGAATACACGCAGTGGTGTTGTAAAAATCCTTTCACCGACATTTGGCCACTAAAATGTAATTCCTCCTACGGAACTAAATGGAAACAATCATTGCTCGGCAACCGATTTTCAACCACAATAAACGGCTCTTTGCCTATGAGCTCCTTTATCGTGGAATCAAAAGTCTCAGCTTGGAAAACATTGGCGGGGAAAGGGCCACAACATCGCTGCTCACAAGTGCATTTTTGACAGAAGGACTGGAAAAAATAAGCAGTAACAAACCGTGCTTTATCAATTTCACAGAAGAACTGCTCACGGGTAACATTGTAGAGAACTTCCCAAAAAACAAGATTATAATTGAAATTTTAGAAGACGTAACTCCAACACCAGAAGTCATTGCCGCCTGCAAGCACCTTAAACAGCAAGGGTACATCCTTGCATTGGATGATTTCATATTTGATCGTAAATTATACCCGTTGATTGAACTTGCAGACATCATCAAATTTGACGTCCTACTTACGCCTGTTGATACAATCCACAAAGCTCTTCATTATATCTCCCACTATGATATAGAATTACTGGCAGAAAAAGTAGAAACACACGAAGAATTCACCAAAGCCGTAAAACTTGGGTTTACTTATTTCCAAGGCTATTTTTTCGCAAAACCTGAGGTCATGCGAATAAAAGAATTGGCCACTTCCCAGGTTCATCTCCTCAGTCTGGTTGCTGAAATCAATAGAAGAGAGATCTCTACCGAAAAACTCACTCAAATCATTACAGCAGATGTTTCTCTCTCATATAAACTTCTCAGATACATCAATTCTGCCTATTTCTATCTCATCAAAGAAGTTAAGTCTATTACCCATGCAATCACCTATCTAGGAGAGAACGAGATTAGAAGATTTGTCACACTGGTGGCAATCTCTGAACTCGCCTCTCACAAACCACCTGAACTCATTAAACTGGCTACGATTAGGGCAAAATTTTGTGAGCAACTGGGACTCAACAGCGACTGGCTGACCAACCCGGATGAGCTGTTTTTACTCGGCCTTTTTTCACTTCTGGACGCCATGCTTGACACCCCTATGGAAAAAATCACCGAGGGATTACCCATAACTGAAGAAGTAAAGCTCGCACTCAACTCCCAGAGTGGTCCCCTCAGTGCCTTTTTAACTACCGTTATATCTTACGAAAAAGGTGAACACGAAACATATAACCAATCTCTCAAACACATTGAGGTAGACAAACAGGATTTGCATGTGATCTATCTCGACGCTGTTGGATACGCAGACAATTTGGTAAGCCTGTAATAGGTATAAGCCTTAAAACGCACCCCAAGCTTTACTTTGCGCCCTCTCCACATTATCTGTGTAAAACATATTTTGTTGTTGGTCTGCTAATATGAAAAATGCTTACATTAACATGCTGAATTATAAACAAGTCCACATCATCGCCATAATATTTTGTGTTGTCTTAGGAACCTATAAGTTATCGACATCACAGGAAAACCATCCAACAGATACGCCACATGCCGTATCCACGCCGCAACAAGACCCCCGTATCAATCTGAGCCCAAAAGAACAACTATGGGTAAAGGAGCATCCAACGATCACGGTCTCCAATGAATTCGACTGGCCACCATTTGATTTTACCCTTTCGGGAAAACCTCATGGGTTTGGAATCGATTTGATGAATCTCATCTCCGAGTACTCAGGAATACAATTTCAATATATTAATGGGTTTACTTGGGACCAACTCGTTGAAATGTTTTCAAATGGTGAGATTGATCTCCTCCACTCCCTCTCTAGAACTCCAGAAAGAAAGAAATATTCTTATTTTTCTCCGCCATATTTTCACAGCAAAAATGTTCTTATCTTCCGTCAGGACACTCAAGAAACCAACAACCTGAAGGATCTCGAAGGCAAGATAATTGCTCTTCCAAAGGGGTGGTCTTCCATCGAGTTTTTCAGAACCCATTTTCCTGAGATCCACATTGTTGAAGTTGCCAGTTCAAGACAAGCTCTGGAATATGTCGATCAGGGAAAAGTTTTTGCGACGGTGGAACAAAAGGAAATCGCACAATACTTCATGAAAAAATTTGGCTTTCATGATTTGCGATTCTCGCAGTGGATAGAAAATAGTGATCTGCAAAAAACTTCATCCATGCATTTTGCAGTTCTGAAAAGTAACCCTGTTCTTTATAAAATCCTTACCAAAGCACAAAACAACATTCCTCTGGCCACACTAGAAGCCCTCAATCAAAAGTGGTTCAGCCGTGAAGGAAGAGCGTTGGGTAGAGAAGATGTTGGCCTGACTCCAGACGAAAGGCGTTTTCTCAGCGACCAGCATTCAATAAGCTACTGTGCTCCTCCTGAATCCATGCCATTTTCTGCCATTAAAAATGCTCAAATAAATGGAATGACGGCCGACTATATAGATATCTTTTCGGAAAAACTTGGCGTTGCATTTAATCTCATCCCTACTGTTTCCTGGAAAGAATCCAACGAAATGTTCCAAGCTGGAGAATGCCAAATCTTCCCAGTGGTAACCATGACAGGACACCTACAAGATACCATAGATTTAACGACTCCAATTCTGAACTTTCAAGCTGCAATTATTACTAGAGAAGAAGAAGGATTTATTGCAGGTCTACAACACTTCGTGGGTAAAAAACTCGCGGTAGTAAAATATAGTATCACCCGAGAAAGTGTTTCTTCCCGTTATCCGCATATTTCAGTACTTCCATTTGCAAACACACGAGAGTGTTTACTACAGGTTGCGAATAACACAACCGATGGTGCGCTCCTCGCTCTCCCTGTGGCCGCCTATTATATCCGTCATCTTGGACTATCTAATCTTAAAATTGCGGGCTATTCTGGATCTGAGGGAGCAATACGAATAGGAGTCAAAAAAGACCAAGCACATCTTCATTCGATCATGAGTAAACTCATACGATCAATTCCACAGAATGATATCGATACAGTGTATGAAAAATGGATATCACTTCGGTTTGAACATAAGCCGGACTATACTCTTCTCTGGAAAGTTGTTGCGATAATTAGTTTTATTGTCGTTCTCGTACTTTTATGGAATCGGCAGCTTTTTAAACTCAACAAAAAGATAGCTGAAGCGAATAGAAAACTTGAAGAGAAAAGCGAAGAACTTGAAAAACTCTCTATCACAGATGTTCTTACCGGACTGTACAACCGTCGCCACGCCGATAGCAAGCTGGCAAAAGAAATGGTTCGCGCTGACAGGTACAACGGACAGTTGGCAATCATAATGGCAGATCTCGACTACTTCAAGAAAGTAAACGATGTATGGGGACACCAAGCGGGAGATAGCGTACTACAGGCATTTTCCAACATACTCAGCGATAATACGAGAGACACTGATCTTGTAAGTCGTTGGGGTGGTGAAGAGTTTCTTATTATATGTCCACAAACAGACCTGCATGGAGCTGTTACTCAAGCGGATAATCTTAGAAAAATATTTGCCAATACCACTTTTAAAGATATTGGCTCAAAGACCGCCAGTTTTGGTATTGCGGCCTACATCCCAGGAGAAAACAAAAACAGCCTTGTCCAGCGTGCTGATGACGCCCTGTACAGGGCAAAAGATAACGGTCGCAACAGAGTAGAATCGTCAACAGACTATTAAACACATTCTTTAATGTTGAGTTTCTAGGAGTGGTTTGTGGCAGTTACTTTACACATCTTGTCAAATGTAAAAAGAAGTATCACTTTGAGTGAAATTTTTTGCCATATAAGACCATTTTAAACGACATAGGCCCTACGATCACCATCGTAGGGCCTATGTTCTTCTCACCTCTTAGGGAAATTATTTTTACAATTTGAATTTTTCAATAAGAACCCGTAATGACGTTGAAAGTGTTCGTAGTTCTTCTGCGTTATTTCGCACATCACTTGTATCTGTAGAGATACTGTTTACGGCTGAATGAACACCGGATATATCCTCTGAAATTTGTTGAGAAACAGTCGAACTTTGTGCCACATTCTCAGAGACCTCACTGATCCCCTCTCCTGCCTGGACAATATTTGTTGTTAACTCAGTCATAGTGGCGCTCTGTTCATCCAGAGAAATTGCAATACTAGAAACAATGGAGTCAATTTCAGTAATAATCCCAGATATTTTCTTAATGCCCGTAATTGTCACATCTGTAGAAGACTGAATCCCCTCTATTTTTTCTTTGATTGCCCCTGTCGCCTCGGCAGTCTGTTTGGCGAGATCCTTAATTTCATTTGCGACAACAGCAAAACCTTTACCAGCCTCCCCTGCTCTTGCTGCTTCAATTGTGGCATTCAAAGCAAGCAGATTGGTTTGACCAGAAATGTCAGTAATCGTCTCAGTCACTTTGCCAATATCAATAGCAGCACTTCCGAGTGCATCGACTTTTTCAGTTATGTCTGATGCCTGCAATACAGCATCTCCAGTGATCCCTTTAGCGTTCATGGTCGCATTTTGTATTTCACTCACTGTCGAACTAATCTCTTCTGTGGCGGTAGTCATAACATTTACATTGGCTGTTGCCTCTTCTGTTGCTGCTGCCACAGAAGTCATATTGGAGCTCATCTCCTCTGCAGCTGCAGCGACCCCTTCCGCCTTTCGCGCAGAATCAGTTGAGCCGCGGTCAATTTTCTCAGACAAAGTCGCTAAGGTAGTAGATGAATTATCTAAATTCGTACTGTTTGTGTTAATATCACGAACCAATGTTCGAACATTACTGATAAATGAGTGCATATAGGCACTCAGCTCAGAAAATTCATCGGTTACAGTGGCACCAAACACAGCTTTACATTCGGAACAAGACTTGTATTCGCCCGTCAAAATCTTAGGACACTGGACATTGGTAGCTGCAGATCCAGCTTCCTCCCAACAATAACCCTCCTTACCGAACATTGAACAATCTTCATTGCCACATCCTATAATCTCAGAACAATTAAGTTCAGAGATACAACTCATATCTACTTCCTGAGAGAGATCTCCCCCACTTGCTCTCTCCAGGATAGTTGTAAACTCTTTGATTGGTCTGTCGATTAATTTCACAAAGATAAAATATACAAATGCCTGAATAAGGATAAGAGCCACTAAACCTGTAATTATTGAATTGAACGCTGTTTTCCTGGCGTCGGCCAATATAGTTTCAATATTTTCTGGAATAGCTATTATGCCAACACTTTCCCCCGAGTAATCTTGAAGAGAAACATACGCCGTCATAAATTCCCTATCATCAATAACACTTCTTACTGTCACTATCTCATCGGATGCCATAACTTCTTTAAACAGGGGATAGTTCTCTTTCTGGATCGTCAGAGCATGGGTTTTTGCCTGATACTTAAAGCCCTGTCCATCTGGAATAATGAGGGATAGATCAATACCTAAAGATGATTTGATACCGTTAAAAAACTTATCATTGAGGGGGGCACCAAACTCAACTGACCCTGCATGTTTTTTCCCAAGATACAGAATAGGAACAACAGCACGGACAGACAGCCCTGCATTGCCCACTTCAAGTCCCACTGCTGGCGCGACATTTGTGTTCACTGCAACTACTGTTTTTCTAAAAGAGGATAAATCATCACCAAATTTTCCAGGTTTTTGAAGTCTAAGAAAGGACGTTGCTGGTGGAAGATGAAAGTGAAAGACGTTGAGATCAATAATCTCCTTTAAACCGGCGAACAAGGGCGCTGTAATGGTGAGTAAATCTTCCCGGGATTGAAACTGCAGATTATCCTGAACACTCGGCATTTCAGACACAGTTCTTGCGATGAGTTGCAATTGCTCAGCCTTACCTTCAGTCACTTCATGGCGTACCTGCCCTAATATCACAGTGACTTCTTCTTTAAATCCATTCACTGCATTATCCACTGATTTCTTATACGAGAAGAAAACCGGGACAGCTATCATGAGTGTAATTAAAAACCCAACGATGAGAAGTAACTTTGTTTTAACTTTTTTCGGCAATACCTTTTGAAAAATCGATAACATCTCTATCTCCTCAATAGTGCAAAACTTGTTATAAAACTAGGATTCTAAGAAAGGCTATCACAGAATTATTGTGTTTGAAAATTTTTTTTTTGATCTTTTTTCACATATGATTCATTTTGTTAACTTTTTTCGTAATAATTTGACATTTCACATAGAACAAAACAAGATTACCTATCCTTAAAGCGAAGCACCGCCTAACAGGAAAAACCATCGTCTCACGAAAAGAAAAAGTGTTTTCCCTATTTAATACAATTTATTATATGGATGGACCTTATCAATTAGCATGGGCAAAAATAGCAGAAGACACAGCAAGGCGTACTACAAAGTAGAGGAGAACATCAACTATCGTATCGGAGAGTTGGATATCTTCAGGTAGAAAAATCCTATAACGTTGTTAACTGGGATAATAAGCCCAACATATCATTAGTTCAACAGTTAGCGTAGGAGTATGGTATCGACGTTGCACAACTCGGTACAATGGATATTCACTGTAATAGTCTGATGCATGCAAGGAAGTTCCTGGGACCAGGATACCCGTGATTTTGTGGCCTCCATATTCCATCTGAAGATTGAACATGAAGGCAACGTTATTGTAGAGCCACCTATTTTTTCTCTATGATATAATCAGCAAGAGTTTTCAGTGATTGCAAAACCTCTCTGCTTGTGTTTTCGGAGTCCATTCTTACACCATACTCCTGCTGTACCGTTACTGCAATTTCAAGGGCATCCAGAGAATCAAGCCCTAGAGTCGAGGTCGGACCTAAGAGGGGTTCAGTACTCACGAACGCATCCATTTCCACATCATCCAGATTGCATGTTTTACAAATCAGTTCCAACAGTTCTCGTTCTAAAGGTTCCATAAAAAATTGTATATATGTTCAGTTTTATTTTGATTATTGCTCAATTATCTTCGGGCTCGAACCAAATTCCAAGCAAGAAAAATTGTCAGTAGGAAAAACAGAATAAGTCGGCCAAGATCATCCCAAATAACAGAAACAGAGGACCCTCGCACCAGAATATCAAGAAAGGCGGTAAGCCCCCAATTCAGAGGCGATAGTACGGCCACTTGCTGCATTACTTGTGGCATGGCATAGACCGGAACCATCACTCCGCCAAGGGCGGCTGAGGCGACAACAGCAGTATAGCCAAGCGTCGATGCCTGCTCATAAGTACTGCAGGCCATTCCCAGAAAGACACCAAAACCACAGGAAGCCAGACTGGAAAAAAGTACGATAAGCAACACTGCACCAGGGTTGAGTGCAACGCTAAAGGCTGGTAGTCCAATATATGGGAATAAGAATGTGCCGATGAGAGCAACAAGCAGGAATTGGCAAAGGCAAACACCGACAAAAGCCACAACTTTGCCCATAAAGAGAACAAGATGGGAAATCGGTAGAGATGCCAAGCGGATCCAGATACCAGATTTTCGCTCCTGCAAGATAACCCCAGCCAGGGGGATACCCGTAAAGAACATACCAAAAAGTGCCCAGGCAGGAACATTTTGCTGGACCGGATTATACGCTGGCGCCCCAGTAACAGTAAGATCTCCACGCTTGTCATCCAGTGCAAAGAGAGGTTGTACGATAAGTTCAGAGAGCCCGGCCACCGGCAGCGAATCTTGTGGAATACCCAACTTTTGGACTATTGTATTAAGTTCCTTCCCCAGAATCTCAATTTTAGCTCCCATGGCAATAGCCTCCAGAGCCATTTGCAGCTGAGCATTGAGTCCGGAACGAAGCCCCGGCATGATGCCCGGATCAAAAAAAACATCCATAGAAAGACGAGCCGTTAGCTGACCTTTTTCCTGTTGACTGCTCTTTTGGAAAAGCTGTTCTGTGGTCTCGCGCATGTGAGCAGAGGAACCAGCGGGTATAATGAGGCCAACCTGATATTTTCCACCAGCGACTGCAGCCTGAACATCTGCACTGTTTTTGCGCTGCTTGTCCCAGGAAACTATCTCAATGTGTTCCGTTATCAGCCTTTGGCTCAATGAGTGGCCAAGCGTCCCTTCATCCAGGTCAAGAAGCAGGAGCTGCGTATTTTTTTGCCCAGTGAGTTCCATTACATTTTCCTGGACAAGGGTAATCACAATTACCAGGAGAGCTGGCATGAGAAAGAGCACAACCAGTCCTGCTCGATCGCGTTTAAGCAATATAAGTTCTTTGCCTGCGGCTGTGATTATTTTGAACATGATAGACAAATGGCAAACCAGGATGAATCAAGAACACTCATGAGCCCAGATTTCTCATGACTTTTTTGATATGAATCGAATGTTTTGTGTTTAGAAGACATTTTATGTGTGACCGGTGAAAATTCAGGGTTAGGTGTCACGAAGCTGCTTTCCTGTCAGATGTAAAAAAAGATCTTCCAGATTACGGCACCCACTCTGCTCTAAGAGAGCATCTGGAGTACCTTGCTCAATAATTTTACCAGCGTCGATAATACCTATCCGGCTACAGAGTTCCTGAGCGTCTTCCATATAGTGGGTAGTGTAGAGGATTGTCGTTCCTTCTCGGTTGAGTTCCCTTAATTGTTTATGAATCAAGTGCCTGGACTGCGTATCAACCCCGACCGTCGGTTCATCAAGAAAGAGAATTTGGGGAAGATGTATAAGACCTGTTGCAAGATTGAGGCGACGTTTCATGCCTCCAGAATACGTCGATACACGGCGTGTTGCCTGCTCAGTCAGTCTTGCGAAATCAAGGCATTGATCAACCCTGTCCTGTAATTTTTTCCCGCGAAAACCGTAGAGCCTGCCAAAAAAAAGAAGATTTTCCTGACCTGTCAACTGGTCATACAGGGCAATATCCTGAGGAACCAATCCAAGTATTTGCCTGATTTTATTGGAGTCCCTGATAAAATCCATCCCCATAACGGAGACAGTACCGCTGTCTGGTGATAAAAAACCACTAAACACCGAAACAGCTGTGGTTTTGCCAGCCCCATTCGCACCAAGCAGGCCAAAGAACTCACCTTTTCTTACTTGCAGACTAAAACCATTTAAGGCCGGAGTTGCATTTTTTTTATACCGCTTCACAAGAGACTGTGCCACAAGTGCATCACCCTGTTCTTGTGGTTGTAAAGGAGCGTTGCCAGGTTTCATGCTTGTTGTTTCAGCCATTGTTCCAACTGTTGAAAGAATTTCTCTTCCAGCGCTCCGCACTCACGAATTTGCTCGGCCAAGGCCGTATAATTGTCATCAGGCTGAGCACGGTTTTTACAAATACGGGCGGCCATAACCGCAAATTTTCGCCAGCTATCTCCGGCGGCTGTCAGGGTTGAGGCATAGTCCAGCAAGGAAGAATCCTGCAGTTCTTCAGCACTTTCTTGGAGAAAAGCAGCGTACATAAAACGAAAGCCACCTCCACCTGTTCCTATCTCTTCCTGCATGCGAACTACGTGACCAAGGTGCAGGTCCGCGCGTTCTTTTCCCAGCCTGTCAGGCCATTTTGCAAGGCGTCCGGCCATAAACCGTATGCCTTTGATACCTATCAAAGGAAAAGGGCTGCTCAGCATACTTTTGCAGACGGAGCCAATACCTTCAATGATCAGCGGCTTGCGATCAAGCTGTTCGGGGACCTGGGTCAGGTAGTACATTTTCCCTTTAGGGGCCAGTGCACCAGAGGCAAATCTGGCTCGAACTAAATCTTCTGCGGGACACCGAACCGGCCCAGGGAAAACGGGATCGCTTATAAGATAATCGCTTCCATCTTTCCCATAAACGACGAGATTGTGGGCATTAAAGTGAAAGCGCAATGCCTTTGGGAAATAGGGTAGCCAGTAGACTCCGGTCTGCAAGCCGACTGGAATTGATTGGTCAAGAGCTGCATCTAGTTCAGCCATTGCCTGTTCCCGGTCTCTGAACTTTTTCTGATACATGGTGATGCCGGGAATTTTACCGATTCGCTTTAAGATATGTCCAGCAGCAGACCGGTAGGTAACAAGAGGCAGGCCATTAATCCTGATAAAGGGGAGATAGCCAAAGAAAAGACCACCACCGATACCAAAGGCCATCGCTTCAGAAAAACCAATACCCTTATGACTGAGCAGGTTAGAAGCAACACCACTCTCGCAATGGGCTGACTGCATGTGAGGGAAATCAATCAACAGGATTCTCCTCATACGATGTTTGGCTATAATCCGGTGGTTTGAGCTCGCCTTGGATCAGGTCATCTTGAGAAACATTAAATACTTCTGCATATTTACGTAGGGTTCCTGAACGTAATCTATTAAAACAAAAAGGAAGCAGATGCAGGGACACCAACCAACGCGGTTGCTTGGTATAACTCGCTAAAAGGCTGGTGTCCATTTGATTTGCAGTCATATAATAGTACAGACAACTCGCCCGCCCCGCTGCGACTTTTTCTTTTGATGCTTCAATATGTTTGTCAATTTCCTGCCAAGCTTGGTGGTTAACAACATCCACGCCAGACCACATGGAACCCTGAACAAGCTTCTGGTTTCCTTTATTATTTGCAACGTAACTGATAATTTTCACACCATCAGTTACATTGTTCTCTGAAATATGATTTGGTTGATTCATAAAATTCTTAAAAAGTCACCCCTATCAATAATTTGGCCGAATTGAGGGGCTCATTGGGCTCTTTGCTGCCACCATTAGAAATATGATGGTATCGCAACTCAAAGAGCAGTTGATGAATGTGGTCCCTGGGATATTTAATACCGATCCCAAATTGATAATTTCCATTTAATTCGGCACCCATTCCAGGGATATCTGCAAAACTATACACAGGTCCACCACCGCCAAACAGGTAGGGTTGCCAGTGCAAATCGGCGGTAAATATATACGCTGCCAGAAAATTAACGCCAACCATACTAGAGACATCAGGACTGACAGTAATAGAGACAGGAAGTTCCAATAAAACAGAATGGTAGCCGCTGTACCAGCCAGATCCGACATTGTCGAAGATACGATGATTATAACGTGGGATAAGATCTACGGTTTCAACTCGCTGGCTGGTCTGTCCCCAACCAGGAAAACTGTGACCATAGCCACCGACCATAGCCCAGTTGTCTTTTGTTGTGTCAAGTCCGATCGCTGCAGAACAACTGACTCCAGAAAAGCAAAGACCCAAAACAATACCAAACCAAAATAGACCGAAAAGACTGCGGTATCCTTTATTTCGATGCTTTTTCCTTGGGATGTGTTTGTGATAAGAAGCCATCATCTATGCCATACTTCTAACCCAGGTAAACGGAAAGAGAGCGATAATAATTAAACCAAAACAACCTTAAAATAAGGCCATCAGTGAAATAGCTTTTATACTGAAAAGGGCTCTGATTTGCAAGGAGATTGAGGTTCTGCTATAAAACCACCATTACTGGTCGCTCAATCAACTGTTCTAGAGAAGCGACAGTATATCTTCTTTTCAATGTATCGAAGAGTTGATCAAGTTCTTTTTGCCAGTAATCCTCAAGTCTTTCCTGATATGGGGGGAGATCGTGGAGCATTATCACAGCCCCAGGTTCCACGCGACCCAGGATTTTCTCGGCAAGGTTATGGATATTTCGGTTACCGCCATCAAAGGCACGGCAACTGTAATTTACCGCTATCATTTCTTCCGCTGCCAGCACCCCGCCAAGGCGAGCCCCGGTGATCCCCACAGGTGGTCGGAAAACAACCGGCTTAACCCCATATTGTTTGAATATTTCCTGACTTTTCTGAATATCCTTCTGTATTCTTTTTGTGCTTTTCAACATGAGAAAATAATCATGGTTCCAGGAATGATTTCCTATGGTGTGGCCCTTCTCAAGAATACTCTCTATCAACTCAGGATACTGAGCCGCTTTTTCACCTATCACAAAAAATGTAGCGTGGAGGTTATGACGTGCTAATAGCTCAAGTAAAATCGGTGTAGACTGGGGTGACGGACCATCATCAAAGGTAAGAGCGATCTCTTTACCCCCTGCCTTCCCGCAACTAATTACAGGCAGAAAGAAACTAAACCGTGGGAAAAACGGTGCTCCAAAACAAAGAATAAGAAAAACGATAAGAGGCAAAACAGCGAGTGAAGGCGTGACAAAAAAGAGCAGAAGAGCCAGCAACAGAGAAACAACGCCTATTTTCTCCCCAAGAGAAAAAGGTGTCTTATACATGTTCCCCAGCACCGTTTGCCTCTTTATGCACCCGACTGACCATCCAGATAAGCTCTGGATTAACAGCCGAAACTTCATTTACCATAAGTTCAAATCCCGCTTCCTCTATCATTATTGCAATTGTTTCGGCAGAACGATACCAGACAGAACCGCCGGAGAGCTTTATCCGTTTATCTTCCAGATGCCAGGACCAGGACGGTCGATCAGTTGGTGGGAGCACAAACCTTGTGACCAAAACACCATTTGTTCCGAGAGCCTGGAAACTTTTTTTGAATACAGTCGCTACAATCTCGTCGTCTAGGTAATGCATCATATCGAGGAGTAAAACCACATCAGCTGGTCGAGGGACATCTGGCATTTCAGGAGCCCAGCCAACCGTGGCATCCCCTCGGTCACCGATAGCAAGTGCGGCCACCCTTACCCTTTCAGGATCGGGATCGAGACCATAGACTTCTGCATCCGAATACTGCTCCAGACACCAGCAGGCCGGAACACCGTAGCCACAACCGATGTCAATAATAGTTGCTATATTCCCGGCTCCTTTCAGCATTCGAGGAAGATCGCTAAACATCGGATCATACTGAATCTTAAAGCGGGCAAACATCCGTGGATACGGCTCCAACGTTCGATAACGATCACGAATTCGCTGTATACGGTTTTTTCCTTCCAAACGTCCGGCTCTTTTGTTTTCCCGAGCGATGTAATTATTCAACAGAGGTGGAAGTAACAGAAAAGTCCCGAGCAGAGAGTAGCCAATCCCCAGTAAAGATGTGATTCCTATACTTTTCAACAAAGAATGTTCTGCAACAGCGAGGACACCAAAACCGATCAGGGTAGAACCTCCTGCCATAAAAATCGCTACCCGCACCAAACCATAGGAGGGGTGGTTAACATCTCGATACCGTTGATGGGCCCGCACACAAAAGATAGAGTAGTCAACACCCATGCCCAGGATGACGACAGACAGCATAAGTGCGGGGATATCCAGAGGATGACCAATAATCTTCAAGGTGCCCAAGGTGCAAATATAGGCAAAAAAGGGAGGCAACAAGGTCAGTAAAGTCAACTGCAGGTTCAGGTAGAAGAAAAATGTCAGTACAACAACACTCGCAGCAATGATCAGCAGCATGGTGGTAAAGGTTGAAAACAGGATATCAGCCAGTCTTTTGGTAAAATAGCCTGCATCAAATATCTTATCATCACTGCCATAGCGGCTGAAAAAATCAGCACCGTCGTATTTTTCCCCAGGTTGCACCGTGATAAACTGAATCAAGCCTGACTCTTTTTCTTTTTCCGAGATACCAAGCAGACTGTAGAACATAGCCGGGATCTCTTGGGACGTAACGGTATATAAAGGATCCAGCAGAGAGAGAAAAGGCATAAAGGCATCAGGGGTGAAGCCGAGTTCAGATCCAGCGTCAGCCAGGGTTTCTTTCAGATCTACTCCTCTCTGGTTATCCCAAAACTCATGCCATGCAGCTCCATTGTGCTCACTCCTCTGCGCCCCTGGAAAAATCATCGACGGCACAAAAGCGGCTGACAACACATCCTGATTGATGTCTTGTTCGATTTTTTCTAAAAGCTGGTCGTTGCCTGTCTGGATCTCGGCCATGGCATCTGCTGAATTCATCAGGAAAACCCGATCACCGATATTCCCCCAAACCTTGGAAAAAAGAGCATCGGCTGCAAGGGTTGATTCACTCACCGTGTTCATGCTGCTAAGACTAACCTCAAATTGTGGTTTGGCAAAAAAGAGCAGGACAACTGCCAAGATAACCGCAGCATAGGCGCCAGGTTTCCCGGTGTTGTACAGACGGTTAACCACACCACGAAGCGGCAGGGCGCGGCTACTGCCTGCGGGCATCACCGGAAATATTTTTGGGAAAATTGAATGTACAAAAAGAAAGGAAAAGAAAATACCAAGTGCGGTAAATTGACCCAATTCCGCAAAAATCAAAAATCCGCTGGAGCTGAGAATCAAAAAGGCACCGATGGAGGTAACTACAGCCATAAGGCCAATGGCATAGACCTCACGTGAGGCGTCCTTTCCCTTGGTCTGACGGTTCCGATCAAGAAAAAGCAGGTAGGCTATTCCATGATCCACTGTGATTGATATTACAGCCCCACCAAAGCCCAAAACCATAATCGAAATCGATGAGTGGAACAGGGAGTAGACAAAGAGAGCAGCGCCCGTACCGGCAAGAGCTGGCACAAGCGATAACAGCCCAAGCAGGGGCCTCGGAAAGGCAAAGAGCAGGAGAAACCCAATACCAACAGTTGCCAGCACGAGAGCCAGCTGAACATCATGCCGAATGATAGTCTCGTTATCAAGAGCGGCGCGATACGCTCCTACAGGGGTAAAAGTGACGTGGTGTCCTAAAGATTTGTATTGTTCCGTCAGCTCTTGAGAACTCGTAGCAAGAAGCTCGGAAATTCTGCGTGCAGAAGCGGTATTTGTACCTGTTGCAAGAGGTCTGGCCACCACTAACAGATGATGACTGTCGGCAGAGAGAAGACTTCCCTGGTAAAACCTGGAGTTCAGCGAAGGTGCGAGTGGAGCCATTTTAGCAAGGACCAGATCTTTCAGCCCGAGGGGGTCCAGATCAATAAATGCCGCCTGCCCTATTCCCTCCATACTGCTCAAGTCTTGATACAGTTTCTGCAGACGCTTATGGATCAACTTCTTTTCCAGAAGTGGCGCGACCTTCTCTTCCAACTCTTCTTTTGAAAACAGCATTGGCAGATTTCGCGCTGCATGGAAGGCCAACTGCGGAATGAGTTCACCGATAGCCTCAGTACCAACCTGGGCAAACAACCCACTGTCCAGCAAGTTTTTTTCAAGCTGAGAACCTATCTTAACCAGAGTGTCAGGATCATCACCTTCCAACATAATATCCACAGCAATTTGATCGTGGACAGGATGATGTTCAAAAATATCAAGACCATCAGCAATGACCTTTTCACCAGAAGGCAGGGAACGAGCCACATCGGTATCAATTTCCAGGCGCATCAAACCAAGAGCACCTAAAACAAGAACCAGAAAAGAAACGCCTAAGAGAAGTCGGTAGTTAATCATGGATCTTTATCACAAATTAAAAGTCAAAAGAGTTACAAATGCCATCACAGCAACGAACGAAACTGCGCGCAAAACCGTTTTACGATTCTGATAAAATTCGTTCGCCTTTTGGATAAACGGAAGCCCACCAAATATTCTACGCAGACGATCGATTACCACCGTCTGGTTATCGGAACCTGCCAATCCCTGAAAAGCACACATGGGGTAGAGTGCATAGGACCCTTCGCTATGACGCCGTAACAGCTCATCAAAAGGAGTTCCATCCCAGTCTTGTTGAACAATATGCTTGGTAAAAGGCGCATTGAGAGCATATGCATGAGCCAGACAGCGGTAGGTTATCTGAGCGAGATTCTTTGTTTCATCCTTTTTACTGCCATCGGTTATGCACCCAAGAAAGAATGCATTCCATCTACTGTCAGAATCAAGATAGCTGCAGGCATTATACAACTCATTGCTATCAAAACATTGAAAGAAAATATCGTCTTCGAAGACCAGAATACGTCTAGCATTTTCCTGTAGCCCCATTTCCAGGCAGGTCATATGGGACTCAAAGATACCCTTTTCCTGATCGACAGGATGTTTTTCCACAATCACAAACTCAACTCGTGGCAACAGACCGACAGCTGCAAACTGCTGTACTGCCTGCTCCTTTCTGTCTGGTCGAGATGCAAGAGTAATACAATAAATCTTGTCGAAAAAGGCCCAGCTGGATTTAGGTTGATTCACGTTGCTGGTCTTGTTTAATGTTGATGACGTCGTAAAAACTCTTCATCTTCGTCGTTGTTGACGAATAACTCTAAAAAAGTTTGATATATGAGGCGTGGTGTTTTATGAAGTTGATCGGGGATAGTTTTTCTTACCCCAAAGCCGTTGAACCACTTTTTCTTCTTTTTGCAATATGACACGGATGATCAAGAAATACATAGTAAAAATGAGTGAGTTAGCCTACATTCGCTCTGCGATTCTGGATCAGGCCGACCTCTCTGCATTTAAAGAAAAACCTACAGTTACGGTTTCCCTCGGTGTCTTTGCTATTGCCTTCAGCTTTATCTTAGGCTGGCCGACTATTGCCGCCCTGGGTATTGTCTCCGTCACGCTGCACAATCCATGGATCGTCGCAGTCGGTGGCCCCCTCGCCTACGGCTTATCGCATCTTGTCTTTCTGCTGGGCATGTATCTTTCCGGTGCAAAGTACTCTCTTATCTTCCTGCGCTGGCTGACCAAGATTTCCATGGAGAAGTTGCTGGTCTGGGCTCATCGATAACAGGCAGAACATTCAAGAGCCCGTTGATTTACTGCCTTTTGCCCCGATATCTTCGTTTCAAGAAAAAAATATTCTTGGAATATCAAATATATGCCTGTGGTTATTTTTTTCGTATGCCTTGATCTCGAGCCAAAATCCAAGTAAATCAACAGACTCATTCAAAGCGTTATTTTTTCATCGCCCCACTGACATCTCGCATACGCACGCCGGTCACTGTTTCGTACACCTGCCCATCATCACCAGCAATAACCAGGTCAAAAACCAGCTCAGCATCTGTCTGCATAACTTGCTGAACTCTCGTCTGATAAGAGCAACCCGGTTGGGTCGGCCTCGTTACCACCCGTCTGTCAAAACCAACCGGAAAGGGCACAAAGCTCACCGATTGTTGGCCCAAAACGCAGGCAGCATGGAGCGCGCCATCCAGGGGAAAGGGTGAACCGATAATGTTCTGGACAGGATCTACGGCAAGTTCCGGGGCTTTCAGCCGTCCCCAGGCATCATTGCCAGAAAGGTAGAGGCTGTCTTGAAGCGTCTGGTAGTGTGGTCCAAAAGGAACAAGTTCACGGTACAGATAATCCACCTTGATTTCAGTTTCCGGTTCTCTGGGCGGAGTAAGATCTATACTCGGAGGTGACGGACTTTGGCGACTTGCTGGGGAGAAAAACATTGTCCCGTGCTCTTTAATTCTACTCATTGCCTTATAGACTGTTCTGCTCAGCAGCTTAACCTCCAGGCGACTATCACTTACAATCTCACATTCAATAAGGCCTGCAACAGTCGCTGTTGCAGGAGGAATTTCCAGAAACTTTGCAAAGCGGACATTTTCCATCACCCTGATATCCACTTCTGGATGCAGTTCATGGACCTTGGCGGCGAGCAAAAGCATAGTCTCCACTGCGGGCAGGACAATAATGCCGGCAAAGCAGTGATCCCGGAACCAGGGTTTTACAGGAATTGTGAGAGGAAGACGCCCGTCACCCATCAACTGGGAAATTCTTGCCAGAGGTTGATAGTTTTTTGATCAATCTCCACCGGAATATTCTTAGCGTTGACAGCACAGTGCCTGGTAAAACCGGTGCAACAGGTTTCACCGTTATCAGCCCTTGTGATCAGGTAATCAAACTGGAGTTTGACCATCTCAAGTTTACCAGGCCTCGTATAGATATACATCAGGTCGTCATAATAGAGCGGGGAGAAATAATTGAGCTCCGTTTTAATAATAGGATAGATATAGCCACTTTCCTCAATGTCCTTATAAGGATAGTTTGCATTCCGCATAAACTCTCCTCTACCAAATTCGAAATATTTCAAATAGTTGGCATGATAAACTACCTGAGAGCGATCGGTATCCACGTACAGGGTGCGCAGTTCGCATCGGTGCCAGATCAAACCAGTGTTGGTATCTTTGACAAAACAGGGATTGTCCTGAACTTCAACAATGAAGGGTTTTGGTCGCATTATAATCCTCGAAAGACAATGCAACAATTCGTCCCACCAAAACCAAAAGAGTTGGAGAGTACAAATTCATGTGCATGTTTGCGGGCTGTATTGGGGACCACATCCAGGTCACTGAAAGCAGGATCAGGGATATGATTGACTGTAGGCAGGACGATGCCCTGCCCCATGGCCTCTATTGCCAGGGCCGCTTCTATGGCAGCAGAAGCACCAAGGGAGTGGCCGACCTGGGATTTATTTGATGAAACAGGTACGTTTGATACATTCTTGCCAAAAACGGAGCGCAGACATTCGACTTCCGTGCCATCGCCTGTTGGCGTTGAAGTACCGTGAGCATTGACCGCACCAATATCAGCCGGGGTAATTTCGGCATCGTCAATGGCATCGTGTATGGCCCGGATAATGGTCGTGCTATTCGGTCTTGTAAAATGCTGGGCATCCGAATTCCAGCCGATACCGGCAACTTCGGCTTTTGGTATCAGACCAAGAGATTGGGCGGCTCCTTCGGCTGCCAGTACGACCACCCCAGCGCCCTCTGACAATACAAACCCTCTTCGATCCAGGCTAAACGGCCTTGAAGCCTGCCTCGGATCTTCGGCCGCACGATCTTTCGGACTAATTTTAATGGTGGCCTGCATATTTGAAAAGCCTTGGATAATCTCAGGGACCAAACATGTATCAACACCACCTGCAAGAATAAAATCACAGTCACCGTCCCGAATCATTCTCGCCCCGAGAGCAATGGCATGATTGCCGGAAGCGCAGGCACCCTGGGGGGAAAAAATGGGTCCGGTAAAACCCAGCATCATTCCGGCTTTACCACCAGGTAGGTTGGCACAGACATTGGGGAGCAGGTAAGGACTGACCTTTAGTGGTCCTTTATTGACATAGTTATCCATCGCTATACGGTAGGAATCAGTTCCATTTAAGGCTGATCCCATCAGGCAACCGGTTCTGGGCCCGGTCTCTGCATTTATTTCTAAGCCTGCATGGAGCAGTGCTCTTCGGCACACTTCCATCGTGAGAAAGACAAAGTCCGCGTTCCAAAGAGAGGCCTCTTTACGGTTCACATACGATAGCTCACTTGGATTCCAGTCAGGGATCTCACCAACCACATTGCTGCGGCTCTTGGTCTCACAACGAGTGAGCCTGCGAAAACCGGCAAGCCCATCTACAGCACCCTGCCAGGTCTTGGAAAAATTATTGCCAAGCGCTGTGGCGGTGTCATAGCCTACAACCACAACCTTTCTGTTTAGAGGTGCCTTCATAGATTTTTATCACACTTGTAACTATTCAGGTTAAGACTTAAAAAGTAAGTAAATTTCGGAATGTAACTGTTCAGCAGTGCACCAAATGTGTGCAAGCGGGTTGAATTGTAGATAAGCGCAAGACTTCGATGCCCCTGTATGCAACTCAACCTGATCGTGCACAGTTGGGGTGCTGCTGAATAGTTACTCATGTTTTTTGAATACAGCACAAGCATTACAACCACCAAAGCCGAAAGAATTTTTTAGAATAAATTCCTGTTCCAAGGGGCGTTTCCCCTCTGTTACACAATCAATTTCAATTTCCGGATCAGGTGTATAATTAATAGTCGGCGGCACAACACTGTCTTCCATGCCCCTTATTGCGAAAATTGATTCAATAACACTAGATGCCCCCATAGCATGACCTATAAGAGATTTATTGGCACACACAGGTGGTAAATCATCACCGAAAACTGACTTCAGGGCGTCATACTCCACCTTGTCACCAACCTTGGTTGAAGCAGCGTGAGCATTCACCGCCGCAATATCCTGGGGAGCAAGCGAAGCATCGCTCATTGCGTCCTGCATACATTTTTTGACAGTATCAAAATAGGGGGCGACAAAATGATGTGCATCTGAGGTCATACCCCAGCCTGCCAATTCCGTCTTATAACTGAGACCGTGGGCCTCGGCAAATTCCCTTGTGGCAAGAATCACCGCCCCGGCACCTTCAGAGATAACAAAACCACGCCGATCCACGGAAAACGGCCTGCTCGCCATTTGCGGCGGATCACCTTCCCGTCCTTTGGGGGGATTATAGACACCGTTCATGGTGTAAAAACCAGCTACAATTGGCTCAACCAAGGCAAAATCAACAGCCCCACAGATTGCCACGTCAGCACGGTTCTGAGCCAGAAACATAGCCCCCATAAGCATCGATGTAAGGCCTGTAGCGCAGGCACTAATGGTGGAGGTAATTGGCCCCCGCGCACCGGTCAGAATGGCTATCTTTCCACCGACCATATTGATACATGCGTTGGGATTAACATAGGGCAGGGGAAGTTTGTTTTCTGCCTGCAACCTGCGATCAGCGTTCAAAACCGCGTCCAGTCCGCCAATGGCTGAACTGTAGGTGACAGCCGTTCGAAGAGCGATGTCAGGCGACATCTCGATGCCACTTTTTTTAAGGGCTCTGGCAACGGAGAGCATGGAGTACTTGAAGACCGGTGATGTCCAGGCAGCCTGATGTCTCGCGGACAAAAAAGGATATTTTTCACCGTCAATTGTAGGAACCTGGCCTGCAATATTAACCGGAAATTTATCAGGAAGCGGGAAACGGGTTAAGGGTCCAATCCCACTTTTTCCTGCAAGGGCATGTTGCCATTGCTCTCCCAGATCACTTCCCAGGGGAGAAAGGGCATCATAGCCAACGATAACCGCATCTTTTCCTCCCATGTTATGCTTACCAGGGGATAAATTGATAGAGTTTTGCAAACATTTCGTAGACCTCAATCCAATTCTGCAGGTCTTTGGTCGTTTTGATATGTGCTCGCTTATTGACCATAACCCAGCTCATGTGAGCAGCCCCATCCTTGCAGGTGCTACAGTCACGGGTTTCTGAGGTGCAACAACGGTGCATGGTCTGCAAATCAGAAGACCAGCGAATAAAATTGGTCAACCGTTTCGGACGGGGTTCTCTTTTGTCGATAGGATCAGTAACAGAAGGACATTCCATCCAGCCAAAAGATCGGTCCAGCATTTTCCCGGTGGTGATCACCTCGTGGTAATACTTGCTGGAAATAACCGTCTCAGGGTACTTATCTAACATATCATCCATTTCTGCGCGAATGGCGATAAGTTCATCAGGCTGCCAGGAGAACCCGTCAACATCTTCGTCATTGGACAGAAGCTGCATCTGAACCTTGAGCCCTACATCCTTAATCTTACGGACGATTTTTTCTGTTTTTCCGAGTTGCTTAGGAGTGATGGTGTACAGGTAATAAGCGTGGGGATCCCCCTGATAATTAGCACTGGAGATCTTGAAGGTATCTTTGCCGCGTAAAAACGTTTCATCTTCGGCATCACCCCACAAAGAGATACCCACCATCATATCAGGGAAGCGATCTCTGGGAACCTTAATCAAACCGTTGGTGGCACAGAAAGTGGGCATCCTTTTGTAAAAGGCTTCAACTCGATCAAGACAGAGTGTTGGTTCACCGCCGATCAGTATCGCCAAATTCACTCCACGGGCCATCTCCTTTTCCACAAAGGCATGCCACTTATTAACGTCCTTTTCTTCAGACGCCACCTCGTGTTCGCCGGAAGAGAAGAAAAAGCAGCCCTGGCAACGCAGGTTGCAACGGTCTGTCACATCATAGATAGAACTGCGAATATTGAGCTTTGAGATCTTTGTATAACGCTCATACCAGTGATCATCGAGGAGGGAACTAACAGTTATCATAATTTTACAACCCCCGGGAAACGGGAAAAAAGCCAGGATGCGTACCTTGACTGTGAATTCAAATTTATTCTATTAATAGTGCTTTCCATCTTCTTGGTTATATAACAACCTTTAGAAGGAAGGTACTATTCCTTTACAGGCGGATTAACAAAACTATCGCAGAGATTCTGCCCCTTTTCATACCCTCTGACCCAGACGGCAAGATAGGTATCTGCATAATCGAGCCAGGCGGAAAAGGTCACAGGATCTGTCGCATGTCTAAACATTCTGGCCGTGACCACGGCACTCCCTGCGGCATAATGCCTGCAGTCACTACAATCGGTATCCGGCACACAACAGGCTGCATCGCGATCCCATTGTAAATCAGTACGATACTGCCTGAAAGATCTGCCGAGCCCAATATCTGTTGAGGGATTCATCCTGGGATATGTACAGGAAAAAAGATCATGCAATCCCTTTTCACTGGTATGGGCGACAATGTTGTAGGGCGAGAAAAGAACAGTCTGAGGATAATCATGTAACAGATCACTCATCATCTCTCTGGTTTTCTGCAGTGACCCTGCCGTATGACGGAGAGTGCCATCGTAGCCAACAGGTGCGGAAAACATGTTAAAGGTGATTTGCTGACCATTATCTGCCAGTATTTTTGTCACTTCCCGAGCATCATCAATATTAAACGGGGTGAACGTGTACACAAAAACAGCCCTGGGATCATCTTGATAATTCGCAATCTGCCGAACCAGCATATCCGGAGCTTTTCGAATCTGCTGACTGGTTTGATCGTTACCCCAGGTCGAGATGTGAATTCGATAATCTATCTCTCGCGGAATGGGGATGAGGCCGTTTGTGGCTATCGCCCCCAGCGGAATAACATCATAACAAGCAGCGCACAGCTCTGGCACCAACGAGGGTTCAGCTCCGGCGAGCACGACAAAAGTTATTCCCCGCTCTTTTTCGGAGAGAAAAAGTTGCCGCCAATCTGTTTCGCTTTTATTCTCTTCAGCAAACTGTTTTTCGCCAACGAAGTAGTAACATCCATCACAACGGATATTACACCGGTTGCTCATGTCATACGTGGATTCGCGCAGGAAAAAATAGCGACGGACCTTTTCCCAACGTTCGTTGATAATCGGGTCGGCTATGATATCAGAGAATTTATATTTTGTCTGGCTAGACATCTATTCGCTACTGTTACGTTTATCTTCAATATACTCAGCAATGATACGAACAGTGGTCAGCTTTGGATAATCGTCTTCGTCGATCTGTATTTCGTATTCATCTCTTAAAAACAAGGCAACGGTTGCCATGTCCATGGAATCGATACCCACCTCGTTTACCAAATCCAGGTCGGCATCAAAGGTCGCGGCGGTAACATCTTCAAGTTTAAGCTCGTCGATGATTATTTCAGCTATTCGAGTGATGGTTTGACTAATATCGTTGCTCATGAATTCGTTCTTTTGCGTTTTATGCTTCGTTTAAAGTGAAAAACATCCAGCCGGAACAAACGTCTTGATCGCCGCTAGTAATTTTGAAAATATATTGATCTTTCTTATTGCCTGACGTGACATCAATATCGAGCACGTCTCCAGGCCTGACAATCTTTCTAAATTTGACTCGGGTAACACCCGTCAGGTACACATTCCCTTCTACGGACTTAGAAATAAGATCGGCAACCATCTTCAACTGAGCAATTCCAGGCAGAATTGGATTATCAGGAAAGTGTCCGGAGAACCAGGGTGAATTGCCATCAGTTGCAATAGAGGCAACTCTTTTACCTTCTTTCATTTTTATTTCAACAAGTCAATAGACTTGGCTGAACTCCAAAGTCAAACAGGAGAAAAAAACACATTCTGCAGCCAATTTTCATGTACATTTAATAATAGATCAGAAAAAAGTTTATACCACTAAGACCAGTATTACACAACAGGGAACCCATAGAAAAACCCAGTTTTTTTTCACATAATCAACGTTAACCTTTCGCTCCATTAATCAGGGGAAACAGGAATTCTGTTCAATGCTCCTTGAAGCAGCTTTCGTTCCTTTTTAATCATTCCCGACCCAATACAGACATGGAAATATTTTTAAGGTACCCACCACAATCATGGTATATAGTTAGGCGATTATCGAGCTAAATCACCCATGCGACCATTATAGTAAAAGGAAAGCGACAGTATGATGAGAGTTCCAGAGCCAGCACTGATGAACGATCCCAAGCAGGCAACCGCCTATGCAGGGGGCGATCTGGACAACGCCTATTGGCTCTTTGTGCAATTGTTACGCAAATATTTCCCTGGCCTGGTACCAAACGATGCAATTCTCGATCTTGGCTGTGGTCCGGCCGCCATCCCACTGCGCCTTGCTAAACTTTTTCGTCACTGTCAGATACATTGCGTAGACGGAGCAACCCAGATGTTGATCCAGGGGAAACAAGCGGTGCAGCGGGAAGGACTGGAAGAGCAAGTACATTTTTTCCACGGTAATCTGCCAGACAAGCTTCCGCTCCCACGAGACCGATACGAGATGGTTATTTCCAATAGCTTCTTGCACCACCTTACCGATCCCATGATTTTGTGGAATGCAATCCGTGATTACTGTCTTCCAGGTGGTGCGATCCTCATTATTGACCTTCTGCGCCCGACAAGTGAAGAAAAAGCCCAGCTATTGGTTGATCAATACATACCTGACGCACCGCCATTACTTCAACAAGACATGCTGCTCTCGCTGCGCGCCGCCTATACCTTAGACGAAGTCAAAGCCCAATTAGAGCAGGCCAAGCTTACTAAAAATATCACCCTGACTATGCCTACGACTTTCCAGTTTGCTGCATATGGATACTTAGAGCCTTACTCCTGAAAGTAAGTCATAAAAACAAGAAACTTGGAGACTGGTTTTGAAATTAGTTACTTTAAATTACCACCAGATAGCGAGTGTAGTGAGACCTTCGAGGCACTTATCCCGTTCATCGGGGTTAGACTGATTCCCAAAGGATAATACAATGAAATTGAGCGTTGCTGCAAATTGGGACCTGGAGTTACTGGACGGCCTTGGAGAAATCCCTGAGGTAACTTCGATCTATGCCAAACTCCCCTTCGACGTTGTGGGTGGAGGACGTGCGGGTGTCGTCATCCCATCTGTTGACTGGGATTTTGCCGCCTCTTATATTGATTCGGCTCATCAGCATGGTCTGTCGTTTTGCTACCTCATCAATGCACCTTGCCTTGGCAACTTGGAGCAGACCGAGGAAGGCCAGAAACAGATACTCTCCCTGATTGACCAACTGGTCGATATGGGTGTTGATAGCGTCTCCATCGCTAATCTGGCTGTAGTTGCTTTGATTCGTCGCAATTTTCCAAATCTGGCTATCCGCGGCAGCGTCCTCAGCTGGCCAACGAACCTTTCGCGCTTGAAGTATCAAGAATCACTGGGCGTTGATCCGCTGATCATTCCGTACAGTGAGTTCAACCGTGATTTTAACATGTTGCCAAAGATTCGTTCCGGCCTGTCGTGTGATATGCAACTCTTTGTCAACGTCTCATGCATCTATAACTGCAGCTACCTGGGAGAGCACGCCAACAGCGTTGGCCACGCGTCTCAATTGAGCCTAAACAATCAGCGGCCAAATGCATTTCTCGACTTTTATCTCTGGCAGTGCACACGTCGGCGTCTGCTCCACCCTGAACTCCTTCTGATGAGTCGTTGGATTCGCCCTGAAGATCTCCATCAATACGAGGCTATGGGCTTTGATGAGTTTAAGATTATTGATCGGTCGCGTTCTACGGCCTGGCTATTACGCACCACCAAGGCCTATGCAGACCGGAGCTACGATGGAAACCTGCTGGACATCCTCTCGCTGGAGATGCTCGGTGACCCGGCGGGCTTCCACAGTGACATAGAAGATCAGATTCCTGAGCGTATGCGACACTATAAGACGAAGGAACGACACCTGATGTCGCGCATGCTTAAACTGCGTCGTCGGCTCCTCGCCTTGGATATCTACATTAACAATGCTGAATTATCTGATTTTTTAGACGGGTTTCGAAAAATCAACTGCGCGGAAACTTACTGCGAGAATTGCCGCCACTGCCACAGGTATGCAGAGAGAGCCGTACGCTTTGATCGAGCTGAAGCGGATCTGCTGGCAGCAGACATCAGCAAACTACTTGAAGATTCCCTGACCGTATTGTCGGCGGACAATAAAGTTTAACCAAATACATTAAAGTTTGACCAAAATGTGATTGTGACAATAAAGTCTGATCATTTTTACGAAGAATTTTGCTGCGAATGACCGAAATCACATTTCAGGATTAACAGGAATAGTGTAAACTTTCAAGTCTGCTTAAATGGTTAGCATTGCCACTAACAGCCTAAACCATTGCTATATTCAAATCTTAACGATTTGTCTTTAAATCATAGTCAGGGTGTTATGGGTAATACAGTTTGGTAGACGTTTAGCATTACATAACAAATAATAAGCATGCTCATGAAGATGACTTTGTAAGACTGGTGATACGTAAGTGTGCTGGTTCCTAAGAAGATGGTGTTGTTTTCTGTTCAAATTTGATTCATTTGGGAAAGAGGTAGAAGCCCAACTCTTTCTCTTCGTAGCTTAAATTTATAAACTCACACCCATACTGTCTTGTCCCAACATTTCTTACGACAACCTCTTTCTCTAAGTCTGTTCTGTTACTATCTATTGTAAATTTAACACGAAGTCTATTGTCTTTCTTTATGCCAGTTAAACCAACAGTCTTAAACCTCAATCCGCTCATTGAAAGGTCAATAACTGTCATCGCAAACCATTTTCCCGAACCAGACGATAAGTTTGTAAACTCACCGAATATCTCAACTCCCTTTCTGTAAAAACGCCGAAAATTAAGGTCAATTTCGAATCTTTTCGCGCAGTTGCAACGGGTGCCTAGCTTATGTTTTGTGTTCTTAAACTTTGCAACTGATACTTGATAAGTTTTTTCACAGCATGGGCACGAAAAAGAGATATAGTTATCTTGCGAGACGTGTACCTTGATTGCCTCCATTCATTTCCTCTCTTGTGGATCAATTCTTGATTATAACGATAATCATCCATACAATTTTCGTTTCGGTGGCGGAATCGACCATTGGTACATCACTAAGAGTAAAGAATCAAGGTGTTACATTGTGGTAGGTAAAAACAAAGGTTTCGTACATTCAAGAAAACAGGTAATGGAAACATTTATTATAAAAAAAGGTTCATCCGACTAAAGCGTACTTTGTCTCGTGAAGAGCCATTATTTTCAGCTTGAAAAAATCGATATCTCTATAGCCATATGCCATTCTCTGCATTGTTTTAATTTTATTATTTGTACCCTCTATA
>JBLHNU010000007.1:0-125228 GCA_047622095.1 Desulforhopalus sp.
ACAGCAAGATAAAGCCCCCCCCCACATAAAAGACAATCATTGCCGGCCACACAGGCACAGCTGAAACAGAAGCAATGGCCGCCGTACTATCGCCGCCAAAAAGAGAGCCACAACATGAAGTGATAATAGCCGGATCAAGCCCGAGAAAATAGGATAGCTGTAACGCAAGATCCAGCACAATAAAGGGCAACAGACCAATAAGAAGGCCGTATTTCAGTCTCACAAATGGATACTCTTCAGACCTCTGATCGATATAATTCAGAGCGAGCCAAAACCCTGAAAGGAAAAGAAGACCAATTTTAACCAGTAGCGAATACCAGCCTATGGGGTTCGCATTCAGGGATCCGGTTGCACACATCGCACCCACAAACAGTCCATGAATATCATCCATGGTGTACACAAAAAGAACAGTAGAAGCAATCTGGAAGGCAAGGGCCCAGTTCACCAGAGTGGAAATAAGATAGGTTCTACGCTCAAGCCGAAGCTGATACGATGAACTACTTGAAAAATCCCACCTAAAAAGAATGACAGTCCCAGTCATCACGGCGTATAAGACCATCAGTAATGTAATGATTGATCCGACTAAAAGACCAATTATACCGGGATGCAGTATCACTTTTCTTCGACCCTCTCTAAACGTCCATCTCTCATAAAGACGATTTTTTCCACCAGTTCACTTCCGGAAATAAAAGGGTCATGGGTCGCTATGACGACCGTCTTTCCCTCTTCATGTAAGAGCGATAAAATATCTAGAAACTCGCGCGCCAGCTTCCGATCAAGATGGGCTGTAGGTTCGTCTGCAATAATAACCTCCGGCTCATTAATAAGTGCCCTTGCAATGGCGACTCTCTGCTGCTCGCCACCTGAAAGTTTTTTTACTTTTAGATTTAGCTTGTCTCGTATTTTCAGTTTTTCAAGTATTGGCAGTGCTTTTTTCTTCATCACTCCCATCCTCATATCCAAGGGATAGAGGGGGAGAAGAACGTTTTCTAACACACTCAGTTCACGAATCAGATTGAACTGTTGGAAGATAAAACCAAATCGCTTTCTTCTCACTTCGGTTAAAAAACGCTCCGGCAACTTCACCACATTTTTACCAGCAATAAAAACACTTCCCTGGGTCGGTCGTCCCATACATCCTATGAGGCTGAGCAGCGATGTTTTACCCGACCCACTTGGTCCCGTGAGTACTGCTACCTCATTTAGCTCAATGGCCAATGAAATATCAGCAAGAGCTACGATTTCATCCGCCTGACCGCTGTTATAAATTTTCGACAGCCCTTCAACCTGAATAAATGCCATATATCTACCCCCTCATTACCGATTCAGGGTCAGCAACCGCAGTTTTCCACGTTGGAATTACTGTACTCGCAATGTAAGGGACAACAGTAAGAAAAAACATGGCAAGTACATGCAAGGCGTTTACACTTGGAATAAGCTGGAAGGTGGGAAACAGAACTGACCAGCCTTTAAGGATTGTGGATAAGATAAAGGCATCAAAATAGAAAACATGAATATAAGAGAGGACGAGTCCTGTCAAAAAAGAAGTGAGAGACACAATAACCCCTTCCCAGAATTTGAGTACCAACACATCTCCGGTATCCCAGCCAATGGCTTTTAAAATCCCTATCTCCTGCTTTTCTTCGGCACTTATACCAGTAGCCTTGTCCCAGGCCATTATACAAAAGGCAATGATAGCAGCACAAAACACGGTGAGCATCATCCCACTTCGCCAGTTAAACACCATATCATAGGTGCGGGACAGCTCCCTTTTCGTAATTGGTCGCGCATCAGGATACAATTTCTTAATCTTCGTTGCGATGGTTTGGATCTCATTACTGTTACGTACTGTAATCGCAAAATCGGTGGCTTTTTCTTTGGGAAAACCAAAAAAATCGACAACAGCTTTATCACTGAGCACCACCAGATCATTTGTAAGCAAACTTGAATCACTTTCAAATATCCCAGCTACCTCAAAAAGCTGCCCGATATTACGGCTATTCACAAGAATAAGCTCCCTTGAATAATCAGAGCCCCGAAGAGCAGCAACACCAGCTCCAATAGCGCACTCAAACTCATTTTTTGGCAGACTCCCATCAAGAAGGTCAAGCTCTGCGGTAGCACCCCCCGCCCCCATTACTGTGTAGTTCACCTCTATCAGTGCGTCATAATGGTATCCCCAATATCTCGGTGTAACCTCACCAACTCCATGTATTTTTTTTATCTTTTCAGCATACTCCAAAGGAATGAGCTCATGGCGCCCTCCCATAACTCTTTGCACAATAAGGTCAGGTACACCCTGTAGTACAAAATTGGCTTCTGTTTTGAGGGCATGGGTCAAAAAAAGAACAGATGCAAGAGTTGCTACAGTAAAACTGTAGGCCAATACAATCGCAATAACCTTTGATTTACGCCTCAAAAGTGATGAAAGAGCATATTCAAGTATTTTAAAATGTTTTATCACTCATTCTCTCCATGAAAGAGATGGGGAGGAGCGATAATAGCTCCTGCGGGAAAATGCTCAAGTGCTCCAGGGAAATCCTGAAAAGCAGAAAAAAAATCTGTTTGTGAAGGGTGCCGTGTATATCGTGCCTCAGTCCAGATGGAAAAATCTGTCAGGGCTAATTCGGATACAAGATGTTGTTTTGACTCTAAGAGGCTCTGATCGCGGAGATAAAAACGTACTTTTCCATGGACCAACATAGCAAAGAGAAGCAGACATTCAAAAACAATTAAACCTATAAAAACTTTGCTTTTAACCATAGTCAGTCATGTATACAGCTGATTTTTCTTTTAAGGGTTACATTAATACGTTACCCAATCATTTACAGGGGTCATTTTTCCAGAATCTCCAGGAGCTAGCTTTACAATATAGCATCCTTTGGAAGCATATCGTTGCCCAGGACCAAAGGTGAACCTCGGATAGATGGCGATGCCATAATCCTGATCTATCACCATATCAAATCCTTCCAGAAAATAATCTCTGTAAAACTCACTACGCAGCAACAGTCCATACACCAATTTTAGTCATATCCTGTAACCAGTTGAAATTAAACATCCTGAATATGATGGGGGATCGTATTGCGAGGACATAAAAAAATTTAATCATCCTTTTGTTATATACCTAAGTTTTTTTTCAGTCGTCATCCGCAAAACTTCTTTAGATAAGAAGTTGCCACTACCGACCCGTTCTTGCACCCCTCAGTGAAC
The DNA here is from genome assembly GCA_047622095.1 of Desulforhopalus sp. Lineage (GTDB taxonomy): Bacteria > Desulfobacterota > Desulfobulbia > Desulfobulbales > Desulfocapsaceae > Desulforhopalus_A. Next base: position 3,211 of record JBLHNU010000007.1, read on the forward strand.
ATTTTACACCAATCTCTTAAAAGACACTAAGGGCCACACTGATAATGTCATTAATCAGGACCTGTGAATTGAGAAGAGATTCAAGAACCTACAAGGTTGAATCCATTAAATCGTAGTCTCAAAAGAACAAATGGCCTTGATATTGCTCTAGGCTTAACGAACATATTGTATGTTTTTTACGTATCTATAAGGATTCCAATATGATGCATTTCTCATATTTCCCCTACGAACAAAGTATACCATACAACAGCCTAGAGCTTTTTTACCATAAGACCGCGGAGTAAAATTTTGATTAGTCTTTTCCAAATTGGCAGTCCCAAAAGTACAACTTTACCTTTCACTTCCATATTTATCATACTTTTCAGTATATGCGCGATATACGTGACAGTTGAAAACGTCTGGGCTGTCTCACCAGAGACCTCACTTTACTCTGATCAAATAGAGATCAGAAACTCGGCGTATCAAGAAAAGGAAAAACGACTCAAAATAAAAATATCTTCCACAAAAAACGAAGACGAGAAAAAAAGCCTTCTCCTGCAACTGCAGCTTCTCAATAAACTCAACGAAATTCAAAGCGTACCAGCAAAGCCAAAAAACAATAGTGTAATCTCATCATTCCCCTCTTCCTGGGAGCAATTTGAGCAATTTTTAGAAAGATATATAAGCATCAAAAAAGAGAGCAAACAATCGGTTGAAAGTTTTGAAAACACGACAAAACAACAACAAACAATTTATAGTCAACTACTTGCTCTCGCAGAAGACGATCCAGACCAACATATTCTACAACTACAACACGCCTACCAGGCGAGAAAGTCAAACTACCAGTCAGGCGTAAACGAAAAACTCACAACAAGTCTCAAAACACTTAAGGAAAAATTCCCTCTGCTCGTTGAACAATTACATATGAGCAAACAGACAATTGATGAGCAAAAAAATAACCTCCAACAAGCAAAAGAGAATCAAGACGCAACTCTAGACCAACAGACACTTGCACTTGCGGCAAACGAGGTCCTTATCCAAGAGCAGGAAAGTCTGCTATCAGGCTACCTCGGTCAGGATCTTAACGAAGCCGACCAAAAAAGGATGCATTACAATCAACTCAAACTCCTTGAACTGCAAGTAAGAAAAATCATCACAACTGCTCAGTTATTTGAAAGTGAAATTCATGTTTATGAAGAACAACAGCAGTTGTATTGGTATCAACTGCTGGGGGCAGAAGAGAACTACTATCGACTGACTGATGTATCCGGTGACATGAACCACAATATCGTTCGCCTCAGAAAAGAAGTCAGCCAACTTCCTCCGCTTCTTCATGGTCATGAGACACAGCTTTCTACTCTTCGAGGAGGTAATGCGCTCATTGGACCAAAAGCTCAAGAACTGGTTGAAATCCTGGAAAAAGAGATCCAAACAACAGGCACACAACTGTCTGCAATTCTTAAACGTGTGAGTATAACAGAACACAAAGGACGTCTGCTCGAAAAAGCCATCAATTTCAAACAATCTTCACTCACTTCCATGGTAACGAAAACCCGTGAAGCCACAGGTGATGTTGTAGAAAAAATCATGACCATTATGACCTATCCTCTGCTGTCATACAATGGAATGACCCTTTCTCTACTGCTTTTTATTGAAGTGTTGCTTCTACTCATCCTAAGTATAGCTATCAATAAATTATATGGTCATTTTGTTGCTCGTATTGGAGTCCAAAGAAACTGGTCAGAACGGACGGTGCACCTCATTCAGGCAACAGGAAAATACCCATTCATATTCGTCGTTGCCATGGTCATTTTATCAATTATCGGTGTAAACACCAGCTCTCTGGCTCTTGTCGCGGGTGCACTTTCTGTGGGGATTGGTTTTGGAATGCAAACAATCGCAAGTAATCTCGTTTCCGGAATCATATTGCTTTTTGATAAATCGATCAGGCCAGGCGATTTCATCTCTCTTGGCGACGGCACAGGTGCCGGAGGCTTTCGTGGAAATGTTGTGCAAATGAATACCAGGGCAACGGTGCTCCGTACCAATGACAACATTAACATCATTATTCCAAATGCTGACCTCATTGCCTCAAAAGTTGTGAACTGGACCTATGGAGACGACAAGGTCAGGTTCAGAATACCTTTCTCAATTGCTTACGGATCTGATATTGATAATGTTAAACGACTGATTGAAGAGGCCCTAGTAGATCTTGCGGTGACGTTATCGCACCCGGCACCACAAATCTGGATGACTGAGCATGACAGCAGTTCGCTTAATTTTGTTGCAGCGATTTGGGTACAAGGCGAAGCAGCCAGGCAACCCGCACGAACCACCGATACCGCACTCACAACCATTTATAACACCCTTACCACACACAATATCGAGATTCCGTTTCAGCAGATGGACTTCAGGTTTCGAGATAACGAGGTAGAGCAATCAGTTGAGGCAAAAAATATAATAGAAAAATTAAAGCAGCAGATAAGATGTGAATACGCCACACCAAATGCCTAAAAGAAAGCTCAGGGAGTAACTTGAACTTTTCTAACACATGGATATCTTGTCAGAATAGGTGCTTCTAAAGTGCTCATTCACAAAAAAAGGTAACTATTCAGCAACACCCCATCTGCGCATGATCAGCCTGAAGAACATAGGCAAACTATAGTTTTCCAGGCTGCTTATGCACATCTGAGGCACCCGGAGTCTCCCTGAGGTCGCTTACCTCTGAACAGTTACAGTTCAGGGAAAGTTACACATTTGTGGCTTGACCTGAATAGTTACAAAAAAAGGTAACTATTCGGATGCGATAGACATTCGATAAAGCTGGAATTACTCTCAAATCAAAAGGGGGATTTATGTACAAACCTGTCAGAAGCCTGATCGTAGCCATGGGAATAACACTGTTTTTGTCTTTTAACCTTCAGGCAAAACCGGTGACCGACATAAAACAAGATGAAAAATGCCGGGTCTGTGGGATGTTTGTGGCTAAGTACCAACCATGGATAGCTCAAATCCAATATTCAGAAGATGATGTGGCAATGTTTGATGGTGTAAAAGATATGATGGCCTTCTACTTCGAGCCAGAAAAATTTGGTGGTAAACAGGGACAAAAAGCCAATGCGATCTATGTTAAAGACTACTATACCCAGGAGTGGTTGAACGGCAAAGAAGCTGTCTACGTTGCCGGAAGTGATATTATGGGACCAATGGGACACGAACTCATTCCATTTGATTCAACATCGGCTGCTGAAAATTTTATGAAAGATCATAAGGGTAAAAAGATGTTCCAGTTTAGTGAAATTACACTTGAGCAAGTTACCGCAATACGATCAGGTATGAAAATGTAAGGCAAAAAGACGGAGAAAGGCCATGACACGAATGGTCACTCCATGAAAAAAGATCATTCTGGTTAAAGACTTTTGGCTAAATTGTGGAACGAGCAACTGCAATTTAGCCATTTTTCTATCCAACCGACTCCCCCCCTCTCAATCCTAGGAGCTTACAAACAAAAAACCCTACATAGTTTCGAGCTGGAAAATCATTTGGTAATGAAATAATGTTGCTTTGAAATTTCGCTATGATAAAAAAGAACAACGAAATATAATTAAATCAAAAGTGTTTTCATACCATCACCAATCAAACCAGTATGAGGAATTCAACATGAAACTACGGACTTTCCTTCTCACCCTCTTTATCACATTCATGAGTGCAATCCCAAGCCAGGCAGAGACAGTCTATCTTTCTGTTGCTGCCAGTATGACAGAGGCCTTTAAAGAAATTATCAGCACATTTTCCTCAACCCACCCAGAAGCAAAAATCCTCCCTAACTTTGCCTCATCTGGGTCACTTGCAAAGCAGATCAACCAGGGGGCACCGGCTCACATCTATGTTTCTGCCAATCCTAAATGGATGAAGTTTTTAGTTGAAAAAGAGATGATAGCAAAAGGTACGGACCACATCTTTGCTTACAATAAGCTCGTCTTTGTGGCACCAGAGAAAACCACCATCAAAAACATGGAAGACGTAAAAGATCTCTCCCTTATTGCCATAGGCAGCCCAAACAGTGTCCCAGCAGGACAGTATGCAAAGCAAGCAATGGAAGCTACAGGCATATACGCACATCTGGAAAGTACGAAGAAACTCGTTATGGCAAAGGACGTCAGGCAGGCTCTTTTATATGCTGATCGGGGTGAGGTCGATGGATCCTTTGTTTATAAGACCGATGCCCTTCTTGCAAGAAACGCAAAAATACTCTTCACAGTTCCAGATGATCGTTACAACAGAGTTGCATACCCTCTCGCCCTCACTAAAACAGGGCTAGTGAACAAAGCAGCTCAGGACTTCTACAGTTTTATGTCAACGCCAGACGCAGTAAATATCCTCAAAAAATATGGCTTTGAACCAGCTCTTTAAGTGAGCTCGACATCACCTTAATCAGGTAACACAGATGATCCACCTTGCCCCAGCTGACTTCACTGCAATAAAACTTTCACTTATGGTTGCGACCAGTGCGACAATCATTGCACTACCAGCGGGTTTTGCAGCAGCCTACCTGCTCACCTTTTCTAAAATGCGTGGCAAGGCCATTATTGAAGGAATAATCAATCTACCACTGGTCCTCCCACCAGTGGTTGTCGGGTATCTCCTGTTACTCCTCTTTGGCCGAAATGGCTGGATAGGTTCTATACTCAGCGATCTCGGCATTAACATTATCTTCACCCTTAAAGCTGCAGTAATTGCCTCTGCAATTGTTGGTTTTCCACTTCTAGTACGCTCAATTCGAATTGGCATGGAGAATATCAACATAGAATATTTACACGCCTCAAGGACACTTGGAGCAACCTGGTGGGACACTTTATTCAGTATCACTGTTCCTTTATGCTATAAAGCAACGCTTGCGGGTATGACACTTATGTTTGCTCGAAGTCTCGGCGAATTTGGCGCGACTATCATCCTTGCTGGAAATATTCCAGGCGTCACCCAGACTATCCCACTTGCGATCTACCAATATACCAGCACACCAGGAGGCGACCAGATGGCACTATCACTCTGTATGGTTTCCATTGGTCTTTCGTTTCTGGTTTTGCTTATTAGTGACGCTGCAAACCGCAAAATAGTAAGGAGTTGAACCGTGCAACTTGAAGTGAATGTAGAGAAACGATTTGATGATTTTCATTGTGCTTTTCGCTTTTCGCTGAGTAACGGTAAATGCGGTGTTTTTGGCCCTTCCGGCAGCGGTAAATCCACTCTTATGAATATGCTTTCAGGGCTCATCGCACCAGACAAAGGCAAGATAACCCTGAATGGTACAATCCTTTTTGACAGCAAGCGACGTATCAATCTGCCACCGGATAAACGCCGGGTTGGTGTCGTTTTTCAACATGCTCACCTCTTCCCCCACATGAGTGTGAAAAACAATCTTTTTTATGGCAGGAAAAGAAGGAAAAGTAAAGCCACAGAAATAGATCCAGATCAACTGATTGCCGTACTGCAGCTCGATCCTCTCTTGGACAGAAATGTCACCCAACTTTCAGGAGGTGAAAAACAGAGAGTCGCCTTGGGCAGAACAATTCTTGCCAGCCCCGATCTGATCCTTCTGGACGAACCACTCACGGGCCTTGACGGAAAACTTAAATTTCAGATCATCCCTTATCTACAAAAGGTATTTTCAGAATTTGCCATCCCTCTGCTCTTTATCAGCCATAGTCTGCAGGAAATGCGAATGATGACTGATAATGTTTTGGTTATGGGAGAAGGCACGATCTGCGACCAACTTTCAACCGAGGATTTAGCCAGAACCACACTTGGAACAGGAGGAAGAGGCTACACCAATTTACTCGATCTTGATGTTCCAAAAGACCTTGGCGATCTCTTTTCCTATCAATGGGGAAAGGTTACCCTTAAGCTTATGAAAACCACCAATGCAACAGGAGGACAATTTAGTCTTATTGGACGTGATATTCTCCTCTTTAAGAAACACCCTGAAGCGACCAGCGCCAGAAATATGCTCGATTGTACTGTTCGTAAAACGTATCAGACTGATTGGTTGGTGGGGGTAGAACTCGATTGTATGGGCAATACACTCATTGCTGAGATTGTTCCTCAATCTATTGCAGAATTAAACATCAGACCTGGCACGAAGGTTATCGCAGTTATAAAGGCTTCGGCCTTCCAACGGCTCTATTAATATTTCACACGTTATGTAAGCAATCTCAGGACATCATGGACGAAGAAGTAGATGCCGTAACCTGGCTGAAGTCTCACCGGAGGTTCAAAAGTATGTTGGTGATTTACACCTCAGCGAAAAAAACCTTGGTCAAAGGTCAAAGCCCGCTTTTGTCTATTATGTGTTGTGTGTTAGAGAGTAAACTCATTCAGATCAGCTATCTTGTTCAAGTGAGAGGAGATACGATCTCAGATTTTTCGCACTGTTTGTAAGACCGAGTTTTTGACGAAGTTTTTTTCGATGAAAATCAACACCACTGACAGAGATACCAAGTACTTCGGCAATTTCCTTGCTGGAGCGACCACTGCGCACCATATTTGCAACCTCTATTTCCTGGGGCGTAAGCATCGTGTGCACTGTGGTTAAACTACGTAAGAACGGAGAAACTATATCCCGAAGATTTGTGTCAATCACCTCCGTCAAGGTCTTTTGTTTTTCAGACAATCGCCCCAGGAGAAGCTGTTCCACATAGGGGAGGACAAGCCGGTCAACGTTTACATAAATTGTTTCCTCTATACGTTTTTTGTCCTCATCACGCTGTCTAAGAAGTACCCGCAAGGCAATATTTGTCTCTTCAAGACGCTCCCGTTCACTAAGAAGTTCCACTTCTTTTTTTTCGAGTGCTTCCTGAATCTCAATTATCTGGGTGATGTTTTCATGGGAAACAATAACCTTGCTTGCCTCTCTACCCCGACAAGGAACCACTCGAACGGCATACCACCGCCTCTCGTCAGGTGAGTGACAAGGATAATGGGTCAAAAATTCAGGTACATCGCCAGAAAGAACCTTTCGTATTCCATCGGCAACCTCTCCAGCATCATCGTCATGGCCGTTGCCGGCACAATCACAAACATTGAGATAATTGACACCGACCCAATCAAAGGCCTGTTTCATGCCATTTTGCAGGGCAAATTCCTGCCAGGCCCTGTTGGTGCCAATGATCACACCTTGGTCGTCAAGAATTGCCACATGGGCAGACATGGAGTCTACAACTGATTGATATAAAATAGGATCTAACACTCCGCCTCCTTAATAATAGTTTTTACTATCATTAGGCTATAAATTGTAACCCATTGTGTCAAGTTACATCAGCATTAATGTTGCCCCGAAATTTTTATGACAGCTCACAGAACACAGGACATTCCACAACTACTTCAAACGGATAGATAAAAACGATACATTTCTGAGGTAACGATATGAAAAGAGGATATGAATGACTTGCATGGTTAAACGATGAAGATGGTAGAATGAGAAAAATGCCTCGGGATGTTGTTATACCAGGGTCCCTATTTTATTTTCCTCCCCGACACCACTGTACGTGCAAGATCTGTAAAAACCAAATAGTGAAACGGCAGTATAGAATACCAGTAGAGCCTTCCAAGCAGACCGCGAGGTAAGAAATGGGCGGTTTGCACAAGCTGATCAGGTTGGACATCAAACTCTAACCATGCTTCACCCGGCACCTTCATCTGGGCATATAACAGTACCCGTTTTCCTGGTCTGATATCTACAACTTTCCAGAAATCCAGTGCATCACCTATCCTCAGTTCATTACCTGAGCGCCTGCCGCGATTGAGTCCATACCCGCCAACAACTTTATCCATAATCCCTCTAATTCTCCAGAGAACATGGTATCTAAACCAACCGTTTTGTCCTCCAAGACTGCAAACTGAGCGATACACGTCTTCCTGGGTTCTGCCGGTGACAAAAGGTACAATTTTGACATCCCTCAAAACTGCTCCTTCGGGGTTATCAAAATCTTTGATATCGCAGGCTATCTGAGCACTACTATCGCACCAGCGACTGAGCACTTGGTTTTCCTCAAGTTCAGATATAGCCTCGGACACTGTATCTTTGAAAAGTGATGGTATAATATCCGGGTACATTGCTTTCGCATTGTCATTTTGAAGTAACGTTTCGCTCTTTAAGCCCTCCACAAGAGCGGAGGCGAGTTTAAAGGGAATTGGCGTAAACAATATCAACCAGTAGGAAGATAATCGAGGCGACAGGACAGGTACCGGAAATAAAAATCGTTTCAGTCCCATAACTTCTGCCGCCTGTTGCATCATCTGCTGAAAGCTCAGTTCTTCGCAGCCTATATCGACCATAAGATCTCCATCCAGATCCAGATCAATTGATGACTCAAGGTACGACAAGACATCATTGATGCCAATTGGTTGGGTACGACTACGCACCCAACGCGGGGTGATCATCAGCGGAAGTTTCTGACAAAGATTACGGATGATTTCAAAACTTGCACTACCTGAGCCGATGATAACACCCGCCCTAAGCCATATCGTCTGCACTTGATCAGGTTGAGCTGACAGTACCTCCCCTGTCTCAATACGGCTCAACAGATGTTCACTTGCACTTTCCTTTACGCCCAAGCCACCAAGATAAACAATGCGTTTAACATCCGCAGCTATACATGCTTTACGAAAATTTTCCGCACTATCACGATCGAGATTTCGATAATCATCTGTCGTTCCCATGGAGTGGATGAGGTAAAAGGCGGTATCTACCCCCTCAAGTGCTGCGGTAAGTGAGGGCACATCAAAAGTTGATCCTTCTCGTATATCTACACTGTCAAGTATTGCCGCCTGCACCTTATTTTTATTGCGCACAAGGAGCCGAAGATCAAAAATTCCACTATCAAGGAGCCGCTGGGTCAGACGCCTACCGATATAACCGGTGGCACCTGTGACAAGCACTGTTTGCTTTTGGAAGTTATCAGGCATGGTTTCTCAGTTTTAACTCTGTTGGATGAGGTTTGAGGTAATACTGTTTTTCTAAGTAACCATCACTATACTTTCGTACGTAATGGTTCATCATGGTTATTGGGACGATGAGGGGTACGTGATGCTGTCTATAATCCTCAATGACATCAAGCAACTCCTGCTTTTCATCACTGGAAATTTGCTTTTTGAAATATCCCATCATGTGTTGTAAAACATTCACATGTTTTTTTATGGTGGGTTTGAGACGCATCGCAGCCATCAGGGTTTCCTGATAGATTGTGAGCAATTCGTCTGGGTTCAGATTCCCAGCTTTTGCTACAATACGACCAAGTTCCCTGTAGTGTTTTTCACTGTGGGAACGCAACAGCATTTTATGGTCTGTATGAAAATGTACCAGCTTATCGAGGGTAAAATCACTCGCCAGCGATCGCCATCTACGATAGACGAAAACCGATTCAATGAAATTTTCCCGCAACACCATATCGTGTAAACGACCTTCTTCCTCGACAGGTATAAGGGGGAAGCGTTCCTTAAAGGCCCTTGCAAAAAGCCCTACGCCAACTGCTCTTGGCATATTATTTTTACCATATACTTTGACACGCTCCATACCAGAAGACGGAGACTTACTCTTGAAGATAAAACCACAAAGGTCGTTGTTCGCCAATTGCTCAACTCGGGACTTAGTCCATTCTTTCATCCTTGAGGTATGATCGAGACCGGTTCTACTGGTCAACAAAAGAGGATCGTCAGGGTCTCCAACAAGTCGCATGGATTCCCTTGGCACCGGCAGACCACATTCGACTTCGGGGCAGACAGCAACAAACTCAAAAAACGTACCGAGGGTTCCGGTGATATATCGATCATGTTTATGTCCACCATCAAAACGAACCTTGTTACCAAGCAGACAGGAGCTTACACCGATTGTGATCTTGTTCAGTTCACCTGTTTCCATAATCTCACTTTCCCAGTTGTCTTAATATTTTGTCGTATAGTGATTACTATAGCACTAATGAAGGACGAAACAAGAACCCTTACACTTTAATATAGTAGTTAATTGCGCAGTGGAGCCTGAATGCATCGACGTAATACCAATATCTACCGTAGAGGCCGAAGAATCAAATCTGGAAAATCCGGCAAAGGTCCTGTGGTGTATTGGATGTCAAGAGACCAACGGGTAGCTGACAACTGGGGTCTCCTTTGGGCTCAGCAGGAAGCAATAATCCACGAGAGAAGTCTACTGGTAATATTTTGCCTCACCCCCGATTTCCCAGACACGACCCCCACGCAAATCCATTTCATACTAAAAGGTCTCCAACCTATTGCTAAAGAATTACAGCAGCTTGATATAGGATGGATATTTGAACAGAACCTCCCGGATATTATTTTCCCAAAGCTGCTAAGTGACATCGATGCGCACTCCCTTGTGTGCGACTTTAATCCGCTGAAAACTCATAAAAAATGGAAGGAAAAACTCACAAATCAGCTGTCCATTCCATTTTCTGAGGTGGACAGCCACAACATCATTCCGGCCTGGACAGCATCGAACAAAAAAGAGTATGCAGCCTACACAATCCGGCCGAAAATAAAACGGTTGTTGGACGATTTTCTCACTGACATCCCGGCCCTGGTCCCCCATCCATACCCCTGCTCCGCCACACTCTATTCAGAACGCCAAATGTGGAATACGCCCACCTTTACAAACCCAGCGACCTCTTCAAATCTTTCCATCCCGGCAGGGCCCGCAGCAGCCCTTACTGCTGCCAAATATTTTAGTACAACCAACCTTAGTCAATACGATATTAAAAGAAACGACCCTTGTGAAAATGGCCAATCAGGTCTTTCCCCATATCTCCACTTTGGTCAACTTTCGGCCCAGAGACTTGCCCGAATGGTGCTTGCAGCCAATTCGACCGAGGAGATAACAGAACCTTTTTTAGAAGAACTGATTGTCCGACGGGAGCTCTCTGATAACTTTTGCCTCTATGAAGAAAATTATGATAGCTTAGAAGGCTGTTCTGAATGGGCACAAAAAACGCTCCACCGACACCGGGATGACACTAGAGAATATAATTACTCCCTTGAGACTCTTGAGGCGAGTAAAACCCATGAATTGCTCTGGAACTGCTGTCAACTCGATCTTGTTCACACCGGTAAACTCCACGGTTTCTTACGCATGTACTGGGCCAAAAAGATCCTTGAATGGACCACAGATCCAGAAACTGCACTTAATTACGCCATTACCCTGAATGACAAATATTCCATCGACGGTCACGACCCAAATGGATACACGGGAGTTGCCTGGTCAATCGGAGGTGTCCATGACCGAGCCTGGGGGGAACGACCTGTTTTCGGCAAAATTCGTTATATGAACGAAGCGGGTTGTCGACGTAAGTTTGATGTCAATTCCTATATTGCTCATGTACTCAGTACAACTGATCAAAAGCAGTAACAACTTGTCGCACATCGTCTAACCGACTTAAACCTCACACTTTCTTTCTAAGGCTCCTCTACCAGCACCCTCAACTATAGTAGTTCTTACTACCACTAACCTGCCGTTCTATACCCATTGTTAAGCAGTACGATACCCTTACAGTCTTAAGCATAGATAAACCGAATCCCATAAGGACACCATTGCTATGAAATACATAATAACCCTACTCGTTCTGATATTTTTGACAGGCTGTTCAGCAGTGGACATGAAACAATACAGCGCAAACAGTCCTAAACTTGACCTCTTCAACTACTTTATCGGCGAGACCAAGGGTTACGGAATAGTTCAGGATAGAAAAGGAACTCTTACCCGCCAATTCACAGTGGACATAACCGGAACAATCCAGGTGGATGGCAGTTTGAAGCTCTATGAAGAATTTGATTGGAGTGATGGTGAAAAGTCCACCAGAACCTGGATAATCAGTAAAAACGGCGAGCATCTCTACTCAGGAACGGCTGAAGATGTTGCCAGCCCCGCAGAAGGTATTGCATATGGCAATGTACTGAATTGGCAATATCTGTTGAATCTCAAAGTGGATGATAACACCTGGAAAATAAGGTTTGACGACTGGATGTTTCTTGTCACAGACCAGGTGTTACTCAACAAAGCAAAAATGTCAAAGTTCGGACTTACGGTTGGAGAAGTAACAATTGTTTTTCAGAAATAACTCAATCTTTGGTGGATACCATGCAAGCTAAAGCAGCTCTATTAACAATATTTTTTACTCTATTAATTTCAAATGCACACAGCAGTTCTGTTGAGAACATGCAACTACACGGGGAAGGAAAAGCATATTTTCTGAAATTCATAAAAGTGTATGACGCAGCTCTTTATACCCAGCAGGCGGCCAATGAGGAAGATATCGTACAAGGATCTATATCAAAATGTCTACTGCTTCAATATGATGTATCACTCAAACAGAATGACTTTATCAAGGCGGCCAACACGGTCCTTGAGCGTCAGTTTACGGCAGAACAGTTGGAGGTTGTCAGGGATGAGATAGACCGGCTCCATGCAGGATATGTCGATGTGAAAGATGGAGATGAATATACCCTCTGCTACGACAGCCAGAAAAGTAGCACCACGCTCTCGCACAACAGCAAAGAACTTGTTAGGATATATTCACAACCATTTGCAAAAATATATTTCAGCATCTGGCTTGGCAATGATTCTCCTCTGGATGACAAGTTACGGGATAACCTTCTGGCCCGAAATAGTTAACAGGTAATTTCACGGAGAGTATTCAATATGGAAAATTTTCTCGCAATGTATAAGGATCTCAGTTCTGATAATCTTCACCTACTCCAGAATATTTACAGCTCTGACATACAGTTTATAGATCCCGCCCATGAGATTAATGGTCTGGGTAAGCTGACAGAATACTTTTCAACCCTCTACCAGAATGTCATCTCCATTGACTTTAACTTCAAAGATGTCGTGCAACAACATAACTCATGTTACCTGCAATGGGACATGACTTTTCGCCACAAAAGTCTTGCAGGTGGAAAAACTATCCTCGTTAGCGGTACAACGTTTCTTCGATTGAACGACGATCACAAAGTCTATTTTCATCGGGACTATTTTGATCTTGGGGAAATGCTCTATGAACATCTTCCACTGCTTGGGCGTTTGCTCACCACCATCAAAGGGAGGCTTGGGAAATGAATATCCTCATAACCGGAGCAACATCAGGAATCGGAAAACAATTAGCGCTCGATTACAAAAACCAGGGACACCAAGTCTGGGCCCTGGGCAGGAATAAAAAATCTCTCCAAGAGCTACAAGCAAGAGGTATGCAAACAGGTCAGCTCGATCTGACGAACAGGGACCAGAGTCTTAAGTGGTTTGAAACATTAAACCATATAGACCTTGCTATACTCAATGCAGGAAACTGCGAATACATTGATCTCCCAAATTTTGACAGCAGCTCTGTTCAGCGCGTAATGCGCGCCAATGTTGATTCTCTTGCAATTTCCATCGAAGGAGTTCTACCACTGTTACGCAAGAGTGGTAGCGGGCGTCTAGCCATAGTTGGCAGCTCAGCTGCCTATATCCCCTTACCAAGGGCTGAAGCCTATGGTGCCTCAAAAGCTGCGGTCGCATACATGGCCAACAGCCTCAGAATCGATTTAAAAAAAGAAGGCATTCCAGTAAGCCTTATCTGCCCAGGCTTTGTAAAAACTCCGCTCACGGATCTCAATAATTTTGATATGCCGTTTCGAGTCTCAACCAAAGAAGCAAGCACTGCTATTCGGGAGGGTCTTAAAAAAGGAAAATCCGAGATTCACTTCCCTAAACGATTCACACTCATTATGAAACTTTTATCATGGCTTCCAACACCGATTTGGACACAACTTGCTCAAAAAATGGTGAAATGATGACACGACAAAATATTGCAATAATTGGTACCGGTATCTCAGGTCTCACCTGCGCACACCACCTTGCTCCTTACCACGATTTGACCCTCTTTGAGGCAGAAGATTATGTGGGTGGCCATACCCATACTGTTCGGGTTGAAAAGGAAGGTGAAATATCCGATATCGACACAGGATTTATTGTATTTAACGATAACACTTACCCAGAATTCATAAAGATGATGGACAGTATCGGTGTGAATTATCAGCCAACTGAAATGAGCTTTTCTGTGCGAAATGACGCCATAGATCTTGAGTATAATGGCAATACCATTAATAGTCTTTTCGCACAGCGTAAGAACATACTCCGCCCAAAGTTTCTTGGCATGGTCCGTGATATTGTACGTTTTAATAAAGAGGTACACCATGCTGCAGACGATGCAGAACTGACCATAGGGGCTTTTCTCGCTAGTAGAAGATATTCAGATCTATTTAAGGACAACTATCTTCTCCCCATGATTTCAGCAATCTGGTCCATGGGCCTTGAGAGCTGTAAAGACTTCCCCTTGCAATTTTTTGTGCGTTTTTTCGACAATCACGGCTTACTTAAAATAGTCAACCGGCCTCAGTGGCGCAGTATCATAGGTGGATCAAGCAGCTATATCGAGCCACTGACAGCTCCATTTAAAGACAGTATCAGAGTACGCAGCCCAGTTATCGGCGTGGAAAGATCAGATGATGCGGTACAGATAGTCACTACTTCAAAAGCCGAGAACTTTGATCAGGTAATTTTTGCCTGCCACGCGAATCAGGCGCTTTCTCTGCTGAGCACGCCAACGACCAGTGAAGAAACCATATTACGTCCATTTCGTACCTCAAGCAATTCTGTTGTCTTACATACCGATACCTCCCTTCTGCCTAAACGACCCCTTGGCTGGGCAAGTTGGAATTATAACATGGTAGATAGTGCTAAAGAACAGACGACACTAACGTACAACATGAATATCCTCCAGCGGTTATCAAAGAAGCACACCTATCTGGTAACCCTGAATCAAGAAATCGCAAAAGAACATGTCCTCAGAGAGTTCAACTATCACCATCCCATTTTCTCTCTTGAGGCAATTAAAGCACAGGCAGGATGGGAGAGCATCTCAGGAAAAAACAGAAGTCACTATTGTGGTGCGTACTGGTTTAACGGTTTCCATGAAGATGGTGTGAAAAGCGGGCTCCGGGTCAAAAATGCCATAGAGGAGATGCTATGAAACCTGCACTCTACATAGGCAGCATAGCTCACAGACGAAGAATACCTGTGGTACATACTTTCCAGTACCCATTTTTCATGTGGTTTTTAAACCTGGATGAGCTCGACCAGTTGCCCTCCGTTGGTCGATGGTTCTCCACAAAAAGGTGGGCAATGAGTCGATTTAATCGCCCTGATTACTATGGTGATTCGGAAGTACCGCTTGCTGATGCTATCAGATCTCGCATGGAGGAGTTAACCGGGGAACCTGTAACCGGCCAGGTGTGCGGACTGTTAAATATGCGGACCCTTAGTGTCTACTTTAGTCCGGTAAACTTTTATTATGGCTACGATGACAAGGGTGACTTCAGCCATTTTCTTGCAGAAGTTTCCAACATCCCCTGGAACGAACGGCACCAGTACGCCCACTACGTGGGTGGAGGAGCGCTCACCCCGGACCATCCGAAAGAATTTCATGTATCCCCGTTTAACGATGAGAAGCAGCATTACAGTTGGACACTGGAAGAACCCGGCCCAAATCTCTCTGTGCAACTCGACGTAAGTGATTCTCGCGGACACATCTTTACAGCACAACTCGGTCTTAACAGACACCCACTTAATCTGCAGTCGATACGGGCTCAAATCTTGAAAAAACCGGCGATGACAATGTCGGTCGTAGCTGGCATTTACTGGCAGGCTTTTAATCTATTTAGAAAAGGTGTTCCTTACATTACGTACAATAAGGAGACAATATGAACAGTATAACCAACACTCCCACATACCAGGCCAAATCCTCCAAAAGTGATATCTCAGGCAGCTGGCTGACAAGTATATTGTTTACAATGCTTGAAAAACTGGCCCATGGTCAGCTTATTATTCAAGAAGGGAGTAATACAAGAACCTTCGGGAGTGACAGTTCCCTTCGGGCCCACGTTACCATCAACGACAGCCGTGCTTACCGCAAAATATTGTTTGGTGGCTCAATAGGAGCTGGCGAAGCATACATTGATAAACTTTGGGATGTAGATAATCTCACCGCTCTTGTTCGAATTATGGTTCTTAACATGTCACTTCTCGACCGGATGGAGCGCGGACTGGCCTGGTTGAACCGTCCCGTTGATATTGTCAAACATCTGCTCAACTCCAACAACAAAAAAGGCGCTAAGCGTAATATTCTTGCCCATTACGATCTGGGCAATGATATGTACAGCTCCTTTCTTGACCCTACAATGATGTATTCCTCAGCTATATATCCAAGTAGTGAGAGTAATCTTGTTGAGGCTCAGCGGAATAAGCTTGATATTATCTGTAAAAAACTTGGCTTAAAACCAACCGACAAGGTGGTGGAGATTGGTTCAGGCTGGGGTGGATTTGCAATACACGCAGCTAGGAACTACGGTTGCCATGTGACCACCACCACCATTTCCGATGCTCAATATGCAGAAGCCAGTAAAAGAATCGCTGCCCTCGGCCTCACGGACCAGATCACACTCGTCCAAAAAGACTACCGGGAGCTGACTGGTACGTTTGACAAGCTTGTCAGTATTGAGATGATCGAAGCTGTAGGCCATAAATATCTACCTGAGTTTTTCAAGCAGTGTGAATGTCTTTTAAAACCTGATGGAAAAATGCTCATACAGGCCATAACAATTGCAGACCAGAAATATGCGCAATATACCCGTTCTGTTGACTTCATCCAGCGGTATATTTTCCCTGGAGGCTGCGTTCCATCTAATGCCAGAATGCTGCAGGTCATTGCCGACAAAACTGACATGGTAGTGCGTTCGATTGACGATTTCGGTTTTGATTATGCTCGCACCATTAAGGACTGGCGTAAACGCTTCAGCAACAGCTATGAATACCTGCTGAAAAAGGGTTATGACGAGACATTTAAACGGCTTTGGGAGTTTTACCTCTGCTATTGCGAGGGTGGTTTTCTTGAAAGGTCCATAAGTGTTGTCCATGTGGTTGCAACACGTCCCGGCAGCCGTCAGATAATTGAGCGATGAAACTCATAGCTAATGGACTTGCCTATCAGGCTATCTGGTTTTTAGCGATAGTTTGGAGGACCCCTGGCGCTGCTGTGGGATGCGTGCTCATACTCATCCTCCTGGTAACCTCTAAATGCCGGGGGGACGATCTGAAGATGATCGGCTTTCTTATGTTTCTGGGCTTGCTTGTGGACGGAACACTGCAGCAGGTAGGTTTTTTTACCTTTAGAAGCCCCGGCTTCCCCATTCCTTTCTGGCTGCTTGTAATATGGCTTGGATTGGCCATGACAATCCACCACAGCCTTTCATGGTTTAAAGACAAACTGCTGCTCGCAGCTCTGTTTGGAGGCCTGGGTGGTCCAGCCGCATACTGGGCAGGAACCCGTTTGGGAGCGGCCTCATTTAACTGGTCATTGCCCGCCTCGCTGCTTCTCCTAGCCGTCATCTGGTCACTGATGTTTCCGGCGATCATGCTTTTTAGTGTCTTACTACAGAAAGTCCGACATAATAAACAATAATTATGGAGATTATCGTAAAATTAGAATTTCAGATCTGCTTCCAGATAGCGAACGCAGGAAGATCTTCGAGACACTTATCCCGGCTTATTTTCCCGTTTACCGGGGCTAGCAGAAAGGTGCATACGTCTCAATAATGAATCGTAATGCAAATAATAAAAACTCATTGTCCTAAAAAGGATCTCATATGAATTTACAATACTATTTCAGTGGAAAATTAGGATTTGGCGTAATATCAACATCAAACAACAAGGGCGAGGTGAACAGCGCCGTTTATGCAAAACCTCATGTAGTTGATAGCAACACCATAGCTTTTATCATGCGAGACAGACTCACCCGTAAAAATATCACAGAAAACCCCCAGGCAAACTACATGTTTATAGAGCACAATCATGGATTTAATGGGATTCGACTGAGTTTAACCATGTTAGAAGAGAGTCAGGATCAGGAACAGATACAAGCCATATCAAGGCGCTCTTCAGCCGGTGACAGCGATGACACGGAAAGATTCCTCGTCACCTTCACTGTAAACAAGGCTCTGATGCTCGTAGGAGGAGAGGAAGCTATACTATAGTAGTATTTGCTACCATTTAATCACCAGTCAACCCCCATTGAATTGTGTATAAGCAGCATTACATTATCAGTTAAGGAAGCAATAGAGCAGCAGAGGATAGCTTAAGCTACATATCTCACTGCTTAAAAGCTCCACTGAAGTAATAAATAACACACACAAATATAAAAGAGTTGCTACTGATAATAATTGGAGGAAGTTATGAAAGGTCAAATTATCTCACAAGAATTTAATAAGATGGTATGGGTTCAAGATAACAAAGGCGCAGAATACTCTTGTTACATTGATCAGGATAGAGATGTTAAGAACAAAGAAGATCTCTCCCAGCATGAACAAAAAAGCTGCATGAATCTCAACGATGTACTGGGTGACAGCTGGTAACACACCCTCTCCGTAATCCCCCCGACACCCTCTGTTATTATTTTAGCAGGGGGTGTTGCTGTTTATAGCGACTAATAGTAGTCTTCTGTGTTCAATAAATATTAAAGTAAACTCAACTGTCTCTGGGGATACCTATGCAATTACTCAAAGCATTTTCAAGCTTAGTTTTCTGCTCTACTCTTGTATTACCAGCAGTCGCCAGCAGCAATGACAAGGCACAGCAAAGTACAGATCGGCCCCAAGTCGGTTGGTCAACTGTTGTACGGGGAGGTGCTGTTTACCAATTTGACACTGACCTCGATGAAGGAGGCAGTTATAGCAGCGGCAGGTACAATATTGAGGTTGGCCAAAGCTATGCGTGGACAAGAAGAGACACCGCCACCTTCGCTCTCAGTTATAGTTTAGATAGTTATGATTTTTCAGATGGGGACCCAAGTGGCATCGCTTTTGGGTCTCCCTGGGAAAACATCCACACCTTTTCCATCAGTACACCTCTGCGTATGGGGGTAGGAAACAATTGGACCGCATTTTTAATCCCATCCATCCGCTCAACCGGTGAATCCGGAGCAGAATTCAGCGACACAATTACGGGTGGTGGACTTACGGGTATCTCATACAAATTTAGTGATCGTTTGACCATAGGACCAGGAATTGGAGCGTTTACTCAACTAGAGGAATCGGCGTCTATTTTCCCAGTATTGATTGTTAACTGGAAAATAACCGACAAACTCAGCCTTGAAACAGGCAGAGGACTGGCGGCAACTCTAGGACCTGGATTGACACTGAATTATAAGGCGACTCCAAAACTTCTACTTGGGGTGGGAGGCAGATACGAAAAGCTCCGTTTTCGCCTCGATAAAGATGGGACCGTTGCAGATGGTATTGGAGAGGAATCTTCCTTTCCACTCTTTGCCAACGCCACCTATAACGTCAACCAAAAGAGTTCCGTCAGCCTCGTTGCTGGTCTTGAAACTGGTGGAGAACTAAAGGTAGAAAATAGTAAGGGCCACTCAATAATTGAAGAGTCAAGTGACCCCGGAGTTTTTACTGGCATCACCTTCAAGACCAGATTTTAAGTTCAGAAGTAGTTCGGAGAAATATAGATCTATAAAAGACACTGAGATGTCTAGCCCTCTTTCTCCTACAGATACTTCTTTACTATATTGGGTGGAATCAAATCGGTAGCAAAAGGCCCAGATATGGGCAGTTACAAATTCTAATTTTGTTTACTGCTAAAATGGGAAGATTACCATATGATATCAAGTAAAGAACCAAGAAATTCTTGGAGAGTAGTTTTTTGAAAAACTATATTGTAAACAAATGTTTCCAACCACTAACGCCCTAAGCTAGAGGTTGGAACATTTTTTAGCCGTACAACTATTCTTCTATCGTTATACATTCCGCCGGGCAGGATGCTATCGCCTCTTCAACACAATCGCTATCCGGATTTGCACCATCAATGACAGAGGCTTTCTCCTCGTCTTCATCGAATGCAAAAACTTCAGGACAAAGTTCTACACATGCTTCACAGCCGATACATTCTTCTTGATCTATTACAACTTCCTTAGCCATTGTGTTCTCCTTTTCTATTTTTAAGGCAGCCTTTAGTGAAATCTGCTCATGTAACAACAGGCGATCAGATTGGTGGGGCAATAGTTACGATAATCCTCATTTTAGTGGTCGCTCTTACTCCATGGGGCTCACGGATTTCAGAAATAAGAATATCCCCTACCGTAGCAGGGATTTCCGCATCTTTTTCAGCAAGAAAGAAGCCTTCCCCTTCGAGTACCTGTATCGATAACTCACCATCCAGATCATGAGAATGAACGGGAAAAGTCACCCCTTCATCTAAATTGAAATTTATAATTTTAAAATGCTCTGAATCTTCAACCAGAAAAAATCGTTTCATGGCGTTAGGTGTATATTCATTTGTTTCTGTAAGTTTTACTACTTTCATATTTTTCTCCTCATTTTTACTTAGAATCAAGACAAGAGCTGTACATGTAGCACTCTTGTCTTCTATACTTTTTATATAGCAAACGACGTGCCATAATATTTACAACGCATTATCGGTATCTTAAGAAAGATGTTACTATTTCAACAACAACTATACGTTGCGATTAACACAACATCGTTGTAAGTTACACAACATGGATAAACTTGACACCTTAGCAGCAATAGCAAGCAACCTGACGACCACCCTCAGCGCAGAGGATCGCTATCAACGTCTTCTTGACGCTTTACGTATTGCCATTCCCTATGATGCAGCGGCTCTATTTCGCGTTGAAGGTAACATTCTGATACCCCTTGCGGCGCGAGGCCTGACACCCGATGCAATGGGTCGGGAGTACTCTAGAACACACCATCCTCGCCTTGATACGATATGCAGCTCCCACAAGCCTGTCCTTTTTTCACAAGACAGTTCACTTCCAGATCCCTTCGATGGACTCTTAATCACAACTCAACAAATCACGAACCGGATCCATGCCTGCCTGGGGTGCCCTCTGTATGTGAATGAACAACTGGTTGGCGTCCTTACAGCAGATGCCTTGCAACCAAGTGCTTTTGACAATCTTCCCTTGGAATATCTCAATGTAATCGGTCTTATGGCCGGAGCACAAATGCATACAGTGGACCTCCTTACCGCTCTGGAAGAAAAGGCAGAACGCCAAGGTCAATTGGCAAGTGATCTCATGGCGGATATTCATTTCCACAGGGGGCAAAAAATTCTTGGCAAGAGTGATGTGATTAACCAACTACGACAGGAAATTGAACTACTTGCAAAATCTGAGTATACATGTCTTGTACTTGGAGAGACAGGTGTAGGAAAAGAACTCGTGGCCCGTGCGATACACAATCATTCTCGCAGAAAAGATAAGCCATTACTCTACCTCAATTGTGCCGCACTACCTGACTCACTTGCTGAAAGTGAATTGTTTGGCCATACAAAAGGTGCCTTTACCGGGGCAGTTGCAGATAGAACAGGGAAATTTGAACTTGCCGATGGGGGCACTCTTTTTCTCGACGAAATTGGAGAATTATCTATTGAAATACAGGCAAAGATTCTCAGAGTGATTCAGGAAGGTGAAGTGCAAAGAGTGGGCTCTGAAAAAATGAACTTTGTTAATGTACGCCTTATTGCAGCAACCAACAGAAATCTCGTGCAAGAAGTTGAAGCAGGACGTTTCCGAGCTGATTTATATCACCGCCTCAATGTATACCCGCTGAATGTACCACCTCTTCGTGAGCGAAAAGACGACATCGTTATACTTGCAGGATTTTTTGCTGAAAGATCTATGGCCCAACTGGGTCTTAATGCTGTTCGCATTAGTGATGGTGCCTTAAAACTGCTCTCACGCTACAGCTGGCCGGGCAACGTTCGAGAGCTGGAAAACATCATTTCCCGCTCAGTACTCAAAGCCTCATCCAACCCAGAAGAAACTGAGTTTATCACAATCCACCCAAGCCACCTGGCGGCGGACCTGGGGGCTGCGATATACACAAACCCTTCTACGATCAGTAGTTTTCCAACTCCCCTACCCACCAAAATATCGCTACGAGAAGAAGTAAAATCTTTTCAGATACAACTCATAAAAGAAGCGCTCGAAAAAAATAGTGGCAGCTGGGCAGGAGCTGCCCGTGATTTGGAGATGAATAGAAGTAACCTGCACAACCTTGCAACCCGTTTAGGATTGCGACAAAAAAATCAAACTTGATCAGGAATCGTGTCCGGGACGAAAATCGTCTGCATTTATACCAAACTTACGAATTATTTTTTGTAGTGCAGTTCGGGACAAACCTGAAATCGTCGCCCCTTTAGAAACGTTGCCCTCAGTCTCCCGTAACAGACGCTGGATATATTCATTGGTAAAACGCTGCAGAGCCTCTTCTTTCACGACCTTATATTCTGCAATAGGGCCATCGCCAAGATAGTTACCACTCGCCGCGTAGAGTTCGGCAGGCTTTCTCTGCATATTATCCAAAACCTGCAATTCATCTATTCCTATACTCTCCGCTGTTGAAAACATCACAACGCGTCGGACAATATTTTGTAACTCTCGTACATTTCCGGGCCAACTCCGTTGCATAAGAGCTGCAATTGATCCTTGACTAAACTGCTTTGATCCAAGTTCCAATTCGTGGCTCACCTGGCGAGAAAAATGATTAACCAGTAAGGGGATATCCTCAATAATTTCATTTAATGATGGTGTTTGCAGTGTAACAACATTCAGTCTATAAAAAAGATCTTCGCGAAAGCTTTTCTCCTCAATCATCTCTTCCAGATCAAGATTTGTGGAGGCGATGACTCGTACGTCAACGTTCCGTGTCTTCGTTGCTCCAAGAGGTTTTATCTCATGCTCCTGAAGTACCCTCAACAACTTACTTTGTACGGAAATGGGTATATCCCCCACTTCGTCGAGACAAATTGTGCCCCCATCCGCTTCTGCAAAAAGTCCGCGCTGGTCCTGATCTGCTCCGGTAAAAGAGCCTTTTATGTGACCAAACAACTCACTTTCAAGAAGGTGCTCGGGAATCGCTGGGCAATTGACCACAATAAAAGGTTTATCGCTTCTGGAACTAAGATTATGAACTGCTCTTGCCGCTAGTTCTTTTCCCGTTCCGGACTGCCCTCGTATAAGCGTCGTATAGTTTGATCTTGCTACTGTTCGCAGATACCCAAGAAAGGTGCGCATGGCATCTGATTGACCGATAAACCCGGAGTCCCCACCCAGCATCCCGACCTTCTGCTTAAGAAGATAGTTTTCTTTAATAAGCTGTTTACGTTCAATGCTTTTTCTGATGATCCTGCAGATATCCTTTTTTTCAAAAGGCTTGGTGATGAAATCGTAAGCGCCAAGCTTTATGGCTTCTACAGCAGTTTCAATACTGCCAAACCCTGTCATCATGATGGTCGTAAGCCAAGGGCTGGTTTTCGTCAGCTGCTTGAGCATATCAAACCCACTCATGCCCGGCATCTTTACATCCAGCAGTACCAGATCAACAGGAATCTCTGCGATCATCTCAAGACCCGTTTCCGCATCTGGCGCTGTAAGCACTTCCAAATTGTCGATATTGCGACTGAGCATTCGCTTCAGACCGTTTCGCAAATCCTGTTCGTCGTCGATGATGAGGAGACAATCCTTACTCATATACTTTTTTCCTCTTCTACTGGAAGGGTTACTGCAACTCTGGTCCCTTTATTTTCCACACTTTCAAATGTGATTTCCCCATTGTGATCTTTAACGATCCCATAACTCACAGATAACCCCAAACCGGTTCCTTTGCCAGGATCTTTTGTGGTGAAAAAGGGATCAAATATTTTATCTCCCATGGCCTGAGCAATACCACAACCATTGTCTTCCACCACAATCTGAACAGTTTCTGAATCTGGCAGATAACATGTAGAAATCAATATATAACCATTTTCATCAATGGCCTGACCACTGTTAATAATCAGATTGAAAAACACCTGCCTCAGCTTATCGATATCTACACTAACAAGAGGTAAACTTTCCTCCAGGGCCAGATCTATCGTTATATTTTGTTGCTGAAACTGGTTGGCAGCGAGTTGAACCACGTCACGTACAATTGCATTAACTGAGGCAAGTTCTTTTATCGATTTATGCTGACGGGCAAAGTTAAGAAGACTTGCCACAATTGCCTTACAGTTATCCGCATGTTTTTCAATAACGGCGAGGTCTTCTCTCACCTCTTTGGAAAGATTCGGTTCATCTTTTATAAGATCAGTATGGCAAAGGATGATCCCCAAAGGATTATTAATTTCATGTGCAACACCTGCAGCCAACTGCCCCATGGATGCTATTTTCTCCGTTTGCTGTATCTTTGACTCAAGGTGCTTTTGTTCCGTAATATCTTTAACATAACACACGAGACCTTCCGTTTTTTTATGCTCATCTTGGATCGGATAAAAATAGATTAAAAAGATCTCCCCACTCGGTAATACTTTCTCCTGAGTGATCGGTTTTTCGGGAAACGATGATAAGACATCCGCACATTCAACAATAGGACAGGTCCCATTAAAGGGAAGCGTTGCAATTACCTGATGCAAAACCTTATCTAGAGAAAAGGAATAGCGTTCAAGAAAAGCCTTATTCACATTTTTAATAACTCCCCCGCGATCAATGAGAACCACAGGATCGGTTATGCCATCAAATACAGACTGTAACAGCTCTTTGCTCTGAAGGATTTTAGCGGCATAGTCTTCAAGTTTTGTTCTGTTTTGCTGAAGGTCTGCCGCCATCTGTCGGGCTGCGGTTGTCATCTCATAAATTTCATCTACAGCATCCGTACCGCGTCCAGTCACCTGTATCTCACTTTCCCCAAGACTTGTGCGGAAAATATTAAGCAGATTTTGTAAATTCTGCGCTATAAGCCTATTAAAGAAAATGCTGATTATCGCGTACAGAAAAAGAATAGATGGGAAAACCGTAATAAAAACCGTAATGGCGATCTCTTTAATTTTCGAAAGATTTAGATCTATTGGTAGACCTATACTCATAACCCCATAGACCTGACCTGCCTCGCGGTAAAACCCACGACTATCACCATAAAGATCAATTATCTCTTTAGGTGCATCTTTGGGATTTCCATGGCAATGAGTGCAGGAATCCTCCCAATAAACAGGTTTATAACGTACAAAAATACGCTGATCATTTTCTTTAACAATCCCCTTCCATTCATCGACAACCGGGTTTTCATTAAAATAATTAACCATTTCAATTTCACGCGAATTCGCCTCATAATCAGGGTTTCGTGCATTAATAGCAACACGGCGATAGGTAAAATTATGCACCTTATCGTTGAAACGTTCCATCACATTACGACTTATGTACGACGACGACATCGCTTCGAGAATAAACTGGTCATGACCTAGGACTTCGTACATTTTTGGCCGTAGAACCTTCCTTACATAGCTGCGATTTGCAGCCATGGCCGTCATTACCAACTCGGATTTTTGATACGCATCTTCTTCAAGGGATTTTTTCTGGAGAAAATAGATGGTAATAGAGGCGAATGCAGAAAAAAAGATCATAATTGCAGCAAGACCAAGCAAAAATTTAGTCTGCAATCGGGTATACCGTGCACCTTCCTGTTTCTTCTCATATTCTGAGGGTGACATATATCCTTTTTTACGGATTTCTTAGGAGTTTTTGACCACAACAAAGGTGGATGATCAGGAGTTAAAATCGATTAAACAGATACAACAACCGACTACTTTAAAACAAAAATAACGTATCCCACAACAATAAAGAAGATCACCAATATCTCAACGCCAGTAAATCTAATCAGCATCAATGAAATCTTTCGCTGGGAAGGATTCATTTGCAGGGTAACCTTGTTCATAATGTATCTGGAACACCTGGCATACAGAGTCTCTTTAAGATACATTCTGAGGTATTCTTTAACACTACGTAACCATAGAACCACGTAACGTTCATCTTCTTCTATCAACTCATCTTCAACACATGAATATGTTACGCTGGCAAATAGCTTTCCACTGGTAGTGAAAATTTCTATTTCCTGATATTTTTCATGATCCAGTGCGAGCGTGATAGTATCTTGCCCCGAGCTTGTAAGAGTACCGCTCAGGCTAAACTCTTCATCTGTCACGTAGTCTTTCAGGCTCGCCGAGAAATGGCCCCCCTCCTCTTCCACACTCTCGATAATCCAGTGCGGATTCAGTCGAAGCAGCGTTTCAACCGACAGTAAATCACCATACACAAGAGGACGTTTTGCCTCGCCTACAGGAAGACTTAAATCATATTCTTTTTGCATATCTTATCCAAAGTACTGTATCGCAAGCCCAGTGATACAACACCGCAATTATTACGGGGCAATCAACAATGGGCAGGGAAGTATGGGGTGAAGTACCTTATTATTCAAAGTATCAGCAAGACCTGGTCTCATCTTGGTTGAAAAAAGGCGTTTAGGTTTTTTGTAATATGGTCCAACTACAATCACATCGCAATTGATCTTATCCGCCAATTCAACAATCGTCTCCTCAATTCCACCAACCACCTTATAAAAGGTAACTTTTGCAGCAAGCGGATAGGTTTCTTTTATTCTTTGCCAGTCAGCAGCAATTTCTCTTCCCAGTTGTTCATCCACATAATCTTTAAACTGGGTTCTGGTGGTGGAGGTATTTAACCAATCATCTGTGGACATTTCAGCCCAATCTTTATCGATAATTGTCAAAATAGACACCGTTGCATCCGGACACCCTGGCATCAACGTAGAAAACAAATACTCTTCCGCTTTTTGGCCACCAAGTGAACCATGGGTACATAGCAGGATGTTTTTGAACATTTTCTCACTCTATTTTGAGTCTGTTGACTTACTAGGGGTTTCGAAGTCTACGCTATCTGGTTCGAGATCAAGGCATACGAAAAAAATAACCACAGGCATATATTTGATATCGGAGTCTGCGCTTACCTCCGAGGATTATTTTTTTCGCATAACGAAGGTATCGGGCAAAAAGACAGTAAATCAACGGGCTCATTTATGGAAAAAGAGTATCCCACAGTAACCTCGTATTGGCAACTGTGGGATACAGTACTTACTCACATTTCTCTTGCACAATGCACTTAGGGTATTTTTAATAACCTCAGTGCATCATCAAGACTATATGGCATATAGTTCTACTACACCAACCACTTGGTAAAGAGGAGAACTATAAAGGTCGTTGCCAGACAAAAGACCAAGGCCGTTATATCCTCGTTCCTTTCGCTACTAAAAACAGAAAGTGCTCTTTCTTCGAGTTCTTCTGTGTTTTTATCATCATTTACTTTTTTACTTTTATTGCTCATAATATCACCTCAGCATCAATTTAGGACAACATCTTTTACCAACCAGAGTACGACAAAGAAAGAAAGTGTCGCCTTTAAGATACCGGCAATACCACCAATAAGCAGTGGCCAGCCACCAGCCTGGAAAATCGCCTTTTTGGTTATCTGCATCCCAAGCCCAATAAGACCAAACGCAAAAAACCAGATCATGACATCGGTGAGCGTTGTTACTGTCTTCGATTTCTTATGAACCTGCTTTACGGCATGTTTGAAAATAGACTTTAAATCGCCTGGCAAAGTAATCTGCTTTGCTTTCGCCCCGGCAAGAACTCCTTCGAGTTGGGTCATACGTGCACGACCAACCCTATCAAAGAGTTTCTTATCTTGACGCTCATTATAATTTCCTGCAATCTGTCGCTGGTGGTGCAAGTCGGTTACCGCAGCCATTTGGCTTTCACTCAAACCAGTAATAGTTCCACCGGTAATTGCCGCATCAAGACTGGTCCATTCTTCGTCAGTGATCTGAGTTCTCTCATTGTAACTCACATCAATGAATTTACCTTTATAGTGGTTTGGCGGAGAAAAGAGCCCTGCAGAAGACAGTGCGAAAAGAATAAGGAATCCGAGGATAAAAACCGGGAACTTATCAATAACGACAGTTTTGAAAGTCAATTTCTGGCCACTTTCTTTTCCAAACCATGTAGCAAGAACGAGTACGATGATTGGGAGGAAAAGGACACGGGTAATGTTGAAAATCTCTGCAACTTTAAGTGTTTCAATATCAACAGAGTTAAAGGCGAGAGCCGCCGCTGCAACCTGTGCTGAGTTCAGAATTCCCGTACCAGCCCAGGCACCAAACTGAACAGGACTCATACCTGCAAGGTGACCGACGGTTGGAAAAACAAACATACAAATAATACCAAAAGAGAGGATGGTACCGATGGTATAAGCCATCTCTTCACTCTTTGCCTTAACAACAGGTGCCACTGCAACCGTTGCTGAAACTCCACAAACCCCCATACCTGCTGAAAGAACACCGGTCATGGTCTTTGGTTGATTAAAAATCTTGCCCAACCAGAGAACAAGAAAAACAGTACCCAAAACAAAGATACCTATGAGCCAAACGCTGTAGACACCAAGCTTTGCAAGCTCTGCAAAACTGTACCGTGCACCAAGCATAATAACACCCATCTTTAGAACAAAGCGGGCACACTTTACACCAGGGGCTGCAAATTTTGGAATACCAACACTATTAGTCACTACAACTCCGACCAAGAGTCCCAATACAACATAATTTAGATTCAGTACTTTATAAATCTTGAACCCAAGGACAGGTGCCAGGGCAGAACTCCAGAGCTTAACCATAGGTTCTGCGTACCAGCGGATAAACATGGCAAGAAGCAGAAGAAATATAATTCCGCCTATTGGTTGAAGAAAAAACCTATCAAACAGGCTGTCACCCGGTTCTTTCAAACTACTAACAACTGCTCCAAAGAGACCAATTCCTGCTAAGATAAGACACATGGTTACCTGTAAATCCATTGTCTTGTGGGTGTGCAGATACTTCATTGTAGGTAAAAGTGCTCCTGAACTGGCGATAAGACCATATACCAGAAGCAAGCCGCTCATTACAAACACGGGCATGTTTTGCTGTACTCGGGACATGTAGTTCCTCCTCTATGTTTTTTATTTATTTCAGAGTTCTCCGCCCACTTTACAGGGACAAAACAATCTAAAACGCTTTCCATCACAGAAAGAGCAAAGCAAGGAGGGTGCCAAAAAAGGGATAAATCTCAGAAGAGAAACATTATTATTACAATCAGAATGTTAGCGAGCCAACAAGCAGGTGAATACGATATGAGAACATATATAGATGACACAAAATGGCAACCTTAGACAACAGTGTCTCCAAAAGTGTCCAGCGTTATACATAACGATTCGCAGTGACACCAATAGTAGCTACAACAAATACCTCCCTTGACTATCTTGACGAGGCCCAAGGATCTTTAAGTTAGGGAAGACTTTTTGAGAAAGAATAAAACAGATCACAACAATCAGAAAGAGAAGAACGGCTTTAGCAAATCCTACGCCTGACGTAAAATTGAGGAGGAGCAGTGATTCGAGTAAATCTATCAAACACCAGAGACCAAGAATACGGTATATGCCTCCATGAAAATAGAAGACAAAATAAGCAAGTAACAAGGGAACAATGGTTTTGATCGCAATAAAAAGCGTTGGCTCTCTGAAATCGATAGGCCATTCAGCCATCACATTAAGGAATGGAAGAGAGAGCAATAGCAAAAAGAGAAAAGCATTCAGCTTAAGATATTTCTGCCTCAGTTCCGGGTAGGGAATACTGGCAAGCATATAAGCAACCTTAGGCGTATCGGTAGGAGTCTTAGCAGAGTATTTCTCGAATACTTCAGTCCGCGAAGCCCCCCCTTCAAGTTCCTTCTCGATACATTTGTATATTGTAAATAAGCCCATAATTAATCCGCTTTAAGCGTTGTATGAATCACGTTGACATAAACCCTTGGTTTAAGGCTAGCATTTAAGTGAGCTTACAAACCTAGCTCAGAAAGTGTTGGATGATCATCAGGCCGACGCCCTAGTGGCCAATGATATTTTCGTTCAGTCTCATCAATTGACAGATCGTTTATACTAGCGATTCGTCTTTGCATCAGCCCGCTCTCATCAAACTCCCAATTTTCATTCCCGTAAGAGCGAAACCAATGGCCAAAATCATTATGCCATTCATAGGCAAAGCGTACGGCTATTCGATTACCAGTAAACGCCCATAGTTCTTTGATAAGACGGTAATCCAATTCCTTGTTCCATTTTCGAGTGAGAAAATCAACAATAGCTTCACGCCCTGTGAGGATCTCTGCGCGGTTTCTCCAGATACTATCTGGAGTATACGCAAGTGAAACTTTCTTCGGATCACGGTTATTCCAACCATCCTCTGCCATTCGTACTTTTTGGGCAGCGGTCTCAGCGTTAAATGGTGGCAATGGAGGTCTTGGGTTTTCTATTGTACTCATGTCAATTTGCTCCCTATAAAAATCAGTGTGCATTTTATCAACCATTCTCAACAATTCTGAAAAGAACATAATCAAGTGAACTTAAACATTTGTTTCAACAAATCTACTTTATGATATGTTCAATATAAGATTGCACCAGAATTTATATCCTTGCAATGACAATTTCCCCCTTAAAATGCCGGGATTTCAGAACTGACGCCCGGAATTTTACTAAAATAAGGTTTTCAAATTATCTGCACCTTAAATCATTGTAGAAGCGAGTTCAGTGATTTATCTTTAGCAAAACGATAGCCTATCGCAGATGTAGCAGTTTTACTGACAGTCTCCATCTCAACCCAGAGGAAACAACAATGAAAACAATACAATTTACAAATGGCGACCAAATGCCCATCTTTGGCCTCGGCACCTGGAAATCCGCCCCTGGCGAAGTATACAGTGCCGTTAAAGAGGCATTACAATTAGGATACCGGCACATCGACTGCGCCTCCATCTACGGTAATGAAGCAGAAATAGGTCAAGCCCTCAATGATTCATTTAAAGATGGGATCGTCACCCGCGACCAACTCTGGATTACCTCAAAACTCTGGAACAATTCCCACGCCCCCGAGGATGTACAGCCAGCGCTGGAAAAAACTCTGGCAGATCTGCAAATAGATTACCTTGACCTGTACCTCATACATTGGCCGGTTGTTCTCAAAAAAGACGTCATGTATCAGAAGTCGTATACAGACCTGGTCGCTTTAGAAAACATGCCAATTACCGACACCTGGCCCGCAATGGAACAACTTGTTGAAAAAAGACTCTGCCGACATATTGGTGTATCAAACTTTAGTGTCAAAAAACTTGAGGATCTTCTTAATAACGCAAAAAAGCAAGCCCCAGAAATGAACCAGATTGAACTCCATCCATATCTACAACAACCTGCCATGGTAGAATTTTGTAAGGCTAAAAACATTCACCTCACCGCCTATGCACCACTGGGCTCAGCAGACAGACCGGCCGGTTTAAAAGAAAAAGATGAACCTATTCTCCTTGAAGATCCAATCATAGTTGCAATTGCTCAACGACATAGCATCTCCCCAGCCCAATTGCTTATCAGCTGGGCGATACACAGAGAAACAGTTGTCATTCCAAAATCTGTTAACCCTGAGCGCATTAAACAAAACCTCGGTGCTCTTGAGGTCAGCCTTTCACAAGAGGACATGACAGAAATTGAAAAGCTCAACCGCGATCGACGCTATGTGAATGGAGCATTCTGGGCCATGGAGGGGAGTACTTATACCATAGCCAACCTATGGGATGAATAGTTTTTACAAACAACTATAAGACATCAGGAAGAGGAAAAAGCAATGTCACAAACACCAACACGGGAGGAAGCCTTTGCCCTCCTCAAGCAGTATAACAAATCTGACAGCCTCATTCGCCATGGCCTTGCCGTTGAGGGCGTAATGAGATATTTGGCAAACAAAAGAGATGGGGATGTCGAAAAATGGGGCATCGTTGGCCTCATCCATGACCTGGATTATGAACAATTTCCAGAGCAACACTGCACTAAAACTAAAGAGATATTAGAAGAAAATGATTGGCCAGAGGAGTATATCAGAGCTGTTGTAAGCCATGGCTGGGGCATTTGCAGCGATATTGAGCCCCATACTGAAATGGAAAAAATCCTCTACGCCATAGATGAGCTAACTGGTCTGGTTGCAACAACGGCTCTTGTTCGACCATCAAAGAGCGTTCTGGATATGAAGGCAAAATCAGTGAAGAAAAAATGGAAGGATAAACGTTTTGCCGCAGGTGTTGATCGCTCGATAATTGAAAAAGGAGCTGCAATGCTCGACGTTGAAATTTCAGAACTCATCACTGATACTATCATGGGCATGCGAGAGGTTGCTGAAGAAATAGGTTTAAAGGGAAACAGGGGTTCTGAGCTCCCATAACGGGCTGATTTAGAGGATTTATTCCGATATTTAAGTATTTTGGTTAGGTCCGACCACACTGCCAAAGAATTTCTGGTAAAAGCCATAGAAAAAAGGTAGGTTGCTCGAGATTTTTAAATCCAGAGCAGAGTAATATGCAATGTAGAGACTTTTAAAGAGGGTAAATAGGAGATAAAGCACTGCCTTGTCAGTTGGTTTTCTTCCTTTTGGTATATGATTAACACTATATTTTCATTTCTTACACCGGTATGGTCAAAAAGGCGTTTGATCCTGCTCATGGCGAATCGTGAAATAAAGGGTAACTATGTCGGGTCTGTTTTAGGGTTTGCCTGGATATTGATCCATCCTGCTGTCATGATAACAGTATTCTGGTTTGTTTTCAGCATGGGATTCAAGGTACAGCCACTCAATGATGTTCCATTTGTAGTCTGGCTCACTGCAGGTCTTGCTCCGTGGTTTTTTTTCGTGAATATTGTGAGTGGTTCTACCTCTTCGATTGTGGACAATTCTCACTTGATTAAAAAAACAATTTTCTTTCCGCAGGTTTTACCTGTTGTCAAGATTTGCTCCAGTATCATAACGCATGTGGTTTTTGTGCTAATCCTGTTGTTGTTAATTCTTTTTCAGGGCGTGACGATAGATCTTTGGGCATTGCAGTCGTTCTATTATCTTTTCTGTCTATTGGCTTTGGCTATTGGAATTTCTTGGGGAACATCGGCTCTAAATGTTTTTGTACGTGATATTGGACAAGTTGTTGCTATTTCTCTTCAGGTTGGATTCTGGCTCACACCCATATTTTGGGATCTTCAAATGATGCCTGCCAAGGTACAATTCCTTCTAAAGTTGAATCCGGTCTACTATATTGTTCAAGGCTATCGAGACTCTTTTATTAATGGAACAGGATTCTGGGAACATCCCGTTTATTCTCTCTATTTCTGGTGTTGTACCATAACTATCCTGTTTCTTGGCGGTTTTGTGTTTAGACGTTTGCGGCCACAATTTTCTGATGTTTTATAAAAAATAGTTGCTCTCTGATATGATAAGAAAAACAATTTCAGTGCAGGATGTCAGTAAAGATTACTGCCTTTATAGAAGAAGTTTACATCGGGTTTTCTCGATTTTCTTCCCTTTTGTGAAAAAAATACAACACCAGATTTTCCATGCTGTTCGAAATGTAGATGTTGATGTTCATAAAGGAGAGTCAATAGGTATTATTGGCCGAAATGGCAGCGGCAAATCAACCATGCTGCAACTTATCTGCGGTATAATACAACCTACCAGTGGAAAAGTTGAGGTGGATGGCAGGATTTCTGCACTTTTGGAATTAGGTGCTGGATTTAACCCGGAGTTCAGTGGCAGGGAAAATGTCTATCTGAGTACCTCGATAATGGGGCTCAGTAAAGATGAGACGACTGACCGTCTGGATGACATCATAGAATTTGCAGATATAGGAGAATTCATAGATCATCCTGTAAAAACATATTCCAGTGGAATGTTTGTTCGACTGGCATTTGCTACTGCAATAAGTGTTGACCCGGATATTCTCATTGTAGATGAAGCCCTTGCTGTCGGGGATATTTTCTTTCAGCAGAAATGCATGGCCTATATGAAGAAGATGATGGATACGAAAACCATTGTCCTGGTCTCCCACGACATGCATGCTGTATCCAACCTTTGTGATCGTATTATTGTCATGGAAGAGGGAAAAAAACTCTTTGACGGCGACACCCTGGAAGGTATCTCACTCTATACGCGGCTGGTACATAACGAGCGTTTTAAGCGTGAACAGTCTTCGGGGAACTCTGAGGCACTTGTACTTCCGCAGGATGTCCAGAAAAAACTTCAGAAGATTGAGCCCGATGACCGGAAATGGATCACTGTAGGAGAAGAGAGCAGAGGTGGTGCTGGGGTCGTCAATATCCATAAGGTATCTATTACCAAAAATGGAGATATCTTTCAGGCGATTGAATGCGGTGAACGAGTGAGAGTTCGTATGTTTCTCTCTTCAACAAAAAAACTTGACCAGATCATCTTTGGTTACACGGTGAAAGATAGGGTTGGTGTCGCAATCTTCGGCGAGAACACCGTTGCTATGTTACAGGAAATACCCGAGCTTCCAGATGGTTATTCGGTTGTAACCATAGAGTTCGACTGGCCAGAGGTCATTTCTCAGGATTATACATTAACACTTGGGGTCGGTGAAGGTGATCATCCTTTTCACCATACTATCCAATGTTGGGCACATAATATTTTCTCTGTATCAGCAATAACTCCCGGTCGTTGCATACATGGACTGTTTAATAATGAATTAAAGGCTGTTGCCTTAACCCCTCTATAAAAAATGTCCTTGGCGAAAGAGTTTCAGTGAAGAGACCATCGCTTTGTCTCAGCCAGACGGACAATCAAACAAATGAAAGATAACGGAAAAAGCATAACTTTTGTTGAGCTGATTGAAACCATTAAAAAAATGGTGACGTCCCAGAGTAACCTACCCAAGGCTATCTGTTTTGATTTTTTCGATACCCTTGTCTATCGCACGGTAGCTCCCGAACACTCAAAGAAAATTGCGGCAAAGCAACTCTCGCTTCTTCTGAACGGGATTTCTGGAGAGACTCTCTGTGGAATGCGCCGCGAACTTGAAAAAAAGCTCTGTCAAGAAAACATCAAACAGGGTTTGGATCCAGAATTCAAGCTGCCGGATCTTGGCACCAGATTGCATCAACTTTTGCTGATGATGCATGAAGAACCCCACGTGTTTATAGAAGAACAAACATTTGTAAAGTATTATTGTAACATTGAAATAGCGGTAGAAAAATCCATACAGCGGCCATACGTTGAGATGCGAGAACTGCTTAGTTGGTTGCAAGAGCAAGCGATTTCCCTTTGTCTCGTCTCCGATTTTTATATTCCCCAGAGCTACTTTGAGGGGTTACTTGCCCACCATGGGATGAAAGAATTTTTCAGCGAAATATTCATTTCTGCAGATTATGGCATATCAAAGGGCTCAGGTAAGATCTACTCTGAGGTATGTCAGAAACTGAGCTGTTCACCTGCAGATGTATGGATGATTGGCGATAATCACCATGCCGATAGCTTCATGGCCGAAAAAGCCGGTCTGGTTTCTTTCCTTGTCGATGTTTCTGAGAAGAAAGACTTTTATGAAAACTGGCAGGCAGAGCAAGATAACAAAGGGAAAATATCACTTGAGGCAATAGAAGAATGTGAGCGGATTATAGCTAACAGCAATGCGCAATTCTTCCCGGAAATGTCCTCTACGCTGTTTCTTTTCACTAAAAATCTCTTTGATCACCTGTGGCAAAAGCAAGTGAAAGATGTCTTCTTCTGTTCAAAAGAAGGAGAGTTTTTAAAAAAACTCTTTGAAGTTTACCAGGATAAAATATTTGGTGGTCAAATTATTACCTGCCACTACCTTCTGGTTTCCCGCAAGGCTACTTTTATCTGTTCTCTGAAGTCTCTTGAGCATGAAGATTTTTCGCGGCTATTTGAACACTACCGGGATCTTACTCTTGAGGAGTTTGTACTTAGTCTGAACTTTTCTCATGCTCAAGTCGAAAGTCTCAAATCGGACCTCGGGTGCAACTGGACAATACGTATACAGAATTTGAAAGAGCATGAAGATTTCAAGTCTCTTTGTAGCTTGCCACTTTTTCGAGAAATGTATGAACAGTACAGAGAGGAACAACGTAGCAACTTTCTCGTCTATATTGATTCATTTGGGGTGGATATAGCAGCAGATGGTTTACACACTGTGGATGTCGGGTGGAAGGGCTCTATCCAGAATAATATCTATTACGCTCTAGGCGAAGAGATCTCAGTTTGTGGCTGCTTTCTAGGGCTACTCAGCCCATCGGAGGTAGGCGAGAAGAATCAGAAAAACGGTCTTGTGTTTTGTGATTCGCCAAGTCTCACGCCTTACATTCATGTGTATAATAACAACAGGTCACTTTTTGAGATGATGCTTGGTGCCAGTCATGGCAGTGCAGATGGGTATTTTACGGAAAAGCAGTACGACACTGTTCAAGCGCAGAGAAATAGCACGATTCGACAGTGGACAGATGGAGATAATCCGGTTGCCGTAACGGTCCTCGACTTACCAGAAGAACGACACCTCTTTGATCAGGATATTGCTCCTTTACAAGCGGCATTCATGGATGTTTTTCAACAATTGACCGAAGTCTTTATTGTTCAAGATTGCCCTCCCCCTAGCCTCGAATGGTTCGCCAGGCGTCATGCTAGGATGCTCTTTAAACCGACCAAAAGGGAAGTTGATTTTTTCGCAAGGCTTTACCATCTTGAAAATTTTGGATTGTTTGAGTTTACCTCTTTTGAAACAAACAGGAAAAGTTCTTTGAAAGAGCGCCTGAGAAATTTTGTAGAGCTTTTGAAAAATCCTGCAGCAATACTTGAGACTGGCATTTGGCCCCCGATTATTTTGAAACGGTTGGGCTTGACCTGGCTACAGCCTATTGATGGTTGGAAAAGATATCGACGAATTTTTAAGGACCAGCAATGAAGATTGCCTTTCTCCTTGGATTACCAGATATAAGTGGTGGAACATATGTGATCTTCGAGCATGCAACCAGGCTCGCGCGGATGGGACATCACGTGCTGGTGGTGACGGAAGAGTGCATTGAAGAAAGGAGATATGCCTGGCATCCGTCAGCAAAAGAGTTGTCCTGGAAAACGTTTTCAGAGCTTCAGGATGAAGAAATGGATATGGCAATTGCCACCTGGTGGCAAAGTGTGTATGAGTTGCACCAGATACAAAGTCGAAAATATCTCTACTTCGTTCAATCCATTGAGTCGCGCTTCTTACCCAAAAGAGACCCGGATGATCCAGCACTAAGAGATATCGATATTCTCGCACAATGGTTTGAAAGTACCTATCGAATAGCTTTGCCGGTGATAACTGAGGCGAAATGGATTCAGGAGTATCTCCTTGAGCATCATAATCGTTCTTCAATCCTTGTTCGTAACGGCATCCGCAAAGATATTTACACTGAAAAGGGTTCGGCTCTTGCCCCCCGGCAAGAAGGAAAATTACGAGTCCTCGTCGAAGGGCCGCTCGGGGTCTTTATTAAAAATGTTGAAAAGACCATTGAGCTATGTCAGCAGGCAGACGTTGATGAAATATGGATCCTGACCTCGTCTGATATACGCGAGTATGAAGGCGTGGATAGGTGTTTTTCCAAGGTTCCAATCTTGGAGACTGCAGAGATTTATCGCTCTTGTGATGTTCTTGTAAAACTCAGCTATGTAGAAGGAATGTTTGGCCCCCCTCTGGAGATGTTTCACTGTGGTGGAACTGCGATTGTCTACGATGTCACGGGTCATGATGAGTATATAAGACACGAAGAAAACAGCCTTGTTGTGAGTTGCGATGACGAAGCATCGGTGGTGAGGTGTCTACAGAGGCTGAAGAAAGATAAAGAGCTGTTAGAAGATCTCAAGGCGGGAGCGAAGCTGACCGCTCAAGAATGGCCAGATTGGGATGCAACGGCAACAGAATTTCATCTGGCTTTGGTGGAGATTGCAGCAAATACTCCTGACATGTCACGTACCTTTCTCCGTGAGAACAATGATTTTTTCTTATCTGTAAAGGAAAACGAACTGCGGGCAAGAGAATTGTCTCGCATGTCGGCAAGAGAAGTCCATGGCAGGGATGGTGGAACTTCGAGTCGCAACTTCATTCAGGTCTATTGGGATTCGGGGAGCGGTATCCAGGC
This sequence comes from Desulforhopalus sp., assembly GCA_047622095.1. Taxonomy (GTDB): domain Bacteria; phylum Desulfobacterota; class Desulfobulbia; order Desulfobulbales; family Desulfocapsaceae; genus Desulforhopalus_A. The sequence continues at coordinate 41,232 of JBLHNU010000007.1, forward strand.
TGAAACCAGCGATCACTATACAGATAATTCCTGGTGCAAGCGCACTGTTGTTATAGATTCTGACCTGCCACCGAAGGTATTACGGGTTGACCCTTCCATGCGCATGGGGGTAGTCGCGATCCGGTCACTGAGAGTCTCAGGGAAGGATTCCGGGGAAATTTTTGGACACTGGTTTGAGGGGGGCAACTGGAGCGATATTGCGGTGACTGGTACAGCCTGTTCTCTCCAACATGAACCCTATTTACTGCTAGAGGCGTATGGTGAAGACCCACAACTGTTTTTGCCTCAAATCCCCGGTCTTCCCAATGGTGAGTCGCTAAAGATTGAAGTAGAAGTACGGGAAATGAGCTTTGCACAGGCGCTGGCAAGTTTCTTGGATAGCAACAGTAGTAAACGTTTTCCTGGAGAAAAACGTATCAGAAATCTCATTCGTAAATTGTGGAACTGTGTTGGGAAAACATGAAAGCTAAGAGAATAGCACTCTTTGTGGTCATACTCTTTACGGTCATTCTTCTTTCAAGATTGATGATGCATTCAGAACCAGTGTCAGTCATTCTTGATACAGATGTATCTTCTGACGTCGATGATGTCGGCGCTGTTGCTGTGCTCCATTCACTGGCTAATGAGGGAAAAGCACATATTCTTGCCATGGGTGTTTCATCAGGAGACCCATGGTCAGCGAACTGTCTGCAGGTGCTCAATACGTATTTAGGAAGACCGGAAATTCCAGTTGGAACGGTTGGAAATAAAGGTGTAAAAGATCAATCCAAGTATACGAGTGTCATAAGCAACGATTATCAACAGTTAGGTCTCAACTCAGAATCAGTTGTTCAAGACGCTGCGCAACTATACCGTGAGGTCCTCTCGTCACAACCTGATGGTTCGGTCGTGCTCGTCACTATTGGTTATCTGACGAATCTTAAAAATCTACTCAAGTCCAGGCCCGATGAAATTAGCCCACTAACGGGGACCCAGCTTGTTGAGAAAAAGGTCAAAAGACTGGTGACTATGGGAGGAGAGTATCCTGAAGGAAGAGAGTGGAACTTTTACAAGGATCCAGCAGCTACATTATTTGTAGTAAAGCATTGGCCGACAGAAATTGTGTTTTGTGGTTTTGAAAGTGGGGTGCATGTTGTAACTGGCAGTGTTTTGCAGCAAACTCCTGTATCGAATCCCCTGCGTAAAAGTTATGAACTATATAATGGCTTGACTGATCGGGCAAGCTGGGATCAGCTGACCGTGCTTTTTGCCGTTACAGGTCGCAAAAGTTGGAAAAACCCGTCAGGATATTTCCAAACGGTTGAAGGTTATAATGAGATAAGTGCTGATGGCGGAAATCGTTGGAAAGAAAAAGGCCCTAGGGAGCATGCATATACAAGATCTGAGAGAAGTAGTGCTGAGTTGAAAAAGATTATTGAGACCCATATGCTTCAGGCTGTCCAACATTCGGAATCTCGTAATCAACAATAAACTATTGGAAAGTCACTTCCTAATATGAACAAATTCGTTACCTACATATTTCTTTTTGCTGCAATACTGGCTTTTTTTGTCTTTAAAAATGGTTGGTATGAACCCTCCCAGATAGTTTTGGAAGGCAAGGCGGATGTAGGTGCAGCTTTTGAGATGAGATGGGATTCAGGTGCCGGATATAATGGATATGAAAAAAAGCGATTTTCTCTGAACACCGTAACTGAAGACAGTGACCAACCACGAGATGTGATCATACAATTTCTGGATGAAAGAAACGGGGCATCTCTTAGTGCTGATGTCTCTTGTGTCAAAATTACTGTTGATTATAAAGAAATTGATCTAACCCGACTGCAATCGAAAACAGGAGGATATCGACATGGTAAAGGAGTTGTTTTAGATAGGGAGTATAGCAAAATTGCATTGAAAGCTCATCCAAACGCTGTGATTGAAATCGAAATGATGACCAATAATCACTCGGGAATTGTTGAGTTGGTTGTTGGGGGAAATGCGGTTAGGCATGATCTATATGTGGCCAATATTGAAGCTAAAACGAAGGTATTTCAATACTGGATTCTCCAAGGAAATGGCACGTTTAAAGTTAATTACGATGTTCCGCGCTACTCAGTGAAGAGTTTTCAGGTACATAATGTCGAGAGTCAAAAGAATATCACATTCGATGCGATTGAATTTGATGATAGAGTGATCAAAGATATTCAACCAGCGCTGAACAAGCAACCGCAAGACCTGCTTACTTTTGATATTTCCGATTTGAGAAGTAAAAGATATCTGCATCCTGTTCAATTAGGGTTCCAAATATTTTTTGCAATGATCACTACTTGGATTGTCGGGACGCTGGGTTCTCTCTATAGGAAGGCAGGAGGAGGGTTCGAGATTTTTCGTGGGAGACGAAAGATTTTCTGGCTGTTACTTGGTGGTGCCGTAACGGCGTATTCATTCTGGCTTGTAGCCTTCTGGCCGGGAGTAATGTCCGTTGACTCTTTAAAAATATGGCGAGCGGCCCTCCTCCCTGAATTGTTTTTAAACGACCATCCTGTGTTGAATGTTGTCCTCTATATGTATTTGGCTCAATTCTGGCAGAATCCTGCAGTTGTACCCATTGCCCATATAGCGCTTATGGCCCTCCTTACTGCCCATATCTTCTACTCAATTACTAACCAGGGCGTCTCTCTACGATTGTTACTGCCTTTTTATTGTGTACTTATTTTTTCTATTCCTATAGGCCTTTACAATATAGTGTTATGGAAAGATATCCCCTTTGCCATGCTCGTAGTTTTCTGGGCATACACATTGGTTGATTTATACAGGAAGAAGAACGATGGTAGAGCGGTTCCCTCAAACCAAAGTATAGTAGCTTGTTTTTTACTGCTGTTGGCCCTGGGGTTGACCAGACATAATGGCCTTGTCTATCTTGCTGTGGTGCCAATTTACTGCGTTGTTCTAGGTTTGGTGGATTGGAAAAAATTTATTGCGGCTTGTGCGATTGGTGTTGTTGTACTTGGTGGTGCTCTTTTGCTGCTACGGGGTAATCAATCCATATCTGATGGAAGTTACCTGTTTGTGCAGGCCGCAAGCTACCTGAAATCTATGTTTGGAACGTCTTTCGTAACTTTAGTTGAGAAAACTGTTGAGAATTATTGGGGCATCCTGGACATAAACCAGACTGCTTCGAAGTGGGATCTATGGCATTATTTCTTAGGAGACAGGCGAGCCTACTCGTTTTTGAGTCATGCCCAGTGGAATGATGTCTACCCTTATATAGCGGACTCTGGTTCTTCATTAGAAAAGCTAAGGGAATTTTGTATGCAATTGTACTGGAGATCATACGACACCCCTTGGGTGTATCTGACGTGGAATCCGTTATATGTATTAGTGTTGCTGCCGCTCAGTGTCGTCTTTTTTAGAAAGATTCCGCTCACCGCAATTTTTAGCAGTTTCTTGCTTATTCAGGTTTTCATCCTTCTCTTTGTAATTAATATCTTGAACTGGAGATATTATTATTTTGTCTGTTTGGGTGGAATGTTCCTGGGACCACTGTTGCTTTTAGATCTAAAAAGAATACAACTTCATAATAAGAGGCTTTACTAGTTATGCGTTTTAGTATCATCATCCCAAGTTATAACAGCGCAGCGTTCCTTGAAGAAACACTCCACTCTATAGTAACGCAAAGAGCCGACTCCATTGAGGTTGAGCTCATAGTTGTTGATGCAAAAAGTGGCGATGGAACACCCCAGATCCTCGAAAAATACAGAGATAGTATTGATATATTGGTAGTCGAATCCGATACAGGACCGGCAAATGCTATAAACAAAGGGCTGGCACTGGCGACAGGTGAAATAGTAGCGTGGCTCAATGCTGATGATGTATATAACCCTGGCACATTAAAGAGAGTGGCCGATATTTTTTGCACAGAAAACGGGGTTGCCTTTGGTTTTGGGAAGTGTTCGATTGTAGATGAACAATCTACTGAAATACGACAGGGGATTACCCGATTTAAAGAGCTGTTTTTTCCGCTCAACTCTCGGTTTACTTACCAGTGTATAAACTATATTTCTCAACCGGCAACTTTTTTCAGCCGAGAAGCTTATTCACAAGCAGGACCACTCAGGGAAGATATGGTTGCCGCCTGGGACTATGAGTTTTTTCTGCGACTTTGGCAGCAGGGCCACGGGCACTGTATTAAAGGGCCGCCACTCTCATCTTTTAGATGGCATGAGCAATCAATAAGTGGGCAGAATTTTCATCTTCAATTTAAAGAAGAACTGGATGCGGCTATTCAGGATGCCGGTCGATTCTCTTTGCAGACCCTTTTTCACACTGGTGTTCGCTGGGGAATAGTTGGGGCATATAGTGTTATGGCTTTTTTGAGAAGCAAAAACAAAAATCAAGGGTAAGTGACGAGTTATGCGTATAGGCGTAAATACATTATTTATGGTTCCCGGGGATGTGGGAGGGACTGAGACGTATCTGCGTGAGACACTGCTTGCTGCTCTGCTTGAGTACCCCGAGACTGAGTTCATCCTCTTTACCAATATTGAAAATGATGGACTTTTTAGACAAATCTGTTCGGGGAACGCAAATGTAACCTTCATCTGCCTCAATTTTCGAGCGGCCAATCGTCCTGTCCGGATATTACTTGAGCAAATCAAGCTTCCTTTTGTTGCAAGAAAGCATAAATTGGATATTTTGTGGTCACCTGGATACACTGCGCCTTTTCTATCTTTTTGTCCACAGGTTGTTACAATACATGATTTGCAATATAAGAGTTATCCTGAAGACATGAGTCGACTGGAACGAGTAACCCTTGATGCATTGGTGCGCGGGGCGTGCCGCGTGTGTGATTCTGTCTTGGCAGTTTCAGAGTTTTCACGGCAGGAAGTTATTCGCTATAATTTTGCTCGTCCTGAAAAAGTGCACACTATACTGCATGGAGTTGATGAGAGTTTCGGCAAGGCCTACCCTGATGAAGATAAGAAGGCAATACTCAGCAATGCATTGGGTGGAGACACACCATATATTCTTTGCGTAGCTCATACCTATCCGCATAAGAAAGTTCATGTGCTAATAGAGGCCTTTCTGGATGTTATGGGAAAAATCCCTCACAAGCTGGTAATTGTCGGGCGGGAAAGAAGGGGCGAAGATCTCGTCCAAGAAGCGATGTCTTCTTTCAAAGATACATCTCGTGTTGTTAGATTTAAGGCTGGGCTGCCATATAGCACATTACAGATTCTATTCCAGTCGGCAGATATGTTTGTGTTGCCGTCTGCTTACGAAGGATTTGGCTTGCCTGTTATTGAGGCTATGCTGGCAGGTGTTCCGGTGATAACTACAAGGGAAGCCTCACTTAAAGAAGTCGCTGGGAATTGTGCCTTTAGTGTTGATCGTATAGACCGAGAGGCCTTAGCCAAGCAAATAATCAAAGTAAGTACGCTATCGGAGCAAGAAAAAAGTAAAGTGACGAAAGCTGGAACCTTGTGGGCAGAATCATTTACCTGGCAAAAGTCTGTCAAAACTATGTTTGATGTGTTTCGTGAAATACAGCATAAGAAGAATGTGAAATGAGGATTGATTTATGAGGGCTTTGATTTGTGGCGTATCTGGCCAAGATGGTGCGTATTTGGCTCAGCTTTTACTCCAAAAAGGCTACGAGGTCTATGGAGCCTCTCGGGATGCACAGATGGCTTCTTTTTCCAATTTAAAATCCCTTGGGATCAATGGGTCTGTTCATAAGATATCTCTTGCTATAAATGATTTTAGATCAGTACTACAAGCAATACAGCAGGTTGAACCCGATGAAATTTATAACCTTGCAGGCCAAAGCTCTGTAGGTCTCTCTTTTGAACAGCCGGTTGAAACCCTGGAGAGTATAAGTATTGGTGTACTGAACCTGCTTGAGGCTATTCGCTTTTCGAAAAAGAATATCAAGTTCTACAACGCTGGTTCCAGTGAGGTTTTTGGTGATACTCACGGAACGCCTGCAACTGAAACAACACCTTTTCATCCCCAAAGCCCCTATGCTGTTGCAAAGGCTTCTGCGCACTGGATTGTTGCCAATTATAGGGACGCTTACGGTCTGTTTGCCTGTACAGGAATTCTTTTTAACCATGAATCACCATTACGACCAACTCGATTTGTAACCAGGAAAATTGTTTCTACAGCTTGCAGGATCGCTAATGGAAGTAATGAAACATTGAAACTCGGTAATATATCGATCTCCCGTGATTGGGGGTGGGCTCCAGAGTACGTTGAGGCAATGTGGAAGATGTTACAGCTCGAAAAGCCTGATGATTTTGTCGTTGCGACAGGAAGCTCAAGGAAGTTGGAAGATTTTATACAACTGACTTTTTCTGCACTTCAACTTGACTGGCGGGATCATGTGCAGTCCGACCCCTCTCTCTTGCGGCCATCGGATATTCTTGAAGGATTGGCTAATCCAGCAAAGGCATACAACGTCTTGGGCTGGAAAGCAAAATTTCGGCTAGAAGATATTCTGCGATTAATGGTTGACGCAGAGAAAAAAAACTAGATGTTCAAAGTTGTCTTCTTGGTTGGTAGGCTTATGGCTCCTCTTAGGTGGTTGTAAGTTAAAAGATTGTAAACCTGAGAATGTCATCTTCTTTAAGAAAAGATTTCTGACTGTTCATAGTGGTGAACATGAATGTGTAATACCTAAATCTTGCAATTAACAAGTTTACCGGAGATGCGAGGCACCGGAGTTGCAGACGTATAATTATACTTCAAGACTCCGGTAACAAAGCAGATTCGGTAAAATTGTTAATCCCGAAGGGTAGCAATTATGAGAAAAATATCACTCATAAAAAAGTTAGTTGTCAAAGTACGTGTTTCGCCTATAAGATGCTGTTAATTCAACAATAATATATTTTTCTAAAATTGCGTGTGCAAGATTTAGGTAATAGTGAAAAGATGAATAGTTTTAGTTACGCCCTTAAGTGTGACAGATTCCAAGGCAGGCAACATTGATGCAAGATTTTTTAAGATTTACTGAGCAGTGGCTTGGAGGTTTGTCCGGTGTTCTGACTTCATTTTCCGGGATCTTCTTTTTTGTTCTTGTCATTAATGCCTTCTGGGATCGCAGAATACGGGTATCTGAACTAATTGGTTTAGGGATATGTAGTATTGCCTTAACTTTTTATCAATTAACTACCAGCCTTATTCAAAGGTTGTTTGAGGTTCAACAAAGTAGTGTTGTCTTCGCTTTGTTCTTTTTGACACTTTCCGGTTTTATCTATTCCACCTTGAGGGAAATGAAAATTAGTGTCAAGGCAGAAGCCTCGGGAGAACATCTTAAAAGTACAGTCTTTTCAAAAAATACTGTAGGCCGCTCAATCAGAGGAACAAAAATAGGGGCACCTCTTATCATCATTTTCAGTACTCTAGCAGCACTGGGTATAGGGATTTCGGCTCCTCAGGTGATGATTGGTGATGAAGTTACACACTATTACATGCTCACGCACCAGGCCGAAGACTTATCAAAGCCCAACTTTTATGCTGAAATACCTCTTGCCAATGGGGAGATAGAAGAGCGGCGTTATCCTCATTCTTTTTTTTGGCATTACGCCGGAGCTGTTATCTACAGTCTTTCGAGTGGATCTTTTCTCGCAATCCAAATGTATCAGGCGCTTTTCTTTATCCAGTTACTTGTGATTGGATATTTGATGGCCAAAGAGAGACAGGGTATAGAGTCCAGATCCGCTCTACTGTATGTTATTGCCCTTGCATCTTTGCCCTTGTGTCTCGTGTTTTCGGTCGCTTTCTATCAGGATGTCCCGTTGACAGCTCAGATTCTGACTGCTTTTTATCTTCTGTGTAGAGGGCGATGGTTTGTGGCAGCCTTTTTCATGGCTTTTGCTATTGGGATTAAAGTGACCGCAGTACTTTTTTATCCGTCTTTTTTTCTTTTGCTTTCCTATTGGGCAATAAAGAAGACTGGATGGTTGAGAGGGAGTGCCGCAACTGTTTGCGCCCTCTTGATCGTGTTGTGTTGCACCTGGTCTATCGGTCGAGCTGTTGTAACTTATGGAAATTCGAGCTTTTATCCCCAAGAGCAGCTCGAAAGGCTGATCGAAAGGACCCAGAAGGCTATTGCCTCTAAGGTGCCGACGTTGGCCGAAAAAACTGGTGTGTCGAGCATTAATACCGATCTTTCAGCCCGCCCTAAAAAGGTGAAGCCAAAGGGTAAGAAAAAGCATCCAGTTATAGCAAATCATCCTGGCGATTTGAGGATAAAAGTAAATTATTTAATCTACGGTGGTGTCGTTCTATGGATGTTGCTTTTTTTAGGTTTTATTGGAGTGATGTACAATCGCTATCAAGCTAAAAGCAAGTCCGAATCTCAGGAGTCAAGTTGGTGGCTAATTCTTGTCGGTGGAACATATATGGTGCTGGTAGCGTTTTTCACCAAAACCGCCCCAGATGCAAGATTCTTTTTACCTGGCTTACCTTTTCTGCTCCTTCCTCTGGTAGAAAAAACGGTCAGCTTACCAAGGCCAAAAGCGCTAATTTCAATCATTGCGGCGATTGCTATTCTGCAAAGTGGATATGTTCTTGCGAAAACCTACCGCTTACGTGCGATCACACCTGCAGTTCAGGAAGGTATTGACTTTTTGTATAAAAATCCTCCAAGTGGTCGCATATTCATGTACCCAGAGGGGAATTATCGATTTTTCCCTGCGCAACACGAATGGTATCTTGGTTACCAGCTTCGAGATTTTTGGCGTGGAGATAATGACGAACGAATACGATTATTACAAAGGTACGATGTGAGTATGGTGATAGTTAAAAAGCATCTCATTGCTCCAGTTGATGACAAAATCACAAATCTTGGAGTTTACCCGATTACATTTGTAAATGAGATCTCTTCTGATAGAAGGTTTAAAAAAATATTTTCAAATAGCCAGTTAATAATGTACAAAATTTCTCATTGATCTTGATGAATGGCAAAACAATAAAAACAACCTTGGCCAAAATTAAATCTAACAAGCAGAGTCGAATTAGCTTGAAATCGGTTTGTATGTTTTGTAAGTTTTACAAAAATATAAAAGATGCAAAACATGGATGAGCAAAAAAAACTTCAAGAAGCAAGGATGCGATTGGTTGAAACTGGTGGCAGAACTTCGCAAGATTTTGGCACAGGTCGCATAGTCGGACAGGTACTGGTCCATCTCTATCTTCAGGAGAGTGAGTGCTCTCTTGATGGTATTGGCGAAGACCTGGGGCTTAGCAAAGCTTCAGTGAGTATAGCGGTGCGCCAGCTTGAACAACTTGGCTTGGCCAAGAAGGTATGGAAGCCCGGAGATAAGCGTAACTATTATAAGAGTGCAGATAATATTGCAAAAGCTCTACAGCATGGTGTGTTATCTCTTGTTCGTCAAAAAGTACAACTTTTCGGTGGAGAATTGGATAGTAGTCTGGAGCTAATAGCTGAGCTTCCTGAAAATACGTTATTAAATGACGAGGTGCTTTTTCTGCGACAGCGGATTGAAAGGGCACAAAAATTACAAAATGGCTTGGAGCGGATTTTAGGTAATCCTTTAGTTAAACTGCTCACAGGTATTAAGAACTAACTATGATTAAAGAACAAGTAAAAGACATCGATCAGCAATGGGACATGGTTATTAAGCCAAAGACTGGCTGGTTTGATATCGACCTTCGAGAGTTGTGGCGGTATCGTGATTTGATCAGTATGTTTGTTAAACGGGATTTTGTCACTTTGTACAAGCAGACGATTCTGGGCCCTCTCTGGTATATTATTCAGCCGCTATTCACGACTCTTGTTTTCACCATTATTTTTGGCCGGGTTGCCAAAATTCCGACTGATTCACTTCCCCCTTTTCTTTTCTATATGGCTGGTAATGTGATGTGGGGGTATTTTTCGGGATGTCTGACCAAGACGTCAGATACATTCAACACCAATGCTGCGATTTTTGGGAAAGTTTACTTCCCCAGGCTTACGGTGCCGTTCGCTACTGTCATTGTGAATTTTTTACAGTTTTTTATTCAGCTGTTCCTTTTTCTCGGCTTCTATATTTATTTCATGCTGAAGGGTGCTTCAATCCAGCCGACGTGGTGGATATTGGGTTTGCCGGTTCTTCTTCTACAAATGGCTCTTCTGAGCTTTGGCCTGGGGATTTTACTCTCCTCAATGACGACTAAATATAAAGATCTGAAATTTGCCATGGCTTTCATTGTCCAATTATGGATGTATGCAACTCCCATAGTTTATCCCTTGAGTCAAATCCCGGAATGGTTGCTCCCGTATTATGTGCTCAATCCAATGGTAGCTCCTGTTGAGAGCTTTAGATTCATGTTTTTTGGCACAAGTGCGATCCAACTTAACCAAATAATGATTAGCTGGTCGATAACTCTGCTTATGGTTTTTGCTGGTGTAGTTCTTTTCAGCCGTATTGAGAAGACCTTTATGGACACCGTCTGATCGATAAGTTTGGTACACGCAAGGGTAACTATAAGCTAATTTTGAAGGATACCCTTCAATTTCTCCTATATTTTTAAAACGCTTTTCCTGAAATATGACTGTAATTAAAATTGAAAACCTTTGGAAAGAATACCACCTTGGTGTTATAGGCCATGGAACTTTAACCCATGATCTGCAGTCCTGGTGGGCGAAGGTGCGTGGCAAGGAGGATCCCAATGCTCAAATTGCCCCTATGCTGGCAGAGCAGGATAAACAGATCGATGGAGACAGGTTTTGGGCATTACGCGATATTAATCTGGAGGTAAAGCAGGGTGAAATTTTAGGTATTATTGGGAGGAATGGAGCCGGAAAATCAACGCTGTTGAAAATCCTTTCCCGTGTGACCGCCCCCACCAAGGGGAATATAAAAGTAAAAGGTAGGATTGCAAGTCTTCTGGAAGTGGGGACAGGTTTTCATCCCGAACTGACAGGGCGTGAAAATATTTTCATGAATGGCGCTATCCTTGGAATGTCCAAACAGGAAATCAAGGCCAAACTTGACGAGATAATCGATTTTTCCGGAGTTGAACAATACATTGAAACACCTGTGAAAAGGTATTCTTCCGGCATGCGAGTCAGGCTTGCTTTCTCGGTAGCGGCTCATTTGGAACCTGAAATATTAGTTATAGATGAAGTACTTGCAGTTGGTGATGTAGAATTTCAAAAAAAATGTTTAGGGAAGATGGATAGCGTCGCGAGAGCGGGAAGGACAGTATTGTTTGTTTCCCACAATATGGCGTCAATTCAAAATTTATGTGGCAGTGCAATACTGCTAAAGCACGGAGCTGTCAGCAGGAACGGTAGTGTTGAAGATATAATCTCGTCATATTTATTAGATAGTAATATCAAGCATGAAGGAGGATATAGCAATCTTTTAGATCCTCCCAATAAATTTGTGTGGATCACCTCAGCCAAAATAATTGTCAATAAAAAAAATTCTGAGAAAGTACTTTCAGGGCAAGATGTACAATTTGAATTTGAGTATAAAGCTAAGCGTGAAAAGCTTGCCTGCACATTATTTGTTGGTGTCTATACTCATCTAGGAGAAAAAATATTGCATCTGGGTACCCCATATGATGGGAAAAAAATCTTTTTAACAAAGGAAAGAGGACGAATTAAGTTAACTATTTTTAAATTTCCCCTCACTAGTGGTCAATACACAATCAATATTTCATTGCATTTGGATGGAAAACCTCATGATCGGGTCCAAGGTGCAATGACATTGACCGTTGGTAGTGGCGATTTCTATGATAATGGTGAGATCCCTCCGGTAAATGAAGCCAAGTTTTTAGTGCAGCAAAGTTGGATTGTGGATAATGGATAACAGGTACTGCTAGAGCACTGATCTAATATGATAAAAAACATATGTAAACAACTGTCAGCGTTTAAACGTTTGATAGTGAATCCCACATCTTTCCAATCTAATGCTAAGATTATTAATTGGGCAGCTAAGACGCCTCAACGATCTTCTTTTTATTATTTTTACTTTAGTCGTAAATTTTCTAGAGAGCAGCAAAGTGTGCTTTGTGGCATTAAAAGCCACATCACTCATGATGATAATAGCTTAGCCATAGTATCGAATCTTAGAAGAAATTTGCATCGTATTGAGAAAGGGTTGACGACTTACACTCTAAAACCCGTGTTTGGGAAAGAATATATACTTGAGACTGTTTTACTTCTGCAAAAATTTTCAGAGAATTATAACGACGAGTGTACTATTCGATGGGCTATTGATGTACTTACAAAATATTTTTCTGTTGTAACAAAAGAAAATGAAATTGCTTCAGCAGAAGAACAATTTGTTGAGTTAAAAAACCAGCAATCTCTAATTAAACAGAGCTCTGGAGAGAACTACTGTGGCCCTTACAAACAAAAAGAGATAAACTCCTCATCGATCACTCATGAAGATTTCATGAATCTTTGTCATCAAAGACACTCAATTCGCTGGTATGAACAGAAATCTGTTCCTGTGAATATGGTGGAACAAGCAATTGATTCTGCTTTATTAGCTCCAAGTGCCTGCAATAGGCAACCGTTTCGTTTTGTTCTTATTAAAAGTTCTGAAAAATTAGAGCACGCTTTAAAAATTCCCAACGGATGTGCAACTTTCTCAAATAATATTACCTTACTTGTAGCTCTGATAGGTGATTTGAGTGCGTATTTTGATGAGCGTGATCGTCACCTAATTTATATTGATGGTGGGTTGGCAGCCATGAATTTCATGTTGTCGCTTGAAACCATGGGGCTTAGTTCATGCCCGATTAACTGGCCTGATCTGGATGAAAAAAAAGAGGCCGCAAGTACTCTTTTTAATATGAAGATACATGAACAAGGGATAATGTTTTTTTCCGTTGGGTATCCACTCATGAATGGTGGAGTTGCTTTTTCTGCGAGAAAGCAAATGAATCAGGTCACAACTATTATCTAACTTAGACTATGTATATTCAAATAGACAACACTGGTTTTGTAAATAAGGGTGCGGAGTTGATGCTATCTGCTATTGTAGATAGGCTGGAAAAGGAGAAGCAAATAGAACCCAAACTAGTTTTTGGTAAAGGGCTTGCTACTCTAAGACAGGTTCAAAATATAAGATTATTCCAGATAGCCAAAATGTATAGGTGTAAGATCCGTTGGGAATGGATGTTCCATCAGAAGTATACTTTGGATCACTATGGTTTAGTTAAAGAAAAGAATGTTGATGTAATATTAGATGCCTCTGGGTTTGGTTTTGGTGACCAGTGGACCGGTCTTACTACTAAAGCAAATAAGGACCTAGAAGGATATTATAAAAAATATAAAAAGAGGGGGACTAAGATAATTTTTTTGCCACAGGCATTTGGCCCTTTTGAGACTAAAATAGCTCGAGAACGGATCAAAATTGTTCTTGACTATGCTGATCTGATATATGCAAGAGATAAAATATCATACAAACATATATGTGATGTACACGGCGATAGTGAAAAAGTAAGGATTTCACCCGATTTTACCATACTCTACTCTCGTGATATTCCCCATAAATTGTTCGATGATGTCCATGATGCTATTGGCATAATTCCAAATAGCAAAATGTTAACTCATACAAACAGTGAGACTGCTGAAAAATATAAAAGGTTCTTAATTGATTTGTGCAGTTGGGTTTCTGAAAAGAAAGAAAAATTAGTTATCTTAAATCATAGCAGTAAAGATGATTGGGAACTAATAAAAGATATAACTTCTAATGTTAATTTCGAATACAAGTTGTTGGATGGATTGGATACTGATGATATCAAAGCAGCTATAGGGGAGCTTAAAATGCTTGTATCTTCTAGGTTCCACGGGGTTGTGAGTGGACTGAATCAAGGAGTTCCTACTTTCTGTACTAGTTGGAGCCATAAATACCTTGAATTGTTAGAAGATTATTCGCTCCCTGATAATGTTGTTGATGTTCATGATTATGAATCTGCATTTGAGAAATTTGGAAGTGTCTTAAATTCAGATAGTAAATATATTCCACAACAAGCAATTATAGAAATAAATAAAAAATTAACAGATCAAATGTGGCAAGACATTGTAGATTTTTTAAAAAATTAGAATAGTTTTTAATTTTGAAAATCAGTACAATAATTCCAGTTTAAAAAGCAGAAAGGTTCGTTGTTAAGGCCATATGTAGTGCTTGTGAGTAATCAGAAGCATCGGAAGTAATAATGGTTGAAGATTGTTCACCTGATAGTTCATTAGATATATACCAAGAACTTGTGCCGGATTACCCCTCTAAAGTAAAGTTATTCCAACATCCAGATTGCCAAATCAAGGAATTGGTACTTCCCGTAACCTTGGCATTGAAAAAGCGAAATGTGAATTGATAGCTTTCTTGGATGCAGACGGTTATTATCTTCCTGATTGTTTTCAAAAGAATATTGCTATCGCTTCAACCGGAAATTTAACAGGAGAGGTATGATTGTGTCTCTCCTTAAACATGATGTTCATACACCACCTATCCCCAAAAGACTTCTCAAACTGGCTGAATTTCGTTGGTAATAAGATAAATTTAAACCACTAATAATTACAAATCCACTCCGACAAAGAGGTTAAGGGGAAGGATAACTAAAAATGAATTGCTAGAACAGAAGAATAAAAAAAACTTCCAATAATCAATGAAAATTTTACATATAAATTCACAGTCGCAGGGTGGAGCTTTTAACGGTACCTATAGACTCCATATGGCTTTATTAAAAAAAGGCATTAAATCTAAAGTACTTGTACTTAACAAAATCAATAAAACTTCAGATTTAGAAGAAGTATATACTTTTAATGTGCCTTTTAGAAAAGCAACTATATTTAATAGATTATCTACACAAATGGGGGTGCCATATACCGCAGTCCAGAAAAAATGGTTAACCACAAAGAAATTAGATGGAGAATTTGAAGTAATATCCTTCCCTATATCCGATTACGATATTACCCAATCAACTCACTATAAAGAAGCAGATATCATTAACTTACATTGGACAGGGAACTATTTGGATTATCCCAGTTTTTTCAAAAAAAACACAAAACCCGTTGTTTTTACATTAAGAGATTCTAACCCTCTGCTTGGAATCTTTCATTTGCAGAAGGACTTAGAACGAAACTACTCAAGTTGGCAAAATATTGAAATAAAAAATAGGCTTCTAAAGCAAAAGCTAATTCAAAACGCGAAGTTTAAAGTAAGAGTAATTGGCATTTCTAATTGGATGACTAAATTAGCACAAAACTCAAATATTTTTAAGAACATAGAAGCCCAGACGATTCATAATTGTATAGACACCAATATGTTCCGACCAATTAAAAAGGAGATCGCCAGAAATTTATTAAATATAGATACAGATCGAATTGTATTTTCCTTTATTTCTGATTCTATTCATAGAATTAATAAAGGCTATAAAGAGATGATTCTTGCATTAAATTGTATTGAAAATACTAAAATTGAACTTCTTTCAATTGGAAACAAACTTGAACAACCATGTAATTATAACGTGAGGCACCGACATTTAGGACATCTAACCCCAAAAGATATGAGACTAGTTCACTCTGCATCAGACGCATTCATTTTTCCGACAAAAGAAGAAGCTCTTGGCAATGTCATGCTCGAAGCAATGGCATGTGGCACACCAGTTATCGGAACGCCTGTTGGTGGGTTACTAGATGTCATCAAGCCAAGTTTTAACGGCGTTTTTTCTAAGGATATTAATGCTGAAGGATTAAAAGATGCCATTGAACAATTCATACAAATAAAAGATAGTTTTGATTCTGACAAAATAAGAGATTACATCAAAAATAATTTTTCTGAAGAGCTTATTGCATCAAAGTATATTAAAATATATCAAGAACTTCTCATAGGATAAATATCATAGAAAACAAAACGAGGAGAAGACCCATATTATGCCCTGATTTGAACCTCTTTTCCAGGCTATCTTTCTTGAACCGAAACTTGAATACTAACTTGAAACCTAAAATACTACGCATTTTGTTGCTTCTATCTTAATTAAAACATGGGTGTATATCGATAGAATAGAGTCTGATGCGAAAAGCTCTTAATGAAGAAATTTCGGACTTCTAAGTGATAGATGATGAAGGGTGAATTCTAATTTATGTGCATGGAATGAGTTTTTTTACTAAAATTATTGAAAAACGGTGGTATTTGTTCAAATGGATGGTTGTAAGTTATCAATAATTACTGTTTGCCACAATGAGGTTTTGGGCATACGGCATACTGCTGAGTCCATTATTAATCAAGACTATAAAGAGTTTGAGTGGATTGTAATTGATGGTGGCTCAAATGATGGTACTCTTGAAGTATTATATGAATATAAGCACAGGACTACTCATCTTATCTCTGGCCAGGATAAAGGTATTTATGATGCCATGAATATAGGTGCCTCGAAAGCCAAAGGGGAATATTTACTTTTTTTGAATGGCGGCGATAGTCTTTATAAGATTGATACTTTGTCTGCATGCTCTGACTATTTAGAAAAGACTGATGTACTCCATGGAGGTATTCAGGTTGTTTCTGAAAGTGGCCAATGTGTACAAGAGAAACAATTTTTTGATAGTGATATTACAGTCGAAAACATGACCTACCGGACATTACCTCATCAGGGATTGTTTATGAGCCGAATTTTATTTCAAATGTTGGGAGGATTTGATTTGGGATTTGCTATTATTTCAGATAGGGATTTGACCTCAAGGGCATATGTTGGAGGGGCAAGCTTCAGGTCAATACCTTTTGTGGTATCTAATTATGTGTTGGGTGGAGTTAGTAACACACAGAAAGCAGCGGTCAGGAAGGAGTCTGGTAAATTTATGAGGAAATATTTTTTCAAACTGTGGATATTCGATACTCTGCGTGCTTGGTTCCACGAAATTGTAATGGCAACCAAAAGTACGCTTGGCTTAAAATGAATACTAAGAAACTTTATGCCAAATACAGCGTTATTATTCCTGCCTTTAATCGGGGAGATTCTATTGCCCAAGCCATAGATTCTGTTCTCGCGCAAGACTTGAAAGATTTTGAGATTATTGTTTGCGATGATGGATCGTCTGATAACACTTTAGAGGTGTTGGCTGCCTACAGTGACTATATTACACTGGTACACTCAGACCGTGTTGGGCCAGGAAAAGCTCGTAACGTTGCCGCTGCGTTGGCTTCTGGTCGATACATTTCATGTCTAGATAGTGATGACTATTGGGCGCCATGGGCTCTTGCTTGTGTCGATACAGTACTGAAAGAAGTGGGCCCCAGTACCTCTGTGTATTTTCGGCCGCAATACGTGTCATTGGATAGAGACAAAATTTCTCCTGAGTGTAATGAACAAGTCAAGGTTGGAGTGTTTGACTCTTACGTCAGCGCTCCGACAAAAACTGTATGTGGGGCGGCTCTTATTGGGGCAATTCCCCGAGATATCTTTTTAAAAGTGGGCGGGTTTGAGAATAAAAATATAAATTCTGAAGATAGAGACTTGGCTCTTAAAATTTCACAATATACCAAATATGCAATTGTGGAATCACCTGTGTGCCTTTTCTACAGGGAACATGATGGGCAAGTCTCTAGAAATCAATGTTCCAATATTGCTGGATGGAAATTAATAGGGCAGCATTACCACCAGGGTGTCTATGGCCCCACTGACGAAAGAAACCTTTCCGGATATGTAGCTTCATTCTTTCTTGGTTTAGTTGTGTCATTTTTGCAAAAAGGTGAGCCAGGAAAAAATACATTCGAATTTTTTAAGATATCTTTCGGCGCAACATGTAGACTTTTGAAATCATTGTGTAATTTCAGGAAAATTAACCGTAAAGACAGTATCGTTTTACGAACTATTGTAAGATTTTATTTTCTTTTGAGTTTTCTCCTTATTTTTAGTGTAAATTTATTAGTTTTGAGAAGGTTTTTCGATATATTAATTGGTTTTGTCAAGTGGCCAGAGCATAAAGCATTTTTGAATGATGCAAATGTGAAAATTATTGAAAATGTTATCTCAAAGAGCAATCGTGAAAAATGAAGTATTATGTCGAACTTGTATTAATGAATAAAGGCATAGTTACGAAGGATCTGATTGCACATTAATTCTTTTCTTTAAGGCAGACAGATTATTAAACATACTTGTGATGTTACTATGATGTGATTCTAATGGGGTGATTTTGTTTTGAGTACCAGGAAAATTATTGGAATAAGCCTTGTTCGAAATGAGGATATATTTATTCACCAGGCATTGATAAATGTTATAAACTTTTGCGATGAAATAATTGTCGCAGATCACGGCTCAAACGATCGCACGGCGGAAATTGTGTTGAGCCTTGCTAAGGATAATCCAAAAATTCATTATCAGCGCATTAAAAATGCTTCCGAGTCCCATGAGTTGATTAGGGTGTATGCTAATAGCAACACTTGGGTATTTCCTGTTGATGGAGATGAATTGTACGATCCTTACGGACTGAAACGTCTACGTTCGAAGATTATGTCAGGCCAATTTGATAGTTATAGGCAATGCTATGGGAATGTGCTTCATTGTACTGACTTTAATTTGAAAACTCTGGTTGCGAAAGGGTATTTGTCTCCGCCTTCTAGAACTATGACAAAACTTTATAACTTTGGTGCAATTTATGACTGGGAGGGGCCTTGTCTAGAAAAATGTCTTGGAGGGAGAATACTTTTCAAAGAAGGCTTTTCAGAGCATTCAAATTTATGTTTGCATGAAAAAATGGGTTGGGATGAATCCTATTTTCGATGTATGCATATGGTCTTTCAACGGCGCAGTAGTCTAGATAGTCAAACTACTGAAACTCGAAAAAACATTGTTGAAATATATGGATCTGGGTATATTTCATACTGGTTTCACCGTTTATTTGACTATCTCGGTGTTGAACAAAAATCGAGTTATAAAAAAGATCAGTATCGTAGAGGCGAATTAGTATCGATTGATAGTGGTGTGTTTTTTGAAAAAGTAAACTGACCTAGGAATTGAAAAAAAAAGGTGGTTATTCTTAC
The DNA here is from genome assembly GCA_047622095.1 of Desulforhopalus sp. GTDB lineage: Bacteria > Desulfobacterota > Desulfobulbia > Desulfobulbales > Desulfocapsaceae > Desulforhopalus_A. Next base: position 60,215 of record JBLHNU010000007.1, read on the forward strand.
AGATTTGAAAAATATCTTGTCTAGATACCATTCCCATTACAATAGAAGAACAACTTTTTGTTCCGCTTAAAAAGAAAAATTAATATTTGATTTAAATGTCGCACACTTCCTACAGAAATTTCAAAATAGGGTTATTCTACCCTTCAAAGGAATCAGATTACAACAAGGTTCAATCTGCATATTGGATAAGAATCCTTCAGATGAAGGAGATTTATCAAAAATTGGGTGTTGAAGTTTATATTAATCAGCCTTTTAGGAGATACGATGCTGTAATATATTTTCGAGGTATGCAGAATCGCGACTATCTTAATATAAGGTTGTTGCGTCTAATATGTCGAAAAATATACTGGGATACTGTTGTTGATTATTTCGATGTACATGAGGCTTGTGATGAGAAACAAGTTAAATCGAGTAGAAGGATAGCACGCTTTGTTGATGGTGTTATCTGTTCAACGTCAATTATTGCTGAATCTGCACGTACCTACAATTCAAACGTGATCGTTATGAATGACCCGATCGACGTTGGTCATTTTTCGATTTTTAAGAAATCCATTAATTGGAAGCAACCTACTTTTATTTGGTCAGGTGTGGCTCATAAATCTGAATATCTTGACTGTTTTGCAGACCTTCTTTCGGAAAAGACTACTCTTATCATGGAGAAAGAATTACCTCGAAAATTCAAATATCGATTTCTTAAATGGACTTACGAAAAATTTCCAAATGATGTGGTTAAAGGTGACATAGCGTTTCTACCTCGTTTAGTGAATACACCATATAATAAAGGGCATAGTTGTTTTAAGGCTTTGCCTTTTGCTGTTGCTGGTATACCTATCCTTGCTAATCGTTTGCCTTCGTACGTCGAAATGAGTAAGCATTACGATGCTATCTGTTTTTTGGAAGATTATACAGATGTTTCTCAAGCTCTTCTTGAACTTGAAAAACGTTCTAGAGATACCCAGAAAGTTCGTGACATTTATTCCTGTGAAACAATTGGAAGAAAATTCATTGATCAATTGTATAGACAGTCTTAGTTATGAGTATTCATATATTATTAGAGCTAGTGGAAGGTGCCTATGGTGGATCTCATCAATTCCTTAAAAGTCTTCGAACTTGGTTGCGTCTAGAGGGCCTGTATGCGGAACAACCTACTTTTGCAGATGCTTTTTTGTTTGACAGTTCTCAGGATATTTCCAGGGTTGCTAGGTATAGATTGAAGTATCCTAAACGGATATTTATACACCGTCTTGATGGTGTGGCTACTTTGTATAATCATTCTTCCGATCCACGTGATGAAATTGTTTTGAATGCGAACAAGTGGATAGCGGATGGGACTATTTTTCAATCTGAATGGTCAAAACGTGAATTTATGCGTCTTGGTTTATCACTTCCTAACAATTGTACGACAATTTGTAATTCACCTAATCCGGCATTTTTTCACCCCAAACATGTTTCTAAACGCATAATAGGGAAAGGAAATAAACTTAAAGTTGTAATTACGAGTTGGTCTCAAAATTGGCGAAAAGGGTTTGCTGATTATCAATGGATAGACCAATGGCTGGGGTTGTCTAATAATAACGAGAAATTCTCCTTCACTTTCGTCGGTAATTCTCCAATCGGTTTTGTTAATATTAAAATGATACCTCCACTACCTCCAGAAAAGGTAGGTGATGTACTTCGCGGCAATGATATTTATTTAACAGCAACCGAGAAAGAAGCTTGTTCTAATTCTCTTCTTGAGGCACTAAGTTGTGGTTTACCTGTTATTGCCAAAAATGATGGTGGTAATCCAGAATTGGTTCGTGAGGGAGGATTACTCTTTGACAATGTTTCTGAAATTCCTGAGCTACTACAACTGATTTCTGCCAATTATGCTAATGTCGTAGAGCAGATTACAAACCCGAGTTTTGATAAAGTGGCACGGGAATATGTTGACTTTGTAGCTCAAACACCAGGCAGAATTGATTCTTATCCTACTTATTTAGGTTTTGTGAAATCTCTTAAACTAGTAAATAAAGTTCTCAAATCTAGGATTAGGACCTGGGTGTAATCAGTTAATGAGGTTCTCAGAGGGATTGGAATGTTTTATGATCGATAGCATTAAATACTTGCAAGAAGGCGTAGTTTTTTTAAAAACCTTGTTGAGAGAAAAATCGAGATGGAGAGCAAGGACGATTGTAACAGATGAACGAAATCTGGTGTATTATGGTTACCCATCACTTTCTACTTCTTGTGATGTATCCTCTGGAGGGGTTGTTAAGACTCAGGATTTAATTACTGTTTTTCCAAACACAACCAAAAACCCCAATATACTCTATTTGATTAGCAGTGCCTTGCCGCCCTACGCACCGCGAATGGCCCAAATTGCAAGAAAAGCAGGGGCAAAAGTTGTCCTCAACCAAAACGGGGTTGCATACCCGGCCTGGCATGGAGCTGGCTGGGAGCGTACCAATAGGTTTATGTCTGAGGTATTAGGACAAGCTGACTATGTTTTCTACCAGAGTGAGTTTTGCAAAAGAGGTGCAGATCAATTTTTGCAAAAGTATGATGGAAAGAGCGAGGTCCTTTACAATCCGGTAAATACGGAGTATTTTTTCCCACCCACAAGTAAACCTGCCATGGACCCTGTCAAGTTACTCATTGCAGGAAGCCATACGCATTTTTATCGGGTAAAATGTGCCGTCGATACACTGAAACACCTTCGAGACGATGGAATAAACACAAAACTCGAAATTGCGGGCCGCTATTGCTGGAATAGTGATTTGGGTTCTGCAACGACTGAACTTTTACACTATATTACCCATAAGTCACTAACTGAGCATGTAATTCTCTCGGGCCCCTACACACAAGAAGAGGGTAGAGATGTTTTTCGGCGGTCACATGTGTTGGTGCACACCAAGTATAATGACCCATGCCCTCGGCTGGTAGTTGAGGGCATGGCGTCTGGTTTGCCTGTCGTCTATTCTGCCTCGGGGGGAACACCTGAGCTCGTGGGAAGTGAGGCCGGGGTTGGAATACCTGCTCCTGTGGATTTGGAGAGAGATCATCCCCCTGCGCCCGATCAGTTGGCCGAAGGGGTCAAATTGATCCTTCGATCCTACGAACACTATTCTCGTGCTGCTCGCAATAGAGCTGTAGATAACTTTGATTCACAACCATGGCTGAGTAGGCATGGGCAAATCTTCTCCCAATTGACAAAAGGGACCCATAATGAAGAATAAAGATGCGCGTTCATATCCTAAGGTGACAATTGCGATTCTCAGTTGGAATCGATTTCATTATTTTAAAGCTACCCTGGAGTCTGCTCGTCGCTGTATTCAATATCCCAATATAGAGTGGATAGTTTCAGATAACATGTCTGAAGAGCCAGGGCTTGCTGAATATATTGAAAGTCTAGACTGGGTCCAGAAGAAAATAGTAAAACGACAGACCCATGCCGACGCGATGAATGAAATCGTCGATCAGGCTCAGGGTGAGTTTGTGGTGATATGGCCTGATGATGTACAGTTTATCACCGAAGGCACATGGATGCAGGATTTGGTGGCTTTACTGAGTGATCACCCTGAAATTGGCAGTGTAACCCTGGATGCGCAACGCGCTATTACACTCAGGCATTTCCTTGAACCAAAGCTCTCAACGTGGTTACCTTGCGGTATCCGTGATCTCTATCTTTATCGTTCAAAGGTTCGTCGCGCTCGTCGGATATCAACAGCAGAGGGCTTTGAGGCCCGTACTGCAGGTGGGGTTATGTCTGGCATTTGCGGTTCGGGAATACCATGTTTAACTCGAACCGAAGTTTGGCGAAAATTAGGCCCATGGAAAACTCATTCTGCGACCACATGCGGTCTCATCGATTCGTCTCTGGGGGCAGAGGAAAACATGTATTTACAATTTGTTGACTCGCGACTTCCTTTGCAAACACTCTTTCTTATGATACCGGTTGCAGCAGATATCATAACAGATCCTTTGGGATGCAAGGCTAAGGTTCGAGGGAATAGGCGATATGGCGTATATATGCCTCCTCAGGAGGGAGGCGATTTCTACTACAAGATCCGAAAATTGGAAGAATTTGATGCGAAAGGCCGTGTTTTTCCATTCTCTTTTGCAGAAATGGTAGAACCCATTGGGTTTACTATCCCAGTTGATAACAATGGGGACCGATTGAAGTATCCTCTCAATACCTCTGTTGTCTATAATATCCAAGAACAATGTAATGAGCTTTATCCCCTTGTCCCAAATGATTAGTACAGAGCCCTTACCTGGTGTCAGTATACTGCTACCCGTTCACAATGGAGAGACCTATCTTGCCGAGGCGATAGAAAGTGTTCTGTCTCAAACATTTCGCTCATTTGAGCTTTTGGTGATCGATGATTGTTCAACGGATGGGTCTGCTACGCTTGTTCAATCTTATAGCGATGATCGTATCATTCTTATTGAGCTAGAAAAACAGGCCGGTATTTGTAAGGCATTGAACTGCGCATTGGACGTTGCCAGGGGAAAATATCTGGCAAGAATGGATGCAGATGATATCTGTCATGCTGAGCGTTTGCAAAAACAGGTAGCCTTCCTTGAAAGTCACCCCCAGGTTGGCATTTGTGGCACATGGGTGAAACGTTTTGGTGAGAATCAAGTCTCCCAATTATATAAAGGACCCACTGGCTCTAAAAATATTAGGGCTTTCACCTTTTTCGACAATCCTCTGGTACACTCCTCTGTTATGCTTCGGGGGGACCTTGTTCGTGATAATGACATCCGATATCGGGAGGATTTTGCCGGGGCTGAGGATTATGAACTCTGGACACGATTACTTGAGATTACCGAGGCGGAGAATATCCCCGAGGTATTGCTGGAGTATAGAGTGCATCCGCAAAGTGTGACACTCAGTAAATCGGAATTAATGGATACTCTTGCCTGCCGAGTCCTGACCAATGAATTTTCTCGGTTAGGTATGACAGTATCAGAGCAAGAGGTACTGCAGCATCGTTTATGGAGTACAGGGCGAATTGACCGACAGAGGGGGCGTGAGGAGGTTGAAAATGCCGAGTGCTGGCTAAAACGATTGGTCACTGCAAACGAACGGTCACAACTACACGATAATAAGGCATTCATCTGGGCTGTTCGCCAGATTTGGTTTGCTCTGTGCTACCGGTTTCAGGCATTGGGCTATCCTATTCTTTCACGTTTCTGGTTATCGTCACTGAGCCGTGGTGATATAAAAAACGGATGTATCCTTTCTGGAGCACGCGTTAAAATGATTTTAGGGTGAAGAGGGAATGCGTGTACTTTTGCTGATATGGAACTACTGGCCTGGTATTGAAGGCGGGTCTGAGAGGCAGGCGAGGCAGGTAGCGGCTGAACTCTCCCGGCGGGGCCATACCTGTATCGTTTGGACAGCATGGTTAGAGTTTGATCTTCCAAAATCTGAAACAATTGATGGGACCGCTGTTGAACGATTTGGTGGGTTGGTACCCTTGCAAAACAAGGCACGTCGTTTCCTTGATCGTCTACACCAGCTCGTGCAGCGCCTATGTATTTCAAACATTCCGTCCAGTGAAAAATATTACAATAGTTTCAAAAAGCACTTTGACTTTTGGCTTTTATTGCCCGTTGTCTATATTACCCGTTTATCGTTTATGCTGGAGGTGCAGCGGAGAACGAGGGATGGTTGCGTTGCTCCTGATCTTATTCATTTACATGAACCTTCCTGGCTGGGGGGATTCGCTGTTCGGATTGCACAGAGTTGGGGCGTGCCTGTACTGAGTCAGGAGGCTACAAACCCAGTTATGCCAACATTAGGATACGATGTTCCATATAGACGGCATATTGATGATCTGCGGAAAAAGGCCCATTTTATTGCCATGGCACCCTATTTGGCAGTCGATCTTGCGAGTAAGGGCATTCCGAATGAAAGGATCCATCTTCTGCCCAACGGCGTGAAAATTCCAGATGTGAATGAGGACCGTATCGAAGAATCCATGGTCTTATATGTTGGCAATTTTTCACAAGGCGCTCATTGGAAGGCCTTCGATGTCTTGTTTGATGCATGGAAGATAGTGCATCAGGAGGATATGGGTTTGAATTTGGTTGTACTCGGGGGAGGAGACCGAAAAATATGGGAAGACTATGTTGAAGCCTTAGGCTGTGCGAGTACTGTTCTGTTTATGGGAAGGGTTGGTAATCCTGAAGAGTACTACTCGAAGGCATCTGTTTTTGTCCTGCCATCTCGGGTTGAAGGCATGTCGAATGCATTACTCGAGGCACAAAGTTGGGGCCTTCCCTGCGTTGTCTCGGATATACCTGGCAATACCTCAGTAGTGGATGATGGGGTGAATGGAATGGTTGTGCCGGTAAATGACCCCCGAGCCCTTGCAGCAGCTGTGATCACACTGCAGCGAGATACAGCCTTGCGTAAGCAAACTGGAAAAGCAGCATTCGAACGAATGAAGTTGACTCATGATCTTGATCTTGTCATGGACAAGCTCCTCTCCATTTATAAAAATGTCAGTTTGGCAAAGGAGTAGCGCCCCATGATTATTCTGTTCCATTGCTGGGAATATCCCCCCCGGGGTTCAGGAATAGGGAGGTATGTTTTTCATATGTCTGCTGCGCTTCGGCAGGCGGGCCATTTTACTGTGATTGTTACAAGCCACGGTGATGAAGGGCCCTCGCAAGAATGCATGGACAATGGCGTGCTCTATCGCGAGTATGGGCTAAAGGATATTGGCGATCCTAAAATATCCGAAATAGTTCTGGAAAAGGCAAAACAGCATGCGGTGGATTGGATTGAAGGTGTCGACCATCTTGGCGAATCTGCGCATTTGCTCTCGATTAAAGAACGACCTCCTGTTGTAATCAAAGCCCATTATAATGATGTCTTGAAAGTTTCCAGGTATGCGCAGGTATATTATCCCTGGCAGAAAAAAATGGTTGATCTTGCTTGTTTCCGTGATCGTAAAAGGTTATTAAGAGAACGGATAAGCCTGCACCATGCGGATCTGCTCATTGCCCCGTCTGAGCGTATTATTCTGGAGATGAAACAACAGGACTTCTCTTTGGCAATTACTCAGGGGGTAATCGCAAATCCTATCCCACCTCTGCCGAAATGGGAAAATCAGGAGGCTGAGGTACCTACCTTGCTGCTGGTTGGGAGGATCGATATAGGTAAAGGGATAGAATTTTTACCAAAGCTGGTTTCTGAGCTGGCCCCCAATTTCCCCAATCTGCGTGTGGAAATTGCTGGTGGAGATAGTTATGCCAGATTTTTAGGATCGACAAAGAAATGGTTGGTAAATCAATTGGGCAAGAATAGGGATAGAATAGTGTTTTTGGGTTCATTGTCCCCTGAAGCACTCGATGAAGCATACTCCAGAGCATGGGTAGTCATTGTGCCATCCAAATGGGACACCTTTCCTACTGTCGTTTTGGAGGCCATGGTTCGAGGGAAGGCCCTCGTTGCTAGTTTTCATGGTGGAATGGTAGAGATGCTTGGCAAGACTTCATGTAAAATAGCTGATCCTTCAAATAGCACTTTTGTCGAGGCAGTCGCTGCATTTCTCTCCGATAAAAAACAACGAGAAGCGGCGGGACTTTCCGGTCTGGCTCGAGCAAAAAAGAAATATTCTCCTGAAAAAATTGCAGCCTTATATATTCAACTTTTAGAATCTCGCAAATGAAATCCATTGTTTTGACCCCCTATTCTCCCTTGCCAGCCAACCATGGAGGCAAGGCTGAGATGTATAAGCATCTGGAGATATTACGCTCTTTGGGGGAGTGTACCATCGCCTCCGCTGCATCCCGGCCCGTAGGTATGGGCTGGGGTTCAGAGGTGCGCAAAGAAATTGAAGGTAGAGGGTATCGCGTTGTTCTACGTGAAGACTCATCGTCAGCAAGATCATGGAAGCAATGGCTTGGACTTGTCTATGGTTCCGTATGCAAGGGGCTAGGGCTGGTTCGAGCTTTCGGACACAGCAATCCTTACCATCGCTTTGCCTTTGAGGCAAAGTGGTGGCAGGAGTTATCCAAAGACGCTGATTTGGCAATTGTAAACTACAGCTTTTGGGCAGGGCTGCCTACTGCATGTCCCAAGGTTGTAGTCTTGCTAGATATATTCTCAAATACGATGTGGGGTGGGAGTCGGCGAGAAATTGAAGATTTACGTACGGCAGATTTGATAGTTGTGATCTCAAAAGATGAGGAAAAACAGCTTAAAGAGCAGGGCCTTACTAATATCATTTGGAGTCCACCGCTTGTAAAGCCAGCTACGTTTGATCTAACGGGAGAGATTGGAATACTAGGTTCTGCAAATCCTTTTAACCGTGAAGGGTTACGCTGGTTAAGTGCGGCTGCCCCTCCTGAAAAGCTGGTAATAAATGTGTATGGTGCATTGGCGAAATTTGTTGTTTGGACCCAGGCTAGACAAGTTTTTTCATATCTTGAAACACATCAGCCCTACATGGAGTGTGGAATAATATTGCTGCCGACGGCCCTGGGGATGGGGGTTCAGATAAAGGTGGTTGAAGCCCTGGCTTGTGGTAGGGCTATAGTGGCACGACGGGGTGCTATGAGAGGCATTCCTGCTGGAGAGGGCGCTTGGGTTGAAGTGGAGTCCGCAGTGGATATGTGGAAAGAGGCTGAAAGACTAAGTACCAACCCGACCCTTCGCCTTGAGCAGGGTGAGAAGGCCAAGGCTTATTATCAAAGGTTCTTGGATCACAATAAGATTATTGATGAGTTGACAGATGCATACCTGAAGGCATCTCAAAAACAATAGAAATAACTATGAGTGACGGTATTTATATAATATTGCCCGTTTTTAATGAGGCCGAGATTATTGTCGAAGTTGTAAGGGATTTGAAGGCGCATGGGTATCACAACCTCATTGTTATTGATGATGGTAGCAGTGATCAGACCTATCAGAATGCAATGCAAGAGAATGTAATTGCTTTGCGCCATAAAATAAACAGGGGTAAAGGGGCCGCAGTTAAAACTGGTATAACGGCAGCTAGCAGGTTAGGAGCAGAGATTGTAGTTACAATGGATGGTGATGGGCAGCACAGCCCAGCTGATATAGAAAGATTAATAGCACCAATTCGAGGGGATCATGTTGATGTTGTTCTAGGGTCACGAATGATTGCATCTGATGGCATGCCAAAGATTAAGATCATTGCGAACAAAATTGGCAACCTTGTGACTTTCTTGTTATATGGACTTCATGTTACGGATAGCCAGTCTGGGTTTCGGGCGTATTCCTACTTTGCTACTACGAAAATTGATACCAAAGCAGATAAATATGAGTACGATAGCAAGGTGTTGCGAGAGATTCGCCACAATCGTCTTCGCTATGTCGAAATTCCTGTTGAGGTGCGTTACACTGAGTATTCAATGGGGAAACCCCATAAACAAGGATTTGTAAATGGTATAAAGACCCTTGTGCGAATGATATGGGGAATGATCGTTTAATTTTTAGAGAGCTAGAGGAATATAATGAACATTCACCTTTATCAAATATTGATTCTTGGAATATCGTCTGTGATGCTCTTTCAAGGAATTAAAGAGTTCGTAAAGCGAGAATCAGGCCAGACTTTTTTAAAGCTGGGAGTAAGACTATTGGTTTGGGGAGGGTTGGCAATGTTGGCAGTCTATCCAAACTCTACAATGTTGGTAGCAAAGTTTTTAGGAATTGAAGATAATATTAATGCGGCTGTACTGATCGGTTTTTTATTGGTTTTTCTTCTTATTTTTAAACTATTATCAGCAATTGAAAAAATTGAGCAAAATGTGTCAGAATTAACGAGAAAAGAATCTCTATCTCATCTTGATGTTGCTGCATGGGAAAACAAAACCGAAAAATGAATACTAATGTATTAAAAATATTCATTTTGCCGATTTTTGTTATGTAGGAGAGTCGGTAACAGAACCCTTGAAATAATATTGCGGCAACACTTGGGATGCTTCATGCAATGTTGGAACATGGTGTTGATAAAATAACTTTTGCCTCATCCTGTGCAACCTATGGTGAGCCTGAAAGCATCCCCATAAATGAAAATCAGCCGCAACAGCCCATTAATCCTTATGGGCTTTCTAAGCTGATGATGGAAAAAATATTGGATAATCTGGCCCGGTCAAACGGATTGAAATCGGTATGTCTCAGGTATTTTAATGCAGCACTTGGTCGTCTGAAAAACCAGACGGTATTTTGCAAGGATTATCCCACCAAAGATGGAACCTGCATTAGAGACTATATTCATGTCAGTGATCTGGCTCAGGCGCATTATCTCGCGTTGCTCTATCTGCTTGACGGTGGCAAAAGCAATAAATACAATCTTGGAAACGAAAGTGGATATTCCATACTAGATGTGATAAGCACTGCTAGCCAGGTCAGCGAAAAGGATATAGCATATACATTTGCCGAACGAAGAGCGGGAGATCCTGGTGTGCTGGTTGGCTCTGCTGAGCATGCTATTCGTGAGTTGCATTGGAAGGCAGAGTTTAATAGTCTTGAAAAAATTAACCAGACTGCCTGGGGTTGGCATACTAACAATCCTAAAGGCTATGCAACTACCAAGGTCTCATGACTGTGCAGACATTCAAACCCTCGTCGCTGGTCAATTCTAATGCCATGGTTAGTATAATCATTCCTTGTTATAATCAGGGAAAGTATGTCCTGGACACACTTAATTCCGTGTTGGCTCAGAGCTATCAACATGTCGAAGTTATAATTGTCAATGATGGTTCTGATGATCGGGATACAGTTTCTATCCTTAATCAAATTAATATAAAGAACGTTCAGATACTTCACACTTCAAATCAGGGACTTGCCGCCGCCCGAAACAACGGTATTGGCAAGGCTTCAGGGGACTTTATCCTACCACTTGATGCAGATGATTTGATCGGACCCGGCTATGTCGAGCAAGCAGTAGCTGTGTTAGAGAAAAGATTGAAAGTCGGTATCGTATATTGTCGAGCACAACTCTTTGGTGCCGTTGATACAGAATGGCTGTTACCTCCATACTCTCTCAGGGAGATGCTTCAAGATAATGTGCTATTCTGCTCTTCCATGTTTCGTAAATCAGACTGGGAAGAGGTTGGCGGCTACGACCCCGGCATGATCTACGGCTGGGAAGATTACGATTTCTGGCTGTCTCTCATTGAAAAGGGGCGTGAAGTGTATCAAATTCCGGAAATACTCTTTTCCTATCGCGTTGCATCTGATTCCATGGTGCGCAGTAAGGAAAAATGGCAGAAAGCAGCCATGTTCAAACGTATTTTTGAGCGACATCAGAAATTGTTTTCCGATAATATCGAGGTCTGGATTAACGCTCTTCTTGAGGTGCGTGAGAAGTATTATACCAGTAAGTTGTACCTTGATACCGGCAATGGATTGAGTGATGATGGCTGTGTAAGTAGAAAAGTAGACGGGAATAGTTACGAGATTCAATTTTCTTTGCCGCAATGTCAAGGGCTTGAAGCTATTCGTTTTGATCCGGTGGATTGTCCCGTCGTCCTAGAGATACGAAAAATTATATTGACCACTGTCCAAGGTGAGTCTCGGGACTTTACTGCTTATACCAGTAATTGCGACTTTCAATTGAATGGAGAGAGCTTTTTTGCCACCGATGATCCGTTTTATTTCCTTCATCTTACAAGGGAAGAGCTGGCGACTCTGAAGACCGTTACTGTGCGGTTACGTTTTAAGGCTTTGGGGGAAGAGGCCCTGGCACGGATCGTCTCCGAGCAGCACAAACAAATACAGAATATTACCAGGCAACTTGAGGAGGTGGAAACATCAGGAGTTATTAAGGCAGTAGGGAAAGCATGCATGCCCCACAAAAATGAAAACGCTCTGCAATACTTCAAGCGTCAGTTGAAGCCTTTTTAATCCCGCGTCCTTTGCAGAGATCAGCTAACATTATAAAGCATCTTTTTAAGAAGTTTGCATTGCATATATGGTACATGTAGAGCGTTCCATACCTAAGAAAGTTACCGAATTTCAAGTAACGTAAGCGTTCAATCCCCCTCCCCCACTCGTTCTACTCACCAGACCTCTTCTCTACAAATTCACCCCTTCTCTCTTCAATAATATTCCTGATCCTTTCCTCGTAATCATCAGGAAAATAATAGTCCTGTGCCCCATTTTCGTTCATATGAGGAACAAGGCCTCGCTCCTCTGGTCTCCCATGAAAATACAGTAATAACAGCAGGTCATTGCTCACCCAGGGATGGCTATACCAAGAGCTATGAGAACCACCTATTTTCAGAGCCTTGGAAGCCCCTACATTGAGAACATCAAAATATGGAGTTTGCAGTGCCTCAATGAGCATCTGTTCTTCTTCATCAGTAATATCATTTCTATTTGGACGGCCGAGTCTTGACACACCATTTTGATAAGCTGCAAGTCGTAGCACAGAATCATTCTGGTTCAGGTTGATCGTTGTCCGATAGACGATATCTTTAAATTCTAAATATTGGTCGCAAAAAGCATCAAAATCCATATCTGGGGAAGCGAAATAGATTTCACCTAAACGGAGTTTCGCTTTCAATTTCTCCGCACTCATGTCAGCGTATTGCTTTCGAAGATAGGCAAGGCCAGGAACAACCACCTGGGTGCCGGCACTATAAGCAACGATATTTATGTTTTGCGCTTTTGTATGTTCGGCAAGAATAGCTATCAAATTTGCAAACGCTGGTATCGTTTTTCGTGCGTGAAGAACATCCGTTTTGTATTTAAAGAGATTTTCAGCAGATGGCCACGAAAAGGTAAGGACTACAGAGTTATGCCCAGTATAATGGTATAATTGCGCCCCTTGGGCGGTAGCACGGTAGAAATTGCTGTTTGCCCCATGGACATAGACAAGTAAATCTTTATCATAAGCTCTGTCTAATGTTTTATTGATTGCATCAAAAAAGCCTTCCCCACCAGACGAAAGTTGCATTTCATCATCTTCGAGGTCATATTCCGTCCTCTCCCGCACATACACCTGATGAAGCAGTAATTTTTTATCCCGCTCATTGGAAAGAGACAAACGATGAAATTTTTCCCAAATCATTCCTTCCTCACCCACACTATGAACGACCGAACCAAGCCTCAGCGTATCAGATGGAAAAATCGTATAACCAATAGAGCCGCTTGGCCGATCAAAGGGAAGTCTGTTTGTCGCATAAAGTGTATACAACAAATTGTCATCCTTGTTGTCCTCAGTAAAGTCAAAAAAAGAACTGTTTTCTACTAAACTCACAGGCGGAGGCATTAGATACACTTTTGGCTGACAACCGGTAAGAAAAGCTATAAGAAATCCCATTGTAAAAATATATTTCATAACATTTTCCTCCGCGATATCATCCCATCACCGAGAGTACCAGTCTTCCCCCAGCTTAGATTTATGATCCAACAATCCATGAGTAAACTTCCCATATTGCAAAAAATGAATTGTCTCTTTCTGCACATTTTCTGAATTCATTATAAATGGGTGAGAATCATTAGTAACGAGAAAGTCGTTCATTCCCTCCAGTTTCGCATTCTCAACTGACACCTTGCCATCATCCACTCCTGGTATCATAAAAGCAAACAATGAATCGAAAAACGCATGTCTGTTTCCGGTTATGATTCCAAGATCAAAATCAGCTTTTCCCAGCTGCGAAGTAATTGAATCCGTTCCCGTAACAAGCTGTTGCCCGGCAGGCCCCATCATCCACTGAAACAACCTCCAATCTTTGATTTTATCGACCAGCTTACTCCCTTTATTTGGAGGACTCAGCATGACAACCCTACCAAGATTTTCCGGCTTACCACTACTGAAAGCTTTACGCAGTATTATCCCACCAAGAGAGTGTGCTACAAAGTGAATTGTTTCTGGTTTGAATGCCATACATTGCAGTAATGCCGGCGGATAGTCCTCTTCTACAATCGTTTCTATATCTTTTTTAGTAGAAGAGTAGCCTAGATTAACCGTCTGATAACCTTCTTGTACCAGCGCCTCCTGCATCTCTTCCATTGAACCGGCACTCCGCCCCAAACCATGGATCAGAACAACACACTGGGAGACGTCATTAGCCAAATCAGGAGAACGTACAATGAGCCCTGCCTTACTACTACAGCCAACAGACAACATAGCCACGAGTCCAGCAAGTAATAGCATTAACGCTTTTTTATTGAAAACGATGAAAAATTTTGTACACATTTTACAACCATATAAAAAAGATAGTTTCATTGCAAAAATACAATTATTACCAGCCAGATTTTCGACCTGCAAACATTCATTACCCCTAAGACTAGGGACAACGTAACATCTTACAGCAATCATGCTACAGCTGATAGTTATCCTTTTAGAGGGAAGAAAGAAACAAGTCAGTTGGAAAAATCTGGAAAAAACTGCCAAATAACGATAGGATGATAAAAAAAGTCTGAATAATCATTTCATTACCAACACAAATGAAGAAACTTCGATGAGGATCGCATGAACAATACTAAACATAATCCTGCCGTTAACAGGATTTGGGCAGCTTTTTTTCTGTTTCCACTACTCTTTAGTGGCTGCTCTCTGATATCTCCAGAAATACGCTATGATGAAAACACACGAATTTATACTCACCACGAAGGCGATTCAGGCTTTAGCAATTCTGGCCCCAGTACCACTAAGTACACGAACAAAACTGGTGGTAAAAAATATACTATCGGCAAATATGAAGAAGCAACAGACTACTACGTCAACCGACAAAAAAACAGTGACATAAGTCCTGGTGAAAGAGCGGTTACACAACCACCCATGGACCTTCCGGCAGACATGACTCCGGAAGAACAGCGTGCTAGCTTACCACTGGTTATCGAAGTCTCAGACGTACTTTTCGAATTTGATAAATGGGTCATTAAAGCCACCTATGTACCGGAGTTAGACAGTTGGGTTAATTACTTCCAAAATAACCCGCTAGTTACAGCAGACATTTATGGCCATACGGACAACACAGGCCCAGAAACATATAACCAGAAGCTCTCGGAACAACGAGCTGAGGCCGTAGTTAATTACATGGTCGATAAAGGAATCAAACGGGAGAGGCTAACAACAAAGGGATTTGGAGAAAACCAACCTGCGACTTCCAACGACACCCTTGAAGGACGCCAGAAAAATAGACGTGTAGAATTAAATTTCTAGCGATAGGCCTCATCAATCCTGGGTAGTGCTACTCCCAAACATTTGTATAATCAATTGTTTTTTTCTGTCCTAAAATCCAGACGGGAAAGGTTCTACCTTTTATTTTGCCCTTTTTGAGCTGAGAATACGCCTTATCAATTGTCCCCCGCTCAATGGCTACGTAGCTCTGTGTGGCATAAATATCGATTTTCCCGATATACTGTTCATCAATTCCCGCATCACCTGTCAAGGCTCCAAGAAGATCGCCTGGTCGCATCTTATTCTTTTTACCGCCTTCAACAACCAGCGTTGCATTTGGAGCGGTCAGCGTAAAGCCTTCACAAACATCTAAACTATCCAGATCATCAAAGCTTCTTGATTCCTTTTTATAACCTTCAATGTGATATAACTCTCTATCTGTGTATAAGGTGACAGCCAACCCCTCTTTTCCAGCGCGTCCGGTCCTTCCAATCCTGTGTGTATAGATTTCCCCTGATTGAGGTAAATCATAATTCACAACAAGCTCTAATTCCTTAATATCAATCCCTCGCGCGGCCACATCCGTTGCCACAAGAACGGAACAGCTCTTGTTCATAAATCGAACGAGAACATCGGTTCTTTCATACTGTTCAAGATCTCCGTGGATGCCAAGAGCATCAATGCCTGACGCAGATAAATCTCTTGCTACGTTTCTCGCTTCTATTTTTGTGGTACAGAAAACCAGGGCTCTCTGGGGTCCATGGTGCGCCATAACACGAATGAGTGCATCTATTTTATCGTCTTCTTTCGTTTGATAGAAGTGCTCTGCAATCTTGTTTTCTGGCTCCTCTGCAATAGTTTTGACCTTAATGGCATCTGTCTGAAGAGATTTACTCAGCTGAACAATTTCTTTAGGATACGTTGCAGAAAACAGTAGTGTTTGTCGCTTTGCAGGACCATGTTTAATAATCCGGCCAATATCATCGATAAACCCCATATCGAGCATCCGGTCAGCTTCATCAAGCACCAGAGTACTCATATCTTTTAGTGAGAGATTGCCTTTATCTAAATGCTTTAACACCCGCCCCGGAGTACCAACAATAATGTGTGCCCCATGGAGCAATGAGCCATACTGAGGACCAAAAGGAACCCCGCCACAGATGGTCAGAATCTTCACATTATGGGTTGCCCTGGCAAGTCTACGTAACTCTTTTGCAACCTGGTCCGCAAGCTCCCGAGTAGGACAAAGCACAAGAGATTGTACTCTGAATTTTTTAACATCAAGAAGACTCAACAAACCAAGACCAAAAGCCGCCGTTTTGCCGCTCCCTGTTTTGGCCTGGGCCAGAACATCACACTTTTTTAATATATGGGGTAGGCTCTCTGCTTGGACCGGGGTCATTGCCGAAAAGCCGAGTTCATCCAAATTGTGCAGCATAGGCTGCGAGAGAGGTAATGTCGAAAAGGAATCAGCTTTCATATGGTTCATTTTGTTTTGGGGTTCATATATAAAAAGACAAGAGAGCAGTTCTAGGAGCTTGTCCGAGAATGCCATTTTGCCCAAATTCATCGTTATTTCCCAAAAACAATGCTCGCAATATCAAACATATGGCTGTGCTTGTTTTTGGGAAATGCCTCGACTTTAACCAAAAGCCCTATTCTCGGACAAGCTCCTAGGGTACATCTTGTCTTTTATGTCACTTAGGCAAACTTAAGCAAAATTGCTCGGATCAGCCACAACATGATATCTAGGATCGTCAATTTCTTCTAAAATAATAGTGCGATACTTTTTATCCGATTTATTAAGAAGCTTCTTACAGTCTGCGCTCAAATGCTTTAACGCAACTTTTTTCCCTTCTTTTTCATACTTTTCTACAATACCCGAGATAGCCTCAATACCAGAATAATCTGAAACTCGAGACTCAATAAAATCGATTTCTACGTTTTCTGGATCACTTTTAACATCAAATTTAGAAACAAACATCTGTGTAGAACCAAAAAACAACGGGCCCCAAATCTCATAGACCTTCGTTCCATCTGCTTTTACTCTTTTTCTTGCGCGAATTCGAATCGCATTTTCCCAGGAAAAAACGAGAGCAGATACAATTATTCCAACAAATACAGCCAAAGCCAAATCAAAAGCCACCGTAAGACCTGAAACAAGCACAAGTACCAAAGCATCAGACATTGGTATTTTATGCATTATCCGAAGGCTTGACCAGGCAAAGGTACCGATAACGACCATAAACATGATCCCGGTAAGGGCTGCAATGGGAACAAGCTCAATATAAGACGAAGCAAAAAGAATAAAACAAAGCAGTGCAATTGCAGCGACAATACCAGAAAGTCGCCCCCTACCGCCCGAATTAACATTGATAATTGATTGCCCTATCATTGCACATCCACCCATTCCACCAAAAAGAGCGGTTACAATGTTTGCAGCTCCCTGAGCAATGCACTCTTTTTTACTATTTCCACGGGATTCAGTAATTTCGTCGAGTAAATTCAGAGTCAGCAACGATTCAATAAGACCAACACCTGCCAGGATACAAGCGTATGGAAGAATGAAGATGAGAGTTTCAAGATTCCAAGGAATAACCGACAGAAGCTGTGTCTGAAAGACAGGTAGCCCACCCTTCAGGCCATCTCCACCACCGTCGCGAATAAATGAACCGACCGTTGCCACATCCAGATTAAAAAGAAGTGTAATACCGGTTACCGCAAGAATTGCAGTCAGTGCTGCCGGTACTTTATTTGTGACCTTCGGGAGAAAAAACATTATCCCCATGGTAATACACACAAGCAATCCCATGGTAATAAGCTGTGAGCCCTGCATCCAATGGCTCATCCCTGCATCAACGGTTTTAAACATGTTAAGCTGTGAGAGAAAGATCACAATGGCAAGACCATTAACAAAACCAAGCATTACAGGGTGCGGCACAAGACGTATGAAACGCCCTAGCTTCAGAAGGCCTGCCAGCACCTGGATCATCCCCATGAGAATCACAGTCACAAAAAGATACTGCAGTCCCATATTAGCCACCGGGTCAGCCATAGCAAGCCCCATGGCGTTTCCTTCTTTAACGAGGGAAACCATTACCACCGCCAGCGCACCGGTGGCACCAGAAATCATGCCTGGACGACCGCCAAAAACAGATGTTACAAGACCAACCATAAATGCTGCATACAAACCGACTAAAGGATCCACACCTGCCACAAACGAAAAAGCAACTGCTTCAGGCACAAGTGCAAGTGCCACAGTAAGACCAGAGGTTATTTCGTTTTTAACATTCCTTGTTCTTTTCTTTATAAATTCAACCATTCAGCCCGCTTTTATGAGTTATGAAAACAAAAAACGGGCATGCACCTCCAACTGAGGTACATGCCCGTCATAGAAATAATGTTTCGTGTTTTAAAGGAGCGGCATCCTATATGTTTGCACGAAAAATAGCAAGTTATATTGTTGTTTCTTGCAGATTATTACGCCCTCGGGACAAAAAATATGTACCCCAGAACCAGCTCTTTCTGAAGAAGAAAGATATACGTTTTAGGATGCACTACTGCAAGTAGTCTACTGTCATAATAACCAAACCGTTACTTAAAGGTGTTGAACTCTCTAAAGCTATGGCTGATGGCGTTATGACAAAGACCATGGATGTTTATCAAAAAGATGAAATTAACAAAGTGACAGAAGCAATAACAGAAATATCGGAGCAGACTAATCTCCTGGCACTTAACGCAACAATTGAAGCAGCCCGGGCAGGTGATGCTGGTAAAGGGTTTGCAGTTGTGGCAAACGAAATCAAAGATCTGGCCAAGCAAACAGCAGGAGCAACCCTAGAGATAAAAACCAAAATCCAGGGTATTCAGCAAGCAACGGGTATTACTGTCACGGAAATAAATGAAATTGCTCGTGTCATCGCAGATGTAGACCAAATTGTCGCAACCATTGCAATAGCTGTAGAAGAGCAAACAGCAACCACCAGAGAAATTGCAGAAAACGTTAACCAGGCCTCAAGCGGTATTGCCGTCGTCAATGAAAATGTTGCCCAAAGCTCCACAGTTTCGGAAGAAATAGCGTCCGACATTGCAGCTGTAAATACCAGTGCTAACGAGATGAACCAGGCAAGTTCCCAGGTCAAAGAAAGTGCCGAAGAACTCTCTGGCATCGCTGATACCCTTAAAAATATGATAGCCAAATTTAACGTATAACCTCAATCTTGCGACTGGCCAGTTCGGAGTCTAAGGTACTCTACCGGATATGCGAGGCACCGAAGTTGTAGACGTATAGATCTACGTCAAGGCTCCGGTAACAAAGTCGGTTCGGTGAAATTGCACGTCCCCCGTCATGTATTGGCTCACCAAGAGCTACCAGAAGCGTTTTCCCCAGTGACAATTCTGAATTAATGGGATTTCCCCCTTCACTCATACACTTTGCTGTTTATAGTAATTCGACAGCACCACTTCGTCTTTTAGATATCAACAGTTTTCTAATTCTTACCTATAGAGTCCTAAAATGCTTTCAGGCTAGCTTCCTATGGCTGACCTGGTACTGTTGAGTACTGCCCAACAAAATTAACGATCGTTATGTCGAGTATCGAGCGCTCAGTAATTACCCCGCAAGGGGTTAAACATACCAGCCCAGGGCAACGCCCTGGGAAATGAATTATACATCAATAAAAGCCCTGTAAGGGCGTAACATTGGAGTCGTTAAGGTTTTGTCCCAGTCATTCGCTACATAGATTCACAAAGGGAACACCATCAGAGAAAGACGTTCCATTAATGTCACACCCTTTCAGGGCTAATAATTGGGGGGATTAAAGTAGAAAAAACGCATAACAATTGCATTCAGACCGACCACTTACCCTGCGTTTTTCAATCAAAGTTCAGTGAACTGTTTGTACCGGGTGGATACAAAAACAACAAAAATGCACTTAGAAATTGGACACGAAACCATGTTTAGTGGTTCAAATTTAATGTTTTTACAACGAATAACCTGGGACATTATTGTCAAATTTTATATTTATGTCCAAAATACACAGTTGGCTTCAAATCATTTTTAACGAGGTCTTTAAAATGAATAAAACAACGATAGACACCTACAATGGTTGGGAGATAACAGTAAAAGAAGAACAGAACATGTGTGCTCATTTCAGTTTTCACATTACTGACCCATCCGGCAGAACCCAGCATGTAAAGATGGGTGGCGAGAGTGAACAACGTGCTTTGGAAAGAGCAAAAGAGATGATAGACATGGAAATCTCTTTCCAAAATGACGAGTAACCGCCGCTCGCTATTTATTAAATTTCTCTTTTCACTTATCATCACAATATTTTACCGCTACTCTTGCATCAGCAATGCACCAAAACACTTCAGGAAATGATTATGACCACAGAAGCTACAGACGAAATACTTGAATACCTCAGCAATATGGCTGCATCGCTGACAGAAAAAGAGACAGCAGAATTACACGAAATGAAAGGTGAACTCGATCTCTATAGAGAAGATATCGCCTCAAAAATGCCTGAACAGACAAAAGGCACGATGAATGAAGAATTTGAAAAATGCCTCGTATGTGCCCGTGAATGGATTTGTGTTTATAAAGACACGCTATACAACCCAAGTGTAAAAGAAGATATACTCAAAGAAGAAATAAGAGAGTTCTTTTTTAGTATGAATGAAAAAGTCGTATCAGTTCAAAAAAACTTCTTTGTACTGGGAATGCTTGAAGAAATACTCACTCCAGGAAAACCATTTTCTGATAAGCAACGAAACAGTACAATCGCAAAATCAAGAATCAAAAAATTATCTCGGGAGCAAGGTTTAAATGCAAGTTACAGAGGGCAAGTAGCAGAGCGGCTCTGGTTTTTTGGTGATGAAACCAACTTTCTCCAATCCAGCGAAGAAGGACTCAGTGACGATCAGGCACTAGACTATCTTCTGGACTAACGGCATCCCTCAAACCTACAATCCCGTTCTCATCTCCCTGGGAGGTGAGACGTATGTGTTATTTTGCGGAAACATACACCCCAAATTTTTTATCAGACTCCAGAATATGCTTGATCAACCATTCACGTAAGGACCGGTAAAAATCCTGGGTACCATATATGCACCGCTGCTATCACAATAAAACTTGAAAATAAGATGAAAAACCTATAGAGAAACGGACAATTGTTTCATTCTTTATAATTCAACAGAAAAGGGCTCATTTGTTTGACATAGAGACCATCACAAACGTGTTCAATGACTTCTCCTCAGTTGAGCTCCTTTTTGCCACAACACTACTCTTTATTGCAGCTGTTATTCGCGGACTCACCGGGTTTGGTTTTTCAGCTATCATCGTCACTGGCCTAAGTTTTATTATTCCACCAAGTCAAACAGTGATACTCGCCTTGCTCCTGGAAATTGTGGCCAGCGTCCACCTCATGCCCAAGGCCTGGAGTAATATAGAGTGGAAACTCTTAGGCGCACTCGGCTCTGGAGTAATCCTTGGCACGCCAATCGGAATGGCACTTCTTGCGTTTGCAGCCCCGGACACAATGCGACTGATCATCTCAAGTTTAGTTTTGATCTTTTCTCTTTTAATCTTAAAAGGATGTAGTTACCGAGGACCAAGAAACTTTTCCGTACATGGAGGCTTAGGACTCGTATCCGGTGTCTGTAATGGGACAGCCGCACTGGGGGGACTTCCTATCGTAACCTTCCTCCTATCTACCGACGCTCAGGTTGCCGCCACAAGGGCCACTCTTATTGCCCTGTTCTTTGCAACAGATATATACGCTCTCATCTTTGCAGGGGGCCATGGCCTTGTCAGCACAAGGATCTTTATCTACGCTATAACAGCACTGCCTCTTCTTATTTTAGGGGTAGCACTTGGGCAACGTCTCTTCAATGTGGCAAGCCCCTATTTTTTCAAAAGAATCGCCTTATTTTTATTGCTAAGCTTGTCACTGACAGGGATTATTCGAAGTGTTATGACTCTTCAGTAATCATAGGACAATATTTTGGGGCCGTGCAGTTATCTCTACAAACAACAGGACGTCTCATTTCCACCCGACCGGTGAAAAGCCCTTTATCATGCTTGATAGAGAGTATCTGCAATATCCGAATACTCGCAATATATTGCTTCTGCAGCGAGGATGTTTTGGATGATGGGAAGTTGATTAGGCGAGTCTATTACGAGTTCGTTGCATCCATCCATTTGTTCCAGCTGATACCCAGATGATTTAAGTAACGCAACGGCATCATCGTAACAGTCAACGACTAACCCCATCACAGTGTAATCCCCCATATAATTGTCTGGCAGAGTTAGATTCTGAAGGTAGTTCGCCCTACTGACGGCATCATTGTGACACAACACAACTCTATTCATCATATTACTCCGGTTAAGCTATATACGATTAACAATCTATCACTTGATAAACTATATTCCATATTACGAATTTAGCAAAATCAGGAGCAAACGAACTACTAACAGTTCTCAATAATTTGGTAACGGAGGGGAGTATACAACGAGAACTACAAAATGAAGTAAGTACATCTAAAGTGACCCCAGGCCTGAACCCACTTTAGATGTAGAAAGAATGCAAATTACTTACGGTATGTTATCGTATACTTGAATGTTTTGGGGTCAAGCCAGTCAAGCACCTTGCCTCCTACTTCAGCATAAGGATAACCAAAGGTGTTTAGAGGGTCACCCTGTTGCTCTGGAGTTAAGATGATATCTCTACCAACTGCAACCTTTACCCGGTACGCATCCCATGCACCCCAAAAATAGTCACGATATTCCTGTGTTTTACTGTCTGTGAGTTTTAAATCATGCTTTAGCATCATTTTCCTCACATCAGCAGGGTCTACAGGTACCCAGCCGTAACCTGGTAGATAGAATTCTGCCCAACAATGCTGCCACTTCGAGATATCGACGACATCTTCCTTTCCTTGTCGTATTCCAAAAACCTCTCTTGCAGGTACACCGGTAGCACGACAAAGTGAAACAAACACCGAGTGGATATCCGTACATTTCCCTCCAGGAGTGAGAAGCAAGGAGCAAACGTCTCCGGCTCCACATCCGTTAGTTTTGGGATCTCTGAACATGTTATCACAGACCCAGTCGTAAATAGCCTTCGCCTTTGCTTGAACTGTTATCTTACCTTCCACAATCTTATCGGCGAGTTTCTTCACCTCTCCATCAATCGGCCCGCGACGAGTTGGCTCAAGATAGAGACTAAAAGCTGCCTTATTCCATGCACCTTCAACGGCAGGGAAGTCTTTTTTCACCACTTCTTTGCGCACAGCATAAAAAGTAAAATTTAAATGTCTGTCTTTAGCGCCCTTATCCCAACGAGCATATAGCATCGGTGTTGAATATTTATTATCTGAGTACACCGCAGATTCTGCAAAATCGCCATTAATTGAAATATTTGTGATGGTCTGATCCGAATCAGACATAGGGTACGGTATCCATAATTTGGTTTCACCTCCCGCACCTTGTGCAGAGAGATCAAACTCCATACTTATGGAACCAGATGACTCTTGTGCTGCCTGTCCTGCCATTGGTAGTGACATCCATAAACAACAGGCCAGCAATAAAACTATCTTTCTCATTCTTCTTCCTCCATTTGAAGATATATATTTTGTTTCCACATCCTAAACGAGAGGAGAAAATACTTATTTTTAATCCATCAGTACAATACTTTATCCCTTTCAATATCTTCTATTAAATAGGGAATACCGATTTTATTCATAGGTGATTATTGAACTGCAACGTAATCAACAGCACTATGTTTTTTTTTGCAGCAACCGAACACATATGATTTCATCAGGTTACATAGCCTTCCAGACAATATTTAGCCCCATTCCAGCAAGGCTTACAAATAGAATTTTTCTGTACGAATATTCGTTAAGCGTAGACGAGAACCAAATTCCGAGCTTACTCCCTACTAAAACGGCAGGCGTGGCAGCGAGATAAACAAGCATGACACTTGAGTCAATTTCCCCAGTCACCGCCTTAGCCGAAACAATGAAAATCCCGGTAATTACAAATCCAGCCCCCAAAAGTCCCTTAACTGCTCTTGCAGGACATCCACTGTAAGCTATATATGCAGCAAGAGGCGGACCATTAAAGCCAAAGGCCATACCAAGAGTAGATGATAAAACTCCAGAGAGATAGCCCCAAGCAGGACTAATAGATCGAGTCCCACCGTTATCTGTATACAATGACCAGAGAGCGTACAGGAAGACGAAACTTCCCATGCCGATTTTCAACATCTGTTCAGACAGATACTGAAGAGCAAAAACACTCAAAATTACACCAGGAATAGCCCCTATAAATATACCTTTGACATATTTCCACTCAATATATTTACGAAAGCTCCATCCAACCTGACAGTTCAGTGTCAAAACAATCAGTGTACAGCTTGGCACGGCAAGAGATAAATCAATAAATGGAGCTATAAGGGGCATTGCAATCATCGCTGCACCAAATCCAGCAACACCATTGACAAAACCACCAAAACACCAGCCTGCAGCAATTAACAATAACTCATGCATTACTTTTCCTTAAATAAAAACAGGAGACATACGAGATGTCTCCTTATAGTGCGGCAATATCTTCTTTTGTATCGTTAAACCCGGGAAAGACAAGTGTGCTAATACAATACAGTCTACAATAGGAGTGGTGCCAGACTCGAACACCACCACACCAAATACTGAGAATAAAAGAGATATAAGTCAGATTATCTCCACCTTACTATTACATCGTAAAGAAGGAGAAAATCGAGTTTACATAAAAAAACTTAAACTTTGCCCCGTTGAGCAACTTCCACCGCATCAAGCTCTTTCAGCAGGTCGACAAGATAGTTTTCTGTACTCATCAACAGGAGTTGCGCACTATAGCTATCTGGGTTTTTCGCCAAGTTATCCTGAGATTCTTCTAGAATACCTTTTGTTTTTTCGATTTGCTCTTTTAGGGAATCAACAGAATTCATATTATTTTTTGTGTGTAAAAGTTATTATCTAGCTATAATTCCATCATTTCAAGACTGGCAGGTTACTCCACGATTCACCCTTGCCCTATGGCTGGGCAGCCTCTTCGTCGACAACCTCCACCTCTACTTTTATCGGCTCCACCACCCCGATTTGTTTTTCAAAGTTACTCAATCCATGCAACAAAGGCCAGGTTATCGAGATCCCTTTAGGAATAATCAGAGCTCCGTTTTTGGCGACAACATCCTGAACGGCAACCATTCCAACAACAAGGTCCTGAACATGTACAGATACCGTCCGTACCTTAGTCTCCACTTTAATCTTGGCCAACGCCTCAACGTAGGTTGGATTATACTTTCCTTTCTGCTTGCGTAACCATATAATCGCGTCAATCTTCGTGTCACCACAACAGAGCTGTAAATCATAATCGACAACAACCTTTAAAATCTGAGCACCGCTGACCACTTCTTCAACTTCATCTGATACGAATTTTTCGTCATACTCGCTATAATCAAGCATTTGCAGAGCTATCATTCTTGTAACATTTTCCAAGCGCGGAATCTTTTCCAACAACTTAGCCCCCACCCCTGGATGACTTGCATACATATTACTTTCGTCTTTGTTTAGCTCCACCCCGGAATACATTTTTTGCAGGACCTCTCCGGGGAGAGTAATACAACCTATCTGCGACAGAAGGGCTGCGACTTCATATTGCCATAACCCCGGCAGATCAAATTTTCCTGCCAACTGTACAACATAGTGTTTAATCCTCACGGCTGAACTAAATGCTGCCGGATTGGCGATACCAAGTAACTCAGAAAGTACAGCGACACTTCCCCGCAGGGTTTGCTGTAGAAGTTCTTTTTCAGCATTCAAAAGTCGATGCTGTCTTTGGGCAAGAGCGAGCGACGTGATAAAAGTTGCAGGAGGACATGGCTTTGTAAGGAATCTAAAAATGTGACCGGTATTTACTGCATCCATAGCGGTTTCCTGATCCGCATTCCCTGTCAACATCAAACGAACTGTATCTGGATAAAGATCTTTAACCTTAGACAACAGTTCTACACCATTCATCTCAGGCATACGCATATCTGACACAATGACTGCAAAAGGCCCTTTCTCCTTAAGTACCCTTAAAGCCTCTTCCCCACCTTCTGCAATTTCAAGCGAAAATCTCTTACGCAGTTGACGGCGAATAGATTGCAGAACATGTGGTTCATCATCAACAAAAAGTATTTTTTCTGTCATGGTTATCGTCACCGTACCAATTGTTTCTATCTATATTTTTAAGGGGATACATATGGCGTTCCCTACTTGAATCACGAAAAATATTCATTTACACAAAAATCAGTCTATAAGTTCGCGGCAGAGCTCTGTCCATTCTTCCAGCTTTCCTCCGACTCCAGCGAGTTTGAGAGACTCTTCATCAAGCTCAGGTGGTGCCCCTATATTTTGATCAGGATGCAATTTATAATATATAACATCTGCCGCGTGCACTGCAATAGCCGGGCTAAAGGTTGCACTGGGATAACTGCCTAGACGATGATGAAAAGTAATAGCTTCAATCACCTGACCTGGAAGCCCCCAAAGACCAATAAGGTAGCCACCTACATCACAATGGGTGGCTGAAAACACATCCTGCTCACACTCGGACAGTGTCATATTTGTTTCCACAGCGGTCTCTACTGCTTCAATAAACTGATCTTGCAAATATGAAAAAAGCAGCAGCTTACCGATATCGTGTATCATACCAGCAATAAAAGAATTATCTACAATCTCTTTTTGGTCCGTTTCTGCCTGTGCAATTTTTTTAGCAAAGGCGGCTGTTATAACAGAATGGGACCAGAGTGAAACGACTGAAAAAGATTTATTGTCCGCCGCATTGATCTCCGAAAATACCCCAACCCCTAGAACAAGGGCTTTTACAGTATCCAGCCCAAGAAGATTCACGGCATGAGCTGGGCTATCAATGGTTTTAAACAATCCAAAAAATGCTGAGTTCACGAGCTGAAGCACCTTAGCGCTCATTGCCATATCCTGTTCAATTATTTTGGCAATATCGCTTATAGCACATTCCGGATCCTTCAGTGCTTCTCTGAGTTGATTATATACGACGGGTAAACTTGGCAGACAGCCCAAACGTGAGACCAGAGATTTGAGGTTTGAATTCACCATCAATTCCTGCAATGCACAAGCTCTTGTCAGCACCTCCTTCAGGGTGCTCGGGTCTGAGGGTTTTGCAAGAAACTGATGTACAACCCCAACTGTCCTGAAAACAGATTCGTCATCCGCCTGTCCTGTGAGCATAATTCGTATTATTTGCGAATGCTGTTCCTGAACTGCCATCAACAATGCAGCGCCATCCATTCCTGGCATTCGCATGTCTGATACGATCACATGTATTTCTTTTTCCTCTATTATTTCGAGCGCCTCACGCCCACTTTCCGCAAAAGAGAAGTCCATTTCATTACGCATTGAGCGTAACATTCTCTTCAACCCAGAAAGAATATTGGGTTCATCGTCTACAAAAAGAATTGATTTATCAGCCATCCTAAGACTCCGATGTACTAAGATTTGTCTGCCCCTTCTGTTCAAAGGGAAAATGAATAATAAAGGTGGTCCCTAACAATCGCTTGCGAATCTTCTAAACTCTTTGAATAATTATCTCACAGGAATGTTTTTTTGCAAATTTTTGCAGCGTTTTCAGCTTATAAAGGCATAATAAGCTTATACCTGTAATAGAGGTACATATGAGACATAACGATCTTAACTCAGCTATTTGAAATCGAGATGTATATGGACAATCTAAAGGAAAGAATTCAAACGTGTACGAAATGCCCACTGCACGAAACGAGAGCATTTACGGGGAAGGTAATCAAAAAGCAGAGATGCTTCTTGTAGGTGAAGCTCCAGGAGCCGAAGAAGACAGAGTTGGGAGACCTTTTATTGGAAAATCCGGACAACTCCTTGAGAAAATACTTGAGGCATGTGGCTTTACAAGAGAGACACACGTCTTCATCAGTAACATTGTTCGATGCCGCCCTCCAAACAACAAAGTGCCGTCTAGGGAAGAAATAGAAACATGCCTCCCTTACCTGATGGAACAGATTGAACTCATCAATCCTCAGATAATCATCACCCTTGGTGCGACATCTCTCAAAAAACTGCTCGGCAATGAGTCCTATAAAATCAGCAAGGTCAGAGGCAATTGGATCAAATGGAATAGCAGGCTGGTCATGCCGGTCTATCACCCGGCGGCTCTTCTGAGAAACCCCAATTTAAAACATGAGACCTGGGAAGATTTCAAGAAGGTCATCGACAAATATCGTGAGCTTGTAGACCCGGACCATTTCAGCAAACATTACCACGAGCAAGGGTGACAGGAAAAAGCACCTCCGTAATAAACCACAGGTGCAAAATACACTCACAAAAGAACTAAAACTTTCAGTTCAGACCTCGTTAAAAATGATTTGAAGCCAACGGTGTATTTTGGACATAAATATAAAATTTGACAATAATGTCCCAGGTTATTCGTTGTAAAAACATCAAATCTGAACCACTAAACATGATTTCGTGTCCAATTTCTAAGTGCATTTTGCTTGTTTTTGTATCCACCCGGTACAAACTATCACTGAACTTTGATTGAAAAACGTAGGGTAAGTGGTCGGTCTGAATGCAATTGTTATGCGTTTTTTCTACTGTAATACCATACGATTTTTTTCAAACCACTTGCCCTGAAAGGGCATCACATACCAGCCCAGGGCAACGCCCTGGGGTTTAATCCTCCCAATCATTAGCCCTGAAAGGGTGTGACATTAATGGAACTCAATCCCATAGATATTTTTCATCATATTCAATTTCGTATTTATGAAGCAATTCCAATAATTCTTCCTGGAACGTCTTGCTCTGATGGTGTTCCCTTTGTGAATCTATGTAGCGAATGACTGGGACAAAACCTTAACGACTCCAATGTTACGCCCTTACAGGGCTTTTATTGATGTATAATTCATTTCCCAGGGCGTTGCCCTGGGCTGGTATGTTTAACCCCTTGCGGGGTAATTACTGAGCGCTGGATATTCGACATAACGATCGTTAATTTTGTTGGGCAGTACTCAACAGTACCAAGTCAGCCATAGGCAAGCTAGCCTGAAAGCATTTTACAGACCTCGTTAAAAATGATTTGAAGCCAACGGTGTATTTTGGACATAAATATAAAATTTGACAATAATGTCCCAGGTTATTCGTTGTAAAAACATCAAATCTGAACCACTAAACATGGTTTTGTGTCCAATTTCTAAGTGCATTTTGCTTGTTTTTGTATCCACCTGATATTGCTAATAAACTTAACGAATACGTCCAATCATTTACTTCTGAACCATTGTCCAATCACGAGGTCTGCAGTTTTTTACAGCAGCAACAACAGATATCTCAACCAACAACTCTTCTCTTGCCATACTTGCTTCAACACATGCCCGTGCAGGCGCGTGACCCTCAGGAACCCAACTATCCCAGACATCATTCATCTCTGAAAAATCATCCATACTCTTTATGTAGATAGTCGCAGAAAGGATATGTTCTCTATCACTCCCCGCCTCTATTAAAAGTGCATCTACTTTATCGAGCATAGTCCTGGTTTGCTCGCCAATACCTTTCTTTGAGTCTTCAGCCACCTGACCACATAGATAGACAGTATTGTTGTGGATAACTATTTTACTCATCCGCTTCTGGGTTTGCTTGCGTTGTATTGTCATTATTTAACACTCTTTTTCTTTTGATTATGTGAGGCGCAACACCTCTTATTTGGGAACAAAACTAAACTTAATAACACATCTATCATTTCCACCAATGAGACTTTCTTCTATAGAATGAATAGGCTTTAACCTCAGAGCCTTCATCACTCCATTTCTAATAGCCTGGCAACCACAGGAATATCCATTGGTCATTTTTGCAGCCTTGAGAGAATCAAAGGCATTACATTGACAACCTATCCAGGTGGCCTCATTGCCTTCAAAGGTTACAGGTTCGTTGACATACATATCATCGAAGAAACACGTAGCCCAGATAGTTTTAAAGATTTTTATCAACTCCTCAATGGACTCAGGCCTTTTAATCTCCCCGGACTTCAAAAGCATTATTGTGTACTTTCGAAAAAACCTTTCGTTTGCTTCTAAGTTTAACTAGTTGGCCTTCTCTTCCCCAAATTCCCTCAAGGCTGTCGCATGCCAATAGGAATCGTGCAGCCACCACAGTTTCTTCGTTAGGTTTAATTGATCCAGAGTTGAATCCATCTTCTCTCCTTGCAGTTAGTTGCAAGCACCAGTTCCTCAAAAAGCAAAAAGCTGCTCAATTGAGCAGCTTTTTCAGTGGAATCTCAGGCTGATTATACTGCTTCAATGATGTAATAGTTTTTCTTGCCTTTTTGGATGAGCAAATATGTTGCATTGATCAGATCTGACGCTGTGACCGAGTACTCCTGATCTGTTAGCTTTTCTTTGTTCATGCTAAGGCCATTGCCTTTTATAGTGCGACGAGCCTCACTCTTGGATGGGAAGACTGATGTTTCAGCTGCAAGTAGTTCTATTATTGGCACTCCAGCATCAAGTTTAGCACGATCTATTTCAAAAGTAGGAACCCCTTCAAATACTGCCAAAAAGGTTTCTTTGTCGAGCTTTGCAAGACTTGCAGTCGTAGCTTTTCCAAAAAGAACCTGTGAAGCCTCTACAGCCTTGTCGTATTGCTCTTCGTCATGCACCATACAAGTCACTTCTTTCGCGAGGCGCTTCTGTAATGGTCGAAGGTGTGGAGCTGCTTCCTGTTCCTTTGTCAGTTCTTCTATTTCTTCCTTGTCCAGAAGAGTGAAAATCTTGATGTACTTCTCAGCATCAGTATCGGACACATTAAGCCAGAACTGATAAAATTTGTATGGCGTTGTCAGTCTCGCATCAAGCCAGATATTACCACTTTCTGTTTTACCAAATTTTCCACCATCAGCTTTGGTTATAAGAGGGCATGTCAAAGCAAAGGCCGTACCACGCTCTTGCCTACGGATAAGCTCTGTCCCTGTGGTAATGTTTCCCCACTGATCAGATCCACCCATCTGCAGCTTACAGTTTTTTTCCCGATATAAATGTAAAAAATCGGTTCCCTGTACCAGCTGATATGAAAATTCAGTAAAGGACATTCCGGAATTGGACTCTTCACTCAAACGTTTTTTTACGCTGTCCTTGGCCATCATATAATTAACTGTAATATGCTTGCCTATATCGCGGATAAAATCTAAGAAACTAAAGTCTTTCATCCAGTCATAATTATTTACAAGCTCAGCAGCATTGGCTTCATCTGATTCAAAATCGAGAAATCTAGAAAGCTGCTTTTTCAGGCAATCCTGATTATGGCGAAGGGTTTTTTCATCGAGAAGATTACGTTCGTCGGATTTCATCGACGGATCGCCGATCATTCCAGTTGCTCCTCCGACAAGTGCGATCGGCTTATGGCCTGCCAGTTGAAAATGTTTTAACATCATGACACTTACCAGATGACCAATATGTAGAGAATCGGCTGTCGGATCAATTCCAATATATGCTGATGTCATTTCTTTTTGCAGCTGCTCTTCCGTTCCAGGCATAATATCGTGGATCATGCCGCGCCAGGTTAATTCTTTGACAAAGTTCATAATAAAATACTTTAAAGTTATGTTTTTGGGAAATTACAGAAAACCACTTTCGAAATGTAACAATCTTATACCATGCAAGAAAATATTTGTCCTGCTCATCTTTTCTGGTCAAAATCAGTTGCTGTGACAAGCCACTTAATGACACTAATTCTGTCAGAAAATAGCTTTAATAAATATGCTGAGCCACCGTATTATTGTTTTTGGAGAGCGACGATCCACTCATCAATTTTTAGTTAGTTGCACTTCATGTACATATCCAGCTATACTTTAGTGACCAAGTATTCTTTTTTATTTCCTTTTCATGACAATCTTTTACATCATACAATGATTACAAGATGACGAGTTTTTATAAAATACTACCCTTTCAGAATCGATGAATACCGAAAAAAAAGTAATTATCATGCTCTCTGACATGGTGCGCTATTCGCAGAAAACCGCGGATATGCGCCCAGCTGAGGTCAGAGACTTCATTGTAGCGTACCATCAAAACCTCCAAAAAATTATAAACATAGACAGTGAAGTTTTTCAGGAGATTGAACCGTCTGCTGGAGATGGTGCTATAGCTATTTTTGAAAAACAAAAGGGAGAAAGTAATACTCAAGTTTGTGACAGAGTCATCAAAGCAGCAGTCAACATGAGTATTGCGATAGAACATGAGGTTATTCCACAGACGCGCATAGGAATTTTTGCAGGCGATATAATTGAAGCAAAAATCGGTCAAAAAACAATGCAGTTTGGAGCAAGCTTTTCAGTTGCAGCCAGATTAGAGGAACTCTGCGATTATTTTGACGTACGTTTTTTAATGGATAGAGAAGTTGCCTTTTGGCAAAAGGAGGACAAAGAGTTTTTAGTATCCATTGGTAAAATTACACCTAAAAACTTGACTCATCCGGTCCATGTTTTTTCAATCTACAAACCTGGTATTAATAATTGTCCCAAAGATGTGGACAGAAACCTCCTATACCAGTTTATCGAAGAAAAAAATCAGGCAGTAGAGTTCTTCTGCGGTAACAGATTACAAGGCATACAACCAGACTATCCTACCGCACGGGAAAAGCTCAATAAAGCCCAGGAACTTTTTGTTCTCATGACAGGTAAGAAAGATGTTCCTTCTGAGCGATTGCTGGAATACATCCGTAATTTTCCTTACCCCAGTGACGAGTTTCAAACTGTTGGCATGAAAATCAGACAAACGACTTCAGAATCGTTGGGAATTCGTTTACTCCATCTTTCTAATGAGCTACTCAAGGCGATGGATGTAGACTTTTATCAAACTCTTATCGTCGACACAGATTGGGAATGCCTTTTCATGCTGGAGTGGAAGAAAAAAGGTGAGATTATTGTCCGGATAGACGATCCACCTGATGGAATCTACTACATTGATAATGGTAGCGTTAACGCAATCGATAAAAATGGAAATCTTATAACTACCCTGACAGCCGGTAATGTCTTTGGTGAAATGGCGTATTTTTCAAACCAGCGTAAAAGAAATGCGACGATTATTGCCAATACTGACGTGGTGCTACGAAAGATTTCTGGTGAAGAATTTGAGAAACTTCCAGTAATAAAACAAATCTTTCAGAGGATTTCCTTAAAGCGTAAAAAAGGCTTAGACGTATAGGTATATTTTGCCCGCTTTCATCAACAAAACTATCCTTTTTGATACAGATGGGGCTGATCGTGAAAATCATCAAAAGAGAGGAATGATTGTCTCATTTCCATGGTGGCCTTATTTTCTACTTCGTGCCCTTGGATCAAATCGAAAAAAACATTGTTAGCTGTGCAACCATCTCTATCTTCACCGATATACAAAAGATGCTGGCCAGGTTGCAAGGATTGCCAGATGCGGGTGGCCAAGTCATCCTCCTGAGGCCAGGACAGGATGAACAATTCAACTTCAGGATGGCGCAGTATATAATCTAGAGAGTCCATTTCCTCGACAATATCAAGATACTGGTCCTTGGGAAAATCAGGCCAGGTTTTATTATCGATAGAGGCCTGGATTTTGACGCCGTATTTGTCGAGCCAATACCCAAGCCAGCCAATTCCTGCTCCGATTTCAACAATGTGTGTAAAACTATGACAAAGCCGTTGCAGCGATCCTATGAATTCATCGGTTAAAACCACAAAGGATTGCCCTACGTAGGACTCCCTGACCAACCTTGTGGTCAGGTGCTTTTCCGGGTCGTATTCCCCCGCCTCAACCCATTTACGATCTGTGTAAATGTGACGCTTGACCTCGGCAATTGTCGGTAGTCGTTCACTGGTGCATGAAAAGGTTTGGTTTATAAGAGGAAGGTTGCTCTCACATGAGTCCGTCATGTGTTTTTATTTTCGCTCAATTTGATTCCATCAGTGTCCAGTATGACGAGCTTTTTTTTGTAGAGGGCTCCAATTGCTTTTTTAAAAACCTTTTTGCTTACCCCAAACAAGTTATAGATCTCTTCAGGTGGACTTTTGTCTGTAACGGCAACCATCCCCCCGGAATCCCTTATTGTATTTAGAATGGTTTGGGCGACATCATCAACTCCGTGATAACCTGTTTTCTGAAGTTGTACGTCGATTTTAAAATCGTCACGTATCTTTTTTATGTAGCCTTTCTGTCGCTGACCGATAAGCAGTTTTTGAAAAACTTCGTTCTCGTAGATCATGCCGACATGAGAATTGTTAACAACCGCACCATATCCGAGTTCTGATTTGGCATAGACTATAAGATCAACCTCTTCTCCCACGGCATACTCAGGAGGCTGCTTACTAAGAAACTTTTCCAGCTTTGAGGACGCTGTAATACGGTTATTTTTTTCACTCAGAAAGACAAATACAACATACGCTTTACCCTGCCTCATATTGTTCTGTTGTTCACTTTTGGGCACGAACAGATCGTCTTCAAGGCCCCAGCCCAAAAAAGCACCCGCCTCTGTCGTAGCCACCACCGTCAATTTGGCACATTCACCTACTATTGCATATGGCTTTTGTATAGTTGCTAACAGGCACTGTTCTCTGTCTAAATAGACAAAGACGTCAATTTCCTCACCTGGACTAAACTTTCGGGCAGTATATCTGCCCTTTAGGAGGATGTCCCCTAATTCACCACCATCAAGCTGAACAGCACCTGCTTTTATTTCTTTTATCGAAAGCGTATTTATTTTGCCTATCTGTACCATTATTCCCTCTGTTAACTCTCACACTCACGTGCACTCCGATTGACGTTCCGTTGAAAACGCAATCTACTGGGTATCTCATATGCCTCATCAATGAGCCCGTTGATTTACTGCCTTTTGTCCCGATATCTTCGTTATACGGAAATAACAATCCTCGGAATATCAACTATATGCCTGTGGTTGTTTTTTTCGTATGCCTAAATCTCGAACCAAAATCCTAGTAAATCAACAGACTCATCAATGAACATGATTTGAAGAAATTTGCCCCGTTTTTCCGCAAGAGTCAAGCAAAGATTGTCCCCTTCTTTGCATCGGTTTGACCGCGTACGACATATCTTGCTGACAGCGTAACTATCTCCAACTCCCGAACCTGAGGTTCGACGATAACAACTGCAAATATTATAGAAAACCTTTACAATGCGGGAGTTTTCAACCATTACACACAATTGAAGAGGGACTCACCGTGAAGCTCGGCAAAAGATTGAAGCACATTGACTCGATGGTTGCATCTGACTATGCCCACATCTGGGATTGTTGCTGTGACCACGGGTTATTGGGATCAGCCTTATTGTCTCGACTCGCTGCACCACACATTCATTTTGTCGACATTGTTCCCGAGCTCATGGGCGAGCTAGAAAACAAGCTACAACGCTTTTACCCAAATCCGCCTTCAAACTGGCAGATTCATTGCCTTGATGTGGCAGCATTACCGATAGAACACTATAAAGAAGGAAAACACTTAGTCATTATTGCCGGAGTGGGTGGTGATTTAATAACTCAGTTCGTCAACGCTATTCACAAGAACCACTCCGCAACAAATATCGATTTCCTGCTGTGCCCTGTGTACCACCAATTTACGCTACGAGCGCAACTCATTCAGCTTGATTTTAGTCTTAAAAACGAAATATTAGTTGAAGAAAACAAACGTTTCTATGAGATTCTATTGGTTTCATCATCAACCAATACGGACGAAAATCAATCCAAAATCAGCCCAGTTGGTGAGTTGATTTGGCAAGCAAATAGTGTCGAACAATCAAAAGTCACTGTAAATTATCTGAACAAAACACTGAATCATTATCAGAGAAAGCAGTGTGGCGACAATGCTGATATTCAGCGCATCGTCGATGCGTATCGTTCTGTAATTATTTAATCAATTACAAAATTTAATGTAATATTTTATCGGACCAGTGCACGGCAAATTTGACCAGACCTGTAAAATGTTTGAGGTTGAGTTTTTCTTTGAGGTTTTCACGATATGTGCCGATGGTCTTGATGCTGAGATGAAGGCGCTCGGCAATCTCCTTGGTCGAATATCCGTCCCCTATCAGTCGAAGAACTTCAAGTTCCCGGTTGGTCAGACTATCTAATGGAGAGCTGCTGTCTACATTATGCTGGCTCATTAAACGCTTAAAAACCTTTTCTTTTACAGTACTACTGGCATAAATATCACCACCCAATACACTGTGTATCGCTTCGACCACCAGCGCAATGGCCTCCTGCTTCATAATATAACCGCTGGCGCCAGCCAAAAGAGCCCTTTCGGCATAGAGCGCTTCATCGTACATGGAAAGTACCAGCATGGGCAGGGCGTATTCCTTTTTTATCTCTCCGACAAGGTCAATACCATTGCCGTCTTTTAAAGAAATATCAACCACAACCAGATCAGGTTGAAGGTTATCAATGGCATCACGTGTTTCTTTTATCGACTCGACACTGCCGCAAACCACAAGATCCTCTTCTTGGTTGATCAGCGCACTCATTCCAAGACAGAAAATGGGATGATCATCAACAATCAATATCTTATGTTGTTTCTGCGGGGCCATCAGTTCTCTCCACTCTACGTGTTAGTGGTACTTACCGGTTTTTTCATAAAAACATGGATAGTCGTTCCGCTTTCATCGTTACTGATAATTTCGAGAAAGGCACTAATAACCAGAACTCGATATTTCATGATCTGCAAACCGATACCTTTTCCTTTCTGCTCTTCATTTATACCTCGCCCATCGTCATTAATCCATAGATGAATATATTCATCCTCTTGAACAAGCGATATTTTTATAGCTGATGCACCTGCATGTTTCACGGCGTTATTTACAGCCTCCTGGACAATGTAATAAAGATGAGTCGCCAGGGTATTATTACCAATTGTAAGAGATGAATCACCGCTAAATGAGCAATGGATGTTCGAAGCCAATTGCGTCTTTTCGGCAATTTCAATAAGGGCTGATTCCAGTCCGTAGGCAACCAGGTGAACCGGACAAAGGCCTCTGGCTAAGCCTCGCGCTTTCAAGGTCGCCTCACCTATCAGTTCAACAACCTTTTCCGCCAGGTCACTTCCCTCGCAATTATTCTGCTCGATAGTCATTTTCAATGCCGAAACAAGTCCACCTATCCCAATAAGGTGAGGACAGAGGTCGTCATGGAGATCTTGACCAATGGTCTGTCGAACATTGTCGCCGATATCCATAAGTTGCTTGGTCAACTTCTTGTTTTCAGTAATATCCCGGAGGATAACAACACTACCAGCAAGACGGTTAAGATGGTCCCTGAAAGCCGCGCCACTTACGCTGACATTACGGATTTTGCCACTTTTTGTATATCGCTTTGTTTCCGTCGCCTGCAGGACCCTTCCTTCCCTAATAGTACGTATCATAAGGGCGGTTTCAGGCCAATTTTCCTGAGGAACAAAATGGTCCAGTTTTTTGCCGAGGCATTCTTCAAGACTCCAACCAAAAACAGTCTGGAATGCGGGATTCAAATAGGTCAAATGCCCTTCCATGTCATAAATAGCAATCGGGTCTGCGGCTGCTTCCATCACCGAATGATACCGTTCTTCACTTTCTCTTAGACTGTTTTCCACTTCTTTTCGAACCTGGATCTGCTTCTTTAAATTACTGCTATATTCACCGAGCTGTTCCATATATTTGTTAAACAACGTAGCCAACTGACCAAGCTCGTCTTTTGACTTCACCTCCATACGCAGACTGAAATCACCCTTACTGGCATGAGTGAATTTCCCCATAACATTACGCAAAGGGCTTGTTATCGAATCACTAAGTTTAAAGGTCAGGAACAACACCAACAACATGGTAATAGTGAATGTTCCCAGCACCAGACGACGAATTTTTCGCAGCGGGCTGTAGAACTCTTCCTCATAACTCGTAGCTCCAAGAATCCAATCGTAATCTTCTATGTAGCTAAAAAGACAAAGTTTTGTGCGTGGTTCAATTTCGCCTGGATTTTTCCAGGGATAGACGACCCGTCCGTTTTTCTCTTTCAGAATATAGGCGAGGTGCTCATTGGGTAAGCCCTCCGCTTTGAGGATATTGACTCCTTCCAACTGGGGGTGGATGATCGCCTTACCCTCATTATCAATGACAAAAGTATAGCCTGTTTTACCAAACTTCATCTCCAAAACACTCTGACGAAAATCATCGATATTAACAAGACCTTTGAACTCTTCACGGTAGGAAGAAATCGAAATTATCCAGTCCCATGGCTCAAAATAAATCATATACAACGCCTTGGCCCGGGCCTTATCTTCACCTGGATTTTTCCAATCATATTCCATATAGCCCGGCTTTTTCACCAACAGATCCTTAACAAAAAAGTAATCTGAGACATCGGTTTGCAATAAAGGCTTCTGGGGATGGACGACGACTATACCTCTACTGTCGATGCAGTATATATATCCAGAATGTCCAATGGTCTGACTGAGCAGAACCTCTGTGGCCCTTTCTTTGGCCTCCTGTTCGCTGATGAGACCTTTCTGATAGTCCTGATAAAAAGAGGAGATTATCTCAACGTTTTTTTCAGCAGCCCCTCTCAGGTAATTTTTTATGGATACAGTAACGGAAGTCTTAACAAGATTATAGACTGTGGTGGTTGTATTACGCAGCTCGCTTTCTATGTTTTCTTCAATGGTATTCCGGGTGATAACATAGACAGTGGCAAAACCAATGGACAGAGAAAGAGTAAAAAGAAGGGAATAGTAGAAAAGAAGCTTATGGCGAAGTCGTGTTCTGATAAACATATGCCTCTATATCCTTTCCAGAAGATAAGATCATGCCAGACCATCAAAAATCGCCGCAGAACAAACTTTCAGCAACCTGCTAACAGATCATTTGTACCAGATATTACATGACAGGAAAAGGCTTAGCCCGAATTGATGTGAAATTCCGGTCAATTATTACCCAAAACGCCTAAAACAAAAAAATGAAGAGAAAAGATATATCCGATTTCGATTTGGAGACCGACGGACATCCTGCCAGGAGTGCCGGATTGTTCTTTTCCCTTCACAACTCACTATTTCCTAAATCTTGCCAGTCGCAAGATTGAGGTAGTAATACAAATTTAATTTCTCAAAAAGCTATGGGCCTCATCCGGACTTTCATAGATATGAGGAGCAACACCTCGTTTTTCCAGTGCATCACCCAACTTCATCCGTAAGAATGCACTGGTCGTATAGCGGCTGACTCGTGAAAAATAGTTTTCAACCAGATTCTGTTGCATGGCAGTATAGGGATCGATCATATCCGAATCGATGATAAATTGATCATAATTACCAATGGCGTAGACCTTTTTTCCCAGGGGCTTAAGGAGGTTGCTGATGGTATCACCAATATCATTGACATCATCTATGGATTTAACCTCATATCCAGCAAGGTTAGCAAACATGGTGTCGCTGTCATAGTCATAAGTAATCCTGTCATCGAGGGAAATACTTAAGAGATCTTCTTTCAATCCCATCTTATCTTCACGAAAAATACGTTCATCCATCAGCTGCAGTGGTTCACGGATGACTGGCCTGAAAGCCATGTGAGCGAGGATATCATTTTCAAGATCCACACCAGGAGCAATCTCAACCAATTCCGGCCCCTGCTCGCCTAACTCAAAGACACAACGTTCGGTAATATAGAGGATTTTTCTCTTCGATTTTGCCCCATAAGAGCCACTAAAGGTGATGTGATTCACCATATCGACGAATTTGTTGAACTTTCCTTCCTTTTTTATGGTCAGGCTACCGTCCTCGATCTTATAATCCATACCTCCAGCGGTGAATGTGCCCATGAAGACGACTTTTTTCGAATTCTGACTTATATTGATGAATCCTCCGGCACCGGACAGTTTTTTGCCAAACCTGCTCACGTTTACATTTCCAGCTTTGTCCGCTTCAGCCATACCCAAAAATGCCACATCCACACCACCACCATTGTAAAAATCAAACTGATACGGTTGGTCAATAACGGCAGAGGCATTGGAGGCAGCTCCAAAATTAAGGCCTCCCGCTGGCAGCCCGCCAATAACCCCCGGTTCTGCGGTCATGGTCATAAAATCGAGAATCTTTTCCTCATTGGCGACATTAGCAACGCCTTCAGGGACCCCTATCCCCAGATTCACCACACAGTTCGGTTCAATCTCAAAGGCGGCTCGCCTGGCAATAATCTTCCGACAACTTAAATCCATGTCGGGGATTGCATCCATGGGAATCTCCGTCTCCCCACTAAAGGCAGGATTGTAGAGCTCTCCGAAGGTTTGCCAATGATTTTCAGGTTGAGCTACCACCACACAATCTACCAGAATCCCAGGTATCTTGACCTGACGGGAGTTAAGGGTTCCGGTTCGTGCTATCCGCTCCACCTGAGCTATAACAAGCCCTCCGGAATTTCTTGCAGCCATGGCAATGGAAAGAGATTCTAAGGTTAACGCCTCCTTTTCCATGGTGATATTGCCGCTGGTGTCGGCTGTGGTCCCCCGTATCACGGCTACATTAACCGGTAAGGTCTTATAGTAGAGATACTCTTCCCCGTCGATTTCCATGAGTCGAACTATCTCTTCGGTGGTCTTCTCGTTGAGTTTACCACCACCATTCCTTGGATCCACAAAGGTCCCAAGCCCCACATCGGAGAAAATACCATGTTTTTGCGAGGCAATGTTGCGATACATATGACTGATAATTCCCTGGGGCAGATTATACGCCACAACCTTATTTTCAACGGCCAATTTTTGAATTCTTGGGGCCAACCCCCAATGACCACCAATAATACGTTTGATGAGTCCCTCGTGGCCCAGATGGTTGAGTCCTTTATTGGTATCGTTGCCGGGACCGGTTGCTACGGCAAACATCAGGGTCAGATCTTTTGGTGCACCTGTTTCAAGGTAGTAGTTCTCAAGTTCGGCAGCAATTTCTTCACAGGCGCCAACACCCGCGAAACCACCAAAAACGACTGTATCGTTATCCCGAATCATCCGCACAGCCTCTTCAGCTGAAACGATTTTATTCTTTTGAATATAAGTGGGTTGGTACTGGTTCAACAGAGTTTTGAATGTCTTGGTTTGAGTAAAAGGTTGTTCCATTGGCATCATGAATCTCCATCATGCTCCAATACTACCGGCGCATTTCTAAAGGTTACTTTTGGAAAGGCTATCTTGCCACGTGTTAGCACCAATTTGAACAATTCCCTCGGGAATTGTTCATAATTGTTTTAGCCTCCAGCAGAAGTCGTCGATCCTAGAAGGTTATCCTAGAGTGCTTGTATCTTTTCTGTAAGTACCGGGAGCAACTGTTTGAGATCAGCTATGGCGAAGATATCGGCCACCTCACCAATGGGAGCGTCTTTATCCGTATTGATCGCCACCACAAAATCTGATTTTTTCATGCCGGCGAGGTGCTGAACAGCACCAGAAATTCCACAGGCAACATACAATTTCGGAGAAACAGTCAGACCTGTTGTACCAACCTGACGGTTATGTTCAACCCATTCTGAGTCAACCACCGGCCGACTGGCGCCATACTCTCCACCAAGAACCTTGGCCAGACCGGCTACCATTGCGACATTTTCAGGTTTTCCTATGCCACGACCGGCACTGACGATCACATCGGATTTAGTCAGATCAACGCCACCCTGTTCTGCGGCCTCGTAGCCCAGCAACTTGACTACGCCCTGATAGTCCCCGCTGACCGGGGTTACTTCCGGGCTGCCGCTTGCCGGTTCGGTAAGACTAAAGGCACCAGCTTGTAAGGTGACCACAGTGATATTGCTGTTACTTACGAGTGTTCTGCGTAATTTGGAGTTACAGGTTGGTACTATAAGCGCCCCATCCTCCACCCCAACAACCTCGGAGACCTGAGCAGCCTTTAAACTGACAGCAATCCGTGGAGCAAGATCCCAACCGTAGGAACTGTGACACAAGACGATCATATCCGGCTGTTCTTCTTTAATCACACCAAGCAACAGTTGTTTATGCACGGCCGGGTTATATTCACCATATTTCTGGGAGTCGGCAAGGTAGAGCGTCCCTTGAAACTTTGGTAGATTTTCACTCCCACCTACCATAAACATGGCACTCTCCGACCCCATATCCTCAGAAAAGGCCATCAACTCAGAGTAACTTTCCAGAACCTGTCCTTGTCTGTATTCTGCTATTAATAAGGTTTTCATGGCTCTCTCCTAGGCAAGTACGCTGGTTTTTTCTTTCAATGCCGCTATCAGCCGATCCGCTATATCCGCCACCTCACCCTCGAGCACAAGGCCGCTGCTGGACTTTTCAGGAAAAGAAATTTTCACTGTTTTCTGTAGTCCGCTTGGCTTATACAGCTCTTTTGCGTCTATGTTCAGGAGCTCTTTTTTCTTGGCCTTCATGATGTTTGGCAGGGTCGGATACCGTGGTGTATTGAGACCCAATTGACAGGTGACAAGAAGTGGCAGAGAGGCTTCAACCTCCGCTCTCACGCCACCTTCAAGTTCCCTTTTCACCTTGACTATTCCATTGTCAAAGGCGAAGTCAACAATCGTGGTGACTGCAGGAATTGCCAATAGTTCAGCGACCATGACACCAACCTGGCCACTTCCCCTATCCTGGGACTGCATCCCGGTAAAGACCATGTCAAATTCTTTATCGCTTGCATACTCGGTAATCATCGATGCGATCTCAAAGGGGTCTCGGAGACAACTCATGTCATCGGCAATATGCACTCCCCGATCACATCCCATGGCCAGTGCTTTTTTTATGGTCTCTTTAACCTGGCCTGATCCGATACAGAGAACGGTCAGATCTGCCCCAGTCTGCTCTTTCAGTTGAACGGCCTGTTCCACCCCATACTCATCATATTCATTCATTCTCCAGGCGAGGTCACTCTGGTCATACCAAATTCCATCAGAATCAATTTTGAATTTTGATTCCATATCCGGAACCTGTTTGATGCAGACAAGAAGTTTCATATGTCCCTCCATTATTTTTAGAAAGATTTTTAAATCAACGTGTCAAACTCGCACCAATAACTACCCGTTGAATCTCACTTGTGCCCTCATAGATTTCAGTAATTTTGGCATCACGCATCATTCTCTCAACAGGGAAGTCGCGTGTATAACCGTAACCACCATGCAATTGGACAGCCTGGGTCGTAACTTTCATGGCTGTTTCGCTGGCAAACAGTTTAGCCATCGCTGACTCCTGGGAATACGAAAGTCCTGCACTTGCCCGATAGGCAGCGTTATAAATCAAGAGTCTGGCCGCCTCTACCTGGGTTGCCATATCAGCCAGTTGAAACTGTACCCCCTGGAACGCACTGATCGGTTTATTGAATTGCTCACGTTCGGTAACATATTTGATAGTTGCATCAAGGGCTCCCTGAGCTATACCAAGGGCCTGGGAGGCAATACCGATACGGCCGCCGTCTAAAGTTTTCATGGCAACCTTGAATCCTTGACCCACTTCTCCCAACAGATTTCCCTTTGGTATTCGGCAATTTTCAAAGACGAGTTCCAATGTTGGTGAAGAACGGATTCCCATTTTCTTCTCTTTTTTACCAAAACTGAATCCTGGGGCGCCCTTTTCAACAATAAATGCACTGATTCCATGGTGCTTTTCAGCGTTCTTATCGGTCCTGGCGAAAACAACATAAATATCCGCCT
This sequence comes from Desulforhopalus sp., assembly GCA_047622095.1. Taxonomy (GTDB): domain Bacteria; phylum Desulfobacterota; class Desulfobulbia; order Desulfobulbales; family Desulfocapsaceae; genus Desulforhopalus_A. The sequence continues at coordinate 104,049 of JBLHNU010000007.1, forward strand.
CTCCAGCGTTGGTTATAAAAATTTTATTACCATTGACTACCCACTCATCACCATCCAACACAGCCGTGGTCTTTGTTCCACCGGCATCGGACCCGGCTGAAGGTTCCGTTAGACCGAAGGCTCCCATGGCATCACCTAGGGCAAGGGGAGTTAAAAATTGTTTTTTCTGCTCCTCACTTCCAAAAAGATAGATAGGGTTTGAACCAAGAGAGAGATGGGCAGAAAGGGTTACTCCAGTAGAAGCACAGACCCTTGAGAGTTCTTCCACTGCAATCGCGTAGCTAATATAATCAGCCCCCGCGCCACCGTATTCTTCAGGGAAAACGATACCTGTCAGTCCTAGCTCAGCGAGCCTTCCAAACATCAGATCACGATCAAAAGACTCCTGCTCATCACGCTCGTCAGCCGTAGGTGCGACCTCGGTTTCTGCAAAAGTTCTTACCATTTCACGGATGAGATTTTGCTCTTCTGTCAATTCGAATTTCATAGTATTACTCCCAGTGGTTGATGTTGATGGCGTCGTAGAAGTGCTCAGTTTCTCTTCTTATTGGCGTATTTTTTTCATTTCAATGCACCTGATCTGTTCACCAGAACAAGAGAAAAAGGCTCTAGGAGAATGCGCTCTTGGAGCCATCGTCAATTTCAGATTTATACGATTTTTTCGCTTAAAATGTATCTGTTTTTGGAACCATCCATCAGTGCCTTAGATGGCCACAGGCGGACCGACATGCTATATTTTGCATATGCATAGCGGTCTGTGGCGGATTCTCCGCTTACCTATGGCCAGATGAGGTGCTGCTGAATAGGTTTATTTTTCTTTAGACGTTTCCGGAATCTGTATCATTAGAGTGGTACCGCTGGCGCACAAGACCTCGCCCGCCAGAAGACGAAGATCGACAGTCACCTTGCGCCCCTTGATCTCGACTACCTTGCCACGGATTTCGAGTTCTACGCCAAGAGGTGTCGGTTTGTGAAAATCAACCTTAAGGGAGGCGGTGACAAAACGGGAAATCGGCTGCTCGCTTTCCCTGGCCTTTGCCGCAGCAGCGGTTCCGGCACCGTGACAGTCCATAAGAGAAGCGATCATTCCACCGTAAACAAAGCCAGGGAAGCCACCGGAGTATTTGGTGTTCGGCGTATGATGGCTGACCGTTTCGTCACCATCCCAGTAACTTTTTAAGTGCAGGCCATCCTCATTGTTTCGGCCACAACCATAACAATTTGCATAGTCTTCCGGGTAGCGGTCCTGAAAAGCCTTTTCACTCATAGTATCCTCACGTCTTAGGGTAATTGTATACGTTGTCTATTTACAGAAATCAGTACTGGTAAAATCCTCTGCCTGTCTTGCGTCCGAGCCATCCAGATTCAACATACTGGCCAAGCAGCGGACAGGGATGGTATTTCGGATCGCCCAATCCCTTGTGGAGCGTATTAAGGATCGCCATGCAGGTATCCAGACCGATGAGATCCGCAAGTGCCAGTGGCCCCATGGGATGATTCATACCAAGTTTCATCACCGTATCGATGGACTCCTTGTCGCCTACACCTTGATAGAGGCAGTAAATAGCTTCATTAATCATCGGAAGCAAAATTCTATTTGCGATAAATCCTGGATAATCACTGGCCTCTGCAGGGGTTTTACCCATCTGCTCGGCCAAAGCGATTGTTGTCTGGTAGGTTTCATCTGAGGTAGGAAGAGCCCGAATTACCTCCACAAGTTTCATAACCGGTACCGGATTCATGAAATGCATACCGATGACCTTGTCGGGTCTTCTGGTGTGGGCGGCAATGCGACCAATGGGAATAGAAGAGGTGTTTGAAGAAAGGATTGCATGATCGGGGCAGACCTCATCGAGCTGGGCAAAGATTTTGAACTTAATCTCTTCAACCTCTGAAGCCGCCTCAACGACAAAGTCAGCCGCTTTCATATTGGCCATATCAATATTGGGAGTGATCCTGCTGAGAATGGCTTGCTCCTCACTGGAGGACAATTTCCCTTTATCCACACTGCGTCGAAGGTTTTTAGTGATTGCCGCCATTCCGCGGTCGACAAATTCAGTGGAGATGTCATGGAGGATGACATTCATTCCACTTGCTGCCGCAACCTGCGCTATACCGCCGCCCATCTGCCCTGCACCGATGACACCAAATGTGTTTACTTGCATGATGTACTCCCTTCGTTTTTTGATATTTACCCTAACCGCAGCTTTAATTCCGGTTTCCGGTTTATCGATTATTGCTCACCACCATGGCCATACCCATACCACCACCGATACACATACTGATCAGCCCAGTTGCACTGTTATTGCGCTGCATCTGGTTGATAGCCGTGATCATCTGTCTAGCACCGGTACAACCTACAGGATGGCCCATAGAGATGGCACTACCAAGCTGGTTCGGTTTTTCAACTTCAATCCCAAGCTCAAGCATGCAGGCCAGGGCCTGGGAGGCAAAGGCCTCGTTGAGTTCAATGGTTTCTATGTCGCCTATATTCATTTTTGCCTGTTTGAGAGCCCGGTTGATTGCTGGAACAGGTCCAAGACCCATATAAGCAGGATCGAGTCCACCGGAGGCAAAACTTTCTATGGTCAGCAGTGGTTTAAGATCCATCTGCTTGGCTTTTTCTTCACTCATGAGCAGTACGGAGGCTGCACCATCGTTTATTCCGGACGCGTTTCCGGCGGTCACAGTACCGTCTTTTTTAAATACCGGTCGGAGTCTTGAAAGTTTTTCCATATCGGTAACCATGGGGCGCTCATCACGATCCACGATGACTTCACCTTTACGAGTATCAAACTTCACCGGGACAATTTCGTCTGCAAAGTAACCTTTATTAATTCCTTCCATGGCCCGAGCGTGACTCAGACAGGCAAGTTTATCCTGATCTTCACGGCTAATCTTATATTTTTCGGCAATATTTTCGGCAGTAACACCCATGTGATAACCGTAGAATATTTCATAGAGGGCATCGTAGACCATCAGATCGTGGACTTCTCCGACCCCTGTGAGTTCCATTCGGTAGCCCCAGCGGCCTTTCATAAGCGCCATCGGTACCTGGCTCATATTCTCCTGGCCTCCGGCAAGAACCACATCCGCCTGACCAGTCATGATCGATTGGGCTCCAAAGGCAATGGCTTTCAGTCCCGAGCCACACACCTTATTGACTCCACAGGCCGGGGTTTCCTTACAGATTCCGGCTCTTATCATTGCCTGCCGAGCAGGATTTTGCCCCTGTCCAGCCTGCAGGACATTGCCCATAATCACTTCATCTATTGCTATCTCCTTTGCCTGGGAATCCCACTGAGCATATTTTTCTTCCATTGGAAGCTCTTCCTGGGTTGCCAGTTCTTTAGGTACAGTCTGCTGAAAATCCTGCCCTTTAACCGGCCTTAGACCAACCTTCTCTAATGTTTCCCGCAGGACTGCAGCGCCCAGGTCTACCACAGGCACATCTTTAAGAGCGCCGCCGAATGTTCCCACGGCTGTTCTGCATCCACTGACAATAACAACTTTATTCATCACGAAATCGCTCCAGTAAGGGTTGGTCGAAATGACGTTTTCACGTCACGTTTGCCGCCATATTTAACGTTACAATTCTCAATATCAACTTCTCTTCCTTTGTACCTCGCTATCTCTCTCAACCAACATTATGGTCCTGTTTCAGCCATTCCTGAGTTCGCAGTTTTGCCTTTATCGTCTTGCCTGTAGCCGTTTTCGGTAACGAGCAAAACTCAACAGTTTTTGGCGCCTTGAACTTAGCATGATTATTTTGACAGAAGTTGATGATTTCCTCTTCGCTTGGTTTTCTTCCCCACTTAGGAACCACAAAAGCTTTTGGAACCTCTCCCCAGTCAGGATCCGGCGCTGAGACTACTGCAACCTCAAGGACATCTGGATGTCGGTAAATGACGTCCTCTATCTCTCTTGAAGAAATACAGTCGCCCCCTCTGATAATAATATCCTTGACCCGGTCCATAACCTGAATATAACCATCCGGATGTATTACTCCCAGATCGCCACTGTGAAACCAGCCCTGCTGAAAGGCATGTGCTGTGGCTTTTTCATCCTTGTAATATCCAAGCATTACATTGTTGCCTCGCATGACAATCTCTCCCATTGTCTGTCCGTCTTCCGGCACTGGCTCCATAGTTATCGGATCAACTACCGCCATGTGAATTGAAGTAAGATAGGGAACCCCCTGCCTGGCCTTCATCCTGGTAACATTGTCAGGATCCAGTTCGACCCACGGTGCCTGCCAGACACAGATACTGTGGGGGCCGTGTAACTCGGTGAGGCCATAGACATGGGTGACATTGGCACCAATTTCTTCCATACCTTGAATGATGACAGGAGATGGGGCAGCCCCTGCCGTAAAAACTTCCAATGGTCGACGAAGTTTCACTCGGGACGCATCGGGAAAGCATATCATCACTAAAAGCGTATTGGGTGCTGCACAAAGGTGTGATACGTTCTCATTTTCGATCAAGGAAAAAATAACTTCCGGCAAAGAGTGTCTTAGACAGACATGGGTTGCTCCAACAGCAGTGACCGCCCAGGGAAAGCTCCAGCCATTACAATGAAACATAGGCAGAGTCCAGAGATAGACAGAATCAGCCATTAAGGATGATTCAATAATCTCACCCAAGGTATGCAAACAGGTAGAACGGTGACTGTACATTACCCCTTTGGGCTTTCCTGTAGTACCCGAAGTATAGTTAATGGCGATCATCGCATTTTCATCGCTGATGCTATCGGCTAACGGTTCCGTCTTTGCCGCACATTCTATAAATGCCTCATATTCGGAACCGGGCAGCATCTTATTAGAATTGCCATCGACAATATTAACGACCAGCTTAACCTTATCCAGATCTCTCAGTACCGGGCGTATCTCGCTAACAAATTCAGTGTCTACAAAAATGGCTTTTGCATCGGAGTGATCAATAATTTGTAGGTATTCATTACTAGAAAACTGGGTGTTCAAACAGACTAAGACAGCACCGATCATAGGAACGGCATAGTGCGCTTCAAGCAGAGGTGGCGTATTGGGACAGATAAAGACGACCTTATCACCCGCTACAATACCATTATCCAATAGCGCATTTGCAAACTGATGGACTCGTGTTTGAAATTCGCTGTAGGTGTATCTCAGATCCCCATATACCACTGCAACCTTGGTTGGATAAACTCGAGCACTTCGGCTAAGAAACGAAACCGGGGTAAGAACATCACTATTGACACTTTGCCTGAACATCAAAACACCTCAGAAATCATTGACTCTATTCAAAAATAAAAATTCAGAAGAGTAAAACACTTCTGCTCTTCCCCATCACAACACATGTATGACAAACAAACTATTTTATTTGCTACTCCCTGACAATCGGCACTAAACCTATTTGTATCTGGAACAAAAACTGAGAGGCACTAGGTTCATAACCTAGTCGGGGAGCTGGAAAGAAAACTCTGCGCAGTGATGCTTCAAAGACCAAACAAGAAAATGCAGCGTAAACACAAACACATGCGCTCTCTAAAAGCCCGGAATAAAAGTCCTAAGATACCGTTGTCAGCAATGGCAACCAACCTGCCCTTTCAACCTCATCACCTTGAAAATCGTATTGCCAGCTCATTTGCAAAATTTCTGAAGAGTACTACTTGTTTAAAGAGTGAAACCTTGAAGACCTATTCCTTATTGTAGTTTGTACCATCCGTGCATCGATACTATTCCCAAGAAGAGGTAATCCCCCATATGAACCACTTAGATAACAAAACATTTATTACTGCATTCCAAAAAGATCTCAGAGATAATCTCAACCGGTTTCCTGAGATTGAGACAGTTAATCACCTAGAGGGATTGCCTCGGAATCTTTTGAATAAAATCTTGGCTTCAAACCCCCTTTCAATTTTTATCCCCTCTGAATTTGGCGGACGTGGTGATAAACCTGCCGATTGTCTTTCTTTGTTGGAAGCGACAGCTTACGAGTCTCTTGCTGTCGGTTTAATGATGGGCATAAGCGGATCCCTGTTTTTAGAGCCTGTTGGTAAATATGGACAGGAAGAAGCTAAGCGCCATATATTTACATCCTTTCTCTATACCGTATCTCTTGGCGGATTAATGATAACGGAGCCTGATTTCGGCACAGATGCGCTCGGCATGCAGACCTCCTTTAATCAATCTGAAAACGGTTTTTCGCTGAAAGGATCGAAGCACTGGGGTGGATTGACTGGGATGGCTGATTTTTGGATTGTGACCGCCCGTAAGGAGACGAGGAATAAAAGCCTGTCGCGTGATATCAATTTGTTCATTGTTGAAAAGGCGCAAGCCGGACAAAAAATTGAAGTAGAAGAGTATTACCACAAACTGGGCCTGTTTCTGATCCCCTATGGCCTGAACAAGGTAGACGTCTGTGTTCCCGGCACTTCGAGATTGATTCCCCGGACAAGTGGTGTCAAGTTGATGATGGACCTGCTCCATCGTAGCCGGTTGAGACTTTCGGGTATCGGTCTTGGATTTATAAAGCGAATGCTGGATGAAGCCATAATGCACTGCCGGCAGCGTACTGTAAGCGGCACAAACCTGCTAGGATACGATCAGGTCCAGCATAGAATTTCCCAACTTCAGGCCTGGTATACCATAACCTCTGCCATATGCTACTACACCTCACGGGTATCCAGCGTGAGTGAGAATCTTACATCCTTTGGCTTACAGGCAAATTCGACCAAGGCAGTAGTTACCGATATGATGCAGGACGCTGCCCAGTCACTATTGCAGTTAACGGGAGCAAAAGGGTATCGAAGAGACCAGATTGCAGGAAGAGCAGTTATGGACAGCCGACCTTTTCAGATTTTTGAAGGTTCTAACGATGTCATGTATAGCCAGATAGCCGACTCGGTTCTCAAGAAAATGAAAAAGATAAAAGAAAAAAACCTTTATACCTTTTTGAGTCAGTTTGACCTGACAAAAAAAATAGCGGCCTTTTACAAACCTACGCTGGATCTGCACCTGGACCTAGAGTCTTCACAGCGAACGAGGGTTACACTAGGAAAGATAATCGCCCGCCTAATTACGGCAGAGTTTACCTTTGATTTAGCAGAAGCGGGATTTCGCAAAGATCTTATTGATAATGCGATTGCGGTTATAGGGAACAGTATTCGTGAGCAGGTAGCATCGTTTACCAATTTTCGATCTATTAATGTGATAGAAGAATACCAGGATGGCAGTAACTGGAATTTGCCAGTATGATAACTGCTACAGTAAGCGTCCGAAATTACCCAAAGCTACATCCTTTACATTTCGTTATTTCATTAATGGAATATTTGCTTTCCTTGATAATCCTTCCTTTTCCATCACTGTGTCCACGGCACGGCGGACATCTGCTAAACATCACCTGCCTTTGGGGTTTTTCACCTCACATTGGCATCCTCCTGTTCTTTTTTCCAATGCTATTTGTTCTTCAATTGTTGATTTTCTATTTAACTTAACATCAGACTCGACATCCTAAAATGTATAGTTAAATCAATAACAAATCAGCTCTTCCACCTTTATCCTTACCTTAAGGGTTTGAATGTTTAGTATGTTTCTCTATAGCCTTTATGAGTAAAGTTTGAGGTATCATTTTGGAGAAGCTACCTGCTTCATCCTGATATACTCTTCAACCGAAAGCAAAATCAGTCCTGTCTATCGATTCGGGTTCAATATCATAACCATTTACTCGTATAGTTGGTGAACCAAGAAATTTGTGCTTCTGGGCTTCTGATATGGAACTAACTATTATTTCATAATAATCGTAATCAACGCCTCTCTTATGTGTAGTTTTTTCGATCATATGTACAGTCGCATCTCGAGACTTACAGCCTGGTGCAAATAGTGCTTCAATCAATACACAATCACTTGAACCATTTGGGATAATAGATTTCATTGGCATCTCCATGTTTTCATTCCTGTATAAACAATATACATCAACTTGAAAGATAACGTAAATTTCACTATCACGTACTTGTCAGCAAATCGTCCAATCCTGCAAAGGCGTCTAAAGGGGGGCAAGTTTTTGCCTCCCCCGTGCCGGTATATAGAATTCTCTTATTGATGAACAGCTCTTTGGTGGACGCTACAAAAGTGTTCTTGTGGAAGAAGAGAGTCATCTGCTTGAGTTATTGCGCTATATCCATAAAAATCCCGTCAGAGTAGGCCTATGAAGCAATAAGCCAATTACTCCACAAGAGTCAAACAACGATTTGCCTCCTTTAGATCTCTTTACTCCATATGGATTAATAAGTTGTTCGATGGTATTCTCATCAAAACTGATTTGCAAAAAATGCGTTTAGCATATGAATATGCAATTGCATGGCACGCCTGATTTCGAAAAAAATGGCTTGGCCACTGCCACAATTGATGGAGCAGAAGGGCATACAGGTCGGTGCAATACCAGATTTCACCTCTGTTCTGTTCCGTTATGATAGGACTGATATTATTGCGCTTTCAAATTGTTTCCATACAAAAGAATTCATGGGCAGTATAGCTGAGGCATTTTTGCAAAAAAGAAAATCTGACATAATTGACAAACAACCCCATTTGAACATAAACGATTCCCAAACATTAACCCTGTTCTAAACAGCTTTGGCATATGCGATTTAATATTAATTACCTCAGTCTCTCGTCACTCTTTTATCGATCAATTCTCTTACTATTATTCTCCTTCTCAAATGCCAATGCAATAGAGTTTAGCAATGAAGAACAGGCGTATTTGGATCGTAACAGCATTGTCAAAGTCCACAATGAAACAGATTGGCCCCCCTTTAACTTCTCTGAAAATGCCAAACCTCAGGGGATCAGCATCGATGTAATGAACCGAGTTGCTGAAATAACTGGATTGAAAATAGACTATGTCTCAGGTCCCAGCTGGGATGAATTTATCGATATGATGGGTGCCGGACAACTTGATATTATGCTCAACATCATTGATTTGCCCGAAAGACAGAAAATGTTCAAGTTTACGACTCCATACGCGAAAAGCTTGACCGGCGTTTTCACCAATAAACAGAATGATAGTAATTTTTTTGACTTCAATGACCTTAAGGATAAAACCATTGCCGTTCCTGCGGGCTTCGATATTGAAATTAATCTTCCCAAATACCACCCAGAAGTCAAAGTTCTTCCTGTTCGGGACATTCTTGAGTGCATAGAAGCAATTCACTCAGGAAAAGCAGATGCTTTCATGGAAGAAATTGGTGTTGTGGATTACATTATTTCTCAAAGAATGGTGTCAGATGTACGATTGGCATTCCAGGTCAACGAGGAACCTTTCATCAGTAATTTGACCATAGCTACCACCCATGACAATAGCACTTTACACTCAATCATCCAGAAAGGATTAAATGCAATTTCAGGTGATGAGCTAAATGAAATCAGGAAGAAGTGGCTTCTCCAGGTTCATGAAATCTATGAACAAAGCATGGTGAATCTCACCATTCCTGAAAAGGAATATATCTACAAGAACAATACTGTCCAAATATGCGTTGATCCCTCTTGGCCACCTCTTGATTTCATAACTAAAAATGGTAAACACAGCGGTTTATCTGCCGATCTCATCAACAAAATTTCCCTGCGCATCGGCACGACACTGAAACTTGTACCAACAAAGACATGGGAACAAACATTGCAGTTTATGCAAGATGGCCAGTGTGACATTATTCCTCTGATGAATGAAACAGAGGCTTCACAAACCTACATTAATTTCACCCAACCATATTTTAATTTTGCCACAGTGATAGCCACTCGAGACGACGCCTCATTCATTGGAGACTACTCCCAGTTGTATGGCAAGAAGGTCGCATTGCAGGCATACTTTTTTATTACCGAATATGTTCGTACGAACCACCCTGAAATCCAAATTATCGAAGTCGAAAACACCCAAGAAGCATTAAAACTTGTCAGTGAACAAAAGGTATTTGCTACAATTGATGGTTTGCCCGCCATTGTAAATACAATAGAAAAACTTGCTCTAGAAAACATAAAAATAGTTGGCTCCGTCCCCCAGGAAAACAAAATGAAACTGGGGGTGAAGAAAGATAATGAATTGCTGTTATCTATTTTCAGTAAAGGAGTTGCATCTCTCACGGAAAAGGAAAAGATTGGCTTATATCGAAATTGGTTTGACATCGAGGTTTCAAACCAGTTTTTTAACCGGTCACTTATTCTTAAAATTGTTACCGGGTTTTCCATTATCTTTTTTTTATTGCTTTGGCGCCAATTCACATTGGGGAAGTACACCAGGAAACTTAAAGCTTTAAATGTGAAACTTCACTATTCATCAACAATGGATCATCTCACAAAGGTGTTCAACAGAAAGTCCATAGAAAAGCACCTGGGAATAGAAATTAAAAGAGCACAACTAACAGAAGAGCCGTTAACAATTGTATTTTTCGATATTGATTTTTTCAAATCAATAAACGATACATTTGGCCACCTTACGGGCGATTCTGTTTTACAGCAGATGACTGCTCTTGTAAAAAAATCGATCCGAAATAGTGACCATTTGGGTCGTTGGGGAGGAGAGGAATTTCTCATTGTTCTCCCAAACACGAATCACTCAGGTGCAGGACAACTCACCAATAATTTGAAGAATGGCATAGAATCTTTCAATTTCGGTATCGATAAAACAATTACCGTAAGCTTCGGTATCGGGCAATACAAAGATAACGAGACTCCAGGTCAGTTATTATCCCGAGTAGACGATTGTCTTTACGAAGCCAAAAAACTTGGCAGGAACACCATTGTCAATGCGGAAGAAAAAAAAGGCCCAAGCTGAACACCAAATCTATTGTTATGATATTTTCAAATTTCCTTAATACATCAAGTATTTTAGAGATTGTAAATTCGTCACCTCAGACCATAATAAAGCACAGTCCAACTGTAAATATCCCTCTTCTAGTCGCACACCAATTTAGAAGATTCCGGTTGATTTGCTTTCAAACACTGAACAGGCGTCAACCTTGAGGTAGAAACCTGATGGGAGAGGTGCTTATCAAAGCTTGAACAATTTCACCAAAAGACTATGCGATACAGCAGAGGTACCGTGGTCCACCCTTCATCTATTGCGACACCTCGCTGCATCTATATTGAAAAAGGAAATAATCGTTGGCTAGCAAATGTTGCGATTCTTAAATGTGTATGACATCACGCGACGTCTAGCACTTTTCGGACTAACTTAGCAATATCCTTCTTAGCAAGCGGTTTAAACGCAAACTCTTTTATTCCTATTGCTTTTGCAGAAAATTCGTCAATAAGATTGCTATATCCAGTGCAGAGAATTATGGGTATATCTGGTCGTATCTGCAGCATCCTGCGAGCGAGATCAGCACCAGTAATCCCTGGCATGGTCTGATCGGTTATCACCAAGTCAAATTTATCTGGAATATTCTGAAAGGTTTCCAAAGCTTCAAAACTAGTGTGCCGAACAGTAACATGATAACCGAGCCTTTCAAGCATGTCCTTACCCATTTGAGCGAGAATTGCTTCATCATCAATAAATAGCACTCGTTCCTTTCCTCTGGGGATGTCTTCTTGCTCTTTTGTTTCAGGTAAGGCATCTTCTTTAACAGCAGGAAAGTAGACATGAAATGTTGACCCCCTGCCTAACTGGCTTTCAACGGTAACGGCCCCCCCACACTCATTCATTATTCCGTGTATAATCGACAACCCCAATCCTGTGCCTTTCCCAGTTTCTTTGGTGGTGTAATAAGGGTCGAATATCTTAACCATATCATCAGGTCCTATACCAGCACCTGTGTCCGTCACTGTCAACTCAACGTATTCACCAGGAGCGAGGTGCAATAACATTTTTTGATTATCTGGTGTGATGACGGTAGCCTTTAGGGTAACCGAAAGTTCCCCGCCAATCTTTTCCATAGCATGATAGGCATTGGTACATAAATTTATCAAAATCTGATGAACCTGCGTCGGGTCAGCCAGGACAGTTCCACATCTTGGATCACTGTCTTCGGTAATGCTGATCGTTGTGGGGATCGAAGACCTGAGCATCGTGAGCCCTTCTTTTATCAGAAGCTGCAATTTTAACGGGGATCGTTCTACCTGGGTTTTATGGCTGAATGCAAGTATCTGTCTCACCAGATCTTTTGCACGGTTCGCTGAAATTAAAATCTTTTCAAGATCATTTTTAATTTGCGACCCGAGAGGGGCTTTTTCTTTAGCCAATTCTGCATAGCCAAGGATTACCCCCAAAATATTATTGAAATCATGAGCAATGCCACCAGCCAATGTGCCAATTGCCTCCATTTTTTGCGCTTGTTGAAGCCGTTCCTCAACTTTTTCTGCTGCTTTTCGTTGGGTGATTTCACGAATAAAGGTAAAAAAGATCCCATCATCTGCTGAATATGTTGTGCTCACCTCAACATCTATTAATTCGCCATTCTTATGTCGGTGTTGTGATTCAAATAGTGCACTTCCGTCCTTGATAATATTATGGATATTTTCCTTAATTTCTTCATCCGATTGATTTGCTTCAACATCCGATATTGACATACGCAAAAGTTCGTTTTTACTGAAACCGATCATTAAGCAATACGCATGGTTGACATCAAGAAGTTTCCCATTCAAATCCACAGCCCAAAACCCGTCTATTGAAATTTCTACAGTTTTTTTGTATCGGTCGTCCGCCTGCTTGCGCTCGGTGTTGTCACGAATCACACCAATAATAAACATATTGCCATTATCGTTTACCCACCGGGTCTTCTTTGTTACAATCGTTAATGTTTTCTTACCCTTGACTGTAAGTGACTCCTCGCATAAATTTTCCTGTCCGTATGTCAGAACTTGCCTATCAGTTTGTAAAAAATGTTCCATCTCGTCTGGAGGCAAATTTTCGGCTAATGTTTTGCCAATTATCTCTACCCTGGGTAGATCTAAGATGGAACAAAAAGCATCATTGACGAGGATCATCCTGTGTTGGTCATCTTTTACGAATACAGGATCACCTATGTTGTTGAGAATTTGATCCAAATAAGCCTTTGATGCACGTTCCTTCTCCTCTGCCAATTTACGTTCAGTTATCTCTTTTATAAGATCTTTATCTGCAGTTCTTCGATCTTCTTGTCTCTTCAATATGATACCTATAACCACAGTGAGGAGAGGATAAAGGAGCAGGATTGGAGGTGCAACAGACTTGATAATAGGAATCCGCATATCGGCAGGCATGAGAAACATACAGGAGAGCATTGCCAATTGGACGAGAATACCGAAAACATAAAGTTGTTTCCAGCCGAGAGGTTTGTCGTGTTTGTTTTTCCAATATCTCCAGGCGAGACCGACCCCTGCGGTCACCGCAATAACAATAGTCCCGACTATTGCACCAGGACCGCCTAGGTAAAGCCGGAACGCACCGGAGATGATTACCGCAACTGCCGTTGGGATAAACCCAAAAAAGAGCCCGCACAGGCTGATTAGAACCCATCTAGTATCGAAAAACACGCCAGGGTTTAGAGTCCAAGGAGTCAGCATCACGCAGATACCAATGCCCCCAACCAATGCTCCAGTTAAGCAATCTCTCAGATTCTTTTGGGGAATTGCATAGAAGCCAAATGTGTCATAAATGATACAAAGAATGAGCATCAACGCAGCATTGTTTAATAGCCCAGAAAAGCTCTCCATATTTTCCTTTTTTTAAAAAAAACGACTTCATCCCTTCCACGGTAAGAATTAATCAACAAGCAGAAACAAAGTGGGACTTATGTTATCTTAAGGGATTGAACAAGAATAAAAGCTCCCGATAGCTTACATCCTTCTGACTGCAGAACCTTTTCACCTTCAGGAATCAACAATATCATTTTTTGGTACTTTTATGAAATATTCAATTTTAAATTTGAAAAGATTAACATCTCATTAGATTCTTGCCCCAGCCTGATATTCAATAGTTAAAGAGATCCATTGGCGTTCTCAAACTAGAACGAATACTTGTCGCACATAGTTCCTGATAGGAATTAATGTTATCCAACAAACACAGTTCCCTAAAAGGATCTTTCTGGAATTTTTTTAAATTTCATCTCAGACAATCAGCCGCAAAGGAGGACCAACACCCGCACCATTATCTGGAAATTGGTGGTAAGATTCGAACGCGCGACTTACAACTTGGGGAGCTGAAAAAGCAGAGAGCTAAGCTGATAATCAGTTACTATCCTGCAGTTTGCCTAACATAATCTATTGCTGGAATGAAGAGAAACGTGATACGATTTAGAATCGTATCTACAGTATGTTTGATGGCAAATGATCACAGATTGGTAGTTATACAGGTCTGTATATCACACCAAAAACCCTGGCTACACAGTTAGAAACTGCAACAATTCCAAAGCCTTACCATTAAATCAGTCGAAATTTGTGGAGTTATACAGACCTGTATAATAACTCGTTATGTTTAATATGTGTGAAAATCAATTTATTATCTATTAAAAAAACGGAGTTCCATCCAAATGAAGAAAATCTCTGTATTGATTATTGGGCTCGTCATCGCATTTGGCCTAACGGCTGGCGCAACACAAGCACAAAATAACAACGCGGACAGACAAGTTGAAAAACCTTCAGTGGCCGATCTTATGGCATTTAAGGTCTACCACCATATGGTGTACATGGTAACCACTGCTAAAGAGGCTGGGGGAACGAATAAGTTGTCACATACCATAAAATTACCCACTGAAGGAACCGATCCTGTGGTTACTCCTGCTCTTGATCATATATACACAAAGGCGGTAATTGATTTGTCTGAAGGACCTGTAATTGTTGAGATGCCTAAAGTAACAGACGGTAGATATTACTCCATCCATATTACCGACCAAGAACACTATACGATCTATGATGAGATTCATCCTGTTGGTAAGTACACCTTTGTACGTAAAGGGAAGACTATGGCTGTTCCTGAAGGTACAACAGTTATTGAAAGTCCGGGAGATTACCCCCCATCTTTTCATTCGCGTACAGGTTAGAACGACCGAAGATTTAAAAAATGTTTATCCTCTCCAGAATAAGATCTTACTCACGGGAATAAGCAAAAAACTGACCATTGATAATCCAATACTGCACACCCTTAAAACACACGATGTTTATCCTCAGAATAAAGAGATTCTTGCCTCAGCTATAAACTTTAACAAAGAAGATTATCTACGGGTAAGTGATTACATCGGCGCCGTAGCGCCAAAGTTTAGTAAAACTGGTAATACCGGCATGTTCGGTCCCATTGACAGTAAAGAGCCTCATAGTAATGATCCTGAATATCGTGCCGGCGCGATTGTCGGCCACCTTGGTTTCCCTCTTCACCATGCCTATTACGCACCCTATTTCACAAACTGCAAAGACGAGGTTCTAAACGGTGACAAAACTGAAGTATTTGTCTTTCCTTATGAACCTAAAAGGGTAGAACTGTTCTGGTCTGTCACCCGTTACAGTGCGATCACTCGAAATACACTTTCTGGTAAAAACGATGTCTTTAATGCATACAACTCCAAACCGGATTCAAGTGAAAATATCACAGTGACCTTCAGTGTTGAGGATCCTAAAAACGGTACCTATTGGATGCCGGTTAATGCTGGCGAACCATATTACTTTGTCATTCGATACTACAAGCCTGATGTGGACAAGCTTCCGCAGAAACCCTGTAAATAATTGGATAAAACACATAAACAAGCTATTTCAGCCGATGCAAAAAACCGCGGGGCTGATTAGCAGCGTTAGCTGGATCAATCCACATTGTAAATGAGGAGAGAAAAAAAAGAAGACGTTACTATTTGGATTATCTGTGATGCTGCTCTGCACTGATATGACATACGCCAGACAAACCCTTAACCCCTGAAATGTAGCTCCTCTGGGTTTGCTGTGTGAGGCCATACACCTCCATGTGTTCTACGAATCTGGTTCTGATTTGGCTACTCATGATCTACCTCCTTATGATTGAGTGGATGGGTATCATCCATAATTTATTATCAACCAAAATGGTGATCATGTTGAGGGATATTTAGTCGAGGGGGTAATGTTAGTAGGTAGCAGATGTGTGAGCGAAAGTTGAGCTGCTTTGCTCCGCGTAGCGGTTCCGTTCTCTGGAATTATCAATAATCTGAAATGTTCCATTTTAGGCTAGTTTTTTAGAAACTTTCACAAGCAAGCTGATCAGGAATAAGGGTAAGTTGCAGTTTTCCTTAACCAGTTTAGATTGCCAATGGGTCTCTTTCGAGATATTTACCATTCGCTACTTTTTGGTATTGACGCGACGCAACTTCCTAACGTATAATTCTACTTAATAGTTATTTTCAAAATAAGATAAAGCCAAACCTGCCGAAAGACAGGGACGGAAAGCTACGGGTCATCTGATGATAGCCGAGCTGCCTTCATTAAAGGCAGCTCGGCTTTTTTATTATTGCACCATGCTCCTAGACAAACGAATCTAGAGTGCTGCACTATCAGCAATTTCAAATTCTTTCTTTCAAAAAGGAGTACATTATGCACACTACAATAAGATGATATGAAGATGTAAATCCAGACAAAATTTCAGAGATTATCAAACTGGTTAAAGAAGGATTTGTACCTATCATCCGCTCCAGTGGTGGATTTAAAAGGTATCAGTTTTTAAATGCAGGACACGGGGGAATAATCACCATTAGTGTTTTTGAGACGGAGCTTGCAGCAAGGGCATCTAACAAGATGGCGGCTAACTGGGTTATTGAGAACCTTTCTTCGCTTCTCGACAAACCGGCACAGATATCCGTTGGTGAAGCACCAATAGACACGGTAGCATGAATTGGATAGAGAAACGGAACAAAATCATAAAGTACAATACGTTAAATTTATTCGTAAAAAGGTTTGATTGAGGATGCAAATAGACAATCTAGACTCCGACGACAGACCGCATAAAACCCGAAAAAGGAGGTGATTCCCCCCAAAATAGACCAGTCTAATTCCGAAGAAATCAACCGTATGGAGGAATTATGAACAGAATGCAGAGCGTGATACCACTTATCATTGGAGCAATCCTGATTCTATTTCCAATAGGTTTGCAGGCAACAGAAAAACAAGCAGAAAGTATCGACGAACTTCTAGAAATGTTTGATGAAACAAGTTGTGCGGAGTGTCACGAAACCGTCCATGAGGAGTGGGCAGCATCATGGCATGCCCACTCCATAGTCTCTTCTCTCAAGGGAATGCACAATTTCATTGAACTCGGGCTCGCCAAAGAGTGGGAAACCCCGCTAACCAAGGGACAGCTGCTGAAATGTCTCGACTGCCATGCCCCGGCAGTCAATTACGCCTCAGAAGAGCTTGCTGTAAAAATCGGCCGGATGATTGTCACTGCATTTAAACAAAAAGGCACCGCCGAAGGTGAGGCTGCAAAAAAGCAGCTTTCACGACTAAATATTGGCTGCCTATCCTGCCACAATATCAAGGCAACCGAAGTAGCCCGCGGTTTTAACGGTCCTCCGGAAAAAGGAATGATCTATGGGCCCCACGGAGCCGAGCCCGACGATGGCCATGAAACGACAGAAACGGTTGATATCACAAGATCCGCCTTCTGTATGCAGTGCCACGGTATCTACAAAGCTCCAGATGGGGAGACCATCCAATGCAACACCCTCTCAGGCAGCTACAGAGATGGTTATGTGGCCATGGGTGGCAGTCAGACATGTCAGGATTGTCATATGAAAAAAGGTCATCTGTTTCCCGGTGGCCATGATCTTGAAACTGTCAAAGAAGGTCTTGGATTTAACGTACAAATCAATCCCTACAAACATCTTCCCGGGCAGATTAAAGGTGTCAAAAGCAGCAAGGAATGGGTACCCAGTGCTGTAGTAACAGTCTTTATAGAAAACAGAACGGGTCATCGTGTTCCAGATGGCTGACTCTGGTCCGGCAAAGTGGTCCTGGATGTGACCGCTAAAAACCTGGGAGAAAAAGATCCAGAAAAACAGATGATGTTCAGTACCAGCAAAAAGTATTTTGAGATTGGAAGAGATATGCAAAACCGCATGAGATACGGCGCCTGGCAGATCAAAGATATCGTCGATCTCACCCTGCAGCCGTTGCAGACCCGTAGGGAACAGTATGTAATGCATTTTGATACAGATATTGAACAGGTGGAAATCGAGGCAAAAATCTCCTATTTCATCAGTGGATCGAAGGGTGATATCGTTCACATGGTAAAAGAGACAATAGAGTACGATTTGGACTGGTAATCATAGTTGCAAGGGGAGATCCCCCCTCCCCTTGCAGTTGGTTGTGAAATGGTCCCAGTTATTTGAACAGAATCTGAGCATGATTAAGGTGCTGCTAATCTGTGGACTATCACCGTGTATTAGGATAGCCAGATCTAAGGTTTGATTTTTGAGCAATCATTTCAACTTGAAACTGCTACTGTACATGCAATTAAGAATTGCCCCTAAAACCTGTTTTTGACCTTTAGAAAAATCAAGATATTCCTGACAGAAAAACGTAGTTTGAAACCCTTGATAATTCCAGAGCATCACGGATCACACCTGCAACTATATTGTCTGGTGCGATGAGATCTGACCAGGAGGGTAATGAAAAGAGAAAGGATTCACCTACTCAAGCAGCAGTTCTTGTATTTCTTCCCACTGCCACATGGACAAGGCGATTTGCGTGAAACAGACGGTGAAGTCGTAACTTTAGTGATCACACCTGCATTACCAAGGTTCGCTCGAGGCGCTTTGATGAAAGCAAAGTAGGCTCCAATTATAAATACCGGGACACTTACCAATAGGCTGTAACTCATGGTAAACATAGAAGCTATAATTAGCCCGCCTCCAACTGCCATGCATGTGTTGTGAGTGTTAAACATGATTTTCCACCCTATTCTCTGCTTGATTTTATCTTGTCTGCAACAACAAGATAGTGCCTGATAATTTTCGTTTGTTGTTCCTTTGCAAGATAATCTGGAACATCTTCTGACTGAATGTGATCAGGAAGATGCCAACTTGAGATTTTTTGTTCAGGCCGATGGTTGCCAAGGGATATGTCTTACTACTAAAATTCTGATTAAGTCACAGCAATTTCCTGAGAAATCTTAACTAATCGAATTTTCTCAGGGAATTGATGGTATTTTTTCCTTGTCGACTAGGCAGGTTTTTCGGTAGTATCATCGTTCGTCATGTATTGCATGGCTTGTCAGCCAAAGTGTGGTAAATGGCGTCTTTTAGTGCCTGAAAAGCATAGGGCTTTGCCAGGAAGGCCTGGGGACGCTCGGAATGGGTACCGTCCATCACCTGCTCTTCACTGTAACCACTGGCCAGGATCACAGGAATGCCTGGAGCGATTTGCCGCAAAGCGGTCAAAGTTTCCAAACCGTTCAGGTGGGGCATAGCGAAATCAGTCAGTACGAAACGTATTACATCCTTGTGCTGCTGAAAAATCTCCACAGCTTCTATACCACCACTTGCACTGAGCACTTCAAAACCCAACGATGTCAGCATCATACGGGTTATGTCCAGAACTATTTCGTCATCATCAACTAGCAGTACCGTGCCGAACCCTTGAATTTCCGGGGTCTTAGCCGCCTTGTCCGGCTGGATGGAGACTTCTACTGCCGATATCGGGAAAAAGACACGAAAGACACTCCCTTGCCCCGGTGCGCTCTCTACCGTGACGACACCACTATGCACCTGAACAAGTCCCAGGACCACGGATAATCCCAGGCCTCTGCCTGTGAATTTCTTGGAAAAAAATGGGTCGAATACTTCCTCAATGTCCTTGGTCGCAATCCCGCAGCCGGTATCCCGAATTTCCAGACAGGCATAGGACGTATCCTCTGGTTGCCAGTTGATGGGAAACCTATATGAAATGGGAACATCAGCTAAGGAAACCGTTTTTACGGTCAACTGAACAGCACCCTGGTCATCACCGACAGCCTCCCTGGAGTTGCTCAACAAATTGGTGAGGATCACTTGTATCTGGTTCGAATTAGCGATGATGGTCGGGCCGGGGGAGAGCAAAGAAGTTTCCAAAACAACGTTTTTGGGTATGGTGGCCTGTATCTGGGGCAGTCTCCGTCTGCAGATTCCGGAAAGATTGAGCGGCTCTCGGGTACCGGTTGCCTGGCCAAGGTAGGTGAGCATCAATCTGCTCACCTCCGCTGCCTTGTCGGCTGCCTTCAAGGCGGCGGTCAGAGCATTATTGATTGTATTGTCTTGTGGCTGTCTGCTCAGGGCAAATTCCAGGTTCGCCATCACTACAAAAAGCTTGTTGTTAAAGTGGTGAGCGATGGCGCCGGCCATGCGCCCCAGGCTTTTGACCTTCTGGAGTTGCCGGTTTTTGACCTCCAGTTTCTCCTTCTCATCCTCTGTCTGTTTGCGTTTGGTTATATCGCGATAGCTCTCGCGACGGCCCAAAGACTGCCCGTCTCTACCGTGCACAACAGTACTCGAATGGCCAAGCCAACGAATATCGCCTTCTGCAGTGAGAATGCGAAAATCACATTCCATATTTTGGGTTCCGTCACCATGCTTGGCCTTTAGAAAATGCTCGATGACCTTTGACTGGTCGTCCGGGTGGGTGATTTTTATCAAAAGGTTCGGATCAACCAGGAACTCTGCTACTGTTTTCCCGGTAATACGTTCACAGGAAGGAGAGACATATCGATAAATGTCATCCGGTGTCCTCCATGTTTCCATATTGTAGGTAAAGTCAGCCACCGTACGATATTTCTCCTCGCTTTCCTGCAAGGCCTCCTCCGACTGCTTGCGTTCGGTAATATCACGAAATATTCCCTCTACGCCAAGTATTTTCTCGTCCTTATCGTGATAGAAGCCCGAAGTGACAGAAACAGGTACAGAAGATCCATCCTTACGCACCAAGACGACTTCATAGTCGCAGACGACTCCATCTCGCTCCATTATCTCAAGCATATCTGGCCGTTCTGCTGGAAAATACCAGAGAGAGGCAATGGGTCGCCCAATCATCTCTTGTGGTGACTCATAACCAAGCAACCGTGCCCCGGAAGGGCTTATAAATTTGAGAAAGCCTTGGGTATCTGTTTTGTAAAAGGTGTCGAGAATATTTTCGATCATGCCCCGATAATGGGACTCGCTTTGCTCCAGAGAAGCGGTTGCTTTGCGCAGCGCAAGGAGTGCCTGTCTGCGCCGGTGGATGTTTACCGCAAGGAAACCAAGTGCCGCCAGGAG